>DVOO01000018.1 GCA_018713515.1 Candidatus Scatomonas pullistercoris
ATTAACTTTTGATTGAAAGACGCCACATCATTCTCTGACATTCAGCGGACGGTGTGGCGTCTTTTTAGCGTGCATTTGAAATATATCCAAACTCGATGCGAAGCTGATCGCCGGCTGGCAAATCATCTGTGTGTTTCAATATCATATCATCTGAAAATGCTTCAATGCCTCCATAATCGCCGCTTCCTTCTCCGGCGGGCACTGTGGCACTTTCGCGTCTTCTTTCTTTGACAGATTATAATTCTGTCCCACATCCAGCCCGCACTTCCGTTTGATCTGGGAGATATACAGGCTGGACACTTTCAAACCATACTTCTCCAGCACATACCCCTTGATTTCCTCATAGGTAGCCTTGCTCTCCGCCGCTGTCAAATCCATCTCATCCAGATTCAACTCCACCTCAATATGCTGCTTGGTATTGAGTTTGGACAATAATACAACCGTCTCCACATGCACCGTCTGCGGGAACTGATCATAGGCCCTTACTCTTTTCATCTCGTATCCGCGGCCGCAGAGATACCGGAGATCCCGGGCCAGGGTGGCCGGGTCGCAGCTGACGTACACGATCCGTTCCGGGGCCATGTCCACGATCGTCTGCAGCAGGATTTCCTCACAGCCCTTCCGGGGCGGATCCACAACCACCACATCTGCCCGGATTCCCTGCTCCGCATACTGGCGGGGGACGATCTCCTCCGCCTTCCCCGCAAAAAATTCCGCGTTTTCTATGCCGTTCAGGGCCGCATTGGCCCTGGCATCCTCCACGGCCTGGGGAATGATTTCCACGCCGTACACCTTTCCGGCCTTTTTTGCCAGGAAAAGAGAAATCGTGCCGATCCCGCAGTAAAGATCGTAGACAGTTTCCCCGCCGGAAAGGCCGGCATACTCCAGTGCTTTGTCGTACAGACGCTTTGTCTGTGCGGGATTTACCTGATAGAAGGACAGAGGAGAAATCCTGTACCGCACATCGCCGATGCAGTCCGTAATTGTATCACTGCCCCAGAGGGTGTGCACCGTATCGCCCATAATTACATTATCCCTTCTGGTATTCACGCAGAAGGAAATCGAGGCCATGCCGGGAATGTCCTCCAGGGCCTGGACAAGCTCCCTCTCCCGCGGGAGCTTTGTCCCGTTCACCACCAGGCATACCATGATCTCCCCCGTGGCAAAGCCGCTGCGGATCAGCACGTGGCGGACCAGGCCCTCTCCCGTATTCTCCCGGTAGGCGGTAATTCTGTACTGCTTCATCCAGCCAAGAATCCGCTCCAGAATATCCCGGTTAACGGCAGAGCCCAGCAGGCAGTCCTCCACAGGAATGATCGTATGGGTTCTTCCGGCATAAAAACCGGCCACCAGATTTCCCTCTCTGTCATAGCCAATGGGAAACTGCGCCTTATTCCGGTAACGGAAGGGCTGCTCCATCCCCTGAATCGGTTCCATGGGGATCTCCGCAAAGCCTCCCAGGCGCTGCAGATCATTTTTTACCTTCTGTTCCTTCCAGCGAAGCTGTTCTTCATACCGCATCATCTGCAGCTGACAGCCGCCGCAGGGACGGGCCAGCGGGCAGGCCGGCTCCGTCCGCTGGGCGGAAGGAGACAGCAGCTCCTCCAGCCTGGCGAATCCATAATTTTTCCGGGTCTTTGTAATGCGGACCCTGGCCAGATCCCCGATCACTGTATCTTTCACGAAAAGGGTATATCCATCCGCTTTTCCGATGCCCAGGCCTTCCTGGCTCATATCTTCAATCTGCACTGCGGCCATATCATTCTTTTTCCACGCCATATTCTCTTCCCTCCGCCAATCTGCCCTTAACCGAAAGGAACAGGGGTTATACATCCCCTGTCCTTCTAATGTTCGACTCAAAGATTCTGCTGTATCCCAGCCACTCGGCGGTTCCGTCCGAGGCTTCAAACAGCTCCCGCAGCGTTTCCAGCCTGGCATCCGTGTTATCTGCCAGATTCAGGGCCACCGCCTCCGCCAGCGCCGGTTTCTTGGGCGAGCCGTATTCCAGTTCGCCGTGATGTGCCAGGATACAGTGCTTCAGCTCGTTTTCCAGCTTCTCCGGAAATCCGCTGATCTCCCTGGCCCGGTCATGTATCATCTCCGCCCCGATCATAATGTGTCCCAGAAGCTGCCCGTCATCCGTGTAATCATTGGAGGGAAAAGCCGACAGCTCCCTGGTTTTGCCCACATCGTGGAGAATCGCCGCCGTAATCAGAAGATCCCGGTTGAGAATCGGATACGCTTTGGCATAATAACTGCAGAGCCGCGTGACACTTAAGGTGTGCTCCAGCAGGCCGCCGATAAAGCCGTGATGTACGCTCTTGGCTGCGGAGCTCCTCTGAAATGCCCGGATAAAGGCCTCATCCCGGACAAAATAAGATTTCAGCAGCTCAGACAAAAAGGGATTTTTAACACTTTCCACGCAGGAAAGCAGCTCCTGATACATTTCTTCCGTTTTGAAGCGGCTGGAGGGAAGATAATCCGCCGGATCGTACTCCCCCTCTCCGGCTTTCCGGAGACGCTTCACCGATACCTGCAGTGCCCCTGCAAAGCTGGTGACATCTCCCACAATATCTATGTAATCCAGGCTGTCAAATTCCTCAATTCCCACTGAATTCGGTTCCCAGATCTTCGCGTCTATGGTGCCTGTCCGGTCCTGAAGGATTACATTCTCATAGGGTTTTCCGTTCTTGGTTACGGCCGACTGCCGGAACTTGCACAGATAAACTCCCGCAATCCGCATGCCTTCTCTCAGTTCTCTGATATATTTCATAAAATTCTCCTCTTCTATTCTTTTTGCAGGGCTCTTCCTGTCAGATCTCTCCCACGGAGACTTCAAATACCACTTCCGCATAACCGGAAGCTCCCCTGCGCATGGCCGTAACAGAGACAGTCTGTCCCGGAGAAAGATCATCCAGGCAGTCCCGATACTGCCGGATGGTGCTGACCTTCTCGTCTCCCACTGCCGCAATCACATCATATTCCTTGATTCCGGCCAGCATGGCCGGAGAATCCGCCTGCACAGATGTGACCAGCACCCCTTTGGGAATTCCCGTTGTGGCGGAGATCTGCTCTGTCACATCCTGCCCTTTGATTCCGATGTACGGGCGCGCCTCATTGTTGGAAAGGCTCTCGATCAGAGACTTGACCTGAGAGATAGGCAGCGCCGTGACAATGTTTTCAGAGCTGTAGCTCTGGGCTATAATTCCCACGATCTCTCCGTTCAGATTAATCAGAACGCCGCTGCCGTCCTGACTGCCGTTGATGTCTGTGGTCAAAAGGTTGTATTCTGTATCCAGAGTGGAAACCTTATTTGTCACCGATGTGATCACTCCGCCGGAAACCGAGCCGCTGTAGCCGATGGGGCTTCCCAGCGCCAGCACCAGCTCTCCCTGGGATACTCCGTAGGAGCTTCCCAGCACGGCCAGCTCCATGCCCTCCCGGGTGCTTTCATCCAGATCCGCCAGACTGACCCGCAGTACAGTCAGTCCCGTATTGGCGTCGTGCCGCTGGTAAATAGCGTCCACCACAGAGCCGTCATAAAAGGTCACCTGAATCCGCTGGACGTTCTCCACTACCCGGTATTCTGTGAGAATAAACAGATCCTGCTCATTTTCCGCCACCAGAAGCCCGGAAATCTGTTTCTGGTTTTCGTAGTTCTGGTTGAAATAATCCATTTCGCTGGTGATCCCGATCACTGTCACCATGGCCTTTTTCGGCGTCTCCGCCACCGCTATCATCTCCTTATACAGCTGTCTGTACTCTGTCAGACCAAGGGTCGGTGTAGGCGAGGGCGTCGGTTTGTCAGAGGGCTCTGTCTCCTCTTCCACCTCCTCTTCCGAAGAAGAACTGGCGCTGGTGCCGGAGCTGCTCTCCGAGCTGTCGGAGATACTGACACGGGAAGAGCCTTCCCGGATCAGGTTTTCCGCCACGGGAACCATCCAGACAAAAACAAAGGCGGCAATCACACCGGCCAGAACGGCCCCTCCAACCAGACACAAAATCCGCCTCAGCAGAAGCCGCCCGGATACGGGCTTTTTCTTGATTATTTCACGCATGAAACTGTAGTCCCGTTTCTCCTGCTCCGGCTGCTCATGCTCCTGGTTTTCAGGCTTATGTTCCATAGGCTTGATTCCTCCTGTTGCATATGCATGTTCCGGATTATTTTAACAAAGAGATATGAACAATTTATGAATAATTTTCCACAAAATCCCCTTTTCTATCCCGCCGTTTTAGAGTACAATAGACTTCATAATGGGAAAGGTTTTGTTATGAATAAGAAAGCATTAAAAACACTGGAATACGATAAGATTATAGATTTGCTGGCGGCCCGCGCCACCTCCCCCCTGGGGGAGTCTCTCTGCCGTTCGCTGGTACCCCTGGAGGATCTGGGCACCATCCGGCGGATGCAGGAAGAAACCGGCGCCGCGCTGAACCGGCTTTTTAAAAAAGGCAGCATCTCTTTTGGAAATGCCAGAGACCTGCGCCCTGCCCTTGGACGTCTTGCTCTCGGCAGCTCTCTGAACCAGTCGGAGCTGCTGTCTGTAGCCGGTCTTCTGGAAAATACCGCCCGTGTCAAATCCTATGGGCGGAAGGAACGCCCGGACGCGCCCGGCGACCGTCTGGATGAACTTTTCGAGCTGCTGGAGCCCCTGACCCCTCTTTCCTCGGAGATCCGGCGCTGCATTCTCTCCGAGGAGGAGATCAGCGATGACGCCAGCCCCGGACTGCGCCAGGTGCGCCGTTCCATCCGCTTAAACGGAGAGCGGATCCACAGCCAGCTTGGCAGCCTGATGAACGGTCCTCTGCGGACGTACCTGCAGGACGCCGTGATCACCATGCGGAACGGCCGGTACTGTCTGCCTGTAAAGTCGGAATACCGGTCTCAGGTGTCCGGCATGATCCATGATCAGTCCTCCACAGGTTCTACTGTTTTTGTGGAGCCCATGGCCATTGTAAAGCTGAACAATGAGATACGGGAGCTGGAAATTGCCGAGGCAAGGGAAATCGAAAAGATCCTGGCAGAGCTCAGCGCCCAGGCCGCCCAGAACCTGGAAGCGATCCGGTACGATCTGGACAATATGGCGGAACTGGATTTTATTTTTGCCCGGGCTTCCCTGGCCATGGATATGAATGCCACGGAACCCGTTTTTAATGAAGACGGCAGGATCCGCCTCCGGCAGGCCCGTCATCCTCTGATCGACAAGAAGAAAGTCGTTCCCATTGATCTGACGCTGGGAGAAGATTTTGACCTGCTGATTATTACCGGTCCCAACACCGGCGGAAAGACCGTATCCCTGAAGACCCTGGGGCTTCTTACTCTGATGGGCCAGTCCGGTCTCCACATTCCCGCCCTGGACCGCTCGCAGCTGGCCCTGTTCCGGGAGGTATACGCGGACATCGGCGACGAGCAGAGCATTGAGCAGTCCTTAAGTACCTTTTCTTCTCATATGACGAATGTGGTTTCCTTCCTGGAAAAAGCAGATTCGGATTCGCTGGTGCTCTTTGACGAGCTGGGCGCCGGAACGGATCCCACGGAGGGCGCGGCTCTGGCCATTGCCATCCTTTCCTACCTGCACCGGTCCGGAGTGCGCACCATGGCCACCACCCATTACAGTGAGCTGAAGCTTTTTGCCCTCTCCACGGAAGGGGTGGAAAATGCCTGCTGTGAATTCGATGTGGAGACTCTGCGGCCCACCTACCGGCTGCTGATCGGCGTCCCCGGAAAGAGCAACGCCTTCGCCATTTCCTCCAAGCTGGGACTTCCGGATTTTATTATCGAGGAAGCCAGACAGCAGCTCAGCGAACAGGATGAATCCTTCGAGGATGTTCTGACTACTCTGGAGCAGAACCGGATCGCCCTGGAGCATGAAAAGGAGGAGCTGGCCCGCTACCGGCAGGAGGCGGAAGCCCTGAAAGCGGAGCTGGCCGGACGCCAGGAGCGCCTGAACAGCCAGCGAGACGAGATCATACGCTCTGCCAACGAAAAGGCCCATGCCATTCTGCGCGAGGCAAAGGAGTACGCCGACCAGACCATGCGGGATTTCCAGAAGTTCGGTAAAGCCGGTATTTCCGTAAAGGAAATGGAAAAACGGCGGTCAGAGCTGCGTGAAAAGATGGGGAAAACAGCGGATAAGCTTGCAATGAAAAAGACGGAAAAAAAGACCGGCAGCCTGAAACCCTCGGATCTCTCCCCCGGCGACAGCGTCAGGGTTCTGAGCATGAACCTGAAAGGCACGGTCAGCACCCGGCCCGATGCCAGGGGCTACCTGTTTGTACAGATGGGCATTATCCGCTCCAAAGTACACATCTCCGACCTGCAGCTGATCGATGAGCCTGTGATTACCGGCGGCGGTATCAGCCGCACCAGCTCCGGAAAAATACGGATGTCAAAATCGTCCTCCGTCAGCACAGAAATCAACCTGCTGGGAAAAACTGTGGATGAGGCTGTCGCGGAACTGGACAAGTATCTGGATGACGCATATCTGGCCCATATGCCCAGTGTCCGGATCGTACACGGCAAGGGCACCGGCGCTCTCCGCAAAGGAATTCACAATTATCTGCGGCGCCAGAAGATCGTTCAGGAGTTTCATCTGGCCGAATTCGGTGAGGGCGACGCCGGCGTCACCATTGTAACCTTTAAAAAATAGACAGAAAGGATTTGGTTTCATGGTTTCCAAACAGAAAATTCTCATCGTAGACGATGATAATAATATTGCGGAGCTGATCTCCCTCTATCTGACCAAAGAATGTTTTGAATGCCGGATCGTCAATGACGGGGAAGAGGCGCTGAAGGTACTGGATACCTTTCAGCCGGATCTGATCCTGCTGGATCTGATGCTGCCCGGCATGGACGGCTATCAGGTCTGCCGGGAGGTCCGCCACAAATCGAATCTCCCGATCATCATGCTCTCCGCCAAGGGAGAGATCTTCGACAAGGTCCTGGGGCTGGAGCTTGGCGCGGATGATTATATTATCAAGCCCTTTGATTCCAAAGAACTGGTGGCCCGGGTAAAGGCCGTGCTGCGCCGCTTCCAGCCGGCGGTCTCCCCGACCGCGGCCTCGGCCATGACCAACGGCAAATACGTGGAATACCCGGATCTGATCATCAATCAGACGAATTATTCAGTTACCTATAAGGGCGAGATCGTGGACATGCCCCCCAAGGAGCTGGAACTGCTGTATTTCCTGGCCTCTTCCCCCAATCAGGTGTTCACCCGGGAGCAGCTGCTGGATCACATCTGGGGCTATGAGTATATCGGCGATACCCGGACCGTGGACGTGCACATCAAACGTCTCCGGGAGAAGATCAAGGACCACGCCAACTGGTCCATCAGTACGGTCTGGGGCATCGGCTACAAGTTTGAGGTCAGATCCTGATGCAGAGACGGCTGTTCTGGAAATTCTTCCTGGCCTACATACTGATCGGGATCGCCTCTTTTATCCTGATCGCCACCCTGGGCTCCCGCATGGTGGAACAGGCCCTGATCAATTCTTCCAGCCGGAGGCTGTACCTGGAGGCGGATGAGATTGCCTCCTCCCAGGGCGCGATCTTTATTTCCGATGCCGGCTCCCTGGAGGATATCCATGAAAATCTGGTGGCGCTTTCTCTGTATCAGAATTCGCGGATCTGGCTCATCAGCCCGGAGGGGGAGATTCTCCTGGATACCTCCTCGGACCTCAATACGGACAGCCCTCCTGTACTTCAGGATTTTGATCCCGTGGCCCTGGGCTCCGGCTACTATACCATCGGACACTTTTTTAACTACTTCGATCAGGAAGTGATGAGCGTCATGGTACCCATCACCTCCAATCTGAATATCCGCGGCTATGTGGCTATCCACATGGATATGGCGGATATTTACGAGGACAGGGAGCTTCTGCTCTCAAGGTTTTATCTGCTGTATTTTATCCTGTTCCTGATCTTTTTCCTGGTACTGGTGCTGGTGCTGTTCTTCATCTACCGTCCTCTGAAAAAGATCACCCGGGGCGCTCAGGAATATGCCTCCGGCAATCTGGACTATAATATTTCCTACCACTCCAGCGATGAGATGGGGTATCTGGCCCAGACACTGAATTACATGTCGGATGAACTGAAGCGCACCGATGAATATCAGCGGAAATTCGTGGCAAACGTTTCCCATGATTTCCGTTCGCCTCTGACCTCCATCAAGGGATACGTGGAGGCGATCCTGGACGGCACCATTCCCCCGGAAATGCAGGAAAAATATCTGAAGATTGTACTTTTTGAGACAGACCGGCTGAACAAGCTGACCCGCAGCATGCTGGCCCTGAACCGCATGGACAACAAGGGCTTCTACCTGGACATAAAGGATTTTGACATCAATACGGTAATCAAAAATACAGCGGCCTCCTTTGAGGGCACCTGCACGGCCAAACGCATATCCATCGAGCTGCTGCTGTCAGCGGAAAAGCTCTACGTGTCGGCGGATATGATGAAAATTCAGCAGGTTCTCTACAATCTCATCGATAACGCCATCAAGTTCAGCCCCAACAATTCCACCATACGGGTGGAAACAACGGAGCGCCATGAAAAGGTGTTCGTGTCCGTCAAGGACAACGGCATCGGCATTCCCCGGGCTTCTCTTTCCAAAATCTGGGAACGCTTCTATAAAATTGACGCCTCCCGGGGAAAGGACCGGAAGGGTACAGGACTGGGGCTTTCCATCGTCAAGGAAATCATCAGCGCCCACAAACAGAATATCAATGTAATCAGCACCGAGGGGATCGGCACGGAATTTGTTTTCTCGCTGGACCGGGCAAAGCAGGAAAACTAAATACGCAGAAAATATCAGCTCCACCGAAGCCGGTGGAGCTGTCCTTCTGTCTGCAGATCTGCGAAGTGATTCTGCCGCAGCGCCTCATACAATACGATGGCCACGGAATTTGCCAGATTCAGGGAGCGTATGTCTTTCCCCATGGGAATCCGGATGCAGCGGTCCGGATGCTTCACCAGGATTTCTTCCGGAATCCCGGCGCTTTCCTTTCCGAACATAAGATAGCAGTCCTCTTCATACCGGATCTCTGTATACAGACGTTGGCCCTTGGTGGTGGCGAAATAAATCTTCGCTCCCGGATTCTGCTGCAGAAAGTCTTCATAATCCAGGTAAGTCCTGACATCCAGCTTATCCCAGTAATCCATGCCCGCCCGGCGGATCATCTTTTCGCCAAGCCGGAATCCCAGGGGCTCAATCAGATGCAGCCGTGCCCCCGCCGCCACACACGTTCTTCCGATATTTCCCGTATTGGACGGTATTTCCGGTTCATGCAGCACAATATTCATCGCCATACTCTATCCCTCCAGAGCCCGGTACAGTTCATCGGGCTGCGGCTTATCCAGATACCGTATTTCCTCTCCATTGCGCAGGATCCTGGCCCGGCCCTCTGTCGTCCGGCCCACCACCGTTCCCGGTATGCCCGCGTCCCGCAGCGCCCTGACCACCGCCTGGCCATCCTCCGCCGCAATCATCATGGAGCCGCTGGACATGATCTGGTAGGGATTTACGCCGAAAAATTCACATATCTCCACGGTCTCCTGGCGGATGGGAACCGCCCGCAGATCTATCTCCAGCCCCACATTCCCGGCAGAAGCCATCTCCCAGAACGCTCCGAAAACGCCCCCCTCCGTAATGTCATGCATGGCGGCCGCTCCCGCCGCCTTCGCGGCCCGGGCATCGGGAACCACAGACAGATACTGGTCAAAGCTTCTGGCCGTCCGGATAAACTCCGGAGAAAATCTTTCCTTCAGCCGTTCCTCCCGCTCCTTAACCAGGATGGAGGTGGCCTCCAGGCCGATCCACTTGCTCACCACCAGGTCCATCCCGGGTCGGATCCCGGAGGGATTCAGAAGCTCCTCTTTCCGGATCTTTCCCACCCCTGTAACCGAGATCAGCGGCTGGGTGACCACGCGGGTGATCTCCGTATGTCCCCCCAGAATCTCCATTTTCAATTCCCGGCAGGTATCCTCCGCCTGCCGCATCATTTGGCGGATTTCCGGTTCCTCCACGTTCTCCGGCAGCAGCACGGTCAGCATGACGCCCAGCGGCTCCGCTCCGGACGCGGCCAGATCATTGGCCGTAATGTGAATGCAGTGGCTTCCCAGATCCTTTACCGTTCCCGTAATGGGATCTGCGGACATCACCAGCACTTCTCCCGGCTCCACCTCCAGAGCCGCGCAGTCCACGCCCACGGAAGGGCCGGCAAGTACTTCCTTCCTTCTGTGCCCCACCTGTTTCAGAATCGAGCGGATCAGAACCGGTTCCGGCAGTTTTCCTATCTTCATGTTGTCCTCCGTTTAATTTCCTGTACTGGCCTGCGCAGCCGTCCCCTCTGTATTCTGGGCCTGGGTCCCGGTCTGGGTGGTGCCCGCAGATGCCGCCTGTCCTCCCGGATACTGGTCGATCACCGCCTGCACCTGTGCCAGATCATTGGTAGCGATGGCCGCCTGCAGCGCCGCCACTGCCTCCTCACTTCCCCCCGCGGTTCCCACCGTATACAGATTGGGTACCATGCGGTATGTGCTGGAATTGATCTGTTCTCTGGATTCCTCTGTCCCATTTACCGTCACCACCTTCCAGAGCCGGGCGGTCATTCCCTCATAGGCGCTGTAATCCACCGTAATCGTCCCGAATGCCGCCGTATCATCTGCCTGAAATTCATTGGTGATGGCCTCCGTGGAGACCACCTCGCTCTCATAGGTGACAACCCGGGAGGCATCCCGCGTCTCATGGCCGTATATTGTAAATGTTATGGTTCCGTTGCCGGCCGTCCCCTCAATATAGATGGGCGCGTCCGTATTATTGACAAAGCGGAAATCCTTCACCCCCTCGGCAATGGCCGCGTCCATGGACGGATCCACGTAGTGCACCAGCATGGAATGGGCCGAACGCTCTGTCACCTCCAGCTCCGCCTGCAGCACTGCCTGGTACAGAGTAGTGGACACCTGGCAGACTCCGCCGCCGTAAGTATCTACCACTTCACCGGATTCATAGGAGGGCGCCGGTTCGTATCCATTTTCCGCGGAGAAGGGCACCATGGCATTGCAGACCGAATATTCCTCTCCCGGATACAGGGTCGTGCCGGTTATTTTAGATGTCCCAACCACCACGTTGGTATTCCGCCCTGCGTTGTTCATCTGGTATTCGGTACTTCCGCTTCCCAGTACATCCTGAACCAGTGCCAGCTGCTCCGCATCTCCCTGGGCCGCCACAGTCTCGACCTCCGCCGTCACGGCTCCCTGGCCGCCGTGCCACTGGCTGTCCATATAATCCGTCACCTTTGAAACAGTCTCATCCACCTTTACGCTGCATCCATCCTGACCGCCGCCCACGGAAAAAGAACCGTCCGCGTTGTGAACAAGATATCTGTCCACAGCTTCTGTATTCAGCGGAACGCATTTATTTTCCACAACACTCCGGACCGTGTCCTCGTCCACGGACAGATCCATCTCCAGAACGTAAACCCCCCGCTCCTCCAGATATTTCTCCATGCGGAAGCGCTCCAGCACATTTCCCTTCTGCCCCGCCTCCAGGGCTTTATCCACAACATCAGAATCTTCAAGCGCAAGTCCCAGTTCCCCGGCAGATACCGTAACGGCTGTGCCGTTCACCATCAGCTGCACCGTATCCTGCTGAAGCTCTGCCAGCTTCTGCTGTACCGCCTGGCTGATTTCCTCCCGGTTCATGCCCGAAACGTCTATATCCTCAATATAGATTCCATCTCTGGCCGTCTCCGGCTCTGCGGCCTCCGCCGTCTCCGGCATCAGCAGGAAAGCAGAAAATCCCAGGATCACACCGGCCGCCAGGCCGATCCAATGCTTCATACTCAATCACCCTTTCTGTATCAGGCTATCGCTCCGATCACCAGCGGCACTACCATGGCCGCCACCAGGATAATGGCGATGACCGCCGCTGCCGTTCTTCTCTTCTTCGGATTCATACATCTTCCATCCTTTCATGCTCATTTGCGTCTCTCTGTCCCAGAGAGGCATTTCCTTCCATCCGGTCTGTCACATCCAGCACTGCTGCGCTTCCATCCAGCGGGCTTCTCCTTTCGTAATCAAACAGCAGCCACTTGCGGCCTTTCCGGAAACCCGGTATTTCTTCCCGGAACTCCTCCAGATGCGTCATGGATTTCAGCTGCCGCCAGTCTCTTCCCGTGTATATTTTCAGAATTTCCGGATTCTCTGCCTCTTCCTCATAGAACTTCCGCACTCTGTCTCTGGGGAGCATCTGTTCTCCGGCCCAGGCAGGCCTGTTTTTTACATTTTCTCTGGCGTACAGATCGCAGACTAGGCATTCCCGGAACCGCTCCGTCTCCCGGGGGATTTCCTTTTCCAGAAACTCCCCCAGGATCTCATATCTCCGGATCCGCGTATGGGAAACGGACAGATATCCTTCTTCCTCGTAATACCTGCCCAGCTTCTGATACAGGGAAAAAGCATCCGGGAACCGTGTTTCCGCCGCCTCCAGCGTCACGCGGAACTGCCCGCTGTTGTAATAGACCTCCACCATTTCCTCCACAAGCTTCAGCTGCAGGATATCTTCATAGGGCAACCAGCGGTTTCCCAGAATTTCATACGGAGCTGCCGCCTTATACCGAAGCTTCCATTTTTCTGTCTCGGCGGCCAGGGGCGTGCCCTTCAGTACCTTCAGGAAACCCAGCTGCAGCTGCTGGGGATGCAGGGCGTATACCTGGCAGAAGGATCTGGCAAAGCTCTGCAGATCCTCTCCGGGAAGTCCCGCGATCAGATCCAGATGCTGATGAATATTTCCGCCGCTCCCGATTCTCTGTACGTTCCGGCAAAGTCTCGCAAAGTCCATGCGGCGATGGACAGCCTTCAGAGTTTCCGGATTCGTGGTCTGTACACCGATCTCCAGCTGAACCAGGCCCGGCCGCATCTTGCGGAGCTCCCGCAGCTCTTCTTCTCCCAGCAGGTCCGCCTCTATCTCAAAATGAAAATTCGTAATACCGTTATCATTTTCCCGCAGAAACTTCCATATGGCTGCCGCCCGTTTCCGGTCCGCGTTAAAAGTCCGGTCCACGAATTTCACCTGCCTGACCCTCTCCCGGAGAAAAAGGGCAAGCTCCCGGAAAACCAGCGCAAGACTCCTGTACCGCAGGCTTCTGTCCAGCGAAGAAAGACAGTAACTGCAGGAAAAAGGGCAGCCCCGGCTGGATTCATAGTAAAGGATCCGGTTTTCAAATTTCTGCAGATTTTCATAAGGAAATGGAAGACTGTCCAGATCCGGCAGCGGCGCCTCACCGGTGCGGATCAGACGGCCCTCCCGGTCCCGGTACAGAAGACCCGGGACTGTTTCCAGCTCTCCCGGGTTCCGGAGCCGGAAGCAGCGGCACAGCTGCCGGAAACTCTCCTCCCCCTCCCCGATCAGAATGCCGGACAGAAACGGCAGCTCCTCCATCACTTTTTCCGCGTCCCAGGAAACCTCCGGACCACCCATCCAGATTGCCATCTCCGGCAGAATCTCATGGAGATCCCGGGCCAGCCTGCGAACCAGATCCACATTCCAGATGTAAACCGAAAAGGCAGCCAGATCCGGTTTTTCCCGGCAGATTGCCCGCAGGATCTCATCTTCCTGCTGATTGATGGTAAATTCCAGAATCCCGGCCTGCTCTCCCTGCTTTTCCGCGCTGGCCCGAAGCGAATACACAGCCAGATTGGAATGAATATATTTTGCGTTGACGGCGATCAGCAGTATCTTCATAATTCCTTCTGTACTTCTTCAAGGGAAGGCATGGCCGGGATCCCGCCCCGGCGCTCCACGCAGATTCCGGCAACCGCATTGGCGAAGCGGAGAAATTCCCGTCCCTGCTCTTCCGTCAGCTTTTCCGGATCTGCGCCTGTCTCCGCGAACCGGTCCAGGATTCCTCCCCAGAAAGAATCGCCGGCACCTGTGGTGTCCACCACCTGCCTCTTCCTGCCCTTTTCCCGGATGCAGAACTGCTTCGTCCGCATCAGGGCTCCATCGCCGCCCAGCGTTACCACCGCGCAGGAAACTCCCTGCTGCAGCAGCGCCTCCGCCGCATCCTCCGGTTCCCGGCAGCCCGTCAGCAGTGCCGTCTCTTCATCTGAAATTTTCATAATATCCACAAAGGGAATGAGCGAGCGCATCTGCGCCACTGCCTCTTCCTGGCTCCTCCAGAGAGGCGCCCGGTAATTGGGATCGTAGGAAATCAGTGCCCCCGCCTTCCGGGCCGTCTCCACCGCGTACAGGGTTGCGCTCCGGGCCGGTTCGTCCGTCAGGGACAGGGAACCGCAGTGGAAAATTTTTGTTTTCTTCAGAAGCTCTGTGCGCACCTCCTCCTTTGTCAGCCGCGTATCAGCTCCCGGCTTTCTCGCGAAGGAAAAACTCCTTTCGCCGTCTTTCAGGGCCACAAAGGCCAGCGTAGTAAAGTATGCGGGATCCACAAGCATCCCGCTGACATCCACGCCGCAGTCCTCCAGGGTTTCCTTCAGCAGCAGCCCGTGCATATCCTCACCCACCTTGCCGATGAAGGCGGTCTTCCGTCCCAGTCTGGACAGCGCGGCCAGCACATTGGCCGGAGCGCCGCCCGGATTCTGTTCAAACAGGTTTCTTCCTCCTTCGCTGGTGCCGCAGGGGGTGAAATCAATTAATACCTCTCCCAGAGCCGTTACATCAAACATAGACATTCTCCCTTCTCATACTGTTTTTCTGCCGGCCGGGCCGGGAAGAGACCTTCCCTCTCCGCCGTCATACGTGGATTCTCACCATAGACTGGCGGCATGCCCGCCATACCGTAAAAAGGGGCGGAAATATCTTCCGCCCCTCCGATGCCAATGCCTAGTTCCGGAATCGAACCAGAGACACGAGGATTTTCAGTCCTCTGCTCTACCAACTGAGCTAACTAGGCATCCCTGAACGCTACAATATTACCATAGGCCAGGGAAAAATTCAAGCCGCTTTTTTATTTGAAAAGAAATTCTTTTTATTTGAAAAGAAATTCTTTCTTTTATTTTTCGCGCAGTTTTTTAAATGCTGTTGTAAGTTTAATTGGATTTCCGTAATGCAGAGTTCCGAACCGGAAGACCGCCGCGGAAAGCATACCGGCCAGCACGCAGGAAGCCGCAAGGATAATCAGCGATACTGCTATCTCAAGGGCGGACACAGTGCCCATGGCCGCCCGCAGCAGCATGGCGTTGCTGGATGTAAACGGTATATAGGAAGCCGCCCGGATCAGCGGAGCATCCGGAGTCGTAAGCCCGTACATACTGATGAGAAAGGACGCCAGATACAGGAAAGTCACAAGGCCGGAGCTTTTGCTGATATCTTCCGTTTTTGACACAAGGGCTCCCATCATGCCGAACAGGAATGCATACAGCAGATATCCCAGAATACCAAAAACAATAAAGATCATCCATACCGTCCCCGGTATCTGGAACAAAAAGTCCAGCGCATGACCCCAGGCTTCCGCTGTGGCCTGATAGGCCAGCAGCGCCGACCCCAGGATGATCCCCGCCTGGATAATCCCGGCAATGGCGCCCGCCAGCACTTTTCCGAAGATCAGGCTGTTGCTGTTTACGCTGGTTACCAGGATCTCAATAGCCCGGTTGCTTTTTTCTGTCGTCACAGAGACGGCAATCATCTGTCCGTAGAAAATAATCAGGAAGTACAGGAAAAACACCAGTACATAGGTATACCAGTAATTCTGCGCGCTGTCCTTGCCGAGAATGGTTGTTTCCGAGTGCATCGGTGCCGAATAAATACTCTCCACCTGCTCCGCGTCAATCCCTGCCGCATCCAGAGAAATCATTCTGTAGTTGCGGGCCAGCGCCTCCTCAAAGGGCGCCTGGTAATCCGTCGTCATGGAACGGTTCATCAGAATATATTCATAGCTGTCCGGCCCCGTCACCAGAAAACCGGCGGCAGCTTCCTCAGCCTCTACCATGGTATTGACCTCTGCCCGGCTTTTACAGTAAACCAGCTCATAACCCGGCAGATATTCCCCGAAAACATCCCGGTCCCGGATCACGCCGCCCTCATCGGCCACCGCCAGCACCGTACGGTCCTCCTCCGCCCCCGAATCAGAGCCGCCGCCCATAAACAGGGTGGGCACCACGATCACCGCGGCCAGAATCGCAGCCAGCAGCACAGTGGTCAGCACAAAACTTTTGTTTTTAAAATAATTTCCCAGTTCAAACTTCAACACAGTCCAAAATTGTTTCATGCCTCGTCACCTGCGCTTTCCACAAAAATATCGTTCAGAGAGGGCTCATAGCTGCCAAAGCACTCCACATCCAGTTCCGACTCCGCCAGCCTTCCCAGGAGCATCTGCTTGGTGCTTCCCTCTTTCAGCTTCAGGATCACTTTTTCTTTCTTTGTCCCCTCTATTGCCGCCAGTTCCCCGAAAACCTGCCCGGCCAGGCCCGCCGTTTCCCCGGCATCTTTTCCTACCAGACTCAGAACCAGGCGGTTCTTCCCGAATTCCCTCTTAATTTCCCGCAAATTTCCATTTAAGGCTATATTTCCGTGATTGATAATTACAATATCTTCGCAGAACTCTTCCACATAGCCCATCTGATGGCTGGAAAAAATCACCAGCTTCCCCTGGGCGATCTGCTCTGTGATCACATCCTTCAGAACCTGGGAATTAACCGGATCCAGACCGGAAAAGGGCTCATCCAGGATAATAATCTGCGGGTCGCAGACCAGCGTCTGCGCCAGCTGCACCTTCTGCTGGTTGCCCTTGGAAAGCGTTTCCAGCTTTCTGTTTTCATACTCGGCGACCCCCAGGCGTTCCAGCCAGTACCGCATGTTTTTCCGTGCCTGGCCGCCCCTGATCCCCCGGAGGTTGGCCAGATACACAATCTGTTCCCCGACCTTTTTCTTGGGATACAGCCCCCGCTCCTCCGGCAGATATCCGATGCTCATGCCCATGGCCTGGAAGGGGCTGCCGTCCAGCCAAATGGTCCCTGCATTTGCCTTAAATACATTCATGATGATCCGGATAGTCGTGGTCTTGCCGGCGCCGTTCCGGCCCAGAAGGCCCAGGGCCCTGCCGCTCTCCACAGAAAATGAAATTCCGTGAAGTACCTCCGTATCTCCAAATGTCTTGTGAAGATCCTTTACTTCTAGCTTCATGTCTCCTCCCGCTCTCCGGATGCTTCCTCCATCTCCTCCTGGATTTCCAGCATCATGGCGCTGATGCCGATGTGCTCCGGACAAAGTTTTTCACACCGTCCGCACCGCAGGCACTCAGACGCCGGATGCTCCAGGCAGGTATAGGCGTTTCCCGCCTTCCCGATACAGCCATCCAGATACTGATTATAAATGCGGAAAACTTCCGGAATCCTGATTTCCACAGGACATGGCAGACAGTTCCCGCACCCGGTACATTTTATCATGTAATCCATATTTTTCACAATATCTCCCTGTTAAATTTAAATAAATCTTAATTTTTGCAATTTTTTTCAGAAATCTTTACCATTTTTTTACCGCCGGATCCGTACAGCCTGGAACCCGCCCCCGTGCCGCGGCCGATTCTGCGCAAAAAAATAGAAGAGCCTGCATCCGCATACTCTTCCGAAAGCGCGAGACGGGATTCGAACCCGCGACCCCAACCTTGGCAAGGTTGTACTCCACCCCTGAGCCACTCGCGCACGTATGTAGTTTTCTGAACCATATGTGATACTATACTATACTTAACCTGAAATGTCAATCTTTTTTACAAAAAACCTGCAATTCCGGACAGAGGAAAAAGAGCCGGACATCCGGCCCCTTCTCACACCGTCTGTTTATGCCTTCAGGATTGCGCTCAGCACATATTGATTATTGGGAAAATTCTTCTGGGAAATATCCTCCAGCCGGATCAGATCCACATCCAGCCAGGCTTCCTCGGCCGCAACCATTAAATTGGCAAACATAATTCCAAAATTTACTTCGTCCCATTTTTTCAGCTGCTCCGCACTGTGTTTCTTTGAAAAAATATGGATCCTGTTATCATAGACTACAAAACGCCAGGGCTGGCTGTTCATACTGGAGGGCGCCAGCCTCGCTGCCTCCAGCAGCTGCTTCACCCACTGCCTGGGTATTTCTTTAAATACGCAGATCTCATCCAGGGCCAGCCGGTTGGCCTCCGCCTGCTTCCGGGTGCACGGCCCCTTGCTCTTGCCGAAGGCCACGAGCCCCACCAGCTTTCTGCCGTCCTTGGACTGCAGCTCCTTCCGCACCCGTCTGCTCCCGATAAAGCAGGTGCCGATACCCTGACTGCAGAGATACAGAACCATCTGTTCCATCAGATACCCGGTATTCATCAGGTATCTGGGGGCTTCCTCGGAATAAAAGGCCATATAATAGGGGGCCTTCACACTGAACAGGCTGAGCAGCTTCTGCTGTCCTTTCCGGTTGTCCAGAATAGACATACTGGTGGCTATGCCTCCGAACAGACCTGTCAGTTCATGAAAATGTTCACGGATTTTATCTAAAAGCTGCGGGCTCAAAACATCGTTTGTATAGCTGCGCACGGATTTTCTTACAAAAATTGCTTCATATAAATTCATATTCTCACCTTTAATTTTTCTGTAACAATATTGTAACATGCTTTCCAGCTTTTTCAATCCCCTGTCCGGATTTATTTTTTAATTTTTCATGAAATTTTCTTTCGTAAGCTCTTCCAGTTCCTCCACACAGTTTTCAAATACCTCCAGAGCGGCCTTCACCGGCTCCCCTTCCGTCATATCCACTCCGCAGATTTTCAGGAGCTCCAGGGGATCCTGCGCGCATCCGCCCTGCAGAAATTTTTTATAATTCTCCCGGCTCCCGGGTTCTCCCTTCAAAATTTTCTCTCCGATGGCTATGGCCGCGGAAAATCCCGTCGCGTACTGGTAAACGTAAAAGGGGGTGTAAAAGTGAGGAATTCTCGACCATTCCAGCGCAATTTCCGGATCGCACACCACATCCGGCCCGTAGTATTCCCGGTTCAGGCCTCCGTAAAGACTGCAGAGAGTCTCCGCGGGTACGCTGCCTTCCCGGGCCAGGAGACTGTGGGCTTCCTTTTCAAATTCCGCAAACATGGTCTGCCGGTACAGCGTTCCCCGGAACTGTTCCAGAAGATAATTCAGAAGCCCTGCCTTCTCCTCTCTGCTTTCCGCGCTCCCCAGCAGATGCCTGATCAGCAGATATTCGTTGACCGTAGAAGCTACTTCCGCCACAAAGATCCGGTAGCCGGCATACAGATAGGGCTGTTCCTGATCCGAGTAATAGCTGTGAATAGCATGCCCCATTTCATGGGCCAGCGTAAATACAGAATTCAGATTGCCGCTGAAATTCAACAGCACATACGGGTGGCTCCCATAGGCGCCCCAGGAATATGCGCCGCTCCGCTTCCCCTTATTTTCGTACACATCGATCCAGCCTCCGGAGAATCCCTCCTCCAGAATGTTCAGATAATCCCCGCCCAGCACTGCCAGTCCCTTCTTCACCACTTCTTTCGCCTGCTGGAAGGTATAGCTTCTCCCCGCCCCCGGCAGCATGGGGACATATAAATCATACATATGCACTTCTTTCAGTTTCAGAAGCCGCCTGCGCAGCGCCATGTAGCGGCCCATGGCCGCTCTTTTTTCATGGACTGCCGCAATCAGCCCCGCATAGACGGAAACGGGAATATTCCCGCCGTCCAGAGCAGCTTCCAAAGGACTTCCGTAATATCTCGCCTCCGCGAAGAAACGGGCCTGCTTCAGATTTGCCTCAAAGTTGGCTGCCAGCATATATTTATGCTGTCCATATACCTGATACAGCCTTTCAAAGGCCGCTTTCCGCACCCGCCGGTCTGCGGATTCCAGAAAGGAAAGGTAATTCCCGTTTGTCAGAACCGCTTCCTCTCCCTTCTCATCCTGTATGGTTCCAAAGTCAATATCTGCATTGTTAAAAGCCATAAATATTTTCTTCGGACTGTTTCCCATCTCCTCTGCCCTGGCCAGAATGGCTTCCTGTTCCTCCGGCAGAACATGGGGTTTCCTGCGCAGGATCTCATCCAGATATCTTTTATAAAATCTGAGCGGTTCATATTCCTCCATCCAGCGGCTCAGGCGTTTCTCATCCACACGCAGGATCTCGGGCTCCGCAAAGGATACCGCGTCCGAAATCCGGACCGACAGGCTCTCCGCCTTTCCGGCCATTTCCTGATATTTGGGATTTCCCATGTCCTGGTGGCATTTCTGACTGGCATATACGTACACGCTTTCAAATTTTTCCTCCAGACCGGTGACTGCCTCCAGGCCCCGAACCAGCTGTTCCGCGCTCCCGGAAAGGCTTCCCCGCAGCTCCCGTATATTTTCCGTCTCCTTTTCCAGACCGCGGAGGGCTTTCTCCCAGGCCGCGTCCGTTTCAAATATATCCTCCAGTTTCCAGCAATATTCCTGATCCATTTCCTCCCGTGCCGGCAAACGTTTTTCTGACATATCTTCGCTCCTTCTTTTTGATGCTGTGCAATGCTTATCTTAAAGTATACCCGTATTTGCAAAAGAAAACAAGCAGACCGGAATCTGCCTGCTTGTCTCACCCTGCGGCGCGGCCGGGGTTTCGTTATTCAGATATATTCCAGGCCCTCCTCCGCCAGCACGCGTCTCCATTTCCGGAACGCACGGCTGCACCGGATTGCCAGTGCATTGGCGCTGCGTGTATCCTCCGGATGGCCCTCCCGGTAGGAGATGCCCTCTATTTTGCAGCGCACCAGCTCTCTTTCTGTCGGTTCCAGCTTCTGAAAGGTTTCCCGGAACAGAAGATTTGCCATCACCACATCCTCCGCGGAACTTTCCTCCGCCAGATCTTCCTGAAATGCCTCCACCGGACATTCGCTGACAACGGATCCCTTCTGCGTATGCCTCCTGTATTTGATTCTGGCAGTCAGGCGGAGCCAGGCCAGCACCTGATTATCCTTCCAGCCCTTCATGTCACGTATCCTGCCGGCATAATGCACCCAGACCTCCTGGCACAGATCTTCCGCCAGCACGGTATCCTTGCCGCCAAGAGCCAACAGATAACAGTACAGCTTATCCGCGTACTTTTCATAAGACTTCCGCAATACCCTTACTTCCCCTTCATTTAACATGCTTCCCACCCTCTGTTTCCCTTCCTGTACTGCAGGTTACTGTGCGTGTTTTACCATTACGGCCACCACATCCAAGATCCTCTCCTTCTCTCTGGGCTTCAGCGCAGAAATCCTCTGACCCAGTTCTGTTGACCGAATATCAAACTGTACGTCCAGAGAATCTTTCAGCAATTCATCGGAGGATACCCCAAGCGCGTTAGCAATCCGGATAAAAGTATCCAGGCTCGGTTTCTTGGCATCCCTCTCAAGCGCGCTGATGTAATTAGTACTCAGGTCCGTCTGCTCAGCCAGCTCTTCCTGCTTCATGCCCCGCCGTTCTCGATTGATCTGTATTCTGTGACCGAGTGTACACATGAGATTTATCCTCCTGTTGGTATTGCTTTCACACCTACAGTATAAGTGAAAACCTCTCTCTTATTCCAGTTTCCAGGAGCGTTGCTCTAACTCTCACAGTGTTATTTCCAAATTATTTTTCATCGGTGCAGACAGGTAACGGAGACGGGGGCGCCGCAAAATAGAATTCAAAATACCATAAAAATAAAAAAGTGTCTTCGACACTTCAACTCCCCTACCCCTCAATCTTGAGGGGATTAGGGGTTCCTTTTTGTGTCTTCTTCCTTCATAATAGTCTTATGAATATCTTACAGAAAATTTTTACAGACCATTT
>DVOO01000004.1 GCA_018713515.1 Candidatus Scatomonas pullistercoris
ATTACCTGATGACCAAAAATGTTCTCCTGTCCGGCAGCTGCCCACTGATCGATGGAGTCAGCCATTGGACTGGATGGTGTGATAGGATAGATAGCTGCAACTTCGGTATAGGCATAAGCTACGTGAGCAGCAGCGGTATTTCCATCCATGGACTGTTTTGCTCTAGGCATTGAAATTTCCTCCTTAATAAGTTAAAGATATGGTTTATAATTCGACATAATATTATCATTTTTTTTAGAATCTGTAAAGCGAAATCGCCCATGTTTGTATACAAATACAAGATTGTACCCTAAAAAATGACAATCTGCCAAATGTTGCCCTTGACATAGCGCTTCCGCCGTGCGCCATGCGGGATTTCAGCCTTTTCCCGGCGCTGTCGGATGCATAAAATTCCCTGTGGGCAGTCGACTTCTCTGCCAGATTATCCGCCGCCGCATCATCCTTTCCACAGCAGCGAAAAAACAAAAAAGAATAACAAAAAAGTACTGTTCCTCTGTATAAAAAAGCAAATGTACCCAAAATAGGGAATATACTCTGTGACCACCCCGAAAATCTGCTCTTTCCGGACGATCAGGCGGTCTTCCCGGTCGTTGGCGTCCCCCTTGGTAATGTAGGCATTTTCCTGCACTTTATCCACAATGCGGTGGGTCACGCAGATGACCTGTCCACCATACGGGGCGTAGAAAGCCACAATATCCCCCGGCTCATACTCTTCCTCTTCTTTCACAAACAGAAGACTTCCCTTTTCAATGACGGGACTCATGCTGTCCGAGGTCTCGTAATAGATCTGCCGTCCCGCCAGAAACGCCACGCCGGACAGAAAAAACGTCCCGAAGAGCAGCCCCCATATCACACCCGTGAAAATCTTCACGATTCCACGGCAGATTACATAAAATCGATTCATAGTATATGATATGAGCCCCGGGTGCATAATATTACAAATGCCGCCAGCATTCCGCCGCAAAGACACGGACCGAAAGGGAACACATCCCGGCGGTCCGCCCTTTTAAATAGTAGCAGATACAATCCCCATATTCCACCGGCAAATATCCCCAGCACCGCTGCCAGCACATTTCCTTCCCATCCGAGGAACAGGCCGCCGGCGGCCATCAGCTTGATGTCTCCGCCGCCGAATCCTCCGGGCGCCAGCAGCGCCGCCAGCAGCATCGGCACGCTGACCACGAACATTCCCAGCACCCGCTCCGGCACGCCCGGCCCCGGCACCGTGAAAACCGCGCAGAGTCCTGTCACAAAAACCGCGGCGTTGAGCCGGTTGGGAATCCGCATGGTCTTCCAGTCCGTCCATGCAATGACGCCCAGCAGCGCAAAAAATGCAGCGATGGTCATCCAGCATAACAGTTTCGCTATATTTCTCTCCTCCTTTTAGATATTAGTGCTGCAATATCAATATTACAGACAAAACATTTTCCCGGCAGGTATCTCAGCGCCGGGTACTTTCCGCTTCTATTCATTCCATTATTTTCCCATTTTTCCCTTTCGCCAAAAAAGAAAACGGCCGTGCAGCTTACGCACGACCGTATCTTTGAAGTGAGGGGTACTTCATGTAGAAAATAAATTTCATGGGATTATTATACCATACTCGACAAATTAATCAATTGTTCTTTATGACTTTTCCATATATATTTTTTATTGCGCTGCATCCGGCGCCGCTGTATTGCCTGTCGATTCTGATGCTGCTGTTCCTTCTGCTGCATCTGGCGCCGTTGTATTGCCTGTGGTTCCTTCTGCCCCGTCCGGCGCCGCTGTGGTCTCCTGCCTCTGATCCGAGGAGGCCGACGGATTCTCCGTGGTGGCTGCTGCCGCCGCATGTTCCTCATAGGTCTCAAAATACAGGTTAGAGCCGTCATTTTTCACCTGATCCGTCTGGAAATACAGATAATTATGCTCTGCCGGGTGCAGTGCGCCGTCGATGGCTTCCAGACTCGGGCTGCAAATCGGTCCCACCGGCAGACCGTCGTTCTTGTAAGTGTTGTACGGGGAATCAATCTCCAGATGATCGTAGAGCACCCGCTCCACGCCGTACATGCCTTCCGACATGGCGTACACCACCGTGGAATCAAACTGCAGACGCATATTCTGCGCCAGCCGGTTATTGATGACGCCGGCTACCATCGGATATTCTTCCGGCCGTTCGGTCTCCTTCTGCACCAGCGACGCCCGGATAAGCACTTCTTCCACACTCATGCCGAGATTTGCCGCCTCCTGCTGCCGCTGCTCGTCAAATTTATTCAGGAACTCATCAAGAATCTTCGCCACCAGCTCATCCCCGGTCATATCCTCCGAGAGGTAATAGGTGTCCGGGAAAATGTAACCTTCCAGCTGATAAAACACCTGATCCGCTGCCGGCAGCACATCCGCATACTGGAAGTTCGCCGCTGCATTTTTCACCGCGGTCAGAAACTCATCCTGACTCATAACTCCTTCGTTTTCCAGTTTTTCCGCAATCATCGGAATCGAATACCCTTCTGGTATGGTAAAGGACTGCTCTTCCTTCTGGGCGCCGCCGGTCACCAGCGCTGCGATCACATCATCCAGACACATGCCGTCGTTGAGCGTAAAGGTTCCGTAACGCAGCTTTCCTCTGTTGTCGGAAAAATATATCTTCATAAGAAATGCTGTCTCATACCGGATAACACCCGCATCTTTCAGCTCCTGAGCCACCTGCCTTGTGCTGCTGCCTTCCTCGATGGTCACCTCCACCGGGTTGCCCTCCGTTGATTCCGTCCGGGAATACTCCCGCCATATGGAGAATCCAAAGGTGAGCATCACCGCCAGCACCACTGCGCCTGCTCCCAGCAGAATCTTCTGCCACAGCCGCATTGGCTTTTTCTCCACCGCCTCGCCGACAGTCTCCACGATCGCGTCCTCCTCAGAGTCCTCAAAGCCTCCGGCGCCGTTCAAATCCCGAGAGCCGCCGCTCTTTCCGGAATGGCTTTCTTCAGGACGATCGGATTTTCCGGCCCCGGCAGCTCCATCCTCTCCATTTATCTCACTATCCGTCACCGGGTTCTTTCTGGAACGCCTGCGGCGTTTTATGCCGACGGATTTCTCCGTAACATTTTCCTCTGTCTCTGCCAGTTTTTCTGCTTCTGGTTCTTCTGTCCCCGCTGTTTCTGCTGTCTGCTCTGCTATTTCTGCTGCGCTGACATTCTCCTCTGTTCCCGCCGTTTTTTCTTCCGGCGACGTTCCAGCTCCTGTATCTTTCTTTTCCGGTTCCGGTTTAAACTTTATCTCCAAAATGTATCCCTCCATACGCGCCTGCATTCACTTTTCCCTGCAGGCAACAGGTTTATTCCTTATCGTCACCGCGGCTCGATGGCCGCCTGTTATTTCTTTTTTACCTTACCACATATCCCCCTGTCATACAAGGCTGTTTTGGCGCTTGCACAGGAATTGGAAATGCTATAGACTGATGGTATTAAAAACCTGTTGAAATACCGTACATTTTCTTGCTGAAATGTTTCGGCCATTCGCATGAAATCAGTGATAAAAATACACCAGCACTTAAATGAAAAATTCCAAAATCTTTTATCCTCATTCATCGCTGCAGAGACCGGGAAAGGAAACCGACATGAACAGTAAATCTTTACAGTTTATTCTCAAATTCGATATGACGCCGCCCTATGACCAGGCATACCGCTGCGCGGCGGATACTCTGTCATGTCCTTCCAGTGTATCAGTGGATTCGGCGGCCGCGGATTCAGCCGACAGCATGATCATTCTCTGCGATACCGACAAGGCCATTGGACGGCATAAGGCTAAAGGACTGCCGGTCATCGCTGTCTCACACACCGGCAATTCTTCGGAGGAGCTGATGGGAACACCCTGGCTGATTCTGTCCCCTGAGGCGCTGACACGGGATTTTCTCTACAAAGTGTACTGCCGTCATTACGAACGTCCCATGTGGATTCTGGAGACGGAACGCTGTCGGCTTCGGGAGCTTTCCGCAGAAGACTTCGATGCTCTGCTGCTTCTTCAGAAAGAAAATGCGCAGAATCCGGAGGGATGCTTTTTTCCTGCCGGCTGCGACAACCCGGAAGATTTTCTTATGAATTATATACGGCATCAGTATCCGTTTTTTGACTTTGGGCTGTATGCAGTTTTAGAGAAAGAGACGGGGAATTTTATGGGAATTGCCGGATTTACCGGAATTACTGAGATTGCCTCCGATGGCCTCTCTCTTTCCGCCGAGGTAAGCTATGCCCTGCTGCAAAAATATCAGCGTCGTGGGCTCGCCAAGGAAGTGCTTCTGGCACTGCTTGCCTACGGACGCAAAACAGGCGGATTCAGACAGTTTACTGCCCGGATCCGCCCGGATAATGTTGCTTCCGCGGCTCTCGCCAAAAAATGCGGTATTCAAATTTATACTATCTGATTACTACTGCACGTCCCGGTCAGAAGGCATAAAAGACAATCCCGTTATGCCCTCCTCCGCCGGCGGTTCCAGCCCCGGCTGTTTTCCCGAACTGTAACAAAGCTTTCGTACACGCCGTGTTGTCTCATCAGCTCCTC
>DVOO01000019.1 GCA_018713515.1 Candidatus Scatomonas pullistercoris
CCTTCCGTCATTTGTACTCGATGAACAGGTTTCTTTTGTTTTGCCATAATAAAAGGCCCTCCTATGATTTAGATTTTATCATAGAAGAACCTCTTATATTTACGTATTTACAGAAAAACTTTCACACCGCCCAAAAAGGCGAAGCTCAATTATGAACTTCGCCTACATTCATTAATTATTTTTGGGGATGTAAATCACATACAATGACTGTCTTTACAAATCGTTTTGATTTTGCTCTTGCGGCAATCATACATACGAAATATACTGCCCCCAAATATATTACCGCTTTTTTGTCAAAAGTGATTAACTTCATTGCAAAAGAAAAAATCGTATACAAAAATAGCATCACTCCTATTACAGTTGCCATATCACGACACATTAAGTAATCCCTATGCGCAACCAAAACTTTTGTTTCTGATTCGTGCTGACGTAATAATTCATGCCACTTACTGTTTTCATACTGGTGGCAAGCCTTTTTTCCTGACGGTAAATTATTATATATGTCTTGGTATGCTTCAATAGCCTCTGCCGATGTAAAACGCTCATCTTTAGCATCTGTTTTTATATCACTAAAAATAGTCTCCCCAGGCATTGGAAACCACCAAAACACAATGTATCTTTTTAATTTACTTGAAATCATACAATCAAACACAGTAACCATAGTATAAATGATGGCAGCAAATAAACCAGAGTTAATAATTGTAACAAGTAATTTCATATAACTATTTTCTTCCAAGATACCCTCAAAGGTAATCAGTTCATTTAAACATAAAATCACTAAAATGTTTGCTATAACAAGCGTTTTTAATTCTTTTTCTCTATAGTCTTTTATATTCATTTTTCTCCCTTCTGATAAGATAATTTCGAGTATTGGAAGGTGATAAAATCGTCATTAAAAACACATCTTCAGCAGGATGTGTTTCGCAAAACGTTTTCAAATCTTTCTGACTCGGTGACGCATCGCCTGCAATATGTGTATGCCATTCGCCAATATATCTTAACAGACCATTTGTTTTTGTTCGCAATGATTTTAGATATTCTTTTACACCCTTTTTCCCCATCTCAACAGTATTATCTTTTCGTTCATTGTCTTCCGGAATAAATGTATCCACTATCGTAACCCGCTTAATCTTTTTTTCAATGCTTCCAATCCAAACACCCGCATTCTCAAGTTTTTCATTGGAATACTTTTGAATTCTTTGATAAAGAGAAGAACTAATGTGAATAGACCATCCATCTACTTCTTCCAAAAATACCATCGGTTCCATTTCGTAAATGTAAACACCATTATTGGTCAAATCATCTCTATCAAAATAATTCACACACACAATTCCATTTTCTGTATCCTGGTATTTATTAATTAAATGTGGCACCATACTTGCATGATTGCTTATTGTTCCATCATCCAAAATTGTAGTATCTGAACTACATCCAAATCCGATATGATACCTCATATCTTTAGGTTGTTTATAGTTAAGCCATTGTGAAATAACGGGTTCACCTAACGCTTTTCTGTATAAGGATATCTGCATGTCATATATATCAGGATTTCTATTCTTTCCTTCTATTACAGTAAGCCCCATTTTTCCACCAGCATATATTTCGCTCCTGATTATAGATGATTTTATCTTGTCAGTTAATATAGACCAAAACATAATTCTTCTTGAAGCAGTGCAATCAATAACAAGACCTTCTGGCAAACTATCAACATAAAAAATATTTTCAGTATGGCTTGTACTCTTATTACCAGAGAACATACAATCCATCTCTATTTTCATTACCTCTGCCTTTGGAAAACCCACTGCATAATTGCAGTTTTCATAATGTCTCACTAAATTATGTGGCAAAATAACATCCTCATCATAAAAATGTTGTTCTGTATATCCCATGCGAGCCAAATTCATTGATACTTTAGATCCCAACGCACCACAGCCAAGCATAATAACTGGTTTCTTTGAAATATTTTCTGTACCTGATAATCTTTCTGCCATTGCATTGTTTAAAGCTTGTATTGGCACAACTTTCTTAATAGAACAGTTTTCAATATTTGGAGAAGATTTCAAATCATACGACAATAGTACCACTATAAATTCATACTCAGAAAAACCACCAAGAACTTGCATTGGACGTTTCACTGCAAGAACAACTAAGATATTTTTTAGTGAATCAATTTTGTGGGATTCATAGTATCTTCTTGAGATTTTTCGAATTCCATGTTGAATTCTACATTCACACGGAAAAATTTTCAAATCTTTCTCAGTACAAAGAGCCTGACTGATGAAATCATGAACTACATTTTCTCTATCAAATGCAAATATACATGGCAGGATATCATCACTTAACTCTTTTGAATATTCTTGATTCAAAATCTGAAAATATCTGTTCGCTTTTTGTTTCATTTGTAATATTTGAGCACCATGAGTAGTTCCATACGTTGAAATTATCTTGCATAAATAATCAAAATCCATTTCTGCAAATCCTGCTGTATTCTCATATCGAACAGTTTCAAATCCATCACCATTCATAAGTTCTCCATTAATTAAATCAGAAAACCAATCATTCACACGATCACAAAACGCCCTAGGACCATTCTGAAAAAACCATTCGTTAACATCCCCTCTATATAAACAAGGATTCAATAGATGAATATTGCTATTTGCAATGCCAAGATTTAGATGTGGAATTCGGCTGGTAGGAAAGTCATTCCTTACAAATAAAACCGCTGGTGCAAAGAATGGATAGTCCGATTTGACAAAAATTAATATTTCTTCATCAGAACGAACATCCAATTCTTTATATACTCCGTTAGTGGGGAGTGAAAGTTCCAATCTGCAATGAATAAATAGTCCATCAGAAAGCGAACTCTCATAAAGTCCCAATCTCTCCATACTATAATTTTCATCTATGGCCGATATCAACGGCATATATTTTTCACAACAAGTTTCCAATTTAAGAAATTCATAACGTTCAAAAATTGTACCCGGCATACTATTCTCCACCATAAGATTTTTGTGTAAAGGAATTGTATTGACTTGTTGCTGTTGCAATAGATTTTATTGAAAATCCCTGACCAGTAATTTTAAATATTAATGGTTTTGGATCATCAGCATTTGGATATTCTGCTGTACATTTAAATCTATCTTGCTTTTTCAGGTGCTTAATATAGACATTTTTAGCTCTGTAACTCGGTGGATTGTCACCATCACGTTTAATGACCTTGCTCGAAGAAACCACATATGCATTTTCTTTAGATTTTTCAAGAAATTCTTCAATAACAGAGTTTGCTTTTCCTGTGTGAGTATCTTCAGAACTAACTGCATGCCAGGAGCAATGGTGTGGTGCTAATAATAAATCAAAAGTCATGTCTGGATTTAGTTCAATAACTTCTTTCCAGTTCTCACACTTGAGATCTCCACCGATAATTGCAACATATGTACCACCATTAATCTCAAAAGTAATTTTAAAAGAGGCGGTACAATCGTTCACGTCAGACTCTTCCTCATCGTTTGCTTTCTTCACCGGTCTTAATACAAATATTTCTGCGCCATAATCCGTATTTCCATTTATATCAGAAATCGTTTCTCCTGCTGGAACAATAGCATCTGCGTAGTCTTTTAATTCCTTACTATATCCAACAATTTTAATACGATTTCCTGGCGTATCTGCTTCATCAGTACCTAACAAGTCAAGTCTTCTTTGTGCTTCTTCTCTAATGGCATCCGCATCGTCATTGTAATGAGTCTCATCCATCATAAGTTTTGCTGGTACATACAATTCATCAATTCTGATTTTATCATCGTCAGAATCTTCTGGAGCACACAAATTAAAGTAATCTCTAATTCCACGACAATGATCATTATCTGAGTGCGTCAAGAAAAATGCATCCAAATAAATTTGACCATCATCAATCGGCAGATTATCTTGCAAGTATTCATTGCAATCATAAGTTGTATCATCATTCTCTGCATTTCTGATGTTACAATCTATCATGATGTATTTATTTGTCTTTGTTTGAATCAGTGTCATATCCCCATTACCTACAGGGAAAAATGTCATATAATTAGCCATATAATCACCCTTTAACCTTTCTTCTAATTTCACCCACCAGCTCATGCACTGTTGTTGCCGGACACATATGTGATGGAACCATTTTACCTTCTCTCAGACACTGCTCATATTTCTGAGCAGCAATCTGAAGCGCCTTATCTTCATCTCCGTTTTCACAGAGTCTTTTGTACATATCAGAATCAGCTTTTGAATAGTCTTGACCAGTTTTTACTTTATACAATTCACCGAATCTTGAGCAACAAATCCAAGATTCCTGTATCGCCGGCATATTACCAAAATAGGCAAACATCCAGATTTCAAAACACGGATTGGACCAACCCACGTTAATTCCAGCTTTCTCTGCATCCTTGATAATCTGATCAAAATTTGGAACCTGATCACGATCGAAGACAATCCATGGTATACGGTATTGTGCTTCATAAGCTGTCATCTCAAGACATTTCTCAATCATATTCTGTGTTTTTGTTTCCACAACCTTAATAACAAGTTTTTTCTTTACGTCTTCCGGAAGACTGTCGTGTAACCCATTAAAAAAACAACGTTCAGTAGCCTCTGTGTCGGTCACGACAAGATAGTACCCCATTTCTGGGATACGATATACTGCACGCCGTTCTCTTGTTTTTCTATTACCTGTTCTATCTTTACGTGCCATAAGCTAACCCTCCTTAAAAAAATCGATTGTCTTTAAGGAGGGAATAGCTCCATATTTTCCTAACAGATAGTTTTTTTCATAACTTTCGTCCTTACGGATACGGGAACCATCCTCGTCGATAAAATCAGCCAAGGAATATAATACAGATAATCCCATATCATCTTTTTCTGTAAACCAAATTTCATCACGACGTAACAGCTGATTAGATAACTGCCATGTGTCATGCGTTGTAAATACGAGCTGTGCATGATTTATATTGATTTCTGGGTTAAGAAAAGTAAGAATGAAGTTGCGAACAAGAAGTGGGTGTAATCGAGCATTTAACTCGTCGATAAAGAATACCCCACCATTTTGCAATACATCCTGTAATTCCGGATAGAGTGCAAACATTTTTAAAGTACCTGCTGATTCATGAGCAAGTGGAATTTTTGCCATGTCTTCAGATCCGATTTTTTTATGAAGTGCATCTATCAGATATTTTTCTTCTTTAGAATCTTCTTGGGCAGGAAGTTTTGTAACTTCAAATCCTTTTATTGTTTCGTCAAAAGAAGAGAAGTATTTTACAACGTTTGCTCTGATTTTTTCATCATCAATAAATCCCGCAGGAAGAACACGAGACATAAAGAAATTAGTAACAGCATCTCCAAAATCTGCAAATTCATTATTCAAAAACCAGTCCCTTACAAGTTTACATTTAGTAACTTTTAATTTTGCTCCTAATGAAACAATCAGAACTTCTTTCTCTAATGCAATTTCAATATTTTCTCTGCTTGTTTTTGGAATACCTGCAAGATCCAACGTTTCCTCATCTCTGTAAAAAATAGTAGAATATTTGCGAGCTGTTTTTGCCTTGTAATTTAACCATTCTTCTGTAACGCCAGTTTGCCCAATACAAAATCCGTAATTATAACATTTTTCAGTTTTGTCACCTGGTACGGTAAAATAAACTTCAAAACTTGTATCTGCTGTTTCAGAAGAAACGTCAAAAAGAAATGGAAGTGGTCTGACATCATCGAAATCTTCTTCATCTCCATATTTGAAAGAGTTCACTACATACTCGCTCATATATTCAAATGCACCGTAAACATTAGATTTTCCACTTGCATTCGCACCATATACAGCAGCTACAGGCAATATTTTTTCGTTACCCACGGATATAACACGATTTGAAAATTCTGTCATTTTTGCTGCGGATAAATCCAGCGTAGCCTCATCACGAAATGATTTGAAATTTTTAAAATTAAATTGTATCAACATAGTTTTAACCCTTCCTTTCATAATCTATTATATCCATTTAAAGCAAAAAATCAACACTCAAATTCGATTTTTTCTCATTTGAGCGTTGATTTTTATTCATTCGCACATCTTTTCAATTTTATCTGCAGCACCTTTTGCACCAGTACATTTACGGAATCCCTGAGAAATCTTTGACGCATGTTCATAATAAGATTTTGTATTTAGTACCTTTTCAATTGTCACCCTAATAGATTTTGCATTTATATTCTTCAACCTGACACCCGCACCAAGTTGTTCTACTCTTGTAGCCACGCCGTCTTGTTCAGATGTTTGCGGAAACATCACGAGTGGAACCTTATAATATAAACTTTCATTGACACTGTTCATACCACAGTGGGTAAGGAATACATCCGCCTGACTTAATACAGCTATCTGATCTACAAACCTCGAAATCGTAATATTATCCGGTATAGCACCTAAGTCTTCAACATTTATCAAATTGCCAACTGACATAATAACCTGATACTTTGTATTGGCAAATGCTTCTATACATTTTTTGTAAAACTTTACGGAATCATTAATGACTGTTCCCATTGATATATAAATTAATTTATCCGACTTCTTCTCAATCACATTTTCAACAGGTCGTATTGATGGTCCTACAAAAACATATTTATCCGAAAATGTTTTGGAACATGGTTGAAATTCTGGAGATGTATATACAATCGTATCTATATTGTTGTCATTTTGAATAATATCGAGAATGCTTTTTACAGGATAACCTTTATCTTGTAAACGTTTGATGTTTTTATTGATTTTCGACATTGAGAAGATCATACCAAATATTTGTCCTGGACTTTGCTTCATTATCTTTGCTGAATGCTGATTGAAAGCAAAGGTTGTCGTTGAAGATACAAACGGAATCCCAAGTTTTAGTGCCACAGCTTTTCCCCATACAGCCATGGAATCCGCAACGATACAATCTGGATTTAATTCTTTCATATGTTCGCACACCGCATCATCCAAAGCTAATGTAGTATCAACCAATATCTGCGTTGAAAAAGCCAAATCTTTTCCTATTCGGGCTCCGTCTTTCGCATCTAATCGCTGTTCCTGATCGTATTCATCACAAGATACAAAAACAGCACCTGTGGATTCGATTTTGTCACGCATCATATTGTAGGAGTAATAAAAAACCTGATGCCCTCTACTGATTAATTCACGCACAACTCCTAACGTCGGATTTGTATGCCCATGCGCTGGGATACAAAAGAAAACGATTTTACTCATAGAATCTCACCATCCTTTAGGAATCCATTTCTGAAAAAATCCTTACAATATATTCTTTTTGCATTTCCTTTGGTAAGATTGCCAAGCCTCTTTTTTCATCACCTAAAACTAAAATTTCCATTCCCGGCTGAAGATCAAATAAATTTCTTGCTTCTTTCGGGATAACAAATTGACCTTTTTCTCCAATTTTAACCATCCATGCATATTTTCCGTTATTAACTTCCATAAGCGCCTCCTAAAGTATGATTTATATGAACAATCATACTTCCATCATTCAAAAAAGTCAATATACAATGTTTTTTCAAAAAAAGGAGTCCAATCATGAACTCCTATGGGCTATGGGCATCTCAAGATTCCATAGCACAACCATATCGAATTAAAACGTATTTGCAACAACAGTTCAATCGCCAATTTCATCAGCATACTTCCAAACATAACCACCTGCATGCTTCTGAACACCTTTTGCAGCATCTCGTATACTCTTGGAATTTACACCGGTTTCACGTACAGCTTGTGCAATAGTATCATATCGTTTGATTAAAGTCATATCATCCGTCAATTGCAAAATAGCACGCCCAGTTATTTTCGTAGAAGTCTCAGAAATATTTTTTATATTTTCATTTTTTATCTGTTCTTTTTCTAATTTCTTTTTCTTAGCCTCTTGCTGTTTGTATAGCAATTGTATTGCTTTATCTCGTCGAGCTTCTAAACGACTAACATTTATTCCATTTTTTCTTTCACGCACAATGCCTTCGTCTAAAATATCTATTTCGTTTGCATAGTCTTTCAGTTTATGATATGCCATTGCATAAGAGTCATAAAGAACCGGAGCATCATATCCATTATATCTTGCCTGATCAAACAGTTTGATTGCATCTTCTACATTTCCCTCTTTACGGAGATTATCTCCTTTTTCCCAGAATGGATATCCTTCATCATAGCCATTTTCCCAATTATTTTTATTGCGAATACCAGCTAATGGAACTCTATTATGAATAGGCTGAATAATGATATCTTCTCTAGAGATTCGAGATTTATCATTAGAATTCTTTATGGTTTCCGAAACAACTTTCTCCGTCAATTTTCTCTTTTCAGCACTTTCAAGCAACGCTGCAACATCCATATCAGAAAGATGATTTAACATAGCTGGACTGTTTTTATGTTCTGCTTCATATCGCTTATTAAATTTAAAATAATCCAATGCTGACTTACGACATTTCGCATAAATGCTAAATAAATATGATTCCAACGGCTCCAATTCGAACGGACTATTGAAATATACTCTTACATAATCCGAACCACCTTCACTCATTGTACATGGCTCTATATTACAATTTAGTTTTCCAACACTTGACTTTTCAACAATAATGTATTTTCCCTTTTTGGCACATTTAAATTTCAAAATAGAATATAGGTAACTTACATCAACGTAATTGCTACTGTTTTTATAAAACCCTAACCATTTAGAATCACCACCTTTTTTCATGATGCAGTTCTGAATGTAAGCACATATCTCCATTTCTTCGTCACATGGTTTACTTTTTTCTAAATTTCTTAATCTTTTTTCTTCCTCTTTTTCTTCTATTTGCAGTAAGTTCCAAAGAATTTTCCCACATATTTCTGCATCTGTAACAGCTCTATGAGATTGATTATTTACAAGGTCAAAAAACATAGCAACCGTATCTTGTTTATAGTTATGCAACCCTTTGATTAAACTACGCGAAAGTGAAAGTGTATCTACATAAGAAATTTTTCCATCATATCCAAGACGCATTAATGTTTCTGAAAGAAAATTCATATCAAAAGACGCATTATGTGCACATATAGTAGTTTGCTGTTTTAAAGCATCTCCTAGAAAGTCTACTAATTCTGCATACACAATACATTCTTTCGGTGCGTCTTTTACCATTTCATTTGTAATGTGATTAATAGCGGTGGCACTGTATGGAATAAAGACTTCTGGATTAACCAATGAACTATATCCTTTGATAATCTCTCCATTTTCAAATAAAACAGCTGCAACTTCGATTATCTTATCATTCATCGGACTTAATCCTGTCGTTTCAACATCGAAAGCAATATAACGTTTTTTCAATTCTTTAACTGTAGCGTAATCCACTTGCTTTTTATATGTACCAACGTATCCTCTTATCAATTGTTCTTTTACTGTTGGTTCCGCTTTTTGCGTGACCATATTCACTGTAGTTTTTTCTTGTTTATCTTGCTTTACTGGTATACTCTGTTGTGATTCTATTGCTTTTTTCTTGAATAATTTATCAAATATTCCCATCTCAAATCTCCTATCTTTTCCTCTGTAACATATGCACCATCATTTTGTGAAACATTTCCTGTTCATACTCATCCAAGTCCATCCCCATACTTTGAAACATCCCCATAACAATTCTTGACATATCATTTTCGTTAAAACTTGGCTTCTTCTTTTTCTGAAATATTGCCTGTTTTTTCATAGTGACTATTTGATTTTTTAATTCTTCTGTACTGATATCTTGTTGTGGTACATCATATTCTTTCTTAATATCTTTCAGCATGGACAGGAAAATGCTTTTGATTTTTTCAAGATCAGCCTCGGTTCCAGTAACCTTTTCTGCATTAAGTCTACGAATATCATGCTGTCCTTCGATTCTATGTTCCGGATGTTCCTTTATAAAATCTTTTATATTTGCAGTTCCTATATCTATAATTGCATTTCTACTAGCAAAACCAGTGTTATGAGCTTCTGTAAAATAAGCATTAACAATATCAAGAAGTACAGGAAAATATGGATGTTCTAACATTTTACTTAGTAAACTTCCATTTACTTTTCCTTGCAATAGTTGAAGCAGCGCTTTATTGGTCAGTCCTAATTCTTCCAACTCAACATTCCTTCTAATACGAACATCTGATATGCAAAGTAAATAATCCGTTGACACATTATAATATTCTGCAAATTTTATAACCAAATCATGACTGACTGATTTTGTTTCTCCACGTTCAATTCGACTTAATACCGATGCCTGGATATTTAATTCATCTGCAACTTCTTTTTGTGATTTCCCAGTTCCGTTACGAAGATCACATAATCTTTGATAAATGTTATCCGCTGGCAATGATTTCATAACATCATCCTTTCCATGTAACTTATTATTGCAATTCCATTTCATCATTCATCTTAGTGAATCCATATTTCTCATATAATGGTTTTCCCATATTTGTTGCTTCAAGAGAGATTGCATGTATTCCTCTCTGTTTTGCTTCAGCGACCAATAAATCCAACGTTTTATAAGCAATTCCTTTTCTTCGATATTCCGGCTTTGTATACATATTCATTATGTATGCCTTTTTGCCTGTTGGATTATGAAACGTAGGCATTACCTGAAAAAAACTTATCCCACCTGCACCAACAAATTCGTGACCATCAAAAACCAAGTATGCCACATGGTTATTTTCCAAAAGAGATTTTTGATAATATAGATACGATTGTTCCTTAACATAAGACATATCCATATCATCACTAAGCTGATTTGCAGCACGAAGAACGGTAATTCTGGTTTCCGTTAGTATTTCTATATCCTCAAGGACCGCTTTTTTATAATTCAATTCCATAATTGCTTACCTCAACAATAACTCAGTTTCTTATATCATATCGCATCTAACCCTCTACCACAATTGCAAATTTGCAATTTTTCATCCCTCCGTCATTGCCAAATTGCAATCGCCGTCAATATTCAAGGCACTTCAAAAATTCGTGTTATCCTCACCTTATCAAAAGCAGAAATTGCTTTCGCACCTTGACAATTAGAGAAACCGGAATCGGCGGTAAGCATATAATGACACTCACTTCTAAGATAGACGATCGGGGAGGCTCGGCACTAAAACGGCGAGTTATGGATAAGTCCATAAGAGGAACGTGAAAGACCGTTCACCAAAGAAACTGGAATCTCGGCTCAATCGATAAAGCTGCAAATGGGACTTGCACCAATAGGAACAGGGATTCATACAATAACGATAAGGCAGAGAGGATGTGATAACACTTGAGTAAACCAACCTATTATCTTTGGAAAAATGATTTTTCTACACAAGAAGATTTTGAAACAGCAAAGGAAAAATATAGGAAACTGGGATTTCGAGTTGTCACATATTTGGATGGGCAGAATGATAAGAATATTCACGATGGCTTAAAGGCAGTAATCAAAAATCACTACTGTAACACGAGCAGTTGATAAATTTTCTTCCTAAATATATTCTATATTTACATTATTCATGTTAATATATTTCATATAAAGAAAGGAAGTGAGTTTATGAATGTTGGATATGTACGTCTATCAAGAGATGATGACAAACGAAATTATGTTTCTATCGAAAATCAGAAATTAATTATTAGCCAATTTGCGGCAGAATGTAACATGGTTATCGACCGCTGGTATGAAGATGATGGCGTTTCAGGTTATATTTTTAATAGACCTGGACTTAACCAGTTAATGGATGATTTGGATAAAGACATTGATCGAGTGTTTGTAAAAGACCTTTCACGCGTTGGACGTCACAATGCAAAAGTGCTCCTTCTTTTGGAAGATTTTAAAGAGCGAAAAAAAGAACTGATTGTTGTTGATACAAATTATAATTCAGAAACCGATGATGATGATACAATCGGTATCACAACGTGGTATAATGAAAAATATGTAAAAGATATCAGCAGAAAAATCAAACGTGCTCTTGAAGCTCGTCAAAAAGAGGGAATATTGATGACACAGCCACCATTTGGATATAAAAGAAATGAAATAGACAAATCCAAAATAGAAATCATACCGAAAGAAGCAGAATATGTGAAGATGGTCTATGACCTTTATCTGAAAGGCTCCGGCTATCGCATGATTGCCAATTATCTGACTGAAAATAAAGTTCCAACACCTTCTATGGTTCGCCATGAGCGTGAACTGGAAGAAGGCAAAATCACAAAACGTCAGATTGTAACAGTGTGGTCTGACTCTATGGTCAAAGATATGCTTGGAAATGATTTTTATATCGGAACTTTACGTTTGCGAAAACGTGCTCGTTCTACTGTTCACGGGAAAGACAAACGTGTTCCAAAGGATGAACAGTATGTTTTTGAAAACCATCATCCAGCCATCATTGACAAAGCTTCTTTTGATCTAATTCAGGATATGAAGGAAAAACGTGTCAAGAACAATTATCGTGGCAGTCGTGGGCAATGGATTGGTTCTGAGATACCGAATCCATTTGGAAGTTGCCTCTTTTGTAAAGATTGTGGAAGGCGTTTGACTCCAATCAGAAGAACAACTTCCAGTAGAGAACGCAAATATTATATCTGTACCACATACAACACCAAGGGCAAACGTTATTGTTCAAAATCACATCTTATCGAAGAAGAAGATCTGATGGAAGATGTTGTAACTTACATCAAGCTCTGTCGTGATTCACTCTGCGAAGTTATTGCCACCTATGAAATGAAGGATTTCGATTCTGAAAAAAGAACGGTTGAAGAAAAGCGTTCCGAAATTCAAAATCAGATTGACGAACGAAAGAAACAACTGAAAGTTCTTTTTACTCAGAAAGTTAGAGATTTATCCAACGCTCACGGGAATGAGGATATTGTCAATGAAACCTATGATGCATTGCAGCAAGATATTCTTTCACAGATTCATGGACTGGAAATGCAATTAAGTGAATTAAATGATACCAGTCTGGAGAATGAAGATGTAAAAGATAAACTCCAGAATGCATTACAGGTGGTTGATAAAATTATTGAAAATGGTATTCTTGACCGTAAGGATATTGAAATCCTAATCGAACGTATCGAAGTGGATGAAGATGGACTTCCTGAAATCGAATTAAAATATGGTCTGTCTGGTCTGATCAAGTATAGTCCGGCACAGGAAATGAATCGTCGTGAGAACGAAATCATTTACCATACTATGAGACTGATTTATGAAGATGAAAGAGGTTACACCTCCGCAAAATATTTATCAAAGGCACTTACTGATTTAGGATATCCAAAATCCAAGAGAAGTGTATTGCCCTATATTGGACTCATGATGGATATGGGTATCGTAGAACCAAGTGATAACTCATTGAAACCATATACCATTGTTAAAACAAAAGAAGAATTACAGAAGGTAATGGATGATTTTTACCACGAAAAACTGGCAAAAAATAATGATGGATCAATATATGCCCATGATTTACATGATGTAGCGAACGACAGGCGGCATGCCGGAAATGGTATTTGAATACGTCCTGAAACAGAACGGCATCGATCCGGAAACCGATCTGGAAATTAATCAGGGCATTGATTTTGGCTCCACCGCAGCAGCCTTCTCGGGCGGACAGGGAGAGTACACCGTTGAATTCGAGCCATCCGCCACCGCTCTGGAGGAACAGGGGGACGGCTATGTTATTGCGTCTCTTGGCGAGGATTCCGGCTACGTACCCTACACGGCCTTCAGCGCCAAATCCAGCTATATGGCGGAAAATCCGGAGATCATCCAGTCCTTTACAGATGCTCTCCAGAAGGGCATGGACTATGTGCAGTCCCACACACCGGAAGAGATCGCTGAAGTAATTGCGCCCCAGTTCCCGGAGACAGAACTTTCCACCATCACCACCATCGTAAACCGCTATTATCAGCAGGACACCTGGAAAACGGATCTGATTTTCAGTGAGGACAGCTTCGAACTGCTCCAGGATATACTGGAGTCTGCCGGAGAACTGTCGGAACGCGCTCCCTATGAGGAGCTGGTAGATACCTCCTACGCGGAAAAGGCTGCAGCAAAGAGCTGAATCTTTCCTGCAACTCCGAAGTATACAGATTTTTGATACTGCCTGGGCCCCCAAACAGAAAGGGGGCTCCAGGTACTTCCTGCACCCGGCCTCCACTTCTCTTCTTCTTATAATTCATCGATAATTCTTGGATTGGTCGGCAGCGTCCATTCAAAATTGCTTCGGCTTGCGCATAAAGCTGTCGCGCTGTCGAGAGCTTCACTTGCGCTGTCCGCCGGCACATCAATATAACCATAGGACACTGTTACCAGCCGGTACACTTTCTGCTTCTGATCTTTTTTCATATTCATACCTCCTGCTCTTACTCCCATCCAATCCTTTCTTTTTCATCTCCGGGCAGCTCTAAATAAAAGCCGAAACAAAAATTTCGGCCCGTCTGGCACATTTTAAGGTCACTCTCCAAAGTTCTGGGATCATCCGGATGTGAAACAATTATCTGAAAAGGTGGATAGAAATTACTGAAATTGACTGCCTGCATTTTCATGCAGAAACGTCTTTTAAGCTGTGCTGCTTGTTCTATAATATATTAACACAAATCTTTCAAGTATGCAAATGCAGAAAGCCTACTTTTCGCAGGCTTTCTGCATACATTCCGCCATCCTCGTTTTTTATTTTTCATCCACCACCTGAAAAATATAAAATTTGAGGTAATAAGATTCATCCGCGGCCCAGAGGATAGGATGATCCGGCGCCTGGGTCCGGTACTCCACCTGCCGCAGGCGCCGGTGGGCATTGCGGGCTGCCTGCGCGATGGTCTGGGTAAATAGTTCATACGTCATAAAATGAGAGCAGGAACAGGTGGCCAGAAAGCCGCCGTCCCGAAGCAGCTTCATGGCCCGCAGGTTAATTTCCCTGTATCCCCTGACCGCGTTTTTCACAGAATTTCTTGATTTCGTAAATGCCGGAGGATCCAGAATAATTACATCGTAGGTTTCCCCCTGCTTCTCCAGTTCCGGCAAAAGCTCAAACACATCGGCACAGAGAAACTTTACCCGGTCGGATACGCCGTTTCGGCGGGCATTTTCCTCGGCCTGGCGCACGCCCAGCTCCGAGGCATCCACGCCCAGCACGCTGGCGGCACCTCCCCGGGCCGCATTCAGGGCAAAAGAGCCGGTATGGGTAAAGCAGTCCAGCACCTTTGCTCCGGAACAGAGCTTCTGGATGGCCAGACGGTTATATTTCTGATCCAGAAAGAATCCCGTCTTCTGCCCTTCCTTCACATCCACGATATAACGGACACCGTTTTCTTCAATCTCCACATTCGTATCGAAAGGTTCTCCCAGAAAACCCTTCCGCTTTTCCATTCCTTCCTGCAGACGCACCTTGGCATCGCTGCGCTCATAGACGCCCCGGATCCTTATGCCGTCCCTGGCCAGGATTTCCTTCAGCAGCTCAATCAGTGTCTCCTTCATCCGGTCTATGCCAAGCGCCAGGGACTGCACTACCAGTATATCGGAAAATTTATCAACCACCAGACCCGGAAGGAAGTCCGCCTCGCCGAAGATCAGACGGCAGCTCCCGGTATCCACTACATTTTTCCGGTACTCCCAGGCATCCTGCAGACGCCTGCGCAGAAATTCCCGGTCGATTTCCTGCTCCTTATTCCTGGTCAGCATGCGGATGCGGATTTTCGAATACTCATTGATAAATCCCTTTCCCATGGGATATCCGTCGAAATCACGCACTTCCAGGATATCTCCATTTGCATACTCTCCCTCCAGAGAAGCGATTTCATTATCAAAAATCCACAGGCCGCCCGCTTTCAGCATGCGGCCTTCGCCTTTTTTCAGTGTTGCTGCTGCCAAAGCCATTTTTCCTTATCCTCCCTAAACCCCTTCATAATCAAAAGCCGGAATGAAGCTTTCCCCGGCCGTATTCCCCTCCTGAATAAATCCCTGCTCCACGCCCAGCTCCAGCGCATACTCTATCAGAGCATTATATTCCCGCTTTGTCACTCTCCTGCAGAGCTCCGGATACTTCTCCTCCAGTTCTCCAAATGGCGTGTACTGGTTCAGCAGGCTCAGATAAACACGGTTTCCGAAGCTTTCGTGTACATACCTGACTATATTCCTGGCCTCCCTCACCCGCCCCGGCAGGAGCAGATGGCGCACAATAACTCCCTTCTGCATGATTCCGTCTTCCAGGAAAACGGGTTTGGGGCACTGACGTACCATCTCTTCCAGAGCTTTTTTTGCCCTCTCCGGATAGTCCGGCGCAGAGGAATATCTCCGGGCTGTCTCTTCCTCTATGTATTTAAAATCCGTCAGATAAACATCTATGCTGCCCTCCAGGCTCCGCAGAATCTCCGGCTTTTCATAGCCGCTGCAGTTAAACACCACCGGAAGCTTCAGCCCGGAAGCTTTCGCCATCCGCAGACTTTCCAGAATCTGCGGTACATAGTGCGTAGGCGTCACAAGATTAATATTCTGTGCTCCTTTTTCCTGGAGTTCCAGAAAAATCTCCGCAAGCCTGCCTTCTGAAATTTCCTTTCCCGCTCTTCCCCCGGAGATTTCCCGGTTCTGGCAGTAGACGCAGCGCAGGGGACATCCGGAAAAAAAGACGGTTCCGGAACCCTGCTCTCCGGAAATACATGGCTCCTCCCACATGTGCAGAGCTGCCCGGGCAACCTTCAGCACGGCGCGGACCCCGCACACCCCCGGACTGCCGGACAGCCGTCGTGCTCCGCATTCTCTCGGACACAGACGGCAGGGCTCCAGCCAGTTTTCTTCCTTCACCATCCCTCTCTCCTCTGCCTCATTTTTTGTTCAGGCCTTTATCCAGGGCTTCCACGACTGTTTTCAGTACTTTCAGCCTGGCGTAATATTTGCAGTTTCCTTCCACAATGATCCAGGGAGCCCGGGCTGTAGATGTTTTCACGATCATTTCATTAACTGCCGGCTCATACTGATCCCACTTGGCGCGGTTTCTCCAGTCTTCTTCTGTAATCTTCCAGGACTTTTCCGGATTCTCCTGGCGGGCCAGAAAGCGCCGCTCCTGCTCCGCCTTATCAATCTGAAGCCAGAACTTCAGCACGATCACGCCGGCCTGGGTCAGCTGTTCTTCCATCTCATTGATCTCCCGGTAAGCCCTCTGCCATTCCGCCTGGCTGCAGAAGCCTTCGATCCGCTCCACCATAACCCGGCCGTACCAGGTCCGGTCAAAAATGGCAATATGACCGCCGGCCGGCATTTTCGTCCAGAAACGCCAGAGATAATGGTGGGCTTTTTCGTAGTCATTCGGCGAGGAAGTGGGAACTACCTCATAACCTCTGGGATCCATGCACTCCGTCAGCCTTTTGATTGCTCCGCCCTTGCCCGCAGCATCCCAGCCTTCAAATCCCAGCACCACCGGAATTTTTTCCCGGTACAGTTCGCTCTGGAGAAGTGCCAGCTTTTTCTGATACTCCTTCAGTTTTTCTTTATATTTTTCCTTTTTTACTGTTTTGGACAGATCTACCTTTTCCAGGGGGGAGGAGGATCCGGAGGATTCCTTTGCCCGGAGATATGGCTCTGCTCTCCGCTCTCTTTTTTCCGTTTCTTCCCGTATCCTTCCTCTCAGCGCCTTTGCCACGCAGTCAAGAATTCTTACAGAAGCATATCCGTCATCCTCAGCTTCCACCACATGCCAGGGGGCATATTCCGTATCCGTATTCACCAGCATCTCATCGTTGATGGCAAAGTAGTCTTCATACTGTTTGTGATGTTTCCAGTCATCCTTTGTCACTCTCCATTTTGTTTTCGGAGAATTTTCCAGTTTTTCAAACCGTCGTTTCTGCTCCGCCTTTGATATGTGCAGGAAAAATTTAATAATCAGCATGCCGTCCACTGTCAGCATCCGCTCGAAGGAATTGATCTCATTATAGGCGCATGCCACCTGCTCCCGGGTCATGTGCCGGTCCTCCCGTTCCCGCAGCACCCGGGTATACCAGCTTCTGTCGAAAATATACATTCTTCCTCTGGAAGGAAGCCGGTTCCAGAAACGCCACATATAAGGGCGCCGTTCTTCCTCCTCCGAGGCCCTCTGAATCGAATATACCTTGAATCCCCTGGGATCCAGCGGCTGAATCATCCGGTTAATGAGACGCCCCTTTCCTGACGCTCCCCAGCCCTCAAAGACCACCATCACCGGTATTTTCAGCTCCCTGGCCTTTCTCTGCAGAGCCGCCACTTCCGCATCCAGTCTCTCCAGCTTTTCCTTTGCATCTTTCTTTTTCACGTTTTTGGACAAATCCATGTTTTCCAGCATTGCCGTACACCCTCCTTTCCTTTTTCACGCACGATTGTTCTGTTGTTGACAGTGTACCACAATTTTCTGAAAAATAATATTGTTTCTGAGAATTTACCTCAAAATCACCGGAAGCGTCTGATCCGCCAAAAGCTCTTCCGGAGTTACATAGCAGTCCACAGCCAGAAGACGCACCCCCTCTGCGGATGCCCTTCGGAGAGCCTCCCCGAAGGCCGGGTGCGTCCGGTCATTGGGCGCGACCGCGCGAATCCCCTTCATCTGCACCACGAACAGAAGATACGCCTCGCAGCCGCTCTTCCGACATTGAATCAGTTCCTCCACATGGCGGACGCCCCTCTCCGTGGGAGCGTCCGGAAACCTGGCAATTCCCTCTTCCTCCAGGGTCACTCCCTTCACTTCCAGAAAAGCCCTTCTCTCTCCGGCCTCCGCATACAGATCAAACCGCGAATGCGCAAATCGCACCTCACGCCGGATCTGTACATTCTCCGGAAACAGCCCGCTCCTGGGAAGCCATTCCTCCGCTACGCGGTTCGGTGCCTGAGAATCCACATTTATCAGCTGTTCTCCCTTCCTTACGCAGATCAGATCATACAGTGTTTTTCTCGCCGGATTTTCCGCCCGCTGCACCCAGACTTCCGCTCCCGGCACGAAAAGCTCCCGGCACCGTCCCGTATTTTTTACATGGCAGACGGTACTGCCCTCCGCCGGTCCATCCAGGCGCACATGAGCCACAAACCGATTCAGCCGTTCCTGAAAAATCCCTCTTTCCATTCTTTTATATCGCACGGTTTCCTCACTCCCGTTTCCATTCTTCCAGGGCCAGCACCTTTACCCTGCCATTCTCCACACGGAATTTCACATCAAAGCCGCCAAAAGGCAGGCCGTAAATCCGCGCCTCATCTCTCTGATATCCCGGCCGCACATCCTGCGACAACACAGCCAGCAGCGCCTCTCTGCTCCCGGCGGGGATCTGTTCCAGCAGAGTCTCCGGAAAATCTACGTCCAGCCGGGTCTCCGGAATTTTCTCCGCAAATCCTCCCGCCGCCTCCGGATGGCTGTCTCCGGACGGCAGATACGGCTTGATATCAAAAATAGGCGTTCCGTCCATAAGATCCGCCCCGGATACAATCAGCACCTCTCCATACCCGGGCCACTTTTCCATGCGGAGCAGCTGCACAGAAGACAAACCGATGGCGTTCGGCCGGAAAGGTGAGCGGCTGGCAAAAACCCCCACCCGCCTGTTCCCGCCCAGGCGGGGAGGCCGGACCGTGGGGGACCATTCCTCCCGGACAGCCTCCGAAAACTGCCAGATCAGCCAGATATGAGAAAACTCCTCCAGCCCCCGCAGGGCCTCCGGATTCCGGTAAGCGGGTTCAAACACCACTGCGGCTGTAAGCTCCGGAATCAGACCGCTCTGCCTGGGTATCCCGAACTTCGTGGGAAAATCGCTGTGAATCCTGGCGATCACCTTTAATGTATAAGTATCCATATATCTTCCCTCCCTGTCCCCGGCACTGCCGCATAGATCCTCCCCGTCCGGGCATACTGTAAAAAACACAGGTACAGAAAGGAATCCCATGGCGCGTCCAGGCACTGCTGAAAAAATTATTTGCAATATTCTGCTGGAAGCGGCCGGAGGCATGCTGGCAGCCGTCGGTATTGTCAATTTTGCTTCTCCCGCCGGCTTCCCCATGGTGGGCGTCAGCGGCATCGCTCTGATCTTCCACCGGCTGCTGGGCACGCCCATCGGCACCGTCTCTCTCCTGCTGAATCTTCCCATTGCAGCCGTATGCTTCCGCATCCTCGGCCGGCGCTTCCTGCTCCGTTCCCTGCGCACAATGCTGCTTACAACCTTTCTGATGGATGCAGCTGCTCCTCTCCTGCCTCTCTATCAGGGTGATAAAATCCTGGCCGCTCTCTGTGCCGGCGTCCTGACGGGGCTTGGCTATGCGCTGATCTACACCAGAGGCTCCTCCACCGGCGGCGCGGATTTTATCGTGCTGTCTTTCAAGAAAAAGAATCCCCACATTTCTCTGGGAAAAATCACTTTTTTCAACGATCTGCTGGTGGTCACCGCCGGAGCCTTTCTGACATCCGGAGAAATTGACGGCCTGATCTGTGGCATTCTCGTAAGTTTTCTTTTATCGGCTGTAGTAGATAAGGTTCTCTACGGCATCAGCGCCGGAAAACTGGGGCTGATCATCACCGACCGTCCACGGGCCGTGGCAGAAAAAATAGACGCCCTCATCGGACGCGGCTGCACCTTTCTGAAGGCTTCCGGCAGCTATTCCGGCCGGGAAAAGCCGGTAGTCCTCTGTGCCTGCAATAATAAACAGATGTTTCTGATCCGTGAAGCCATAAAAGAAATGGAGCCCTCCGCCTTTGTCATCATTCTGGAATCCAATGAAGTTCTGGGCGAGGGCTTTTCCCGAAGCTGAATTACGGTTCTACACCATTTCTGGCACAGATGTCGTACAGGCAGCATTTGTCGCAGTGAGGTTTCGTCCGGGCTGTACAGATATCCCGGCCATGATAGACCAGCCGGTGGCAGAGATCGCTCCCCTCCTCCGGCGGCACAATCTTCCAGAGCGCCATCTCCACTTTTTTCGGTTCCTTGATCTGATCCACCAGCCCGATGCGGTTGGAAAGGCGGATGCAGTGTGTATCTGTCACAATGGCCGGTTTTCCGAACACATCTCCCATAATCAGATTCGCGCTTTTTCTTCCCACGCCGGGCAGCTTCAGAAGCGCGTCAAAATCCTCCGGAACTTTTCCGCCGTACTGCTCCTTCAGAATTTTCATGCATCCGCTGATGTCTCTGGCCTTGCTGCGTCCCAGGCCGCAGGGTCGGACAATCCTTTCTATATCCTCCACATCACCTTCCGCCAACGCTTCCACCGTGGGATATCTCGCATACAGATCCTGCACCACCACGTTTACTCTGGCGTCTGTGCACTGAGCCGCCAGCCGCACACTCACCAGAAGCTTCCAGGCCTCATTATAGTCAAGGGTACATCCCGCGTCCGGGTATTCTTCCTTCAGCCGCCGGATCACTTCCAGGGCAAGTTCTGCTTTTGTCATTTCCCCATATCCTCTCTTTCTGCCTTCTTCTGAAGAATCCGTTCACACCAGTCCGCTATATCCTGATATACCTGCTCCTTTCCCCGTTCATTTAAAATCTCATGCCGGTACTCCGGATACAGGCGGCAGGTCAGATCCTGGATGCCGGCTTTCCGCAGCTGTGCCTCCACCCGCCTGACGCCCCGGCCCAGATCCCCCACCGGGTCCCTCTCTCCGGACAGCAGGAGCAGCGGCAGATCCTTTGGAATCCGCCGGAGATATTTCTCCTGGTTATCATAATGCACTATCTCCAGAACACTGTAAAATCCGTTCAGGGTAAAATGAAAATTGCAGCCGGGATTCGCGTAATAGGCTTTTACAACCTCTTCATCCCGGGTCAGCCAGCTGTTCTCCGGATGGCTGCCGTCCATATCGAACTGACTGTAGGCGCCCGAGAAGAATGCTTTCTCCATCAGAGGGCTGCGGTACCTCCAGCCCCGGAAAAGCGCGATGATCCGGGCCAGCACCCTGCCCAGCAGCACCACCGCATCCGAAACGGAGCCGGTCCCCAGGATCATGGCGCCATCCAGCCCCTCTCCGTGAACAGTCAGATATTTCCGCAGCAGGTAGGATCCCATACTGTGCCCCAGCATAAAGTAGGGCAGCTCCGGATATTTTTTCTGCAGGAGCGTCCGCAGATGATGCATATCTGCCGCCATACAGTCGCTCCCTCTCTTTTTTGCTATGTAGCCTAAGTCCTCCCGGGAACCGATGGATTTTCCATGGCCCAGATGGTCATGGCCCGCCACCAAAAATCCGCGGTCTGTCAAAAACTCCGCAAATCCCTCATACCGCTCAATAAACTCAATCATCCCGTGCGCGATCTGTAATACGGCCCGGAAATTTCCGGATTCCGGAGACCAGACCACCGCATGAATTTCTGTTTTCTTGTCGCTGGAGGGAAAGTAAAATTCTTTTTTCTCTGCCATTGCTGTCCTCCGGTCTTGCTTTCTTTTCTTCCGATTATAGTTTATAATTGAAAAAACAGCAAGTACGGCCATCTGTGAAAGGAGAAGAAAATGATCATACATACGGGCCTGCGAACAGATATCCCTGCATTCTATGCCGAATGGCTGGCAAACCGCCTGAGGGAGGGGTATGTCTGTGTAAGAAATCCCTACAGCCCTGCTTCCGTGACAAAATACCGCCTTTCCCCGGATGTGGTGGACCTGATCGTTTTCTGTACCAAGAACCCCTCTCCTCTGCTGCCCCGGATGGATCTACTGAAAAGCTACGGGCAGTACTGGTTCGTCACGATTACTCCTTACGGCCGAGATATTGAACCCCATGTCCCGGATAAACGTTTCATCATTCGCACTTTTCAGAAGCTCTCCCGGCTGGTTGGGGCAGACTCCATGGCCTGGCGCTACGATCCCATTCTTCTGACCGGAGAATGGACGATCCGCCGTCACCTGTCAGCTTTCGGGGAAATTGCCGCTCAGCTGGAGGGCTATACCCATACCTGCGTCATCAGCTTTCTGGATCTGTACCGAAAAGTGCTCCGGAATTTTCCGGAGGGCCGGACCGTTTCGGAGGAAGAACGGCTGGCCCTGGGCCGGGAGATGATCCGCATGGCAGATTCTCACCGTATGGTTCTTCGGACCTGCGCGGAAGGAACGGAACTGGCCCCCTATGGCGCAGACTGCAGCGGCTGCATGACTGCACGGATCTTTGAGAAGGCCGTCCATGAAAAACTGCAGCTTCCAAAGAAAAAAACTGCCCGCAGAGAATGCGCCTGTTTTCTTACGAATGACATCGGCGCGTATGATTCCTGCGGACACCTCTGCCGTTACTGCTATGCGAACGCAAATTCGGAAGCCGTCCGGCGGAACATGCTCCTTCACGATCCATCCTCCCCCTTTCTTATCGGCAGTTTCCGTCCGGACGACCGGATACATACGGCCCTTCAGAAATCCTGGCTGGACCGCCAGCTTTCCCTCCGCGACTTTATGCCCTGAGGGGTTTATTCCCACTTAAACAGAATAACTCCGGCCACCGCCACGCCGAGTCCGAGAAGCTTTCTAAGTTCCAGCGGCTGACGCTCCACGCCAAACCACCCCAGCAGCTCGACCAGATAGGAGACGGCCAGCTGAGCGATGACGATAAGCATGGTAGCGCGGGCCGGTCCCAAAGCGTCCATGCCCTTGATGACCGTGATCGTAATAAACGCTCCGATCACGCCTCCCAGCAGCGCATACTTATTGTCCATTTTCCAGAGGGCGCCGATGCTCTCTCTCCCCGTAACCAGCCACGCCGCCAGACAGACCGCCAGCGCCGAAAGCTGGACCCATCCTGCCGCCACCCAGATACTGCTCTGTTTCGTCACCTCCGTGTTAAATACACCCTGAATACTCATCAGCGCCCCCGACAAAAGCGCAATCAAAATCCCTGCCACTTCCGCACACTCCTTTTTCCTTTACTATGCCCAAAAGAAGCTCTGCCTATACCGGCCGGGCGCACTGCGGCAAAAACAGCCGGTTCTCTCATCCGAACCGGCTGTCCCGCCATTTACAGGGAAGCCTCCAGCTTCTCTGCCATCTCATCGATATCCCTTTCCGTAATAATCAGCGGCGGTACCAAACGCAGTACATTGCTGCCTGCACTGATGACCACCAGACCATTTTCCAGCGCCTTTCCGACGATTTCTCCCACCGGGCGCCCTTCTACCACCAGCCCCTGCATAAAGCCCTTTCCTCTGCGGCCGGAGAAGCAGTCATATTTCTCCACCAGCGCATCCAGCTTCTTCTCCAGATAAGGAGCTGTCTTCTGCACATGCTCTGTGATTTTCAGGGAATCATACAGATCGAAAACGGTGCTCACCGCCCGGCAGGCCAGGGGATTTCCGCCGTAGGTTGTCCCGTGGTCCCCCGGCACCAGGGAATGCTCCGCAGCCTTCTCATCCAGCACAAAGGCCCCCACCGGCACACCGCAGCCCAGTGCCTTGGCACAGGTCATTACATCCGGTCTCACTCCGTACTCCTGCCATGCGAACATCCAGCCGGTGCGTCCCATGCCGCACTGAATCTCGTCCAGGATCATAAGAATATCTTTCTCATCGCAGAGCTTCCGCACGCCCTCCAGAAATTCCCGGGTTCCCGGGAAAATACCGCCTTCTCCCTGAACCGTCTCCAGGATTATGGCGCAGGTCTTTTCAGTAATCTGTGCTTTTACACTCTCCAGATCATTGAAATCCGCAAAGCGGATACCTCCGATCAGCGGTTTAAAGGGTTCCTGGTAATGTCCGTTGCCCGTGACGGACAGGGCTCCCAGGCTCCTACCATGGAAAGAATGGTTCATGGCAATGATTTCATGGTCGGTGGAGCCGTCTTTCAGATAGGCGTACTTCCGGGCCACCTTGATGGCTCCCTCAATGGCCTCTGTTCCGCTGTTGGTGAAAAACACCTTGCTCAGGCCCGAGGCCCTGACCAGCTTCTCCGCTGCCAGCGCCTGGGGAATATTATAGAAAAGATTGGAAGTATGAAGGATCTGGTCCACCTGCTCCTTCAGCGCTTCGTTATAACGGGTATTCCCGTACCCGAGTGCATACACGGCTATACCCGCCGCAAAATCCAGATACTCTTTGCCGTCAGTATCATAAAGATGAACGCCCTCGCCTCTCTCCCAGACCACCGGGGCACGGTTGTAGGTGTGCAGCAGATACTGCTCTGATTTCTGAATATAATCACTTGTCTTCATGGTAAAATTTCTCCTCGTCATCTTTCAGAATTGCGGTTCCAATACCTTTATTTGTGAAGATCTCCAGCAGCAGGCAGTGAGGGATGCGCCCGTCCAGAATATGGACCCGGGATACGCCGTTATGAATGGCGTCAATACAGTTCTGCAGCTTGGGGATCATGCCTCCTCCCACATGGCCTTCTTCAATCAGCTTTGCGGCTCCCTGCAGCGTCAGCTCGGAGATCAGGCTGGAAGGATCGTCTTTATCCGCGTAGACTCCCTCGATATCCGTCAGGAAAGCCAGCTTTTCCGCATTCATGGCCTCTGCGATGGCACTGGCCGCATCGTCCGCGTTAATATTATAAGAGTGGAAATCATCGTCCATGCCGATGGGACAGACAACAGGCAGAAAATCCTTCTCCAGCAGATCGTAGAGCACCTTGGGATTTACCTTCTTGATCTCTCCCACATAACCGATATCCCGGCCGTCCGATAATTTCCGGTTCACCTTCAAAAGGCCGCCGTCCTTTCCGCTGATACCCACTCCCTGAACGCCCAGGGATTCGATCATGCTCACCAGTTCCTTATTTACTTTGTTCAGCACCATCTCTGCCACTTCCATGGTATCCTCATCCGTCACCCGGAGTCCGTTGACAAATTTTGGCTCCATGCCGACCTTGCCCACCCAGCGGGAGATTTCCTTTCCGCCTCCGTGCACAATGATGGGTTTAAAGCCTACCAGCTTCAGAAGAACCACATCCTTGATCACGTTTTTCTTCAGGGTCTCATCCACCATGGCGCTTCCGCCGTATTTTACCACAATGACCTTCCTGTTAAATCGCTGGATATAAGGCAGCGCCTCGATGAGCACCTCCGCCTTGTCCAGATATTTCTGCATAACCATAGCTTTTCATCCTCATTTCCGCGTTCTGTCAGGAACGATAGTCCGCATTAATCTTAATATAATCATAAGACAGGTCGCAGCCCCAGGCCGTGGCCGTCTCTTTTCCCATTTTGAGATCGGCAATGGCGGTTACTTCCGGCGCCGACAGGATCTCGGTGGCTTCCTCCTCGCTGTAGTCCAGCGCCACACCGTTTTCAATGATCTGAATTTTCCCCTTTTCGCTCTCGAAGAACAGATCCACCTTTTCAGGATCAAATTTTGCTCCGGAATACCCCATGGCACAGAGGATACGTCCCCAGTTGGCGTCATGCCCGAAGATGGCCGCTTTCGTCAGGTTGGAGGTGATCACCGACTTGGAAAGCGTCACAGCCTGTTCTCTGGTCTGAGCTCCCTGAATCTTCACTTCAAAGAGAGCCGTAGCCCCCTCCCCGTCCCCGGCAATCTTTTTCGCCAGCACTGTGTTCACTTCCCGGAGAGCTTCCAGGAACCGTTCATAATCCCCGTCCTTTTTATTGATCACCGGATTCCCCGCCAGCCCGTTGGCCAGCAGCAGCACCGTATCGTTGGTGGAAGTATCTCCATCCACAGAGATCATGTTGTAGGTGTCCTTTACGACATCCGACAGGGCCTCCTGCAGCATCTCCTTGGTAATATCCGCATCCGTGGTCAGAAAGGAAAGCATGGTGCACATGTTGGGATGAATCATGCCCGATCCCTTGCACATGCCCCCGATGGTCACCGTCTTGCCGCCTATCTCCATGGTCACAGCGGCCTCCTTCTGTTTCGTGTCGGTGGTCATAATGGCCTGGGCCGCCTCCCTGGCTGCCTCCCTGGAATTGGACAGCAGCGGCACCAGCTTGCGGACACCCTCCTGTATTTTCTCAATGGGGAGCTGCTTTCCAATGACGCCTGTGGAAGCTACCAGTACAGAGCCCTCGGGGATGTGCAGTTCTTCCGCCGCTACCTTTGCCGTTTCGTGGCAGTAGGTATATCCCTTTTTCCCTGTACAGGCATTGGCCACCCCGCTGTTGCAGACGATGGCCTGGGCTGTATCTCCGTCATACACAATCTCCTGATCCCATTTCACCGGTGCCGCCTTTACCAGATTGGTGGTAAAGGTTCCTGCCGCCACACAGGGAACGATGCTGTAAATCAGGGCCATGTCCTTTACATTTTCTTTTTTAATGCCGACGCTTCCCCCCGCCGCCTGAAATCCAATCGCTGCTGTCACTCCGCCTTCAATTCTTTTCATACTCTCTCCTCCTCTCACGGGAATACCGGGGCCATCTGAAGGCCTGTATCTTCCGGGATTCCAAACATCAGATTCATATTCTGAACTGCCTGCCCGGCCGCTCCCTTTACCAGATTATCCAGAGCTCCCATCAAAATAACCCGGTTGGTCCTCCGGTCCAGTTTTATATTCAGGTCCACAAAGTTGCTGCCCTCCACCCAGCGGGTCTGAGGACACACATCGGGATCCAGCAGACGGATAAATTTCTCTTTGCCGTAATATTTTTCATAGACGGCCCGGAGCTCCTCCTCTGTTGTCTCCCGGACCAGGGAGGCATAGGCTGTAACCAGGATTCCCCGGTTCATGGGAACCAGATGGGGCGTAAAGCTGATGGTCACCGGTTTTCCGGCCGCATAGGAAAGCTGCTCTTCGATTTCCGGTGTATGGCGGTGTGTCGTAACGCCGTAGGCCTTAATGCTTTCATTTACCTCGCAGAAGAGGTTGTCCACCTTTGCCCCTCTCCCGGCCCCGGAGGTTCCGGATTTGGCATCCACAATCAGTGTGTTTCCATCGATAAGTCCCTCCTTGATAAGAGGATAGGCGCTTAAAATAGAGCAGGTGGTATAGCAGCCGGGATTCGCCACCAGCCTGGCTCCCCGGATTTTCTCCCGGTTAATCTCGCAGAGCCCGTACACCGCTTCCGGCAGAAATTCCGGTGTGGGATGATGGATCTTATACCACGCCTCATATACCGCCGGATCTTTTATACGAAAATCCGCGCTCAGATCGATGATCCTGACCTTTGAAAGGATCTCCTCGTTCACAAGGGATGCGCACAGCCCCTGAGGCGTGGCCGTGAAGATTACATCCACTTCTCTGGCCAGCTCTTCCATATTGTCATCTCTGCACACATCCTCTACCAGACGGAACATATTCTGGTAGATGGAGGAATATTTCTTATCTATATAGCTTCTGGAACCATACCATTTTATTTCCGCTTCTTTATGCCCCAGCAGCAGACGGACAATCTCCGCCCCTGCATAGCCGGTGGAACCGATAATTCCTGCTCTGATCATACTGTCTCTCCTTCCATGGCTGTCCGATTCCGGCAGCGCTCCTTTTTCCTGATGATACTATAATACCACTTTTCTTCCCTGTAAAGATACTGCTGAAAATAAAATACCCTCCGGCTCCGGATGGGGTCCTCCTGCATATTTCTTCTGCACGTTGCATAATTATACATCTTTCTTTTAGATTATGCAACCCCCTTTCCGCGTTCACCTTATTCTTCAATTTTTTCAAAATTCAAGTGAGTGTTCCTGTATTTTTCTCCCGAATTCACACAAGAAAATACGAAAAAGCTCTTGCATATTTTTTCTTTTTGATGTATATTTACTTCCAGTTAATTCAAACCCAAGGAGGAATTATTATGAGCGAAAAAGTTGTACTGGCCTATTCCGGCGGACTGGACACCACTGCGATCATCCCGTGGCTGAAGGAAACCTTCGGCTATGAAGTAGTCTGCTGCTGTATCGACTGCGGACAGGGAAATGAACTGGACGGTCTGGACGAGAGAGCCAAATTATCCGGAGCCTCCAAATTATATATTGAAGATGTTACCGATGAATTCTGCGAGGATTTTATTATGCCCTGCGTGGAGGCAGGCGCAGTCTACGAGCACAAATATCTGCTGGGCACTTCCATGGCCCGTCCGGTGATTGCCAAAAAGCTGGTGGAAATCGCGCGCAAAGAGGGGGCTGTTGCCATCTGTCACGGCGCTACTGGCAAGGGCAACGACCAGATTCGTTTTGAACTGGGCATCAAAGCTCTGGCCCCGGACATCAAGGTCATCGCTCCCTGGCGCATGCCGGAGCTTTGGAAGATGGACTCCCGAGAGGCAGAGATGGAATACTGCAGGGCCCACGGCATCGACCTTCCCTTTGCCGCCGACAGCAGCTACAGCCGCGACCGGAACCTGTGGCATATCAGCCACGAAGGACTGGAGCTGGAGGATCCGGCCAATGAGCCCAACTATGACCATATGCTGGTACTGAGCGTAACTCCGGAAAAGGCTCCCGACAAGGAAACCGAGATCAGCATGACCTTCGAAAAAGGTGTCCCCAAGACTCTGAATGGAAAAGCCATGAAGGTATCCGATATCATCCGGGAACTGAACCGGCTGGGCGGAGAAAACGGCATCGGTATTATTGATATTGTGGAAAACCGCGTAGTGGGCATGAAATCCAGGGGTGTCTACGAGACTCCCGGCGGCACCATCCTCATGGCCGCCCACGACCAGCTGGAAGAGCTGATTCTGGACCGCGAGACCATGGAAGCTAAAAAGAAGCTGGGAAGCCAGCTGGCTCAGGTGGTTTATGAAGGAAAATGGTTTACCCCCCTGCGGGAGGCGATTCAGGCCTTCGTAGAATCCACCCAGAAATATGTGACCGGCGAAGTAAAGATGAAGCTGTACAAGGGCAACATCATCAAAGCCGGAACCACTTCTCCCTACAGCCTGTACAATGAGTCCCTGGCTTCCTTCAAAACCGGCGACATGTACGATCACCAGGATGCCTCCGGCTTCATTACGCTTTTTGGCCTGCCTCTGAAGGTCCGCGCCATGAAGCTGCAGGAAGTGGAGACGAATCAGAAATAACACGGGGCTTCATGCCTGTAAAAGAAATCCCCGCGGGAACACGGAATTCCATGAGATTCCGTGTTCCCGCGGGGATTTTCTGCAGCCGCAGCTTCTGCCCCTGCCGGTTATCTGGCCATATGATAAATTTCCAGCACTTCCTCCGCTCCCAGCGGTTTCAGACGCGACAGCTTCACCGTATCGTTCATGGTGGCATTCAGGGACAGTTCCCTTAAATCCTCCTCAGAGGGATCCACGCCCAGCTCTGTCAGGCTTGTAGGCATGCCGATAGCGCGGAAATACGCCTCTGTGGCCTCTATACCCGCCAGCGCCGCTTCTTTTTCGTCCTCCTTCCGGATTCCCCAGACCTTATCTGCAAACCGGGCAAAACGTCCCGCAGCGCTGCTGTACTGATATCTGGCCCAGGAGCCCCAGACTGCCGCCAGACTGGCCCCGTGAGCCACATCATACTTCGCGCCCAGCGCCTGCCCCAGCTTATGCACGGAAAAATCCTTTCCTCTTCCGGCCTCTGTCAGATTGTTATGGGAGATGCTGGAACACCACATAACCTCCGCCATGGCATCGTAATCCTCTTTGTTCTTCATGACCAGTCTTCCGTTCTCAATAACGGTCCGCAGCAGACCCTCGGAGATTTCATCGGTAAGCTGGCATTTGATGCCGGGAATAAAGTATCTTTCCATAGTATGCATCATGATATCCGTGATGCCGCAGGCAAGCTGATATTCCGGCAGCGTAAAGGCAAGCTCCGGATTCATGACCGCGAATTTCACCCGGTTAAAGACCGTATTAATCCCCGATTTTTTCCCGATGGCTTCATTTGTCAGCACTGCGGAATCACTCATCTCGCTGCCCGCTGCGGCAATGGTCAGCACCACCCCCACCGGCGTGGATTTCGTCAGCGGCACCTTTTTTGTCCAGATATCCCAGAGCTTTTTATCGGGATTGGCAGCCCCGTGGGCAATCCCCTTGGCCGTGTCAATGGCGCTTCCGCCTCCCACTGCCAGGATAAAATCCGCCCCGAAAGCAATCGCCTTCCGGACCCCTTCTTCCGCAAAAGCAAGACGGGGATTCGGCTTGACTCCGCCGAACTCTTCGTACGCAATCCCCTCTTTTTTCAGAGATTCTTCCACACGCCCGATCAGGCCGCTCCGAACCGCGCTTCCCCCTCCATAAACCAGGAGCACCCGGCTGCCGCCCCATTTTTTCACCTCGGCGCCTGTCTCTTTTTCCGTATCCTTTCCGAAAATCACTTCTGTTGGTGCGTACTGTACAAAATTCTGCATCTGTCACTCTCCTCCTTCATCAAAAAACTGCATGCTGCTGCTTCGCAGATCATACACATCATCCCGTATATTGGCCAGGGAAGGCAGCTGTCTGCGCACCTGGCTCAGATAATTCATATCTATTTCCCCCAGAAGAACTCCTGGTTTTTCTCCCAGCTGTCCCAAAATATTCCCCCAGGGGTCAATGAGCATTGTATGTCCCCAGGAACGGAAAGCAGGTTTGTTTCCGCACTGGCCCACCGCCGCCACGTAACAGGTATTTTCAATGGCTCTGGCCCGCAGCAGCGGCTCCCAGTGCGCTTTCCCTGTTTCCGCCGTAAAATTGGCGCAGTTGATCAGCAGCCCCGCCCCCAGTCTGGCCATCAGCCGGAACTGTTCCGGGAACCGCAGATCATAGCAGATAGAAAGCCCCAGAGTACAGAGCTCTGTGTCCACCAGGGCAATCCTGTCCCCTCCGGTAATCTCATCGGATTCCCGATAGCTGGGACCATCTGCAATCTCCACATCAAACAGATGCAGCTTGCTGTAATAGCCGCAGAGAGAACCGTCCGGCGCAAACACAAGACTTGTATTCCGGATCCGGCCGCTTTCCGTTTTCTGCGTCATGCTGCCGCAGTGCAGATAGATTCCGTATCTGGCCGCCTGCTCCTGAAAAAAATCCGTCACCGGCCCCGGCACCCGCGTGGCATGTCTCCGAAAATCCACCCCTACGTAATCGGCTGTTTCCGGAAGGATCACCAGGGAGGCTCCTTCCCCGGCCGCCTGCCGGATCAGATCTCCCGCGGCCTTTTTGTTATCTGACCAGAGATCCCGGCTGTCCATCTGGATCAGCCCTGCCGTAAATTTTTCCCGATGCATAGACTCCCCTCCCTTCTGCCTGTTTACAATCCGAACATCCTGCGCAACAGGTCTGTTCCGCTCTTTGTTCTGAAAATTTTTTCTTCCGCTGCCCGCACCGCGTGCAGTCCCGAGTGATCCTCATAAAGATTCACCAGAAAATCCGCCTCCACGAGAATCTGGTAATCCACTCCCTCGATATCGTGATACGTATGGTGATGTCCCACCAGATAGCAGATCCGCTCCACGTCCTCCGGATCCAGTCCGGTCTTCTCCAGCAGCTTTCTCGCTTCTGCAGGCCCCTCCTGCTCCTGCAGCTTTCCGCTGCTGCTCCCGAATTTTTCCTCTGCAGCCTTAATTCCAATATCATGTACATAGGCAGCGGCCTCCAGCCGCTGCTGGACAGCCGCGTCCAGCCCCTCCCTATGACCAATCAGCCGGGCAAAAGCGTGCACTTTGACGAAATGCTGGATTCTCCGGGGATCGCCCTGAAAGTATTCCACCATCTGCGCAAATATTCTGTCCAACAAATCCATCTGCTCTCCTTTCCGGCCGGAATACTCAGCCAGCCTCCGCTTCTATAGCGGCCATCCGTGCTGCGGTATCCTGGCGGAACTGTTCCCAGGCGTCCGGATGGTCTACGAAATATTTGGGGCACTCTTTTCCTGTTACATCGTAATGCCGGATCACCTGATCCGCCGGTACCTGGAAATTCTCGCAGAGCCATGCGGTCAGCTGCACCAGCGACTGATAGGTGGCATCTGTGAACTGTCCGCTGTCATCCGGATGACAGCATTCAATCGACAGCGTATCACTGTTCCTGAAATTAGACGCGTAGGATATCTCAGAGCTGGGCAGGCACTGGATAATCTCCCCCTCCAGGCCAATCACAAAATGACTGCTGGCATACGTCGCTCCCGTATCCTTCAGCCCCTCAAAATAATTTCTATTTTCCTGCGCGGTCGTTCCCGGATTTGCCGTATAATGGATGACGATGCCTCCAATATCCTCCAGAGGAATCTGCGGCCTGGAATATTCATTGGGAGTCAGAAGCTGTACGTCCATTTCCGGCATCAGGGCTTCCAGATCCCCGGTCTGCGCATCCATGCGAAGACTTTTTTCATAATTCTCCTGCTCCGCCACCCCGCCCGTCTCCCCGGCCGCTGTCGTGATCCCCCTGTTTCTTACCAGAAGCAGGCCTGCGGCACACAGCAAGGAGATGGTGACTGCTGCCCCCACCCGCAGATTCCTCTGCCGCCGCCTTGCTTTCTTTGTCATACGTCTTTTCTTTCTCCCCATACTGTACCCTTCATATACAAAGGAAGGCCGCGCGGATCCCTTATAGGTGTCCGCCGGCCTTCTATCAGTTAATTATCATCCACGCTGTAATTCGGTGCTTCTTTTGTAATATGAATATCGTGAGGATGTGACTCTCTCAAGGCCGCCGCCGAAATCTTCATGAATTTTCCTGTTGTCTTCAGCGTCTCAATATCCTTGGCTCCGCAGTATCCCATTCCGGAACGGAGTCCTCCGATCAGCTGGAATACCGTATCCTCCAGCGTTCCCTTGTAGGCCACCCGGCCCTCCACGCCTTCCGGAACCAGCTTCTTGGCGTCTTCCTGGAAGTAACGGTCCTTGCTGCCGTTCTCCATGGCCGCAATCGATCCCATGCCGCGGTATACCTTGTACTTTCTGCCCTGATAAAGTTCAAAAGTTCCCGGACTTTCATCGCAGCCGGCAAAAATACTTCCCATCATGCACACATTGGCTCCAGCCGCAATCGCCTTGGTGATATCTCCGGAATATTTGATTCCTCCATCGGCAATGATGGGGGTTCCTGTCTTTTTCGCCTCTCCGTAGCAGTCCATAACTGCAGTCACCTGCGGCACGCCGATTCCTGCCACCACGCGGGTCGTACAGATAGATCCCGGCCCGATTCCAACCTTCACCGCGTCTGCTCCGGCCGCGATCAGATCTCTCGTTGCCTCTGCCGTAGCCACATTTCCTGCAATCACCTGAAGCTCCGGGAAGGCGGATTTGATCTCCCGCAGCGTCCGGAAAATATTGGCGGAATGGCCGTGTGCCGAATCAATGACAATCACATCCACATGAGCCCTATTCAGAGCTTCCACCCGGTCCATGACATTGGCTGTAATTCCAACCGCCGCGCCGCAGAGCAGGCGGCCCTGGGAATCCTTGGCCGAAAGCGGATACTTGATCTGCTTCTCAATATCCTTGATGGTGATCAGGCCCTTCAGCTCAAAATTCTCATCCACGATCGGAAGCTTTTCCTTGCGCGCCTTGGCCAGCATCTTCTTGGCCTCCTCCAGCGTCACTCCCTCCCGGGCGGTGATAAGGCCCTCGGAAGTCATGGATTCCTTGATCTTCTTGGAAAAATCCTCCTCGAACATCAGATCGCGGTTTGTGATGATACCCACCAGTTTCTTGCCCTCTGTAATGGGAACGCCGGAAATCCGGTATTTTGCCATCAGATTATTGGCATCTTCCAGTGTATTCTCAGGAGACAAATAGAATGGGTCTGTGATGACGCCGTTTTCAGAACGCTTAACCTTATCCACCTCATCTGCCTGCTGCTCAATCGACATATTCTTGTGGATAATTCCGATTCCTCCCTGACGTGCCATGGCTATGGCCATCCGATGCTCCGTAACCGTATCCATCCCCGCACTCATCATGGGAATGTTCAGTTTGATCTTCTTCGTAAGATAGGTGGTCAGATCAACCATGTTGGGCGTAACCTCTGAATACTGAGGCACCAGCAGAACATCGTCAAAAGTAATGCCGTCACCAATAATTGTGCCCATTTCTTTTCCTCCTTTTGTCGTATTTTGTACTTGAGTGTAGCAAAAAACCCCTGGAATGTCAACGCAAAGATTTTCTTTATTTTAACACAAACAGGAGCCATCGTCTATACGATGACTCCTGTATCTTTACCCAATATGCCGCCAATACTCGCACTCCGGGCTTCCGCCCTCCCTGCTCCTATTGCCTGATCCATCCGATGGCCATATGCTTTCGCATGCACGCATGCTGCGCATATGACCGCCGTCTTTCTCACAGTAAAATAAAAAGCGGCTGTTCCGCACTTCGTGCTCTCACAGCCGCCGCCAATACTCGCACTCCGGGCTTCCGCCCTCCCTGCTCCTATTGCCTGATCCATCCGATGGCCATATGCTTTCGCATGCACGCATGCTGCGCATATGACCGCCGTCTGGATTTTTATTTTACATCATGCCCATGCCGCCGTTTCCTGCGGGAGCGGGTACCGGGGGCTCTTTGATGGTGGATACGACTGCTTCAGTGGTCAGCAGCGTGGAAGCTACGCTGGTAGCGTTCTGCAGAGCGCTTCTGGTCACCTTTGCGGGATCCAGGATGCCTGCCTTGACCATATCCACATACTCTTCTTTGTATGCATCAAATCCAACACCAATCTTGGACTCTTTTACTTTGTTAATGATGACAGAGCCTTCCAGTCCTGCGTTTTCCGCAATGGTGGAAAGAGGTGCTTCCAGAGCCTTCAGCACAATCTTTGCGCCTGTCTTCTCGTCTCCCTCCAGCTCTTTTACATACTCAGCCAGCTCTTTGGTGGCATGTACATAAGCGGATCCGCCTCCTGCGATGATTCCCTCTTCTACCGCAGCGCGGGTCGCATTCAGGGCATCCTCCATGCGCAGCTTGGCTTCCTTCATTTCTGTCTCAGTGGCAGCGCCCACGCGGATTACTGCTACGCCGCCGGCCAGTTTCGCCAAGCGCTCCTGCAGCTTCTCTCTGTCGAAATCAGAAGTAGTCTCTGCAATCTGTGCCTTGATCTGACCGATTCTTGCCTGGATGGCATCTTTGTCGCCGCATCCGTCAACGATTACAGTATTCTCTTTCTGAACCTTTACAGATTTTGCCTTGCCCAGCATATCCATCGTAGCATCCTTCAGCTCGTATCCCAGTTCCTCGGAAACTACTGTGCCGCCGGTCAGGATTGCGATATCCTGCAGCATCTCTTTTCTTCTGTCTCCATATCCCGGTGCCTTAACAGCCACAACCTTGAAGGTTCCGCGCAGTTTGTTGACAATCAGAGTCGACAGAGCCTCGCCCTCAACATCCTCGGCGATGATCAGCAGGCTTGCGCCGGACTGTACAATCTGCTCCAGCAGCGGAAGGATATCCTGAATGGTACTGATTTTTTTATCTGTAATCAGAATATAGGGGCTCTCCAGAGTTGCCTCCATCTTCTCCATATCCGTTGCCATATATGCGGAAACGTAGCCGCGGTCAAACTGCATACCTTCTACCAGATCCAGTTCCGTCTTCATGGTCTTGGATTCCTCGATGGTAATTACGCCGTCCTTGGAAACCTTCTCCATTGCATCGGCTACCATTTCGCCCACTTCATCATCTCCGGAAGAAACAGCGGCTACTCTTGCAATCTGTGCTTTTCCGTCCACTGCCTTGCTCATGTCGGCCAGAATTGCAACCGTTTTATCGGTTGCTTTCTTCATTCCCTTTCTCAGAACGATGGGGTTCGCTCCTGCTGCCAGGTTCTTCATGCCCTCGTGGATCATAGCCTGCGCAAGAACTGTAGCGGTGGTAGTGCCGTCACCGGCCACATCGTTGGTCTTGGAAGCTACTTCCCGGATCAGCTGTGCACCCATGTTCTCAAATCCGTCCTCCAGCTCAATCTCCTTGGCGATAGTCACACCATCGTTGGTGATCAGCGGAGCGCCGTACTGCTTATCCAGAACAACGTTTCTGCCCTTCGGTCCAAGGGTCACCCTTACAGTATCAGCCAGCTTATTTACACCTGCCTCCAGAGCAGCTCTTGCGTCTGCTCCGTATTTAATTTCTTTTGCCATGATTTCATGCCTCCTGCTATCTATTTATTTTCTATATGAATGATGTTGGGGTCACGCCCCCCAACTGCGATGCCTACGGATTGTTCCGTGCTGCTCACTCCCGCTCTCTTCCCCAATATTCGTATACCGCAGGATATACATCCCACTTTTATGCCCATATCGGGGCGGGCCCCGGGATCCTCCACCCGCTTATGGCTCATGTGGACTCAGACCCCTTGACCCTGGCATCTGTGAATTATTCTACAATAGCCAGAATATCGCCCTGTTTTACAACGATATATTCTTCGCCGTCCAGCTTCACTTCTGTACCGGCATATTTGGAATAAATAACCTTATCACCGGCTTTTACTTCCATTTTAACCTCTTCCGTTCCCGGTCCCACAGCGATAACTTCTGCTTCCTGGGGTTTCTCCTGTGCCTGGGATGTCAGGATAATACCTGATTTTGTCTTCTCCTCAGCTTCTAACTGTTTTAATACAACTCTGTCTCCTAACGGTACTAATTTCATTCTATATTGCCTCCTTGCTGCTTTCTGTTTCCTTTTTATTAGCACTCATTCGAATTGAGTGCTACTTGATGGTTCTTATATTAGTGAATTTGATTCATTTTAGCAACCGGAAAAATCCGCTCTATTTTAATTATATCTCATGTTTTCTCTTTATTTCTTTTTTAATCTTATTTTTTCTTATTTTTGAATTTTTTTCTTCTTCAGACAGGGGTACTGGAATACCGCGGCATCTGCCTGCCGATCATATCAAAAAAAGCCGCCCCGGACCTTATTGCGGTCCACGGCAGCTTTTGTATCCTCAGGAGATTACTTGTCCTCCTGCTTTTCCTTCTCTGTCTTCTTCTTGCTCTTAATTTCCTTCAGCTCATCAAAAATATAATCGTTCAGTACCTTGATATAGGTTCCCTTCATGCCGCTGGAACGGGATTCGATCACTCCCGCACTTTCAAACTTGCGGAGTGCATTTACAATCACCGATCTGGTAATTCCTACCCTGTCGGCAATCTTGCTGGCGACCAGAATTCCCTCCTCGCCGTCCAGCTCATCAAAGATATGAATGATCGCCTCCAGCTCTGAAAAGGATAAAGTGCTGAATGCGGATTTTACAACCTGTATCTTGCGGTTCTCCTCTACATTTTCTTCATTAACGGAACGCATCATCTCCAGCCCCACAACTGTAGTCCCGTACTCGCTGACGATGATGTCATCAATGTCGTACTGCGGTGAAAATCTGTACATGAATACCGTTCCCAGTCTCTCGCCGGCGATCTCAATGGGATTAATGATCGCGGTATACTTATTTGTATTTTCACCGACAAAACCCAGCGTTTCCAGATTCACATTCTCCTTGGTGGAGAGGACGCTCAGAAATCTGTCATTCAAAAGTGCATCCACGTAGCCGCCCACCTGATCATCGATAAGCTCTTTAATCTCCTCTACGCCAGAGCAAAGGCTGACCCCCAGTACCTTGCCCTTTTTACTGATAACCAGAATATTGGAATCGAGGCATTCCATCATCACCTGACAAATGTCATTAAACACAACCTTTGTAGAGCTGTTGTTGTGCAGCAGCTTGTTGATTTTTCTGGTCTTGTCTAACAATTGTACGCTCATTCTATTCTCCTTCCGTCCTTTTTCACCTCTGCCCCTATTTATAGAAAGTTTATCATGCATTCCGGAGAAAAGCAATGGTTTTTCTGAAATTTTTCAGATTATTCAGTAAAGTCAGCCTCTTTTTTCTCTTCTACGTAGCCACATTTTTCATCTGCACAGACCAGACGTTTCCCTTTTTCCAGCATATATCCCCCGCATTTCGGGCATTTTTTCTCGGAAGGCTTCTGCCAGCTCATAAAATCGCATTCCGGATGGTTCTCACATCCATAATATCTGCGTCCTTTCTTTGTCTTCCGCAGAACCACCTCGCCTCCGCATTTCGGACATTTTACTCCGATTTTTTCCAGATACGGCTTTGTGTTCCGGCAGTCCGGAAAACCGGGGCACGCAAGAAACTTGCCGTGGGGGCCATATTTTACCACCATATTGCGGCCGCACTGATCGCAGACCACATCTGTAACCTCATCTTCAATCTGGACTTTCTGAAGCTCTTCCTCCGCTTTTTGTACGGCCTCATCCAGATCCGGCCAGAAATTCCGCACAACTGTTTTCCACGCAACCTTTCCGTCTCCCACACAGTCCAGAAGCCCTTCCATATTGGCGGTAAAATTAACGTCCACAATACTGGGAAATGCCTGCTTCATCATATTGTTTACAACTTCCCCCAGTTCTGTCATGTACAGATTCTTGTTTTCCTTGGCCACATATCTGCGGTTTATGATTGTGCTGATCGTCGGCGCATACGTACTGGGCCGGCCAATGCCCAGCTCCTCCAGAGTCTTGACCAGAGATGCTTCTGTATAGTGGGCCGGCGGCTGGGTAAAATGCTGTTCTTTATCGTATTTCAGCAGCTTCAGCTCTGTGTCCTGGTTCAGGCTGCGGAGCTGCACGCAATTGTCCTTTTTCTCTTCCTCTTCCTCCGTGTATACGGACATAAATCCGTCAAATTTAATGCGGGAGGCCGCGGCGCGGAAGCTGTATTCCCCTGCCCGGATATCTGCCGAAACCGTCTCATATACGGCCGGTTCCATCCGGCTGGCCACAAAACGCTTCCAGATCAGCTGATACAGCCGGAACAGATCCCGCGGCAAGGCGTCCTTCATGGCTGCCGGCGTCCTTGTTACATCCGTGGGCCGGACAGCCTCGTGGGCGTCCTGCGCCTTTTTGTTCTGGTTTTCCGTAGTTTCATTTCTGGCCGCATAGCTTTCTCCGTACTGTTCCTGGATAAAAGTTCTGGCCGCCGCGTCCGCCTCCTCGGAAATACGGGTAGAATCTGTTCGCAGATAGGAGATCAGGCCCACGGTTCCGCTTCCCTTGATCTCTACGCCCTCATAGAGCTGCTGCGCCAGCCGCATGGTTTTCTGGGTGGAAAAATTCAGGACTTTCGCCGCTTCCTGCTGCATGGTACTGGTTGTAAAAGGCAGCGGTGCCTTCTTTCTCCGTTCCCCTTTCCGTATCTCCGCCACGGAGATCTCGCATCCCTCCAGGTCTTTCAAAATCCCGTTCAGCTTTTCCTCTGAGGCTATCTCAATTTTTTCCCTGCCTTTTCCATAAAAATGGGCCGTTAGAGGCTTCTTCTCTCCCGGAATCTGGAATTCCGCGTCCAGAGTCCAATACTCCCGGGGGATAAAAGCATTGATTTCATCCTCTCTGTCTCCGATGATCCGCAGTGCTACGGACTGTACCCGTCCGGCGCTTAAGCCTCTCTTGATCTTTTTCCAGAGCAGCGGGCTGATTCTGTACCCCACCATGCGGTCCAGACATCTCCTGGCCTGCTGCTCATCCACCAGGTTCATATCGATGGCTCTGGCCTCCTTCAGAGAAGCCTTCACCGCTGTCTTCGTAATCTCATTGAAGGTGATTCTCCGCATCTTTTTATCATCCAGATTCAGCGCTTTGGACAGGTGCCAGGCAATGGCTTCTCCTTCCCGGTCAGGGTCAGTAGCCAGATATACCTTGTCCGCCTTTTTTGCCGCCTTTCTGAGGCCGGACAGCAGCTCACCCTTCCCCCGAATAGTAATATATTTGGGCTCAAAATCATGTTCCACATCTATGCCCAGCTGACTTTTCGGCAAATCTCTTACGTGTCCATTGGAAGCTGTCACTTCATAATTAGCTCCCAGAAATTTCTTAACGGTCTTCACCTTTGCCGGTGATTCTACAATGACCAGATATTTTGCCACTTTACTGCCTCCTGTTTCTATATTTAACCGCAAGGCCGCTGAAACAGCCTCTTTAATTTACGAAAGTCAGCCCAACTATACAACAAATTTTTTTTTCTTGCAAGTCCTTTCTTCCGGCGCGTTTTATCCTTTCTTCCGGCGCGTTTTATCCTTTTGCGCCAAAGCCTCCCGTTTCCTGTAACCGGCAGTAGCCGGCTCCGTCCTCCTCCGCAATGCCGTCCATTACCAGCGCCATGAGAATCCTGGCCACTTCCGAAATACACAGGCCCGTATCCACGCTTAATTCTTCCAGGCTTTTTCCATCCGTGGAGAGGCAGCGCCATACCTTCCGGAAGTTTTCCGGATAGCTCCGGCAGACTTTCTCCTCCTTTTGCCATTCAGGCGCCCCATAAATGCCCAGCTCTTCCAGCAGCAGCTCAGGGGACAGAGCGATGCCGGCCCCCTGTGCAATCAGCTGATTGCAGCCGGCGCTTAATGCATCGCCAAGTCTGCCCGGAACCGCACAGACAATCTTTCCCTGCTCCAGCCCGCAGTCTGCCGTAATCAGCGCGCCGCTTCTCTGCTTTGCCTCTACCACCAGAATCAGATCCGCAAGACCGCTGATAATTCTGTTTCTCCTGGGAAAGTGCCAGGCATGGGGTGCCACTCCCGGCTCATATTCTGAGAGAAGGCCGCCCTGTTCCCGGATTCTCCGGTACAGCCCGTAATTTTCCCTGGGATAGCAGATATCTGTGCCGCACCCCAGCACTGCAAAGGTTTTTCCTCCGCCCTCCAGAGCACCTTCGTGCGCGGCCGCGTCGATGCCGGCTGCCAGGCCGCTGATAACCTGAATTCCCCTGGCCGCCAGGCTTCCGGCAAAATATCTAGCCTGTTTTCTTCCGTATGCGCTGCAGGCCCTGGCGCCTACGATGGCAACAGATTTTTTCCCCGGCTCCGGCAGATTTCCCAGCACGTAAAGCCTTTCGGGACTGTCCGCCAGCACCTTCAGCCTTTCCGGATACATAGGATGATTTCTTACATAATATATAGGCTTTTCCTCCATATTATACCCTCCTGTATTCCCCCTCCGGAGACCGGTAGCAGAGAGCCTCACTGATATGCCGCTCCGAAATAATATCTTCTTCTTCCAGATCCGCAAGCGTTCTGGCCACCTTTAGTACCCTGTGGTAGCTCCGGGCGCTCAGCCCCAGCCGGCTGTAGGCAGCTTCCAGCATTCTCCTGCCTTCCCCGGTAACAGGACAGAATCTGTCAAGATCTCCTGTTCCAAGGCCGCTGTTAAAACAGAACGTTTTCCCCCTGTACCGCTCCCGCTGCAGCCGGGCGGTCCGGGAAACAATTTTCCGCATTTCTTCTGAAGTTCCCCCCTTCTTGTCCGGCTTCTGCAGCATTCCGCAGGGCAGCGGCCGAACCTTTATCCAAAGATCCATCCGTTCCAGCAGCGCCTGACTGATTTTTTTCCTGTATCTGTATATATCGCCCGGCGTACACCGGCACCGTTCCGGATCCGGATAACAGCCGCAGGGGCATGGATTCATGGCGCCCACCAGCATAAAATCTGACGGAAACAGATAGGTACCGGAAGCCCTCGACAGTATAATCTGTTTTTCTTCCAGGGGCTGACGCAGCAGTTCCAGCGTACCTCTGGCCATCTCCGGCAGTTCATCCAGAAACAGAACGCCTCTGTGGGCCAGCGTAATCTCCCCCGGTCTTGGCACCCTGCCGCCTCCGCAGAGCGCCTGGGGGGACAGGGTATGGTGGGGCGCCCGGAAAGGCCGCCTGTCCATCAGCGGATTTTTTTCCGGAAGCAGCCCGGCCACACTGTATATCTGTGTCAGCTCCAGACTCTCCTCCCTGGTCAGCGGCGGAAGAATCGTGGGAATCCGCCTGGCTGCCATAGATTTCCCCGTACCCGGCGGCCCCTCCATAAGAAAATTATGAAAGCCTGCGGCAGCAATCAGGGCGGCCCGCTTCACCGTCTCCTGCCCCCGGAGATCCGCAAAATCCACTCCATAGTCCGGAGGATTGCTGTTCCGAACAGTCTTCGGGACCAGCTCTGCAGTCTCCCGCCGGCAAAATTCCAGAAATTCTCCGATATCCCGTACCCCTGCCACCTGGATTCCTTCTACCAGCCGTCCCTCTTCCTGATTTTCCGCCGGTACAATACACAATTTCAGCCCCAGATCCCGGGCTCTTCGCACGCTGGGAAGAATCCCCCGGACACCGCCCACCCGTCCGTCCAGATGCAGTTCTCCCAGCACCATAGCTTCCCGCAGACGCTCCGGCGGAATTCTCTGCAGAGCGGCCAGTATCGCCGCCGCAATGGGCAGATCAAACCGTACACTCTCCTTCCGCAGATCCGCCGGCGCAAGATTAATCACCACACGCTTGGGCGGCAGCCGGATCCCCTGGTTTTTCAGCGCTGTCTTTACCCGATCCTGCGCCTCCTTCACCCTGGCTGCCGCACAGCCTACGACCGTAAAAAAAGGCAGACCGTCACTTAAGTCCGCCTCCACACGGACAGGCACAGCCTCCACGCCCGCGATTTCCGCGGACATAACACCGTAAAACATACTTCTCCCTTCTACTCTTCTCTAAAAATAGTTGGAAATTTGCAGAAATGCCTGAGATGAAATGCAGGTTCTCCAGATACGGCCGGACGGCCTTCCCCCTGAAATGGAAATTCCCGCTGATCTTTTCTTCATTATCCCCTGCGTCTCCGCCCCTGTCAAGCTGTTTTCCGGAGAATTCTGCTGGAAAAGCACGACTCTCTGTCCCTCTTCATACTATAAAAAGAAATCCCTTTTAAGGTGAATTTCTTGAAGACATTTCAGAAACCTCTCACTGCTGATGAGGAAAAGGCATATATGCAGAAGTATCTGGCCGGCGACCAGAATGCCAAAAATGTCCTGATTGAGAGAAACCTCCGGCTTGTGGCCCACGTCATCAAGAAATATCAGGGACTGGATGAAGATCCGGAAGATCTGATCTCCATCGGAACCATCGGTCTGATTAAGGCTGTCTCTACTTTCAATCCTTCCAAAAATAACCGGCTGGCTGCCTACGCCGCTAAATGTGTGGAAAATGAAGTGCTGATGTATCTGCGTTCCCGCAAAAAATGCGCCAGGGAAGTGTCTCTGTACGAGCCCATCGGCACAGATAAAGACGGCAATGAAATCCGTCTTCTTGATATTCTGGAAAGCAATTTCGAGGATGTGGTGGAAACCTATTCCTTTGAACAGAATGTCCGGAGACTTTATGCGCTGATGGAAGAGGTTCTGACTCCCCAGGAATTCAAAATTCTGAAAATGCGGTACGGCTTTTTTGGCGAACCGGAGCATACCCAGCGGGTGATCGCCGGCGAGCTGGGCATCAGCCGTTCCTACGTCTCACGAATTGAAAAAAATGCGGTAGAAAAGCTGCGTCATCACTTTTCGAAAGATATCCGTTTTACCGTTCCGAAAAGAACTGAAAAAAGCTGAAAAAAGCTGACAGACGCATTTACTGTTTACAGCCCGCAGTTTTCTGTGGTATAGTGTTAAAATAAGTTGTGCCGGCGTATCTGATTTTCGCCGGCCAAAATTAAGAAACCAAGAGGAGGAACACGAAAAATGAGTGGTGATACAATCCAGATTCTGATTGCTATGATCGCATACATGCTGGTTGTAGTCGGCATCGGCCTGTTTTTCGCAAAAAGAGCACAGGCCAACTCTGAAAATTATTTTCTGGGCGGCCGTTCCCTCGGTCCCTGGGTGGCCGCAATGAGCGCCGAGGCCTCTGACATGAGCGGATGGCTGCTGATGGGCCTGCCCGGCCTGGCTTACTGGAGCGGCATTGCCGATTCTCTCTGGACCGCCATCGGCCTGGGTGTCGGAACGTATCTGAACTGGCTGCTGGTGGCCAAACGTCTCCGCCAGTATTCTACGGTAGCAGGGAATTCCATTACCGTACCGGATTTTCTCAGCAACCGCTACCATGAGCGCAAAAAGGTGATCCTGGCTATCGCGGCCGTCTTCATTCTGATTTTTTTCACCGTTTACGCGGGAAGCTGTTTTGTCACCTGCGGCAAACTGTTCTCGACCCTGTTTGGGGCTGACTATCACGTGATGATGATTATCGGAGCTGTTTTCGTGCTGGTTTATACGTTTCTCGGCGGCTTCCTGGCGGAAAGTGCCTCTGATTTTATGCAGGCCATTGTTATGGTTATCGCCCTTCTGACCATCGTCATCACCGGCACAGTCCATGCCGGCGGTCTGGGCGCGGTAATCGAAAATGCCAAGGATATCCCCGGATATTTCACAATGACCGGCACCGCTACTCCTGTGTTGGATGCCTCCGGTGTTCAGCAGGCCGCCGGCGGTGCTCCCCTTTTCGGGGAAGCCGGCAGTTACGGCCTTCTGACCATACTGTCCACACTTTCCTGGGGTCTTGGATACTTCGGTGTTCCCCAGGTGCTGCTCCGCTTTATGGCTATCCGCAAGGTGGGCGAACTGAAACGTTCCCGCCGGATCGCCGTTGTGTGGGTATTTATTTCCCTGTTCTCCGCCGTATTTATCGGCCTGATCGGACGGGCTCTTTATCCCACGGATCCCACGCTGGCCACAGCCTCCGGCGCGGAAAATGTATTTATTACTTTATCCCAGGGTCTGCTTCCGGCGCTTCTGGCCGGAATCGTCATGGCAGGTATCCTGGCGGCCACCATCAGCTCTTCCGATTCTTACCTGCTGATCGCGGCCTCCGCTGTATCAAAGAATCTGTATGAGGGAATTCTGAAGAAAGACGCGACAGACAAACAGGTCATGCGGGTTTCCCGCATTGTCCTCCTGCTGATTGCTCTGATCGGCATGGTGATCGCCTGGGATGAAAACAGCGTCATTTTCACCATTGTATCCTTTGCCTGGGCCGGTTTCGGCGCCACCTTCGGTCCCATTATGCTGTTCTCTCTGTTCTGGAAGAGAACCACCCGGGCCGGTGCCATTGCCGGCATGATCACAGGCGGTGCCATGGTATTCATCTGGAATCTTGTACTGAGCCCTCTGGGCGGCATTTTCAGCATTTATGAGCTGCTGCCCTCCTTCCTGCTTTCCTGCATTGTGATCGTAGTCGTGTCACTCTGCACAAAGAAGCCGGATCAGACGATTGAAGATGAATTTGAAGCTGCCAGGGTTTACACAGACTGACGCCGGTATGGCAAAAGGACGGATCGCCGTATTTCGATCCGTCCTTTTTTATGCCCGTTTTCTCAGGATATCATAGCGCTCCGGCCTCAGAGAAAACTCCACATGCAGTTCCTGCCGCGGATGCGGCGCCGCCTCCTGGGCGTTTCCCTGACTGTCGTAGATTCCCCGGACAACCGTTTCCATATTTCTGCCGTCCGGCTTCATAATCTCCACGGTCTCGCCCACGGAGAATTTGTTTTTCTGTTCCATCACCGTACGCCCCAGCCGGTCCGTCTCCCCGGCTGTTCCCAGATACACATACTCCTGGACATACGTATTGCTGTCGTAAATCTGATCCTGTTCCGAGGGTTTTCCGTAAAAGAAGCCAGTTGTGAATCTCCGGTAGGTGCAGCCCGTGATCTGTTCCCGGTACCAGGGCAGGTTTTTCCGGTACAGGGCGGGATCCTTCCGGCAGTCATCTATGGCCTTCCTGTAGGTCCTGGCCACCGTAGCCACGTAAAGTGCCGTTTTCATGCGCCCCTCGATCTTCAGGCTGTCCGCTCCCGATTCCAGAAGATCCGGAATATGTTCGATCATGCACAGGTCTCTGGAATTGAAAATAAAAGTTCCCCTCTCATTTTCAAAAACCGGCAGATACTCTCCCGGCCGGGTTTCTTCCATCACCGCGTACTTCCACCGGCACGGGTGCGTACAGGCTCCCTGATTTGCGTCCCGTCCGGTAAAAAAATTGGACAGCAGGCAGCGTCCCGAATAGGAGATACACATGGCGCCGTGAATAAAAGTTTCAATTTCCATTTCCTCAGGGATATTTTCCCGGATTTCCCGGATTTCCCGGAGGCTCAGTTCACGGGCCGTTACAACCCGCTTTGCACCCAGAGCATGCCAGAAACGGTACGTTTCATAGTTTGTATTATTTGCCTGGGTGCTGATGTGGCGGTCAATTTCCGGACATATTTCACCCGCAATACGGAAAATTCCCGGATCCGCAATAATCAGCGCGTCCGGCCGCAGCTCCCTAATCTCCCGGAAATACGCTCTGACTCCTTCCAGATCCCGGTTATGTGCCAGAATGTTAGCCGTCACATACACCTTCACTCCGCGCTCGTGGGCAAAACGTATTCCCTCCTCCATATCCTTCCGGCTGAAATTTTTTGCCTTGGCACGCAGGCCAAAAGCCTCTCCGCCTATATAGACCGCATCTGCGCCGTACAGAACCGCAGTCTTTAAAACCTCCAGACAGCTGGCCGGAACCAGCAGTTCCGGATATCTGCCGCTTCTCATACAGACTCCTTTCTCACCGCCTTACACTGATGGTAATCCCATCCCCCAGCGGTACAATGGATGTCTCCAGTTCCCGGCTGTGCTTCAGCGTGTACAGATATTCCCGCATTCTCTTATAAATCGTCCGGTTCCGCCGCTCTACCAGATAATGGGATTCTATAATATCCCCTTCCTGCAGAACATTGTCGGACAGCAGCACTGCCCCCGGCCGCAGCAGCCGCAGCACTTCCGGCAGAAACCGGATATACTGCCCCTTGGCCGCATCCATGAAAATAAGATCGTAGGGTCCCTTCAGGGTCTTCAATATATCCGCCGCATCCCCCGGCAGAAGCGTAATCCTGTCTCCATACCCGGATTTCCGAAAATTTTCCCGGGCCAGCGGGATCCGTTTTTCATAGCTTTCTATCGTAGTAATCTGGCCGTCCGGCGGTCCGTATTCCGCCATAAAAACCGCGGAAAATCCAATGGCGGTTCCCACCTCCAGGATTTTCCGCGGCTGCTGTATCATCAAAAAAACTTTCAGAAAGCTCTGCATTTCTCTGCGGATAATCGGTACCCGATCTTTGGCCGCCCTGCCGGCCAGCTCCTCCAGAAAAGGCGTATGGCCCTGATCCAGAGAATTAATATAAGCAAGCATTCTCTCTTCCACTATCAAGATTCCGCCGCGCCTCCATCCTCGTTCAGAGAAGTCGGCTGCCCTTCTGTATTGACCTGGGCCAGAATCGCCAGCATCTCATCTACGGTCTGATTTGTATTCAGAATATAGGAGCCCGGAAGTAAGTCTCCGTGGTAATCAGAAAATAATTCCTGAAACCAGAATACAAGGGCACTTTCCTCAATCAGTCCCCTCTCCCGGAGCAGATCCCCCACATCCATGACAGACATATCGTCCGATACGGTCACCGTGATCTCCCGGCCTTCACCGCTGTCCACCGGCGACTGGTCAAAGATCTGGTAGCCCAGTGTATAAGCCTGGCGTGCCAGAAATACCAGAAATACCGCAAGACAGATGTAAATCAAAATTTTCAGTATCCCCTTCGCGCTTTTCACAGCCGCCCGGTATCCGGCCTCTTTTCTTTTTCCAGCCCTTGCCATATGTTCTCCTTTGTGGTTTTCTCTCTGGATTACATCTCAGGTACATCAATCTTGATCTCGTTGTTAATCGTCGCGAATACCTTCTGAATCATACGGCATACAGACAGTTCCGCAGCCAGGTACTCCGCCACCACCGGATTTTTCCGGAGATCTCTGTATTCTTTTTCAACACGGTCCACTGCTTCAAAAAGATCTATGTTCTCTGCTTCCTGCAAAGCAAAATTCCGGATCCGAAATTCATCCACCTTCTTTTTTAACTCCTGATCCTTGTCAAGCTCCGCCTCCAACTTCAGGTAGCTCTGATAGTCAATCGTATTTCGCATCGCATCTGTCAGTGCATGCAGACGTTCTGTAATAATATCCATGATTTCTTCTAAGCCTCCATAATAATTGGTAAGATCATTGGTCTTCTCTTCGTTTTTTTCCACAGAAAATCTCCCAGCGAATCCTTAATTACCGTCTTCAGCTTGCCCCAGTCTGTGACTCTGCGCCGCAGGCATTCATCCAGCGCATCCTCCACAGTAATTCGTGCTTCTCCCATCAGGTCTTCCGACTCTCTTACATACACGAAACCGCGGGAAACAATATCCGGTCCGGCAAGCAGCTGATTGCTGTGCTTTTCCAGTGTGAGGACAACAATCATGATGCCCTCCTCCGACAGATGCTGCCGGTCACGCAGAACGATATTTCCCACATCGCCCACACCCAGACCGTCCACGAAGACAGCGCCTGTCTGCACTTTGCCTGTAATTTTCGCCTCGTTCTGATTCAGTTCCATCACATCCCCGGAGGACATGATGAAAATATGATCCTTGGGAATCCCCAGACTCTCGGCCAGCTTGGCCTGCGCCTTCAGATGCCGGTACTCTCCATGTACAGGCAGCGCATACTTCGGATGAACCAGAGAATAAATCAGCTTGATCTCTTCCTGACACGCATGGCCCGAAACATGTACATCCTGAAAAATAACATCAGCACCTTTTGCTGAAAGTTCATTGATGACCTTGGATACGGCCTTCTCATTGCCGGGAATGGGATTGGAACTGAATATGATCGTATCTCCCGGCTTGATCGTGACCTTTCTGTGGATGCTGGCAGCCATTCTGGACAGTGCCGCCATGGATTCTCCCTGACTTCCCGTGGTAACCAGCACCATCTGGTTATCCGGATAATTCTTCATCTGATCGATGTCGATCAGCGTCTTGTCCGGAATGTTCAGATACCCCAGCTCAGAGGCGGTGGTAATCACATTAACCATGCTGCGCCCCTCCACCACCACCTTTCTGCCAAATTTATAGGCAGAGTTGATGATCTGCTGCACCCGGTCCACATTGGACGCAAAGGTGGCAATAATAATGCGGGTATCCTTGTGATCCGCAAAGATATTGTCAAAAGTTTTTCCCACGGTGCGCTCTGACATGGTGAAGCCGGGCCGTTCTGCATTGGTGCTGTCGCACATCAGCGCCAGCACGCCCTTCCGGCCAATCTCGGCAAATCTCTGCAGGTCTATGGCGTCTCCGAATACCGGCGTATAATCCACCTTAAAATCTCCTGTATGGATCACAGTTCCGGCCGGAGAATAGATAGCCAGCGCCGATGCGTCCTGGATACTGTGATTGGTTTTGATAAATTCGATCCGGAATTTCCCCAGATTGATGGACTGCCCGAATTTTATAGTTTTTCGCTTCGTTGTGCGAAGCAGATTGTGTTCTTTCAGTTTGTTTTCAATTAATCCGATTGTCAGCTTCGTTGCATAAATAGGCACATTGATCTGTTTCAGCACATAAGGCAGCGCCCCGATATGATCCTCATGGCCGTGGGTGATTACAAACCCTTTTACTTTCTGAATATTTTCCTTCAAGTATGTGATATCCGGGATCACCAGATCGATCCCCAGCATATCATCCTCCGGGAAAGACAGGCCGCAGTCCACAACAACAATACTGTCTTCGTATTCAAAGGCAGTAATGTTCATGCCGATCTGCTCCAGGCCTCCCAGCGGAATAATCTTCAAATTACTTTCGCTGTTACCCTTCAAATGGCACCTCCATATTTTTTCCGAACACAAACCTGACGCGCTCATCCGCCGGCTCTTCTCCGGTCAGAATGATCCCGCCAAAAAACTAACGGAAGTCCACATCGTCCAACATCTGCTCGAATACGCGTGAAATGGCCTCCAGCTCCACTTCATCCTCGACCATCGCGTAATCAGCCAGACTGTCGCCGTCCGCAGACATATCCCTGAGAATATAGGCATTCGCCTCATCTCCGTCAGAGTCTGTCACAAGGAGATAATTGACTCCGTTCACCCTTGTGGCTTCCTCTACATATAATTCTATCTTCTCTCCATCTTCCGTTACAAAACCAATCTTTTCCATCAGATTATTTCCTGCACTTCTCCGCCCTGGTTTTTCCGGCTGTCCAGATATCCCTGCAGTATAAAAGCCGCTGCCAGAGAATCCACGTACTGTTTTTTCTCCGCTCCCCGGACGCCTGCTTCCTGCATGACCCGATGCGCTTCCACTGTGGTCAGGCGTTCATCCCACATAACAACATGCAGACCTGTCCTTTTTTCCAGAATTTCTTTGAATTCCAGAGATTTTACAGCCCTGTCTCCTATATCGTTATTCATGTGTTTTGGAAATCCCAGCACCAGAAGTCCCACCTGATACTCCGCTATCAGTTCTTCCAGCCTGGCCAGCGTCTGTCTCAGTTTGTTTTCAGACTTTCTGCGAATGATCTCCACGCTCTGGGCCGTCACACCCAGCGGATCACTCACCGCCACGCCTACCGTCCTGGAGCCGTAATCCAGACCTAAAATCCGCTTCATTCTTCTGTTTTCCAGGATTCGTTTTTAATGTATTCCTTCAGAAGTTCCTCCACTACTTCGTCCCGCTCCACCTTCATGATCAGGCTCCGGGCACCCTTGTGGCTGGTAATGTAGGTCGGGTCACCGGACATGATATAGCCTACGATCTGATTGACGGGATTGTATCCCTTCTCCTCCATCGCATGGTACACAACATCCAGCACCTTCTTGACCTGAAGCTCCGGCTCACTCTTGACTTTGAAAAATTGTGTATTGCTTAAATCTGCCATTCTTTCACGTCCTTCAATTTAATATCTATTCTATTCTAATATAGTTTTCCCAAAATATCAATACGTTTATCACCGGCACAGGAGAAATTCTCCCCGGCAGATCTGCTCCGGGCACACCTTCTGCAGCGTATTTCCCAATTCCCTGTCTGACAGCACCAGCACCTTCCGGTACTCCCGGGTATAGCCGGCCCATGCCCTGCGGCCATCCAGCTCTGTTTCTTCTTCCAGCAGCACTTCTGTTTCTTTTCCCAGGGCTTTCTCCAGATATTCTGCCTTTTTCCTTTTATTCAGCTCCAGCAGCACATGGCTTCTCTGTTTTTTCACCGCCTCCGGCAGCTGCCCTTCCATGGACGCAGCCCTGGTCCCTTCCCGTCTGGAATAAGGAAATACATGGGTTTCAAAGAAAGATACACGCTCCACAAACTCCGCAGATTCCCGAAAATCCTCTTCCGTCTCTCCCGGAAAGCCGGTAATGATGTCTGTCGTCAGTGCGGGATCACGAAAATACTTTCGAAGTATTCTGCATCGTTCCAGATATTCCCCGCTGGTATAACGGCGGTTCATCCGCCGGAGCGTTCTGTCGCAGCCGCTCTGAAGCGACAGGTGAAAGTGGGGACAGACCTTCGGGAGCGCTGCCAGCTCCTCCGCAAAGCCTTCCGTAATGATCCCCGGCTCCAGGGAACCCAGACGGATTCTGTCTATTCCTTCCACCGGATGCAGCAGGCGTATCAGATCGAGAAGATCCGTCTGCTGTTCAAAATCAATCCCGTAAGAACTCAGATGAATCCCGGACAGCACCACTTCCCGGCAGCCGGAAGCCGCCAGATTTCTTACTTCCCGCAGAACATCCTCCGGACGCCGGCTGCGGACTCTGCCCCGGGCATAGGGGATGATGCAGTAGCTGCAGAACTGATTGCAGCCATCCTGGACCTTTATGAAGGCCCTGGTATGCTCGGCCGTCTTTTCAATGCTCAGCGGCTCGTACTTCCTTTCACGGCCAAGATCCGAAAGCGCTGCCTGCTTCTTTTTCTCCAGACGGCAGCTCTGCAGGAGCTGGGGAAGCTCTCCCTTCCGGCTGTTGCCCACTATAAGGTCAATCATCGGGTCTTTTTCCAGTTCTTCTCCCCGGATCTGCGCATAGCATCCCACTGCCGCCACAACCGCCTCCGGATTCATCTTTCTAGCCCGGTGCAGCATCTGCCGGGATTTTCTGTCCGCGATATTGGTTACTGTGCAGGTGTTAATGATATAATAATCTGCTCCCGGCTCAAAAGGAACAATTTCATATCCCTTTTTTTCCAGCAGCTGCTCCATGGCTTCCAGTTCGTATGCGTTTACCTTGCATCCCAGATTATGCAGTGCCACCTTTTTACACATTTTTCACACTCCTGTCTATTTTTCCGGTGTTTTTACCTTGACTTTTCGGCCTTTAAAAGGTAAGATTATCCTGTACACAGGCAATACCAATAACCATACAGGGAGGGTTTGGAAAATGAAAACTGTTAGCATTTCACTTAATTCTATCGACAAGGTGAAATCCTTTGTGAACGACATTTCCAAATTTGATTTCGATTTTGATCTGGTATCCGGCAGATATGTGATCGATGCCAAATCCATCATGGGAATCTTCAGTCTGGATCTGTCCAAAGCAATCGAGCTTAACATTCATGCAGAGGGAGATGCTCTGGAAAATGTTATGAAAGTGCTGCAGCCATATCTGGTATAACACTTTTTCATGGAAGATCAGACAGCAGATTATGCGTTAATCATTCCGGCGCGGAGAAACATGGCCGTTTCTTCGTGCCGGTTTTTTGTGCCGCAGTCTGCGGCGTTATTCTTCTATTTCCATTACTTCCGCGCTTTGGACCGCCTCATCCAGCAGACCGTCAATCACATCCGCCAGTTTTTCTTCCGAATGCCGGATGGTCCGCAGGTTCGGTTTTGTCACCGGGTGCTTGGCCACAAAAATGGTACAGCAGTCTTCATAGGGCAGAACCGATGTTTCATATGTTCCGATCTTCAGGGAAATATCCACGATTTCCTGCTTGTCAAAACCGATCAGCGGCCGGAACACCGGCAGTGTACACACTTCATTGGTACAGGCCAGGCTGTGGACGGTCTGGCTGGCTACCTGCCCGATGCTTTCCCCCGTGATCAGAGCCAGTGAACCATCCTCTTCCGCCATCTTTTCCGCAATTTTCATCATATACCGGCGCATGATAATAGTCAGCTCATCATGGGGGCATTTTTCATAGATTGCCAGCTGAATGTCTGTAAAATTCACGATGTGCAGCCGGATAGGCCCACTGTATCTGGCTACGAGCCTGGCCAGATCAATCACCTTCTGTTTTGCCCGGTCGCTGGTGTAGGGCGGCGCGTGAAAATAGACCGCATCAATCTTCACGCCCCTTTTCGCGATCATATAACCTGCCACCGGTGAGTCTATCCCCCCGGACAGCAGCAGCATGGCGCTTCCGTTGGTCCCCACAGGCATGCCGCCGGGTCCCGGAATCTCTTCTGAGTAAATATATATTTTCTGGCGCACTTCCACCGTCAGCCAGATATCCGGCTGATGGACATCTACCCGCATGCCGGGGCAGGCCGCAAGAATCGCCCCTCCCAGCTCCCGGTTCAGTTCCATGGAATCCATGGGATAACTTTTTCTGGCCCGGCGGGCATGCACCTTAAAACTCCTGGTGGAAGCCGGATATACTTTCTGCACATAGCCAACCACCGCTTCCGCCAGCTTCTCATATCCCTGATCTTCGGTCACAACCACGGGACAGATTGCCGCAATTCCGAAGACCCGTTTCAGTGCTTCTACCGTTTCCTCAAAGTCATATGCTTCCTCGGGGAAAGCGTAAATACGGCCCTGCTCTTTCGTTACTCGGAAATTTCCCTCTACCTTTTTCAGCGCTCTCCGGATATGCTCCACCAGTGCATCCTCAAAAATATATCTGTTTTTTCCCTTAATTCCAATCTCCGCATATTTGATCAGAAATGCTTGATACATATCGTTCTCCTTCATCTTCACCGCCTGGTATACCGGCGCAGCACAGGCACCAGACTGCGCAGCGTCTCCAGCGTGTAGTCAATCTCTTCCGGGGTTGTCTCCTCCGCCAGGCTGAAGCGGATGGCTGAATCCAGTTCCTCCCGGCTGCATCCAATGGCTGTCAGGGTTGCGCTGCTGCCCCGCTTATGGCTGGAGCAGGCGCTGCCGGCCGAGACATAGATCCCCTTATCTTCCAGGGCGTGCAGCAGTACTTCACTGCGGATTCCCAGTACGGAAGCATTCAGAATATGGGGCGCACCCTCTTCCAGGGGCATTCCATGAATCACGATACGCTCCAGTCCCGACAGGCCTTCCGCCAGCCTGCACTTCATGGCCCGCATGTGCTCCGTCTTTCCCTCCAGCCTTTCATAAGAAATTCTGGCTGCCTCTCCCAGACCCGCAATCCCGGAAACATTATCTGTCCCCGACCGCATGCCGTTCTGCTGTCCGCCTCCGAATATAAGCGGATGCAGCCGGACTTTTTCGCCTGCGTAAAGGAATCCGATGCCCTTGGGCCCGTGAATCTTGTGCCCGCTGGCAGACAGCAGATCCACCTGCAGACGCCTGGGGTAAATTCTGTATTTCCCGAATGCCTGGATGGCGTCCACATGGAAATAGGCATGGGGACATTTCTCTTTTACCATCTCTCCGATCTCCGCCACCGGCTCCAAAGAACCGATCTCATTATTTACGTACATGACAGAAACCAGAATCGTATCCGGAGTCAGAGCTTCCCTCAGGACATCCAGTCTGATCACGCCCCGGGGATCCACAGGAATCCTCACCACCTCAAAGCCCAGCTCCTCCAGATGGGCTGCCGGAGCCGCCACCGCTGCATGCTCTATCTGGGAAATAATGATCCTGTTTCCCCAGCGGTGGTTCGCCATAGCCGCACCTGTCAGCGCCCAGTTATTGGATTCCGTCCCTCCGGAGGTAAAAAATATTTCCTTTTCCTGAACTTTCAGGATTTCCGCAAGGGTTTCGGACGTTTTTTTCAGATATTTTTCCGCCTCCACCCCCTTCCGGTGCAGGGAAGACGGATTTCCGTAATCCTCCATCATGGTCTTTACCACGATCTCTTTCACTTTCTCATAGCATCGGGTCGTGGCGGAATGGTCTAAATATACTTCCATCTTTTCCTCCTGTCAACCTGCTAATCCTGTTCCAGCAGATACATCAAAATAGAGAGCGCCGCAAGCCCGGCCGTTTCTGTCCGCAAAATCCTTTTTCCCAGGGTAATCGGCTCAAAACCGGCTTCCCGGGCCAGCTTTACTTCCTCTTCCTCAAAGCCGCCCTCGGGCCCTATCAGAATTCCGACGGATGCACCCGGCGAAATTCCTTCCAGAATTCTTCTCGTTCCGCTGATACCGTCTTCCCGTTCATAGGGAATGAGCCTGATATCCAGCCCGACGGCCATCTCCAGTGCTTCCTGAAATCTGCAGGGAACCGCCACTTCCGGCTGAATCATACGTTTCGACTGCTTTGCCGCACTGGCCGCCACAGTATTCCACCTGGCGGTTTTTCCCGCTGCCCGCTTCTGGTCCAGCTTCACTACACACCGTCTGGAAATTGTCGGAATGATCTGATACACGCCCAGCTCTACAGACTTCTGGATAATCCATTCCATCTTTTCTCCCTTAGGCAGGCACTGAAACAGATACAGCCTGGAGGGAAGCTCCTTTCCCGGCTTCTGCGCATCCAGAATTTCCGCCAGAACCTCCTCCTGCCCCACCGCCGCTACTCTGCAGGTGTATTCCCACTCATCTCCGCAGCTGATCAGGATCTGCTCTCCCGCCCGCATACGGAGCACATTTCGGATATGGTGCACATCCTCTCCCGTAATCCGGACCATCCCTCCGCCCAGCTGTTCCGGGCTTACAAAAAAGCGGTACATCTCTGTCTTCCTTTCATTTTCTGGCTGTGATGGATACCCACTCTCCCTGACGAGTAACCTCCAGCACCGTAAATCCCGCCGCCTCCACGGCTTCGCGGACCTCCAGCTCTTTTACATCCAGAATTCCGGATGTGATATAAATTCCTCCCGGCTTCAAATGCCGTCCTACCACGGGGGTCAGCGGTATCAGCACATCAGCCAGAATATTCGCCGTCACCAGATCGTACCGCTCCCTTCCCGCCGTCTGCTGAACCGTTTCATCATCTATGATATTGCCGATCAGCATGGTAAAATCTCCGGGGGCGATTCCATTGGCTGCCTTATTGTCCTCCACAGCCGGAACCGCGCAGGGATCCAGATCGGTTCCCAGGGCATGGGCGGCTCCCAGCTTCAGAGCAATAATGGAAAGTATCCCGCTTCCGGTTCCCACATCCAGCAGCTCCATTCCCGGCTTTACGTATTTCTTCAGCTGACGGATGCAGAGCTGCGTCGTTTCATGCATGCCTGTCCCAAAGGCAGTTCCCGGATCCATGTGGATAATCATTTTATCCCGGTCCTCTTCTTTTGTCTCCTCCCAGGAAGGAATAATCAGAATGTCATCCACATAAAACTGTTTAAAATACTGCTTCCAGTTATTGATCCAATCCTTATCCTCCGTCTCGGATCTGGCAATGCTGCCCTCGCCGATCTCCATAAAAGCCCGAAGCTCCTCCATCTCCCGGCATATCCTTCTTAAAACCGTCTCGTTGTCCTCCCCGGGTTCCAGATAAAAATTGACATAGGCAACCCCATCGTCCTCCGGGAGTTCCGGAAGGATATCCACAAACATCTGCTGCTTTTCCTGCTCTGTCAGTGGCTGCTTATCCTCTATCTCCACGCCCTGAACGCCCAGATCTGCCAGAATGGCGCTTATGACATCCTCCGCGCCGCTTACAGTCTTAATCGTATATTTGTTCCATTTCATTACTCATTCCTCCTATAAAACAGCCGCCGCCGTCAGACTGACGGTCACAATTGACAACAGCGTGGTGATCACGATTCCCCGGGCCAGCGTATCCGCTTTCAGGTGATGCTCCTGTGCCGTCATAAGCGGCAGATTGCCGGCCGGCATGGCAATGAGCAACAGAGCCGTGCAGAACATCTTTTCATCCGGCACAAGCTCCCGAAGAACCAGCCCCAGCAGAACGGGCAGCGCCAGCATTTTTGCCAGACAGAAAAAATCCAGACGGATATTGCTGAACAGACTGCGAAGCCGCATCCTGGACAGCGACGCCCCCAGCACCAGCATGGACAGAAAAGTAGTGGCTCCTCCCGCATAGCTGAGCGTACTGGACAGCACCTCCGGAAGAGACACTTCAAACCAGAACAGCAGAAGGGCAATCACGCCGCTGACCGTTCCCACGTTTACAAATGTACGCCAGGTGATTTTCTCTTTTCCGCTGTCCTTTCCAGCCGTCAGCACATGGAGGCCATGGGTATAAAACAGGAAATTGAAAAAAAGATTGAAAATCACCAGATAGAGCAAACCCTCCGGCCCCAGAACCGCCGAGACCACCGGAATCCCGATGAATCCCACATTCGCGTAGACCAGCATAACATAATAAAATTTTCTCTCTTCCCCGCGCCCGCCAAAAAATCGGGACAGAAGCTCTCCCAGAATCAACAGAACCGCGTAAACACCGGCAGACACCAGCGCCATCTCCAGTATATCCCTGTGGGTAACCCCCACATCCTGCTCCATTGCGCTGGAAATAAGAAGCGCCGGATTTGTGACATTGACCACCAGGGCCGATATGGCCCGGGTCACGGATTCTGTCAGGAGCTCTTTCCTGCAGGCCCAGTATCCGATAAGAATCAGCAAAAAAATAACCAGCATCTGCTGGAAGATCATCGCCGTACCCATATGCAGCTCTCTATCCTCTCATTTTCCTTCGCATCCGTTTTATCATACACGAAAATGGCTGGAATGTAAACCGAAAGAGAAAAAAGGAAGCATTTGAGGATTAATCCTCAAACGCTTCCTTTACTCTGTCCATAAAGCCCTTTTTCTTTTTTCCGCCCTTTTCCGTCTTCTCCTCCTGCGGCCGGTTTCCGCAGGCCGCGTCGAACTGGATCAGCGCTTCCTTTGCCTCCTGAGACAGCTTGGTAGGCACCTGCACAACCAGAGTCACGTAGTGATCTCCCCTCACACTCCTGTTGCGGAGAGAAGGAACTCCCTTTTCCCGCAGCCGGATACGGGTATTGGTCTGGGTACCCGGCTTCACATTATAGATCACCTCGCCGTCCACGGTCTGTATCTTCAGATCTCCGCCCAGGGCTGCCTGCGCGTAGGTCATGGGCACTGTGGAAAAGATATTCATGCCATCGCGCTCAAAGACCGGACTTCTGGCCACCTGCACTTCCACCAGCAGATCCCCGCGCCCGCCTCCGTTGCGCCCCGGTTCTCCTTTTTCCCGGATGCGGATACTCTGTCCGTCATCAATACCCGCGGGCACGGATACCTGAATTCTCTTCTTGCTGGAGGTAAATCCGGTTCCCCGGCAGGCAGGACATTTTTCCCTGATGATTTTTCCGGTACCGCCGCAGTCCGGGCAGGTCTGCACATTCCGAACCATCCCGAACAGAGACTGCTGGGTATACGTCACCTGGCCGGATCCATGGCATTTGGAACACGTTTCCGGAGAGGTGCCCTTTTTTGCGCCTGTGCCTCCGCATTCTGTACACGGATCCTTCAGCATCAGTTCGATTTCCTTCTCGCAGCCGAACACCGCCTCCTCAAAGGAAATATGAATCACCGCCCGGAGATTCGCACCTCTCTGGGGACCGCTGCCGGAACGCCGGCTTCTCCCGCCGCCGAAAAGATCCCCAAAAATATCCCCGAAAATATCGCCCATATCGCCGCTGAAATCGAAGCCGCCAAAACCTCCGGCCCCGGCTCCGCCGCCTTCAAAGGCCGCATGGCCAAACTGGTCGTACTGCCTCCTCTTATCCGGATCGCTTAAGACCGAATATGCCTCTGTTGCCTCTTTAAATTTTGCTTCTGCCTCCTTATCCCCCGGATTCATATCCGGATGATATTTTTTTGCCAGCTTCCGGTACGCTTTCTTGAGAGTCGCTTCATCGGCTCCTTTGTCGACTCCAAGGACCTCATAATAATCTCTTTTTTCAGCCATAAAATCTCACCTCAACACCGCAACAAGGCTGCTGGGGATGGTCTCCTGCGGCCGTCCCCGGCAACCTGCTGTCTTTTTCCTGCTCCCGGAGGAGTACTGTTTTTAAGATTTATACTTCCTTGTAGTCAGCATCCACTACATCGTCATCACCGGAACCGCCTGCCTGGCCGCCCGCATTCTGATCGGGACCCGGGCCTGCCTGGCCGCCCTGGCTGTTATTCTGCTGCATATTTTCATACATCTTTGTAAAGAGGCTCTGCGCGCTCTTCATCAGCTTTTCCTGTCCGGCCTTCAGGTCTGCCACCTGTGCGTCAGTCATATTGTCGGCCGGCGTATTCTTCAGCGTCTCCTTCAGAGCATTCAGATCCGCTTCCACAGCTGTCTTGTCATGGGAAGAAATCTTGTCTCCCGCCTCTTCCAGCGCTTTCTCTACCTGGAATACAGCCGCATCCGCATCATTTCTGGCGTCAATCGCTTCCTTCCGCTTCTTATCCTGGGCCTCGTACTCTGCCGCCTCCTTAACTGCCTTGTTGATCTCATCTTCAGACATATTGGAGCCTGCGGTGATGGTGATATGCTGCTCTTTCCCGGTTCCCAGATCCTTTGCGGATACATTTACGATACCGTTGGCATCAATATCGAAGGTAACTTCAATCTGCGGAACGCCGCGTCTTGCGGGCGGAATCCCATCCAAACGGAACTGGCCCAGAGATTTATTGTCTTTTGCAAACTTACGCTCACCCTGTACCACATTAATATCTACCGCAGTCTGGTTATCTGCTGCTGTAGAAAAGATCTGGCTCTTCTTTGTGGGGATCGTAGTATTTCTCTCAATCAGCGGAGTCGCAATGCCGCCCATGGTTTCAATGGACAGAGTCAGCGGCGTAACATCCAGCAGCAGCACATCTCCTGCGCCTGCATCGCCGGCCAGCTTTCCACCCTGTACCGAAGCACCAAGAGCTACACACTCATCCGGATTCAGGGTTTTGCTGGGTTCATGTCCGGTCAGCTGTTTCACTTTGTCCTGCACAGCCGGAATACGGGTAGAACCGCCCACCAGCAGTACCTTACCAAGCTCAGAAGCACTAAGTCCCGCATCAGACAGTGCTTTGGTCACGGGCTCAGCGGTCAGCTCCACCAGGTCGTGGGTCAGCTCATCGAATTTGGCCTTTGTCAGGTTCATATCCAGATGTTTCGGGCCCTCAGCTGTTGCCGTGATAAAGGGCAGGTTAATGTTTGTGGTGGAAGCGCTGGACAACTCTTTCTTGGCTTTCTCTGCTGCCTCCTTAATCCTCTGCATCGCCATCTTATCTCCGGAAAGATCGATGCCCTCGTTATTCTTGAATTCGGCCACAATATAGTCCACAACCTTCTGGTCAAAATCATCGCCGCCCAGACGGTTATTTCCGGCAGTGGCCAGAACCTCGATGACGCCGTCACCGATCTCAATGATGGATACGTCGAAGGTACCGCCGCCCAGGTCATATACCATAATCTTCTGCTCTTTCTCGTTGTCAAGGCCGTAAGCCAGCGCGGCGGCCGTCGGCTCATTAATAATACGTTTTACCTCCAGGCCCGCAATTTTTCCGGCATCCTTGGTTGCCTGCCTCTGTGCGTCATTAAAGTAAGCAGGCACTGTGATTACAGCCTCCGTCACTTTCTCGCCCAGATAATTCTCAGCGTCCGTCTTCATTTTCTGAAGGATCATAGCGGAAATTTCCTGGGGAGAATATTTCTTTCCGTCAATATCTACTTTATAATCCGTTCCCATATGTCTCTTAATGGAAGCAACGGTTCTGGATGCATTGGTGACAGCCTGACGTTTTGCCGGTTCTCCAACCAGACGCTCTCCGTTCTTTGTAAATGCAACCACAGACGGTGTGGTCCTGCTTCCCTCTGCGTTGGCAATAACGGTGGGCTTGCCACCTTCCATAACAGCAACACAGCTGTTCGTTGTACCAAGGTCAATACCAATTATCTTGCTCATGATTTTTTCCTCCTGCTTATTTGTTATTCTATATCTGAAAATATGAAGTAATCTGTCCTGCGGATGTCCCGTATCCTTGGCATCCGTTTAATTTGCCACCTTTACCATGCTGTGGCGTACCACCATATCTTTATATATATATCCCTTCTGGAATTCTTCTACAATTATATTTTCGCCGACCGATTCATCCTCCACATGCATGACGGCATTGTGAAGATTGGGATCAAATTCCTTCCCCACTGCCTCGATCACGCTAACTCCCATATCGGACAGAACTGTGGTAAACTGCTTGTAAATCTTATTCATTCCCTCCACAAAAGGATCTTCCGCATCCTTCGCCGTGGCCAGGCCCCGTTCAAAATTGTCAACCACCGGCAGGATTTTCTCCACGACATCTTTGGCGCCGACCACATACATGCCGGTCTTTTCCTTTTCTGTGCGCTTCCGGTAATTGTCGAACTCAGCCATCTGGCGGGTCAGCTTATCGGTCAGTTCTTCAATTTTCTCATCTTTTTTGTCCTTTTTCTCTTTCTTCTTGCCGAAAAACTTTCTGTCCTTATCCTTTGCAGCCTCCTGCTCCTGAGCGGGCGCCGCCTCTTTTTCTTCCTCTGCGCCGGCAGTCTCTGCCTTTTCTTCACCGCCAGTCTCTTCAGACGCAGTCTTTTCTTCCTGCGTATTTTCCCCCTCTGCCTCTCTGGTGTCCACCTCTTTTTCTTCTTCCATCTTTGTATTTTCTTTATCTGCCAAAATCATCTCCACCTTTCCGGTTCTGCCTCAGCAATGCGTCCTCTGGCCGCACTATGTGCCTGGCTCATCCTTTTTCTTAAATATGGAATCCAGCTGTACCTTCAGCGTTTTCAGATTATCCACTACATTCTCATAATCCATGCGCTTTGGTCCAATGATGCCGATTGTGCCTTTCATGCCCTCGCCCAGATCGTAGCTGGCCGTTACTACGGAACAGTCGCTCATGGTCTGTATCGGCGACTCTTTTCCAATATATATCTGGATGCCGGTACCGGCTTCATCGCCGTCCTCCGACGTCTCCTTCAGCATATCCACCAGCTCCTTCTTATCCTCAAGGGCAGAGATCAGCTGGCTGGCCCGGGACTTATCCGCCAGCTCCGGATATTTAAAAATGTTGGTGGCTCCGCTGGTATAGATCGGCATATCTTCTTCATCTCCCTGAATTGCCTCGGCCACCGTATCCACCACCTGACTGATTACCTTGCTGTGGATGCCCGCCTGCTGTTTCATCTTCTGAATCATATCTAAACTGATCTCTCCCAGGGTCAGACCGTTCAGCTGGGTATTCAGCAGCAGGTTCAGCTTCAGAACCTGCTCGTCATCGATGGCCTCCTCCAGATCAATCAGCTGATTCTTCATCAAATTGCCCTCGGCCACGATAACGGCCAAAACCTGGTTTTCCGCAACCCGGGACAGCTGGATAAACTTCAGCTTCGTCTGATGGTAGGTAGGCCCCGTAATCATGGTTGCATAGTTTGTATTGGATGCCAGTACTCTCACCACCTGCTTCAGAACCTTTTCCAGGCGGTCCGTCTTCTCGATCATCAGCTCCTTGATCTCCGTAACCTCCTGCTCTTTTTCCTGCATCAGCTCATCCACATATAATCTGTATCCTTTATCGGAAGGAATGCGGCCGGCGGAAGTATGGGGCTGAAGAATATAGCCCATCTCTTCCAGATCCGACATCTCATTCCGAATCGTGGCGGAGCTCAGATTCAAATCCGTATATTTGGATATGGTACGGGAGCCAACCGGCTCCCCAGTCTCCAGGTAGGTTTTGATAATCGCTTTTAATATGATTTTTTTTCTTTCATCCAAATCCATACCTGTGAGCTCCTCTCTTCAAAATAGTGGCAGATGCCATCGATCTTAGACTTGTTAGCACTCAATAAAATAGAGTGCTAATATCTATGCTCTTAAGATAGCACTCTCTTCCTTATTTGTCAACACCTTTTCTGTGAAAAAAATATGAGCGGGGCCTCTCCCGGTCAGAGAGGCGCCCCGCTTTTCTTCGCCAAAATCCCTGCAAACCGCAGCGGATTATTCCAGATCGTTCAACGACTGCTTCAGCTGTATCATCTGATCCCGCAGTTCCGCCGCCGCTTCAAAATTCAGTTCCGCCGCCGCCGTCTTCATCTGCTTCTCAATTTTTTTGATCAGCTTTTCCAGTTCCTCCCTGCTCATGGATTCCGGATCCTTTTCCAGTTTCTCCTCTGTCTTTGCGGCCTCCTGGGTGATGCTGATCAGATCTCTTACGCTCTTCTCAATCGTTTTCGGTGTGATGCCATGCTCCCGGTTGTACGCCTCCTGCAGCTCACGGCGCCTGGCTGTCTCTTCTATGGCCTTCTGCATGGAGTCTGTCACTGTATCCGCATACATGATCACATGGCCCTCCGCGTTCCGGGCCGCCCGGCCGATGGTCTGGATCAGTGATGTCTCCGAGCGGAGAAAGCCCTCCTTATCCGCGTCCAGAATGGCAACCAGCGTGATCTCCGGAATGTCCAGACCCTCCCGCAGCAGGTTGATGCCCACCAGCACATCGAAGACATCCAGGCGCATATCCCGGATGATCTTGGTCCGTTCCAGTGTGTCCACATCTGAATGGAGATACCGTACCCGGATTCCCGCCTCTTTCATATAATCCGTCAGATCCTCCGCCATGCGCTTGGTCAGCGTTGTGATGAGCACTTTATGATGCCCGGCCACCTCCCGGTTCACTTCACCGATCAGATCATCAATCTGTCCCTCCACCGGCCGCACTTCCACCCGGGGATCCAGAAGGCCCGTGGGGCGGAGGATCTGCTCCGCCCGCAGCATTTCATGATCCGCCTCGTATTCGCCCGGCGTGGCCGACACAAAAAGGATCTGATCAATTTTGCTTTCAAACTCCTGGAAATTCAGGGGCCTGTTGTCCTTCGCGGAGGGCAGGCGGAATCCGTAGTCCACCAGCGTTGTCTTTCTGGACTGGTCTCCCGAATACATGCCGCCGATCTGCGGAATCGTTTTATGCGACTCATCAATAATAATCAAGAACTCTTCCGGAAAGAAATCCATCAGCGTATACGGCGGCTGCCCCGGCTCCAGTCCCGACAGATAGCGGGAATAATTCTCTATGCCGGAACACACGCCCGTCTCCCGCAGCATCTCAATATCAAAATTTGTCCGCTCCTCAATCCGCTGGGCTTCCAGCAGCTTATCCTCACTTTTAAAGTAGCGGATCCGCTCCTCCAGCTCCTTCTCTATCTCGTTTGTGGCGCGCCGGATCGTCTCCATGGGCACCACGTAGTGGGAGGCCGGCGCGATGGCCACATATTTCAGATCCGCCTTCAGCTCCCCGGTCAGCGTGTCAATCTGCGTGATCCGGTCGATCTCATCCCCAAAGAATTCCACCCGCACCGCAGTATCGCTCTCCTCCGCCGGAATAATCTCCAGCACATCTCCCCGCACCCGGAAGGTTCCCCGGTGAAAGTCCATCTCATTGCGCTCATATTGGATATCAATCAGTTCCCGGATTACCTCATCCCGGTCCTTGGCCATCCCCGGCCGCAGCGAGATGATCATCCGCTCATAATCCTTGGGACTTCCCAGACCATATATACAGGATACACTGGATACCACAATCACATCCTTCCGCTCAATCAGAGAGGACGTGGCAGACAGACGCAGCTTGTCAATCTCTTCATTGCGGGAGGAGTCCTTGGCAATATAGGTATCCGAGGAGGGCACGTACGCCTCCGGCTGATAATAATCGTAATAGGAGACAAAGTATTCCACGGCATTGTTCGGAAAAAATTCCTTAAACTCACCGTAGAGCTGCGCCGCCAAAGTTTTATTGTGGGCAATGATCAATGTAGGTTTGTTCAACTGCTGAATGACATTTGCCATGGTAAAGGTTTTTCCGGAACCGGTGACGCCCAGAAGGGTTTCGCACTGATTTCCCTCTTTGAAGCCATTGACCAGCTGCTCAATGGCCCGGGGCTGGTCGCCGGTGGGTTTGTATTCTGATACCAATTCAAAATGATCCATAATTAATCCTGCTCCTGTCCCAGTATCTCCAGCGCTTTTTCCAGCTGCGCGTCTGTACTGCCATCTTCCTGCTGTTCTACCTCCACATCCGGCGTAATGCCGGTTCCGTGGATATTATTCCCCTTGGGCGTATAGTAATGGGAAACTGTCAGTCTCAGGACGCTGCCGTCCGACAGGGTAAATAAATCCTGCACAATCCCCTTGCCAAAGGTCGTGGTTCCCACCAGCGTCCCGATTTCATAGTCCTTCACCGCGCCCGCAAAGATTTCAGAGGCGCTGGCGCTTTCCTCATTTACCAGAACTGCCAGCGGTATATCAATGGGGCTTTCTCCCTCGCAGAGCTCTTCTTCTCTGTTTCCATTTTTATCTTCGGTATATACAATCACCCCTTCCGGCAGGATCTGCCGCAGAGTGTCACATACGGCGCTTACCAGGCCCCCCGGGTTGTCGCGGAGATCGATGATCAGTTTCTCCATTCCCTGCTCCTTCAGCGTCTCATAGGCATCCTGAAACTGCTGGGAGGTAACTCCGGTAAAATGTGTGATCTGTATATAGCCCACCTGCCCCTCCAGCATGCGGCTGTCCACAGACTGAATTTCCACAGTTCCCATTTCCATCTGAAGCGTCAGGCTTTTTTCCTCCCGCAGAAGTTCCAGCGAAACATTTCCATCACTGCTGCTGTTGATCAGATCGATCACCTCCGAGGTAGTCATTTCCTCTATGGCGGTGCCGTTTACGGAGACAATCTGGTCCCCCGTCTGCACGCCGGCCCGGCCGGCCGGAGAATCTTCCACACAATCCACAACATAAATTCCCCCGTCCTCACTGCTCTGCGACAGGGTAATCCCCAGCCCCGTGTAGGAACCGTCCTGGGATTTTTTAAGCTCCTCATACTGTTCCTCTGTATAATAAGTAGAATACTGATCCTCCAGCCCTGACACAAGCCCCAGATACATATAATCCGCAAGCTTCCCTTCGTCATAATCTCCCAGATAATACCGCTGGATCAGATTCTCTATTTCCTTTACTTTCCGGTAACCCGACAGACTGTCCGGGCTGCCCGGAGACTCTGTGCGGACCGGCAGGTACATAAATGTAAAATAGAGAAAGGCCAGTGCCAGACACGCCGCAGCCGCGCCGGTGATAAAATACCTGATCTTCGATTTTCTGCTGATTTCCTCTTCCATTTTTACCTCTCTCTTTCCGCCGTCGGTTTTCCCCTCCGGCGTAAAAACGGGACGGAGGTTATCCCCCGTCCCCTTAACGCTTTCTCTCAAACTTTTAAGTGCTTTCTGATCGTAACCATACTTCCTATAAAGCCGATTCCCATACCCAGAAGAAGTCCCACTGGGAGCAGTACCCGGAATATATTATTGACAGGGATCAGGCCGTTCATGAACTCATTCAGAATGCTGAACCGTGCCAGAATGTACTGCACTGCCTGATTATACAGGAAATAAAGCAGCGTCAGCGGAATCACCGCTCCAACCAGCCCGATCAGAATACCCTCCAATATAAACGGCAGACGGACGAAGGCGTTGGTGGCTCCGATCAGCTTCATAATGCCGATCTCTTCTTTTCTGACAGAAATACCGACCGCAACCGTATTGCTGATCAAAAATACCGACACAACCAGCAGAATGGCAATAATAACGACAGATACAATACTGATCAGCCGGTTCACCATAGTCAGCGTGACAGATGCCTGCTCTGAACGATTGACTTCCCGGACACCGTCCAGGCCCTGAATATATTCCACCAGCTCATTCTGATCCTCCACCGCGTTGGCATACACTTCATAGTGCGCGGAATTCACCAGGGGATTCTGGTTGCTCTGGCGGAATTCTTCGCCGGCCGCCTCGTATCCCTCAAAGTAGTCCTGGGAAAACTGCTCCCAGGCCTCATCAGCAGATACATAGTTGCAGGAGGCAACCAGATCCGTCCTCTCCCGGATCTGCTGGCCGATGGTATCAATAGACGCCTGATCCAGCCCCTCATCGAAGAAAACGGTAATTCCCACATTGCTCTCCACGTTCCGCACGAGATAGGTAAAATTCATTACCAGTGCAAAAAACAGGCCGAACAGGAAAATGCAGGCGCTCATCGTGATGATGGAAGCCAGAGAAAACATTTTATTTCTGCCGATATTCTTAATTCCCTGTCCTGTGCTGTATCCGATTGTACTAATCCTCAACGTAGACACCTTCTTTTTCGTCGCTGATGATGACGCCTTTCCGCAGCCGGATTACCCGTTTCCGCATAGCATTTACGATCTCTCTGTTGTGGGTAACCACCAGTACTGTCGTACCCCTTGCATTGATCTCTTCCAGCAATTTCATAATCTCAGCAGAGTTCTTTGGGTCCAGATTACCGGTGGGCTCATCGGCCAGCAAAATATCCGGGCGGTTGACCAGGGCCCGGGCCAATGCCACCCTCTGCTGTTCGCCGCCCGAGAGTTCCTTGGGCCGTGACCGGTATTTTCCCGCAAGGCCCACCAGCGTTAGAACCTCCGGCACCCGTTTCTTGATCACACGGTTTGGCTTCTCGATTACACGCTGGGCAAAAGCAACATTTTCATATACATTTCTGTCTTTCAAAAGGCGGAAATCCTGGAACACCACACCGACTCCCCGGCGGTATTTCGCTATCTTCCTTCTGGGCAGCTTGTTGAGATTCTGATTATTTACCCGGATCGTCCCTGATGTGGGATCCAGCTCCTTGAGCAGAAGCTTGATCAGAGTAGATTTTCCGGAACCGCTGTTTCCTACTACGAAAACGAATTCCCCTTTTTCAATGTGCAAGGATACGTTGTTAATCGCCGGCTGGCTCTTACCATCGTACTGCTTGCTGACACTGTCTAAAGTTATCATTCTTTTCCTCCCGTAAAACTTGCGGAATCCCGGGATTTTAATAATCCAGAGTTTCCATGTATTTCATATATCTTACGACCATCAGGGCGATCTTGAAGGTAATAGCATCCTCAAAAACCCTGAGATCCAGGCCGGTGCTCTTCTGAAGCTTATCCAGCCGATATACGAGCGTATTTCTGTGAATGTACAGCTGTCTGGATGTCTCTGATACATTCAGGTTGTTTTCAAAAAACTTGTCAATGGTTGTCAGCGTCTCCGCGTCAAAATCATCGGGAGACTTATTCTCAAATATCTCTTTAATAAACATCTTGCACAGAGGGATCGGCAGCTGATAGATCAGCCTTCCGATTCCCAGGGAACTGTACGCGATGATATTCCTGTCATCAAAAAAGATCTTGCCCACATCCAGCGCGGCTCTGGCCTCCTTGTAGGAACGCGACACCTCCTTCAGCTCTTTTACAATCGTTCCATAGGCAATATGGGTCATATCTTCCCCGTTTCTGCCCACCACATCCAGAACTGCGGCGGCAATCTTGTTGGCCTGGGCGTAATCCTCTCCCGGCGCCAGCTCCTTTACAATAATGATGCTCTTCTCATCCACAGCCGTGATAAAATCACCGGACTTGCTTCCGAAAAGATTCTTGATATTCTCCAGGGTTCCCTGATCTCTGTCCGGGCTGGCCTCCAGAATAAACACAACTCTCCGGGCCTCAATATCAATATGAAGCTTCTTGGCTCTGTTGTAGATATCCACCAGCAGCAGGTTATCCAGCAGCAGATTCTTGATAAAATTATCCTTGTCAAAACGTTCCTTGTATGCCGTCAGCAGGCCCTGCAGCTGGAATGTGGCCATCTTTCCCACCAGATAATTCTCATCGCTGTCCCCCTTTGCGATAAATATGTATTCCAGCTGATGCTCATCGTAGACCTTGAAAAACTGATAGTTCTTCATGGTCTGGGAATCCGCAGGAGACTGGGCAAAGCTCATGACATCCTCACGGGTGATCTCCGTTTCCGGGAAAGTGGAAACCAGCACCTTTCCCTCCACATCCAGAACGCCCATATCCACTTTGGATATATTCTTTAATCCTTCAATTGTATTCTGCAGTATCTGGTTTGATATCATTTTACATCCCTTCCTCGATTACATAGTATGCCTGTTTCTCTTTGCTACACCCAATACAAAATTGCTCTATTTATTTTAATACAAAATGCACAAAAAATAAAGTGAAAATTGTGTGTTTTCTTGTTATTCTTTTTTCTCTTCCAGGGATTTTGAAACCAGTCTTTTGAAAGTAGTCTTTTTCAGCAGGGTGCTCCACCAGCCCACCTTCAGTCCTGCCTCATTCTGAAGTTCCGGATGTTCTCCCAGACCGAGCCAGATCCGCGCGCCTATTTTCTGGCGGTTTGCCATCAGGAACTGATCCTGGCGGATTCCCTGCAGGCCGCTGATAATCACATCCGGGGATATACTGTTGATCTCATTAATGATGCTGTCCACGGACATATCCACGCCTGCCACATCCGCCGCCATCCCCTCAATCCGAATGCCCGGGTATGTATCCAGTAGATATTTTTTCAGTCCCTCCACTTCCTCCTGACTCTCCCCCAGCAAAAACATGCCAAGATCCTGGTTGATCATATACCAGAACATCCGGGCCGGGAATTCATTATCCGCCACCTCATCGTAAATCTGACCGGAGGTGATCCCTACCGCTTCCAGGACTTCTTTTTCACCAATCACGCTCATATCCAGATTCTCCAAATAAGTCCGCCAGGTATCCTCCTTCTCGGCCAGGAGCAGGGTATTCATGGTAATAATTCCAATCGAATCCAGTCTGTCGTTATGGATAAATTCCGTCAGCCGTTCCATCTCACTGTCTACATTCAGATAATCCAGCTTCAGACCCAGAACTTCAATTTTGCTGCTCATAACTCTCTCACATCCTGTCCTTTGTCTTTGCATGAATAGGAATAGTATAGCAGAACACAGGAAAGAATGCAACCAAAAAGGGGATGCAGCCTTTCTGTCCGCATCCCCCTATTTTTTTCATAAGCCCGCAGCCGCTTCCGCCGGGAGCTGAAAATTACACCTCAAAGAGCAGGTCGCCATAGGAAGGCATGGGCCACATCTCTTTGTCCACCAGCATTTCCAGCTCATCCACCGGCTCCCGGAGAGCCTCCATAGCCGGAACTACCATATTGTGATAGAATTCAGCCTGCTCCTTTCCTTCCTCCATGACGCAGGCTTTCGCCTCGATCTCCGTCAGGCTCTTTAATGCCTCCTGGGTCTTCCGCAGCAGTACGCTGCAGTCCTCCAGAAGCTTCTTCTGCACGGAAACCTCCTCCACGCCGGCTGCCCGTATGGAGACAATTGCATCCGCCAGCGTCTTGGTATAGCGGATAACTGCCGGAATAAACTGCTTGGCAGCCATGTCGATCATGGTCTTGGCCTCAATATTGATGGTCTTGGCATAGTTCTCATATTTTACCTCCACGCGGGATTCCAGCTCAGCCCGGGTGAAAACGCCGAATTTTTCAAACAGGTTTACGCTCTTGTCTGCCAGCAGCTCCGGAATTGCCTCTACCATAGAGCGGATATTGGGAAGTCCCCTGCGCTCCGCCTCGGCAATCCAGGCATCCGAATAGCCGTTTCCATTGAAAATAATTCTCTGGTGCTCGCTGAAGTTCTTTTTGATCAGATCATGCACCGCTTCGTCAAAATTATCCGCCTTCTCCAGCACGTCACATACATCGCAGAAGGCTTCCGCCATAATCGTGTTCAGCACAATATTCGGCGCCGCGATAGAATCTCTGGATCCCACCATGCGGAACTCAAACTTGTTTCCGGTAAAGGCAAAGGGTGAGGTTCTGTTCCGGTCCGTCGCGTCCTTATCCAGCTCCGGCAGGGTACGCACACCTGTCTCAAGAACTCCCTCTTTCTTACTGCTTGTGGCGGTTCCGGTGCTGACCAGCTGCTCTACCACATCCTCAAGCTGCTCGCCCAGGAAGATGGAAATAATCGCCGGCGGCGCCTCATTGGCTCCCAGACGGTGGTCATTTCCCGGATCCGCCGCGGATTCCCTCAGCAGTCCCGCATGCTCGTCTACGGCCTTGATGATACAGGAAAGGATCAGCAGGAATTTGATATTCTCATGGGGCGTCTTTCCGGGATCCAGCAGATTCAGTCCGTCATCTGTGGTCAGCGACCAGTTGTTGTGTTTTCCGGATCCGTTTACACCCGCAAAGGGCTTCTCATGAAGCAGGCATTTCATACCGTGTTTCGTAGCCACCCGCTTCAGCGTCTGCATGATAATCTGGTTGTGGTCTACCGCAACATTTGCCTCCGCATAGATGGGGGCCAGCTCGTGCTGGGCCGGAGCCACCTCATTGTGCTGTGTCTTGGCTGTGACTCCAAGCTTCCAGAGCTCCTCGTTTACATCCTTCATATACGCGGCGATCTTCTGGCGGATAGTTCCAAAGTAATGATCGTCCATTTCCTGCCCCTTGGGAGGCATGGCTCCGAACAGGGTGCGTCCCGTATAAATCAGATCCTTGCGCTCATAGAACTTCTCCCGGTCCACCAAGAAGTATTCCTGCTCCGCTCCCACGGACGGGGTTACCTTTTTGGATGTGGTATTTCCAAACAGCCGCAGAAGACGGATTGCCTGTGTATCCACCGCCTCCATGGAACGCAGCAGCGGTGTCTTCTGGTCCAGGGCCTCGCCTGTGTAGGAGCAGAATGCGGTGGGAATACACAGAGTTGCTCCGGCTGCATCCTGTCGCACAAAGGCCGGCGATGTACAATCCCAGGCCGTATATCCTCTGGCCTCAAAGGTTGCTCTTAAGCCTCCGGAAGGGAAAGAAGAAGCATCCGGCTCACCTTTAATCAGCTCTTTTCCTGAAAAACTCATCAGAACCTTTCCGCTGGGAAGAGGAGCAGTGATGAAAGAATCATGTTTTTCCGCCGTCACGCCGGTCAGCGGCTGGAACCAGTGGGTATAATGGGTAGCTCCCTTCTCAATTGCCCATTCCTTCATCTCGTGAGCAATGACATCCGCCGTCTCCAGATCCAGGTCTCCGCCTTCTGCAATAATATCCTTCAGTTTTTTGTAAACCTTTTTAGGAAGTCTTTCCTGCATGACGGTGTCATTGAAAACATTTTCACCGAAAATTTCTGATACCTTCACGTATTCTCCCATTTTTCTCTCCTTTTCTTTTCATATTATTCAAGCCGACCCAGCTGCGCCAAAACCAGAAAAGGGCATTCCACACCACTCTGTAGAACGCCCTTGTTTCAACTACGCATCTGTTCTGTTAAATCTCTTGACGTGAGCTATTATACTGCGGTCCGGACCAAAATGCAAGAGATTTTTTTAGATTTGACTCTCAGGCCTTGCCGACAGAACCGAACAGCTCCATTTTTTCCTTCACTTTTGCCTTGATGGCTTCTGTTCCGGGCAGAAGCAGCTTTCTGGGATCAAATCCCTTGCCCTGACGGTCTTTTCCTGCTTCGATATATTCTCTGGTCGCGGCGGCAAATACCAGCTGGCACTCCGTATTTACATTGATCTTGGATACGCCCAGATCAATCGCTTTCTTTACCTGCTCATCCGGGATTCCCGTGCCTCCGTGCAGAACCAGCGGCATCGTTCCGGTCTTCTCCTGTACGGCTGCCAGTGTCTCAAAGCTCAGGCCCTTCCAGTTATCGGGATATACGCCGTGGATATTTCCGATTCCGGCTGCCAGCATGTCCACACCCAGATCCGCAATTTTCTTGCATTCTTCCGGATCGGCGCACTCACCCATTCCAACAACTCCGTCTTCTTCACCGCCGATGGAGCCGACCTCTGCCTCCAGGGACATTCCCTTTTCCGCGCAGATCTTTACCAGCTCTTTTGTCTTCTCAATATTTTCCTCGATAGGAAGATGAGATCCGTCAAACATAATAGAAGAGAATCCTGCCTCGATACACTTATAGCAGGCATCGTAACTGCCGTGATCCAGGTGCAGAGCTACCGGCACCGTGATCTTCATCTCTTCCAGCATTCCGTTTACCATGCCGACAATGGTCTTATATCCGGCCATATATTTTCCGGCACCCTCAGATACGCCGAGAATAACCGGGGAATTCAGCTCCTGCGCCGTAGCAAGAATTGCCTTGGTCCACTCCAGATTATTGATGTTAAACTGGCCGACCGCGTAATGTCCAGCCTTTGCCTTCTGCAACATTTCTTTTGCTGATACTAACATGTTTCATCCTCCTATCCCGGGGTTTTCCCCCATAAAACTGTAATTATTATACCCTATTTTAAAGTTATTGCCAACCATTATTTCTGTCTTGTCTTTTCCGGATTTACCAGCAGATTCAGCGCTTCCTTCTGAATGGATATGCGCACATTTTTATGCGTTCCCCCGGCCTCGCCGTCCAGCGTCCAGGCGATCTCTTCCGCAGCCTGAATCTCAATCCGGTTTGTTCTGAAATCCTTGATCAGTTTTGATTTATTATCGTTGGGGGATAGCAGCGACAGTATGATCTCATTTAATTCCAGGGGATTTTTCGGAGGATGCACCAGTGTCACCTCAAACAGACCGTCATTTAATTCAATCCGGTTGCCGGTAATATTTTTAATCCCGCCCACGGAACGCGCATTGGTAATCATTCCGTATATGAAATCCCCCTCCAGGCATCTTTCATCCGAGGTGATTTTCAATCGATAGGTGGGGACATTGAACAAGCGCTTTCCCGCTTCCAGAAGATACGCGAAGTGCCCCAGCGCATTCTTCAGACCCTGATCTGTCTCATAAGAAACATCCGTAAACAGACCGAACGCCGCAATATATACAAAGGTTCTCCCGTTAAAATTCCCCATATCACAGGCAAAATACTGGCCCTGCATAATTTCCCTGGCCGCTTCGACCATATTCTTGGACAGACCGAGGCTTCCCGCAAAATCATTGGTGCTGCCTGCCGGAATGTAGCCCAGCGGCAGCCTCGGCTCCTGTTTCATAATTCCCGCCGCCGCCTCGTCCAGGGTTCCGTCCCCCCCGCAGCAGACCACAAGGTCCACCTGATCCCGATACTCCTGCACCACCCGGTATGCGTCCCCCGGGCCCTGTGTGGGATGTACAATTACCTCGCAGCCGCCCTTTACAAAGACATCCAGAATATCTGCCAGCTTTCCCCGGATCTGGCCCTTGCCCGACCTGGGATTATACACAAACAACATTTTCTTTTTCATAGGCTGTCCCCGTCTCCATCAGCAAACTCTGCCTTTCCCGCCGACGCATCCTTTTCCCCCGATGCCGGATACAAGGCTGTATCTATTTTAACGCAGCTGCTCTTTCTTGACAAGACCGGACCGGCAGATATAGTATGGAAGAAAACACCGGAAGGGAAACCGGTTGTACGGGGAGGATATGCAATTATGAAAGAAGAATACGCAATTGTCACCGGAGCTTCCCGGGGGATTGGACGCTGCGCCGCTCTGGCTCTGGCCGCCTCCGGCTGCTCCATTCTGGCTGTGGCCCGGGAAGACGGCGAGGGACTCCGAAGTCTTCAGCGCGAGGTCGCAGAACAGTACAACCAGAACTGTCTGACCGCCCTTGGAGATCTGGGGACGGAATCCTTTGTCTTAGAACTGTTTTCCCTGCTCCCGCCGGAAGCCGCTCTGCGGACACTGGTAAATAACGCAGGGGTCTCCCACATAGGCCTGCTGCAGGATATGACGCTGGAACAGTGGGACCGCCTGCTCCGCACGAATCTCACCTCTGTCTTTCTGACCTGCCGGGAAGCTATCCCTCTGTTTCTCCGGCAGGGCAGCGGTTCCATTCTGAATGTTTCCTCTGTATGGGGCGCTGCCGGCGCCTCCTGCGAAACTGCCTATTCCGCCTCCAAGGGCGCCATCAATGCTTTTACCCGGGCCCTTGGCCGGGAGCTGGCTCCCAGCGGAATCCGCGTCAATGCCGTTGCTCTCGGCGCCATTGATACATCCATGAACCAATTTCTGACCCGGGAAGAACGCGATGCGCTGGAAGAAGACATACCGGCCGGCCGTTTCGGCACTGCAGAGGAGGCAGGCGCGCTGATCGCCGACATCGCTCTGCATCACCCCTATCTGACTGCCCAGGTTCTTACCATGGACGGCGGCTGGACTTAAGCGGTACGCCGCTCCTCTCTGATCGGTCCGTACATTTTTCCTTTCCAGAGACGCCAAAAATGGGCATATACATGGCCGTCCATGTATATGCCCATCGGTTTTCTGTTTATACCAGCTCAATCAGAACTTCCATAGCGGCATCGCCCTTACGGGGTCCAATCTTCACAATACGGGTATATCCGCCATTGCGTCCCTCGTACTTCGGTGCGATCTCATCAAACATCTTTGCCACCATGTCGATCTTTTTGGTGTTTTTCTTTTTCCCTTTGTTGCTTGTGGGAACCTCCGTCACCGGATAGAACACCTTCATCATCTGGCGTCTCGCGTGCAGCCTGGAAGGAGCATCTTTCTTAATTTCCTTCTGCACCTCATCGTATACCGTTACTTTCTTTCCGTCACGGACTTCCTTGACTCTCTTTCCGTCTGCATCCTTGCGGGCTGCTTTGGCCGTCACGGTAACGGTCTCATAGTTGTCCTTTTCGCGCACAGCCATGGCAATCAGGCCTTCTGCAATCTTGCGGATCTCTTTTGCCTTGGTTTCTGTGGTACGGATCTTTCCGTGGAACAGAAGATTCGTCACCTGATTTCTAAGTACTGCTTTTCTCTGGGCAGAAGTTCTTCCCAGCTTCTTATATCCTGCCATTTCTATTCCTCCATTTGTGGAACGGGGAGCCACGCTTCTTCGGTCTTACTGACCACCCGCTTTCTTCTACAAATATATTTTACTGCTCATCTCCCGGGCTGAGCTGCAGACCCAGCTCTTTCAGCTTCGCGAGAACCTCTTCCAGCGATTTACGGCCCAGATTGCGGACCTTCATCATATCTTCCGAGGTCTTGCTGCACAGTTCTTCTACTGTGTTGATACCGGCACGCTTCAGGCAATTGTAGGAGCGGACGGAAAGCTCCAGCTCATCGATATTCATCTCGAGAACTTTCTCCTTCTCGTTGTCTTCCTTTTCAATCATAACTTCCGCGGTCTTAGCATTCTCAGAAAGATCAATGAACAGCTTCAGATGCTCACTGAGCACCTTGGCAGCCAGACTGACTGCTTCATCCGGATCCAGTGTACCCTTTGTGTAAACATCCAGGGTCAGCTTGTCAAAATCCGTAATCTGTCCGACACGCGTATTCTCAACGGTCAGATTTACCCTCTCAACCGGAGTATAGATCGCGTCCACGGCAATCACTCCGATGGGCATATCGTCTGTCTTCGCTTTATCAGCGCTGACATAGCCCCGGCCCTTGGTAATGGTCAGCTCCATGTAAAGCTTGCTGTCCGCCCCGCCGTTCAGCGTGGCAATTACCTGGTCCGGATTCATAATCTCGATGTCCTGGTCAACCTGGATATCGGAAGCCCGCACAACGCCCTCGCCTTCAAATTCAATATAAGCGATCTTGGCCTCGTTGGTCTCGCTGTTATTCTTGATAGCCAGACTCTTCAGATTCATGATGATCTCTGTGACATCTTCCTTCACCCCGGGGATGGAGCTGAACTCATGGAGCACGCCCTCAATCTTCACCTGGCTGACAGCAGCGCCGGGAAGTGAGGAAAGCATGATTCTCCGGAGAGAATTGCCCAGAGTCGTTCCGTAGCCCCGCTCCAGCGGTTCTACCACGAATCTGCCGAATTTCTTATCTTCTGAAATCTCTGTGATCTCAATTTTCGGTTTGTTAAAATCAAACACCTACAAGCCCCTCCTTTTTGGGATTATGCTTCATCGAGGGTTACACCGCCTGCGGATTATTTAGAATACAGCTCGACGATAAGCATCTCGTTTACCGGAACATCGATAACCTCACGGGCCGGAACTTCCTTAACCGTTCCCTGCAGAGTCTCCTGATTGGAATCCAGCCACTCGGGAACCAGACGTCCGCCGGTCACCTCCAGGATATCTTTGTATCTCTGAGATCCTTTCTTTCCTTCCTTGATTTCGATCACATCGCCTGCCTTGGTCAGGTAGGACGGAATATTCACCTGCCTGCCGTTTACCAGAACATGCTTGTGGTCCACGATCTGTCTGGCCTCTCTTCTCGTTCTGGCAAAGCCCAGACGGAAGATGACATTGTCCAGACGCAGTTCCAGCATGGACATCAGATTCTCACCTGTCTGTCCGGGCATCTTATCCGCCTTCTCATAATAATTGCGGAAGGGTTTCTCAAGAACTCCGTAGATAAATTTTGCTTTCTGTTTCTCCCTCAGCTGCAGTCCATACTCGGAAATCTTTCTGCTGGAACGCTTTAACTGACGGGTGGACTTTTTATCAATTCCAAGATACACAGGATCCAATCCTAAGGATCTGCATCTTTTCAGAACCGGTACTCTATTTACTGCCATTGTTATGACCTCCTGATTTGATTAGACTCTTCTGCGCTTGGGCGGACGGCAGCCGTTGTGGGGCACCGGCGTCACATCGCAGATACTCGTTACTTCCAGACCACTTGCAGACAGAGCGCGGATAGCGGCCTCACGTCCTGATCCGGGTCCCTTTACGAACACGTCAACTGTTTTTAAGCCATGAATCAAAGCTGCTTTGGTGGCCGTCTCTGCAGCCATCTGTGCAGCATAAGGAGTAGATTTTCTTGAACCTTTAAAGCCCAGGCCGCCGGCACTTGCCCAGGAGAGAGCATTGCCTTCCGTATCAGTCAGCGTAACAATGGTATTGTTAAAGGATGCCTGAATGTGTGCCTGTCCACGTTCAACGTTTTTCTTGACACGACGTTTGGTCGTTTTCTTTGTCACTTTTGCCATAATAAAAACTAACCTACACTTTCTTATTCTTTATTTTTTCTTGTTAGCAACAGTCTTCTTCGGGCCCTTACGGGTTCTGGCATTGGTCTTGGTCTTCTGTCCGCGAACAGGAAGTCCTTTTCTATGGCGGATTCCGCGGTAGCAGCCGATCTCCTGCAGACGCTTGATATTCATTGCGATCTCACGCCGCAGATCACCCTCTACCATCTGAGTCTCATCGATAACGGCGGCAATCTTCTTTACCTCGTCATCGGTCAGATCTCTCACGCGGGTATCCGGGTTAACACCTGCCTGGGCCAGGATTCTGTTGGAAGAAGCTCTTCCGATTCCGTAGATATAGGTTAAACCGATCTCTACGCGTTTGTCTCTTGGTAAATCTACACCAGCTATACGAGCCATGTACGTTTCCTCCATTTACACAATTAATATTTTCCTAATTGGGATGCCGGTATGACGCATCCAGCCGCGGTAGGCGGCCTTTCCCCTCCCGTTTCCGGGAGAAGTATTAAGCAATATTATAAAGGATAAATCTTTCCGGACGCGCAGCCCGGAGCTCCATCCACGGAGGTATCCTGACGCAGCCTATCAGGTCTCACTTTATAATATTAACGCGCATAAACACTGGGTCTTGAGGGATCAACCCTGGCGCTGTTTATGCTTTGGATTCTCACAAATGATACGGATACTTCCTTTTCTCTTGATAACCTTGCACTTTTCGCAGATCGGTTTCACAGATGATCTTACCTTCATGACGAATCCTCCTTTCTTAAGTCTGAAGCTTAATTTTCCTTGTGTTTACGGGATTTTTGGTGGGTTAGTCAAAAACCCGCGCACAAAAGTTCGTTTTATAGTATAGCACTGGCGCGGATTGAATGCAAGCAAAATTTACTTTATTTTTTGCCTTCCTTTTTCTACTATAACTACTGGGTGCAAAAAACAGGGGAGACTGCTGCCGCTTCCGTTCTCCCCTGTTTCTCTCTCTTTTTATTTTCTCAAACCGGCATACCCGGATTTTTCCAGCCAATGGAACGTATATCCTTCCGGATTATTTTTCATTTTGTCTTCCAGGAATTTTTCAAAAGAAATATTCTCCGGGATTTCATACGCCGTATTTTCGTCTGCCTCTGGACGACCAAACACCCGGACCGCCCTGGTTGCCGCCAGCAGCTTGTCTGTAGAGGTTCTCGGCGAAAGATTATTGAAAAAGAAAATCAGCGGCGACGGGCCTTTTTTCCCTTTCAGGACAAAATCCTTTATAATAGAAACTGTTTCCGGAATCTCTCCGAATTCTACCTGTTTTGCCGCGATTCCGGCCATCAGCGGTACACCGTGGGCATTTGCTACCTCCCTTGCGTATTCCGGCGTCAATTCTGTCAAATCCGGGTCGATGCAGAAGAACATATTATTTGACCACACAATAAAGTCCTCATACTCTTTTCTGGCGGCCCCGGAAAGCTGTGCCGTGCCGAAAAACGCCGTATCCTGAAGAACAATTCCAGGCATATCCAGTTTTTCAAGTTCCCGCTCCAGACTTGGCTTGATAAATTCTCTCACAATAGCCGGGGGTCACAACCGGCACAGAAGCAAAGGCGTCCGCCAGAGACATGGGAAACGTTTCCGCCCCCGTATACTTTTCGTAAGCCCGGCAGTATCTGAGAAGATAGGGAAATCTTCCTGTATCCAGACCTTTGAATTTAATTTTATCCAGATCCTGCGGCCCTTTAATAAAATAATTGCTTCGCACTATATCTGCGCAGTGATCGGGATAAAATTTTACCTCTGCCCCCATGGCCTCAGCTTCAAAATTATAGACATCCAGATTTGCAAGAATCATGTCCACATCCAGATACTCCTGCACCAGAAGTGTACATTCTGCCATACCTTCGGGATCATCCCGCAGAAGATAATCATAGGGTACCCTGCACAGTTCCGGTATCAATTCTGTCACCAGGGCAAAAGATGCGACCTCCGCCCCGGGCCAGGCGGCCATTCCCTGAAGACGTTTCTGTGCGCCGTCGATAAATTTCTGTTTCATTGTATAAACCTCCCAGACCAAATAGTAGCGGCTTCTGCTCTCTGCCGCTGTCTCTATTATATCCGGCAGGTTTTGGGGCTGTAAAACAACCCCTTGGAACCCTGCTGTTCCATTTTTTCAATGTGTAATCTTGTCTATAATATATTTCATTTTGGGCGTCAGATGATTTTTCTTCCATACGACGAGAAGGTCGGCATTTCCCTCGCCGTCCAGTTCTATCTTCCTTACATCCTCTGACTCCCAGTCGCTGCAGATCAGGCTGGAGGCCACATAAACCCCTTTTCCCAGATTCAGATTGTATCTGGCAGATTCTGTGCTGCCGCATATGGTAGAAATGACCGGCGAGAAGCCATGCTTCAGACATATTTTCTGCAAAAAATCGTAATAGTGGGGATAAGCCTCCGGTGACAGGGTTATAAAGGGACAGGAGCGCAGATCCCCGAAAGAATGTATCTCCTTTTCAAAAAGCGGAACTCCCCTGGGAATAAAAACTGCCGCCGGCGAGCGGAAGATAGTAGCCCACTCTGTGTCTCTGTTATTAAAATAAGGTTTCTCGCCGGACCAGGTAATAACCAGATCAAATACACCTTCATCCAGCGCCTTTACCGTCTTGCTGATCATAGAGGGAGTAAAATTATACTCTTCCGCCACCCGGGAATAATTCTGATATTGGCAGCATTTTAGAAAAATCTGAATTTGCTGCATAGAAATATTCAATATACTATAGTACTTCATTTTACTCCTCCGTCAAAAAACAGACGTTCCCGGAATGAAAAATCCAACTCCGAAAACGCCTGCTAGAAACACTTTCTGTTCCGACTCTCTTATTTATCTCTCCAGATGATGCGCCCCTTGTCCAGGTCATAGGGGGAAAGTTCAATGGTCACCTTATCCCCCGGCAGAATCCGGATGAAATTCATGCGGAGTTTGCCGCTGATATGAGCCAGTACCACATGCTTATTCTCCAGTTCTACCTTGAACATGGCATTGGGCAGCTTCTCCAGCACAGTTCCCTCCACTTCAATTACATCTGCCTTTGACATACCTTAACCTCCTTGCTTTTGATTGCTTTTCGGATATCTTCATCTCTGAGCGCAAGCCCCCGTGCCGTTTTTTCCTCCAGCTCCGGCGCCGTTCCGTAATCCGGCTGGACATGCTTTCTCTTTTTCTTTTTCAGTTTATCCAGCGTGCGAAGTTTTCCGTCTGCCAGATACACGTATCCGTCCTTCTCCCGGATCACCACGTACAGACGTCCGCTGTCGTGACCAGCCAGGCTTCTGGCGAACATTCCCTGCCTCAGCTCTTCCATGGCTTTCCTCACCGTGTCAGAGTCAGCAGCTCCGGCTCACCGTCTGTGATCAGAACTGTGTTCTCATAGTGTGCGGAAAGGGAACCATCCTCTGACACCACCGTCCAGTCATCATCCAGCCAGCACACATCTGCCGTTCCCTGATTAATCATGGGCTCTATGGCCAGAGTCATACCCGGCTGCAGACGGATTCCGCGGCTCTTGCAGGCAAAGTTTGGGATCTGTGGATCCTCATGGAGATGGGTGCCGATACCATGGCCTACCAGGTCATAGACAACTCCATAACCGAAACTCTCCGCATAATTGCCGATGGCGGCAGAAATTTCATGGAGATGATGACCGGCCCGGGCGTATTTGATTCCCTCAAAGAAAGACTGCTTCGTCACATCAATCAGCTTCTGTGCTTCCGGGCTGATCTTTCCCACCCCGTAGGTACGGGCGGCATCCGAATGATAGCCCTCATAGATCAGGCCCGCATCCAGGCTGACAATATCGCCCTCCTTCAGAATCCTTTCCTTTTTGGGGATTCCATGAACGACTTCATCGTTCACCGACACACAGATGGATGCCGGGTAGCCGTTATAGTGCAGAAAATTGGGAACACAGCCCAGCTCACGGATCATCCGCTCTCCCTCATGGTCGATCTCCCAGGTAGAAATACCGGGGCGAATTATTTTTGCAAGTTCATCGTGTACCTGCTCAAGAAGTTTTCCGGCATGCCGCATGAGTTCAATTTCGTGGGCAGTTTTAATTGAAACGGACATAATCAATTACTCTCCTAATATCTTGACGATATCCTGGAAAACCACGTCAATATCCTGGGTTCCGTCTACTTCCCTCAGCGCGCCTGCCGCCTGATAGTAATCAATCAGAGGCTGTGTCTGTGCATGGTAGACATCCAGACGTTTTTTTACTGTTTCCGGCTTATCGTCATCTCTCAAAACAAGCTCGCCCTGGCAGTTGTCACAGATACCTTCTGTCTTGGGCGGATTATAAGTCAAATGATACGTTGCACCGCAGGAAAGGCAGGCACGGCGTCCCGACATTCTGTTGATAATATTAGAATCCGGAACCTCTACGTTGATGGCATAATCGATCGTCTCTCCGCGCTTATTCAGCGCATCTGTCAGGGCCTCTGCCTGCGGGATCGTTCTGGGAAAACCATCCAGCACATAGCCCTTTGCCGCATCCGGCTGGGAAATCCTGTCTACTACCAGATCGCAGGTCAGCTCATCCGGTACCAGGAGTCCCTGGTCCATATAACTTTTGGCCTTCTTTCCCAGCTCCGTACCTTCTTTGATATTGGCCCGGAAAATGTCTCCGGTAGAAATATGGGGAATCCCATACTTTTCAGCAATCTTCTTGGCCTGCGTGCCCTTCCCGGCCCCCGGCGCACCTAACATGATAATCTTCATATACAATACCTCTCCTGTTCTGTATTTCTGCGGATACCAAGCCGCAACGCAAGATAAGGCTGCGGCGCTTCCGCACCACAACCTTACTATAGCACAATCCTATCAATCATTCAAGAATCCTTTATAGTTGCGGACCAGCATCATAGATTCCAGCTGCTTCATGGTTTCCAGAATAACTGATACAATAATAATCAGCGATGTACCGCCGAAGGAAACTTCCGCGCTGAACAGGCCGTTAAAAACAAACGGTATAACTGCGACAATGGTAAGTCCTGCCGCTCCAATGAAAATAACATATTTCAGCACAGAGTTTAAATAATCTACGGTTGCTTTTCCTGGACGGATGCCCGGGATAAATCCTCCCTGCTTTCTCATATTGTCCGCCACCTCTATGGGATTAAAGGTGATGGACGTATAGAAGTATGCAAAGAAGATCACAAGTACTACATAAAGAATTAATCCCAGCGTCAGCAGCCAATTATCCGGATTGAACCAGTTGCTGGAACTGAACATATCGATGATTGTCCCTCCTATGCCATCCGGGGAAGCGCCAGTAAAACTCGTGATAATGCCCGGCAGAGACATAATGGAGGAGGCGAAGATAATTGGAATGACGCCGGCGGTGTTCACCTTCAGCGGAATATGTGAGGACTGTCCTCCCACCAGCCTTCTTCCTACCATCTTCTTTGAATACTGTACCGGAATCCTTCTCTCCGCGCCGTTCAGCACCAGCACCAGGAAAATCAGGGCGAGAATAATTGCCGCGATGATCACCCAGGCCAGCACAGCTCTGGCAATGGTCTGTCCGGCCACAAAGTTCTGATACAGCGTAATCATATCCTGCGGAATTCTTGAGAGAATATTGATCAGCAGAACCATGGAAATACCATTTCCGATCCCTTTGTCATTAATCTGCTCGCCAACCCACATCAGGAAAGCGGAACCAGCTGTCAGAGATACCGCAACCACGATAATGTTGACTGCGTTTACCTCCAGGATCAGACGGTTTCCAAATCCGATAGCCATGGCAAGGCTCTCGAACAATGCAAGACCCACCGTCAGATACCGGGTGATCTTGTTGATCTTCTTTCTGCCCTCGGCGCCGTCCCTCTGCATCTCTTCCAGCTTCGGAATCGCAATGGTCAGAAGCTGAATGATAATGGAGGATGTAATATAAGGCGTGATGCTGAGTGCAAAAATAGAGAAATTAGTAAAGCCGCCTCCTGTAAAGGCATTCAAAAACGAGAAGGCGTCCGTGCCGTTATTTAAATACGAATTAAAGAAATCTGTATTTACACCCGGCACGGGAATCTGAGAACCTACCCGGATCACTACCAGCATCAAAACCACATACAAAATCCTACGACGAACTTCTTTAATCCGAAAAGCATCTCGTAAGGTTTTAAACATTAGATCACCTCGGCTGTTCCACCTGCTGCCTCAATTTTGGCTTTTGCACTTTCGCTAAATGCATTTACTTTTACCGTCAGTTTTTTGGAAATCTCTCCGGTACCCAGAATCTTCACACCGTCTCTGGGATTGGAAATCAGTCCACACTCCTGAAGAGAAGCAACCGTAACTTCCGCTCCGTCTTCAAATCTTTCCAGAGCGCTTACGTTGATTGCAACGATTTCCTTAGAATTTCTGCAGGTAAATCCTCTCTTGGGAAGACGCCTGTAAAGCGGCATCTGGCCGCCCTCAAATCCCGGTCTCGGAGCTCCGGAGCGGGCCTTCTGTCCCTTATGGCCTTTGCCGGCAGTCTTGCCGTTTCCTGAGCCATGGCCACGACCTCTGCGGAAATTATCGCTGTGTCTGGAACCTTCTGCAGGATGCAAATTTGATAAGTCCATTGTGTACCTCCTTCTGAGTAGCGCTTACGCTTCTTCCACTTTTAACAGATAGCCTACCTGCTTTACCATACCGCGGGTAGCCGCATTGTCGGGAAGCTCAACTGTATGATTCAGTTTCCGAAGGCCCATGGCCTCCACGGTCTTTTTATGCTTCGGCACGCATCCGATAGTGGATTTTACCAAAGTGATTTTTAATTTGTCTGCCATTGTCGAGTCCTCCTTAAGCAAAAATCTCATCCACGGACTTGCCGCGCAGTCTCGCCACCTCTTCCGGCGTTTTCAGCTGACGCAGTCCGTCGATCGTTGCCAAAACTACATTCTGCTTATTTCTGGAACCCAGGGATTTAGTACGGATATTCTGGATACCTGCCAGCTCCACCACGGCACGGGCCGGACCGCCGGCAATAACACCGGTACCTTCCGGAGCACATTTCATCAGCACCTGGGCGCTTCCGAACTTTCCGATGAAATCATGGGTCACACTGTTGTTTGCATCTCTGGCCACTGTGACCAGCTTCTTCATGGCATCTTCTTTGCCCTTCCGGATCGCCTCCGGAATCTCGGCGGCTTTTCCGAGGCCTGCACCTACATGGCCGTTGCGGTCGCCTACAACTACTAACGCGGTAAAACGGAAGTTACGACCACCTTTAACAACCTTGGTAACTCTCTTGATGGAAACAACCTTCTCTTCCAGCTCCAACTGGCTGGCATCAATGATTGTATGTCTCATGTGTTCTTCTCCTTCCTCTCTTAGAATTTCAGTCCGGCCTCACGCGCCGCGTCTGCCAGTGCCTGAATCTTTCCATGATAGATGAAACCGCCTCTGTCGAAAACGACCTCCTCAATACCTGCCTCAACAGCCTTCTTGCCGATTACTGTTCCCAGGTATGCAGCTGCGGCCACATTGCTGGTCTTCTCCAGCTCTGCCTTCACCTCTTTCTGCATGGTGGAAGCAGAAACCAGGGTACGGCCTGCTGCGTCATCGATGATCTGCGCATACATATGATTGTTGCTGCGGAATACAGCCAGACGGGGTTTCGCGGCAGTACCGGCAATATGATTGCGCATTCTTCTATGCTTTTTCTGGCGAACCTGAGTTCTGGATACTTTTTTAATCATCTCTACACTCTCCTTATATTATTTCTTACCGGTCTTACCAACCTTGCGGCGGATCACTTCATCAGCGTACTTGATTCCTTTGCCCTTGTAGGGTTCCGGTCTTCTCTTATCTCTGATATCGGCGGCGTACTGACCAACCTTCTCTTTGCTGATGCCCTTGATGATGATCTTATTGCCATCCACAGAGGATTCCAGTCCTTCCGGATCCTCTATTTCTACCGGGTGAGAGTAGCCCAGATTCAAAACCAGCTTCTTTCCCTGTTTTGCTGCACGATAACCAACTCCGTTAACCTCCAGCACCTTCTGGTATCCTTCGCTGACGCCCACAACCATATTGTGGATCAGCGTTCTGGTCAGGCCGTGCAGGGCCTTCATTTTCTTCAGATCATTGGGTCTTGTAACAACCACCTGGCCTTCTTCCATCTTGATGGTCATCTCTTCCGGAAGCGCTCTCTCGAGAGTTCCCTTGGGGCCCTTTACTGTTACAACATTTCCCTCTTTGATGTCAACCGTTACTCCGGCGGGAACGGCCACCGGCTGTCTTCCGATACGTGACATACTGTTATTTCCTCCTGATTAACTTAGATTTTCGGAGGAGACGATTTATGTTCTCCTCTGTTTTCAGTTGCTGCTGCGCGCGCTTCATTCCGCGGCGCAAATTGAAAGGCTTTTGATTACCATACAAAAGCGAGAACTTCGCCGCCGACCTGAAGCTTTCTGGCCTCCTTGTCGGTGATGACGCCCTGGTTGGTGGACAGGATCGCGATACCCAGTCCTCCCAGAACCTTCGGCAGTTCTTCTTTATTTACATAAATACGAAGACCCGGCTTGGAAATTCTCTTGAGGCCTGTGATGATCTTCTCATTTTTGTCTGCACCATATTTCAGCGTAATATGGATTGACTTGTGGGGTGCCTCCCCAACCAGCTCATATTTTTCAATATATCCTTCATTCACCAGAATGTCGGCAATCGCTATTTTCATTTTCGATGCCGGAACATCTACCGTATCGTGCTTTGCCGTATTTGCATTACGGATTCTTGTAAGCATATCTGCAATCGGATCGCTCATGGACATGTGTATTTCCTCCTTACATTCTTTTCCACGGATTTCCTTTATCGCTTTATAAACCATATTTAACAAGGCTGTTCCTTCAACTAAGCTCGGCCGGCGCTGAACGCTTGGTCTCGCTGAGGTTCAGGAACGACCTCGCACTAAATTCGCTCTGCGCCCAAAGGCTTGCGCTCATTAAGTGCTTCTCCGGTCACCAGCTTGCTTTCTTTACTCCAGGGATCTGACCCTTATACGCTAATTCACGGAAACAAATACGGCAGATTCCGTATTTTCTCAGGTATGCATGGGGACGTCCACAGATCCTGCAGCGATTGTATTCTCTGGTGGAGAATTTTGCTTTCCGCTGCTGTTTAATTTTCATTGCTGTTTTCGCCATGAATTTTTCCTCCTATATTACTTTGCAAATGGCATGTTGAATAATCTCAATAACTCACGGGCTTCTTCATCGGTCTTGGCGGTTGTAACAAAAATCACATCCATACCTCTGACCTTGTCAACCTTATCATATTCAATCTCCGGGAAAATCAGCTGCTCCTTAATGCCGAGCGCATAGTTTCCTCTGCCATCGAAAGCATTGGGGTTTACACCGCGGAAGTCACGGACACGGGGCAGAGCCAGGTTAATCAGACGATCTGCAAACTCATACATCTTGTCGCCTCTTAAGGTAACCTTGCATCCAATCGCCATTCCCTCTCTGATCTTGAAGTTGGCCACGGACTTTTTCGCTCTGGTCACAATGGCCTTCTGGCCGGTGATCCGCTCCATATCCGCAACGGCAGAATCCAGAACCTTTGCATTCTCCTTTGCCTCTCCAACACCCATGTTTACTACGATCTTCTCGAGCTTCGGCACTTCCATAACGTTCTTGTATCCGAACTTCTTTGTCATGGCATCGACGATTTCGTTTTTGTACATTTCTTTATATCTGCTCACGATTTCGGCCTCCTCTCAGTTAATCCAGTACTTCGCCTGTGGTCTTGGCAACGCGGACCTTCTTGCCGTCCTCTACCTTGTAGCCGATTCTGGTCACTTTGCCTTTGTGCAGGTACATAACATTGGAAATATCAATGGGAGCCTCTTTGTTCACAATACCGCCCTGCTGATCCTGCATGCTCGGTTTTGTGTGTTTGGTAATCATGTTGATTCCCTCAACAATCACCTTATTCTTTTTCGCGTCAACGGAGAGAACTTTTCCCTCTTTATCTTTATCTTTACCGGCGATTACCTTTACAGTGTCGCCCTTTTTAATCTTTACTGACATAGCCGACCTCCTATAATACTTCCGGAGCCAGGGAAACAATCTTCATAAACTGTTTCTCACGGAGCTCTCTGGCTACAGGTCCAAAAATACGGGTTCCTCTGGGAGTCTTATCCTCTTTGATAATCACTGCTGCGTTCTCATCAAACTTGATGTAGGAACCGTCCTTGCGGCGTGCGCCCTTTACAGAACGAACCACAACAGCCTTCACCACGTCACCTTTTTTTACAACGCCGCCAGGTGTTGCATCTTTGACCGTGGCAACGATTATATCGCCGATATTCGCATATCTTCTGGTAGATCCGCCCATAACACGAATGCAGAGGATTTCTTTTGCACCGGTGTTATCAGCGACCTTCAGTCTGCTTTCCTGCTGAATCATGCTGGTATTCCTCCTTTTAGCATTTCTTCAATTATTTCGCTCTCTCTACGATTTCCACCAGTCTCCATCTCTTATCCTTGGAAAGGGGTCTGGTTTCCATCACTCTCACTGTATCACCGATGTTGCACTCATTCTTCTCATCATGTGCTTTTAATTTATACGTATCCTTTACAATCTTTTTGTAAAGCGGATGTTTTACATGGTCTTCGATGGCCACAACAATGGTTTTGTCCATTTTATTGCTGATGACCTTGCCCACACGGACTTTTCTCAGATTTCTTTCTTCCACGACCTTGACTCCTTTCAGTTGGCTGCGCTTGCTTTCTGAGCAATGACAGTTGAAATTCTTGCAATATTTTTGCGAACTTCCTTAATACGGCTGGTGTTGTCCAGCTGATTGGTCGCATTCTGGAATCTCAGATTAAAGAGCTCCTTCTTGGCAGCTACCAATTCTTCCTGCAATTCAGCAGCTGATTTCGCTTTTAAATCTTCCACATATTTTTTACTTTTCACTGTTATCACCGCCTTCTAAGTCTGCACGAGAAACGATTTTACATTTACAGGGTAACTTATGCATGGCAAGACGCAATGCTTCGCGGGCGGTCTCC
>DVOO01000020.1 GCA_018713515.1 Candidatus Scatomonas pullistercoris
CCACTTCTCGAGGCTTTTTGGGCGTGGGCAGAGAAAAGTTCCATCGGGGAACTGCCAAAATCCAAACTTTCCAAAGCGTTTCATTATGCATTAAATAACCGTCAGGAATTCTTCAATTATCTGGAAGATGGGAATTGCTGTATCAGCAATTCCCTTGCCGAGAACTGTATCCGTCCATTCGCCTTGGCAGTCTCAACCAGTGTGTAGATCCCGGCACTTGCGACAGCCCCATGATTACAGCGGAAAAAAATTGAAAGTCGTATTTTTCCCCGCTCTCTGCTATAACAATAGCGAGATGAATATTTCCCGGAGAGGAGCTGGTTAAAAAGTGAAAATCGGACAGGAAGTATTTGCCGTTAAGCTGTATGAGCTGGAGCAGCAGTATGGAAAGCTGCAGAGTCATCTCCATGTCTGCAGTACAGAAGAACGGGAGCAGATCGCAGAAGAACGAAAAAAGACGGAGATGGAATACAGAGAGAGTGATCTGCTCATTCAGGAGAGGGTGAAAGCCAGCCGTCTGGAGGCAGTGGCCGAACTGGCAAAAGCCCAGGTGGAATACCGGAATAAGGTGGAAAGCCTTCTAAAAAAGCAGCTGCGGGGGGATACAGAGGAAGAGGACCGGGCGGAGACGGCGGCCCTGTACGCCGAATACGCCATTGATTTCGCCACCCAGTCCATGCAGTATGCTCTGATCGCCGCTCTGTCGGCCATGGAGCGTCAGATGAAACTGGAAGAAAAGAAAGGAGAGTCAGAGAAATGCAGGAAGTAAAAAAACCCAGAAAGCCGCTGATCTATTATTATGTGATTGTACTTCTGGTGCTGCTGCTGTTTAATTTTCTGGCCATGCCCTGGATAGCCCAGAGGCAGATCCGGGAGGTAGATTACGGAACCTTCATGGATATGGCAGAAAACAGAGAAATCGGAGAGGTGGAGGTGCAGCAGGAAGATAATCAGATTATTTTTACTGATAAAGAAGGAACGGTTTATAAAACGGGAATGATGCCGGACGCGGATCTGACCCAGCGTCTCTATGATTCGGGCGCGAAATTTTCAGGGGAAATTATACAGCAGGCGGATCCGCTGCTGAGTTTTCTGCTGACCTGGGTGCTGCCCATCGTTATTTTTGTGGCCGTCGGCCAGCTGCTGTACAGGCGGATGGTAAAAAACGCGGGCGGGCCCAACGCCATGAGCTTCGGCATGGGAAAAAGCAACGCCAAGATTTATGTGAAGTCCTCCGGGGGCATCCGTTTTTCCGATGTGGCCGGGGAGGATGAAGCAAAGGAAAACCTGTCGGAGATTGTGGATTATCTCCATAATCCGGATAAATATAAGAAAATCGGCGCATCCATGCCCAAGGGAATCCTGCTGGTGGGCCCTCCGGGAACCGGCAAGACCATGCTGGCCAAAGCGGTGGCCGGGGAGGCCAATGTCCCCTTCTTCTCCATGTCCGGCTCGGAATTCGTGGAGATGTTTGTGGGCATGGGCGCATCCAAGGTCAGGGATCTGTTCCGGCAGGCCAAGGAAAAAGCCCCCTGCATTGTGTTTATTGATGAGATTGATGCCATAGGACAGAAACGTGACGGCCGCGCCGGCGGAAATGATGAGCGGGAGCAGACCCTGAATCAGCTTCTGACGGAGATGGATGGATTTGAAGAAAATACGGGCGTGATCATCCTGGCCGCCACCAACCGGCCGGAGAGCCTGGATCCGGCCCTGACCCGCCCCGGCCGCTTCGACCGGCGAGTTCCCGTGGAGCTGCCCGATCTGAAGGGAAGGGAGGAAATACTGAAGGTTCATGCCAAAAAAATTCATCTGGAAGAGGGTGTAGACTTCAGTCAGATTGCCAGAATGGCTTCTGGAGCTTCCGGCGCGGAGCTGGCCAATATCGTGAATGAAGCCGCGCTGCGGGCTGTCAGGGCCGGGAGAGAGTACGTGACCCAGGCGGATCTGGAAGAAAGCATTGAAGTAGTCATTGCCGGGTATCAGAAGAAAAATGCCATCCTCACCGACCAGGAGAAAAAGATTGTGGCCTACCATGAGATCGGCCATGCCCTGGTGGCGGCGAGACAGAAAAATTCCGCGCCGGTGCAGAAAATCACCATTGTTCCGAGAACCTCGGGCGCCCTGGGATATACCATGCAGGTGGAGGAAGGAAATCATTATCTGATGAGCCAGGAGGAGCTGGAAAATAAGATTGCGACGCTGACAGGCGGCCGGGCAGCGGAGGAGCTGGTATTCCACTCGGCCTCCACAGGAGCCTCCAACGATATCGAACAGGCCACAAAGCTGGCCAGAGCCATGATTACCCGGTACGGCATGAGCAAGGATTTCGACATGGTGGCCCTGGAGACCGTTAACAACCAGTATCTGGGAGGAGACGCGTCCCTGGCCTGCTCCGCGGAAACACAGACAGAAATTGACAGGCAGGTGATGGAGCTGGTGAAGAAGCAGCACCGCAAAGCCGAGCAGATTCTTGCGGCGGATCGGGAGAAGCTGGATCAGCTGGCCGCCTATCTGTATGAGAAGGAAACCATCACCGGGGAAGAATTTATGAATATTCTGAACAGCAGATCATCCATACACAGGGATGCGCCGGAAAAATATGTTTGCCGTGGAGAAACTTCCGATGTATAATAGAGTTTAAATGACAGTTTAAAATAGGCTTTTTATCGGAGGAGAGCAGTTTGATCTTATATTTTACAGGGACGGGAAACAGCCGGCTTGCCGCGGAGATACTGGCAAAAGATCTGGGAGAGGCGGCAGTATCGCTGAATACTGTTTTTAAGGAAAAGACAAAGTGGCGTTTTCACTCGGAGACGCCCTTTGTCTTTGTGGCCCCCGTCTATGCCTGGCGGCTGCCTCTGAAAGTAGAGCAGGTAATGAAAAAGGCGGAATTTTCCGGAAGCCGCCGGGTCTATGTGGCGGCCACCATGGGCGCCCACGCCGGTCTGGCCGGAGAGTACTGCGAAAAGATCATCCGCGGCCGCGGAATGGAATTTATGGGCTTTACCGGAATCCGTATGCCGGATAATTATATGGTGGCCTACCGTATGCCGAGCCCTGAGATTGCCAGGAGAAGGATCCGCGCCAGTCTTCCGGCTCTGCACGGGACAGCTCAGAGAATCCGGCAGGGCGAACCGCTTGCGCCCATGAAGATCAAAAAGGGGGATGGAAGGCTGTCCGGGCCTGTCAACTGGGCTTTTAACCATTTCATGGTGAAGTTTGCAAGATTTACAGTATCGGACGCCTGCGTCCGCTGCGGAAAATGCGTGCGTCAGTGTCCGGCGGACAATATTGTGATGGAAGAGGGAAGGGTTCGTTTTAAAAACCGCTGTATGTTCTGCCTGGCCTGCCTGCATCAGTGCCCGGCCCACGCCATTGATTACCATGGAAAAGCGGCGGAAAACGGATATTATACCTGTCCGGTGCAGACGGAGGAGGAGCTTGCAGAGCAGCAGAAACGAGGGTAGAACAATGGAAATACGGGTGCTGAAGTATTTTCTGGCAATTGTCAGAGAGGAGAGTATTACACGGGCGGCCAGCGTTCTTCACATGACGCAGCCCACCCTGAGCCGGCAGATGGCACAGCATGGACCGGGGGCTGACGGATGTGGGACTTCTGCTGGAACCTGTAAGCATGGAAAAATATGAGTATATACGCATGAACAGCCGGGAACGGTGGGTGGTCGCCATGCATCCGGATTCTCCCCTGGCTGTACTGGAACGCATTACCCCGGAGGATCTGAAGGGACTTCCGCTGATTCTGCCCCGGCGTCTCGATGTCCAGAGCGAGATCGCCAACTGGTTCGGTGATGATTTTGAAAAATTAAATGTCTTTTTTACTTCCAATCTGATTGCCAACAGTTCCGTCATGGTTCACAGCAGGCTCGCCTACTCCATTGTCATTCAGGGCTCCATTACCTTCTGGGATAGGGAAAAGATCACGTACCGGCCGCTGGAGCCGGAGCTGACGGCCGACAGCGTTCTGGCCTGGAAGAGGAAACAGCCCTTCGGGCCTGCCGCCTCCAGATTTATTTCCTTTGCCAGGGAAAAATTGAAGAGCGGCCGGAAGAAAACAGGCGCTTCGCAAAAGACCTGACTCAGAAAGGCATCTGCCTTCCGGAGCCAGGTCTTTTCCTGTACAGAATTACTGCTGCAGTTTTTTCTTATATTCTGTTCCCCATGCTTCCATGGCATCCAGAATGGGCTTCATGGATTCTCCCAGAGGAAACAGGGAGTACTCTACCCGGGGAGGAACTTCCGGATAGACGGTCCGGATGACGATCCCGTCCTCTTCCATGGCGCGCAGGCTGTCCGTCAGTACCTTCTGGCTGATGCCCTCCAGATCCCGGCGAAGCTCGTTAAAGCGCCAGGGGCGCATCTGCAGATTTCTGAGAATCAGCAGTTTCCATTTGCTCCCGATCAGCTGTACAGTGGTGGCCACCGGACAGGCGGGCAGTTCCTCTTTCGTCAGCATTCTATATCACCTCATTTCCGGCGGCCCGGCCCGGGCCGCTCAGACTGTCAAAAAAGATCACCTCTGGACTCTGTATGAATACGAGACAGGAGCTTTTCAGATTCCGGAAAACGCGGAAAAAGGCGTCATCTACGGCGGCTGCAACTGCGGAAACTGCCATCTGACCATTCTGCCAAGCGGAGATGTTTACGCCTGCCGCCGGGTGCAGAACAGCCGGGTGGGCAGTGTGCTTGAAGACCGGCTGGCCGATCTCTGGGTCTGCCGGATGGAAGAGTACCGGGACTATCAGAAGTTTGAAAAATGTTCCAGATGTGAACTGCTGGCCTGGTGCCGGGGCTGTCCGGCTGTGGCCAGCGGGAGGGACGGGAATTTTTATGCGGCGGATCCCCAGTGCTGGAAAGAGATTCGCTGAAAGCGGCAGAAAGCAGGGAGGTGTGCTACAATGGACGCAAAGACATGTATACAGAAACTGCAGTATGTGGGAGTACTGGCTTTTGCAACAGTGGACCGGGAGGGCAGCCCCCAGGTGCGGAACATCAGCGCCATCCATTATGAAGCGGATGCCATATATTTTTTCACGGCCAGGGGAAAAGATTTCTGCCGGGAGCTTCTGGCGGACGGACGCGTGCAGATCCTGGGATACACAAAATATAAAGAAATGATCCGTCTTTCCGCAAAAGCGGAGCCGGCAGCCGAAGAAGAACAGCAGAAATGGATGGATGTGATTTTCCGGGAGCAGCCGTATCTGGCCAATGTATATCCGGGGGATACACGCTCCATCGGTATTATTTTTGAGATCCGCAGGGCGGAAATGGAATATTTCAATCTGGGGGTGCGCCCGATCTTCCGGGAGACGTATACCGTGGGAGAAGCTTCCCCCCGGCCGAAGGGCTATGAAATCGGCGAGGCGTGTATTGGCTGCGGCATCTGCGCGGAACACTGTCCGCAAGGCTGTATTCAGGAGGGGGAACCATTCCGGATTCAGCAGGAGCACTGTCTCCACTGCGGAAACTGCCGGGAACATTGTCCGGTATCTGCCGTCCGCCGGAGAGAGGAACAGAAGAAATAGAAAGAAGAAAGGGAGCGGTCAAAATGGCTGTCAGTATCTTAAAAAAACGGAATTTTGGGACAGAGACCCTGACACAGAAAACGGAAAGACTGAAGGAGGCGCTGAAGCAGGCGGATGCGGTGGTAATCGGAGCGGGGGCCGGCCTGTCGGCGGCGGCCGGCTTTTCCTACAGCGGAGAGCGCTTTGAAACGTATTTCAGGGATTTCTCTGAAAAATACGGATTCCGGGATATGTACTCCGGCGGATTTTATCCCTATGACACCCTGGAGGAGCACTGGGCCTACTGGAGCCGGTATATCTATATTAACCGGTACATGGATCCCCCCGGAACGGTTTATAAAGATCTGCTGGATCTGGTAAAAGAAAAAGATTATTTCGTCCTGACCACCAATGTGGATCACTGTTTCCAGAAGGCCGGCTTTGACCGGAACCGGCTCTTCTATACCCAGGGAGATTACGGCCTTTTCCAGTGCAGCGGCCCCTGTCACCCGGAGACCTATGACAATGAGGAGACAGTCCGCCGGATGGTAATATCCCAGGGCTGGGAAATAGGGGAGGACGGCGGTCTGCGTCTGCCTCCGGGAACCGTTCCCGAAAGGGCGGTGTCCCCGGACCTGGTTCCCAGATGCCCGCGGTGCGGCAGACCCATGAGCATGAATCTCCGGGCCGATGATACCTTTGTGGAGGACGGGGGATGGCACCGGGCTTCAGAAAGGTATTCAGAATTCCTGCGCCGGCATCAGGACATGAGGATTCTGTTTCTGGAGGCGGCCGTTGGATATAATACCCCGGTGATTATCAAATATCCTTTCTGGCAGATGACGGCCCAAAATCGAAAGGCGATTTATGCTTGTGTCAACATGGGGGAGGCTTACGCGCCAAGAGAAATTGCGAATCAATCAATCTGCATTGACGGGGATATTGGCGAAGTGTTAAAAAAATTAAAATGAACAGAAGCAGATTCGGTTTCTGCTATGGACGCTGTGTTGATGAAAGAAATTTAAAAGAGCCAAATAGCCGAAAAAGTGACTGCCAAAATGCCGAAAATATATTTGCCAAAATGCCGAAAAGAAGGTATACTTTTGGGTAAACAAGAGAAAATATAAATAGGTATTGCGTGGCAGGAGGCTCAAGTTAAATGAGAAAATATAAAGCAAGAATTGCAGACAAAATATTATCAAAACGGCTGCTTGGAAAAGGCGCTGTTTTGATTGAAGGAGCTAAATGGTGTGGAAAAACAACAACGGCTGAGCAGATTGCCGGCAGTATTCTTTATATGGCAGATCCGGAAAAAGAACAACAAAATCTGACAATGGCAGAAATCAGTCCAGGGAGACTTTTGAAGGGAAAAATCCCGCGGCTGATCGATGAATGGCAAATTGCGCCGAAACTGTGGGATGCCGTCAGATTTGAGGTCGATCACAGGGATGAAATGGGACAGTTTATTTTAACAGGCTCTGCAGTTCCGGCTTCCTATGAGCATATTCATCATACCGGAACAGGACGCTTTTCGTGGATATTGATGCGTCCGATGAGCTTATATGAATCTCTGGACTCGACTGGAGAGGTGAGTTTAAAAGCACTTTTTGAGACACCGGAACAGATCGAAGGCGAAAATTCACTTGACCTGAATCAATTGGCTTTTCTGGTGTGCCGCGGTGGCTGGCCCAGGGCAACTGAACTGAAAGGAGAGGTTGCTCTTGAGCAGGCCTTTGACTATTATGATGCGGTTGTAAAATCTGATATCTCCAGAGCTGACGGGATCACAAGAAATCCGGAGCGGGTAAAGCGCCTCATGCGTTCTTATGCCAGAAACCAGGGCTCACAGGCAACGAATACCTTGCTTAAGGACGATATTATGGCGAATGATGCGGAATCTCTTGACACAGACACGGTATATTCTTATATCAACGCATTACAAAAAATATTTGTAATTGAGGAAATGGAGGCCTGGAATCCAAATCTTCGCTCTAAAACAGCAATACGGACTTCGAATACCCGCTATTTTGTGGATCCTTCCATTGCAGTTGCCGCTCTGGGATTGGGTCCCCAGGATCTGATAGGGGACCTGAATACATTTGGCTTGTTCTTTGAAACGATGTGTATCAGAGATTTAAGGGTATTTGCAGATGCGCTGAATGGGAAAGTATATCACTTTCGGGATAAAACGGGATTGGAATGTGATGCGGTGGTTCATCTGAGAAACGGGTCTTATGGATTGATTGAAGTGAAACTTGGCGGAGATAAGCTGATAGAAGAAGGAGCAGAAAATCTTAAGACATTAAAGAACAAAATTGATATAACCAAAATGAAAGCCCCCTCTTTTTTGATGGTTCTAATTGGGGTTGGAGACTACGCGTACAGAAGGCAGGATGGAGTATATGTAGTTCCAATCGGCTGCCTGAAGGACTGATTGAATGAAAAAATGGTGCGCAATAAACATAATACCCCGGTGATTATCAAATATCCTTTCTGGCAGATGACCTATGAGAGTCCAAAGGCCGTTTATGCATGTCTCAACCAGGGAGAGGCGTTTGCTCCCCGGGAAATCGCGGAGCGGGCTGTCTGCATGTGCGAGGAAGTAATACCGATTGATCAGAGAAACTGCTTTATTCCCTGTAATCTTATATAGATAATAGAAAGTGGTCAGGCTTAAAAGGCATGGGAGGGGATTACTTCCAGGCATTGGACAGCACAGAACCTTTCTCTTATAATAAAAGCGGTAAAAATCGACGGTATTTGAATCAGGAGGAATTTGCGGTGGAATACAGAAAACTGCCCCATGGGGAAGAGAAGATCAGCATACTCGGCCTCGGCACCAGCTCCATCGGAGCAGCCGGGGAGAAGGAAATAGAAGCCTCCGCGGCCATGGCTCTGGAAAACGGGATAAACTATTTTGACCTGGCTTCCGCGGATGCGGAGCCCTTTCCGGTATTTGGCCGTGCCATGGCCGGATGCAGGGACAAGGTATATTTCCAGGTGCACTTCGGCGCATATTACCGGGGAGGAAAATATGGATGGACAACAGATCTGGATACCATCCGGCGCTCGGTTGACTGGCAGCTTAAGGCCCTGAAAACGGATTACATTGACTTTGGATTTCTGCACTGTCTGGACGAGGAGCAGGATCTGGCACATGCAATGAAAGACGGAATTCTGGACTACCTGCTGCAGCTGAAAAAGGAGGGGATCGTCAGGCATATGGGGCTTTCCTCCCACACGCCGGCAATTGTCCACAGAGCTTTGGATGCGGGAATTCTGGATATGGTAATGTTCAGCATCAATCCGGCCTACGATTACCGGGACGAGAGCGAATATGCTGCCGGAAGCGCAGATGAAAGGATGAGCCTTTACCGCCGCTGTGAGGCGGAAGGAGCCTGCGTATACTGCAACCACTGCCAGCCGTGTCCCGGGGGACTGGATGTGGGGCTGATTAATAAATATTACGACCTGGCCCTGGCCGGCGATGTTCTGGCCAGGAACCACTACGCCAATCTGGAGAAAAAGGCGTGCATGTCGTCCTCAACAAGGATCAGGCCATATTTTTTTATGACAGCCGCCAGAGCCTTTTTGCGGCTTTCCGAGATCATGACCGTGGTGGGATTGCCGCAGGAGGGCATCAGAAAAATGCCCTGCACAGGGTTGAGACGGCACTGGTTCTCCAGCTCCTCCGCCAGCATGCCTTCCCAGTCGCCGGAAACGGGAACCAGCTGCAGGTGGTACATTCTGGCCAGCTCGATCAGATTGGCGAAGGTGTAGAGATCCACCGCGATCCGGTTTCCCGGATGGAAAAGGGCGGACAGGGTAAGGGCCAGACCGTTCAGAGTTCCCGAGACGATGGCAAGATGCTCCGGATCTGTCTGCAGTCCGAGTGTCTGCAGCCAGTTAACCGCGGCGGCCTTGTGGTGCGGCATCCCGGTGGGATATTTGTAGTCAAGCAGCCCGGCCAGCTGTTTTTTTTTCGTGACAGCGATGATGCTGTCGGCAACCATTTCATTGCACTCCTCAAAGGAGCTGACAAAGCCCAGATCTATGCTGCCGGGGAGGGGGCCGTCTGTAGAGATGGTCACGGATTTTGCGGCACTGGGAGAGACGAAGGTCCCGCTTCCGGTCCTGGCGTAGATCAGTCCCTTCAGTTCACAGATCCGGTAAGCCCGGGTCACCGTGGTGAAATTAATGTCCAGGAAATCAGCCAGCTCCCGCTGGGGCGGAAGTTTTGTGCCGGGGGAAAGAAATCCGGCGGCGATGTCCTGTTCCAGCTGATCCGCCAGAGACAGGTAAATGGGCCGCTTCAGCCGGGAACGCTCCGGTTTCCAGGACATGGGATAATTCAGAAAAGAATTAAAAGACACTGGAGTTTCTCCTTTTCATTTTCATTGGGGAAATTGTAATGCATACAATTATACCATTGAATGTATGTATATTCAATGATACTCTTAGAATGTACGAAAGGGAGAAATTATGAAAATGAAATCGCAGACACTGAAAAAAGCTTTCCGGGCGGCTTTTCCCCATACGATTCCCATCCTGGCCGGATTCTGGTTCCTGGGCATGACGTATGGGATCTATATGAATGTTTCCGGATTTGCCTTCTGGTATCCCATGATTATGAGTCTCGTTATCTTTGCCGGCTCCATGGAGTTTGTGGCCGTAAATATGCTGCTGGGCGCTTTTCAGCCGCTGCAGGCCCTGGCCATGACGCTGATGATCAACGCGCGGCATCTGTTTTACGGGATTTCCATGCTGGATAAGTACCGGGGCCTTGGCTGGAAGAAAATCTATCTGATCTTCGGCATGTGTGACGAGAGCTTTTCCATTAATTATACCGCCGAGATCCCGGAGGATGTGGACCGGGGCTGGTTTATGTTCTTTGTGACGCTTTTGAACCATCTGTACTGGTTCTGCGGGGCGACCCTGGGAGGGCTTTTCGGCTCCCTGATTCATTTCAATACCGAGGGCCTGGATTTTGTAATGGTGGCCATGTTCGTGGTGATCTTTCTGGAACAGTGGCTCAAGGAGAAAAATCATACCAGCTCTCTGCTGGGGATCGTGCTTTCCCTTATCTGTCTGGTAGCCTTCGGCGCCGATGACTTTATTATTCCTGCCATGCTGGCCATGCTGGGGGTACTGACCCTTCTGCGGAGGCCGCTGGAGAAAGGAGGAGAGCTGCAATGACTGTGTCACAGCAGATCATCACCATTGCCATGGTAGTCCTGGGAACCGCCCTGACACGGTTCCTGCCCTTTCTGCTTTTTCCCGCGGGCCGTTCTACGCCAAAGTACGTGCAGTATCTGGGAAAGGCCCTTCCCGCTGCTGTATTCGGCCTGCTGGTGGTGTACAGCCTGCGGAATACCGATCTTTTTTCGGCGTCCCACGGGCTGCCGGAGCTGATCTCTGTCGCTCTTGTGGTGCTTCTGCATCTCTGGAAGCGGCAGATGCTTCTGTCCATTGCAGGAGGAACTGTCTGCTATATGCTGCTGGTGCAGCTTGTATTCTGAAACTCTGCAAAAACGGGAGGTGAAAGCCATGTGGCTTTTTCCTACTTTGTTTTTGGGGAAAAGCTTACGAGAAAGGCCGGGCTGGGGCTTGTGCTGCTGACAGCAGGAACCGTGGCCATGGCCGTGCTGTAGCCGGAGAATTTTGTTTCTGCTCCGGTTTTCCCGGATCTGAGGGGTTGACAAACAGAGAATCCGGGGTTAAACTGACAAAAAAGAGATGTTCCGATAAGTGAGGCTACTTCAGGGATATGGACTGCTGCCGCGAAGCGATGGAGACATTGCCAGAGGGTTTGAACAGTCAGCGTCGAAGCCAAGGCGCTGAATAATGCAGTTACACCGCCCTGTCGAGTCAAAGCTCAGGCGGTGGCAGACAGATGTTTGTTTTTTATGCAGCCGCCGGGCTGCTTTTTTCTTGCGCGGAAAAGTTTTCAGACGATTCTGCAGGAACATATCGGTAAAAAAAGAGAGGCAGGTGATGGAAATGGATGGTCATGAACAGAAAAATCGGGCAAATTGCAGCTGGAAATCAGGAAAAACTATACAACAGGAGGTAAGAGACCATGATGAGAAGAGATTTGCTGCGGAACCATACCTGCCGCAGGGAAGGAGCGGATAGCCGTGAGGACAGAAGGAGGCTGGCCGCATCCTGCAGCGCGGAAACCGTCTGCCAGGTGCTGCACACATCCATCCGGGGACTGACGGAGGAACAGGCGGAGTGCTCCCGGGATGAATTTGGAAAAAATGAGATTACGAAAGGGAAAAGGGATCCCCTGTGGAAGCGGCTGGCCGGCGCTTTCCTGAATCCTTTCACGGTGGTGCTGCTGATCCTGGCGGCCGTTTCCCTGGTGACCGATGTGATCCTGGCCGATCCGGGAGAGAAAAATCCCGTGACCGCCGTGATCATCGGGGCCCTGGTACTGTTTTCAGGGATTCTGAGATTTGTGCAGGAGACACGCTCCGGAAATGCCGCCGCCAGCCTTGGAAAGATGATACGGACCACTGCCTGTGTGGAAAGGCAGGGAAGGGGCGCGGAGGAAATCCCCCTGGAAGAAATCGTGGTGGGGGATGTGGTTCATCTGTCCGCCGGGGATATGATTCCGGCGGATGTGCGGATCCTGCAGGCCCGGGATCTTTTTGTAAGCCAGTCGGCTCTGACCGGGGAGAGCGAGCCGGTGGAAAAGACAGCGGAGCCCCCGGAGAATGCCGGAAATGGTCCTGACAATCCTGTCCTGGCTTTTATGGGCAGCAATGTGGTCAGCGGAAGCGCGAAGGCGGCGGTAACGGCGGTGGGGGATGAAACCATGCTGGGCGAGCTGGCCGGGAGGCTGAACGTCAGGCCGGAGAAGACCACCTTTGAAAAGGGAGTCAATGCCGTCTCCTGGGTTCTGATCCGCTTTATGCTGGTGATGGTTCCCGTGGTGCTGGTCCTCAACGGCCTTACGGACGGAGACTGGATGAGCGCCGTCCTGTTCGCCATATCCGTGGCCGTGGGCCTGACTCCGGAAATGCTGCCCATGATTGTCACCACCTGTCTGGCCAAGGGAGCAGTCGCCATGGCAAAGGAAAAGGTGATTATCAAAAATCTGAATGCCATCCAGGATCTCGGATCTGCGGATATTCTCTGTACAGATAAAACCGGTACACTGACCCTGGATCAGGTGGTGCTGGAATACCATCTGGATCTCTACGGACGAGAAGACCGGCGGGTGCTGGGATACGCTTTTCTGAACAGCTTTTATCAGACAGGGCTGAAAAATCTGATGGATATTGCGGTGCTGGCCCGCGCCCGGGAAGAAAAGCTGGAGGAAGTGGAAAAACTGTATACCAAAGTGGACGAGATTCCCTTTGATTTTGAGCGGCGCAGGATGAGCGTGGTGGTGCAGGGCGAGGACGGGCAGACGCTGCTGATCACCAAGGGCGCGGTAGAGGAAATGATGCGGATCTCCACCAGGGTGGAGTTCGAGGGCCGGAGCGAACCTCTCACAGAGGAGAAAAAGCAGATGGTTCTTGCGCGGGCGGATCAGCTGAATCAGGAGGGAATGCGGGTGCTGGGACTGGCCATCCGTAAGAATCCTTCTCCGGCGGGGATTTTTTCTGCGGAGGATGAAAGAGAGATGACACTGATCGGGTACCTGGCTTTTCTGGATCCGCCCAAGGAAAGTACCGCGGAGGCGGTCCGGGCCCTGCAGCAGGCCGGTGTGGAGATAAAGGTTCTGACCGGGGATAATGAAAAGGTAACCGCCTGTGTCTGCAGAAAGGTGGGTATTCCGGCCGGCCGGATTCTGCTGGGAGAGCAGGTGGGCGGGATGAGTGACGCAGAGCTGGCAGAGGCCTGTGAGACAACCCACGTATTCGCGAAGCTGTCCCCTTCTGAGAAGGCAAGGGTGGTCACGGCTCTGAAAGGGAACGGCCACAGTGTGGCCTATATGGGGGATGGAATCAACGATGCCCCGGCCATGAAGGCGGCAGATGTGGGCATATCCGTGGACAGTGCTGTGGATATTGCGAAAGAGTCTGCGGATGTGGTGCTGCTGGAAAAAGATCTGCGGGTTCTGGGAGAGGGAATCCGGGAAGGGCGGAAGACCTACGCCAATATGCTGAAGTATATGAAGATGACGGCTTCCTCCAATTTCGGAAATATGTTCTCCGTGCTGGCGGCCAGCGCCTTTCTTCCCTTTCTGCCCATGGCTTCGATGCAGCTGATCCTTTTGAACATGGTCTACGATATTTCCTGCACGGCCATCCCTTGGGATCAGGTGGATCCGGAATTTCTGGAAAAACCGAGAAAATGGGACGCTTCCTCCATCGGAAAATTCATGGTCCGGATCGGGCCGGTCAGCTCGGTGTTTGACATTGTTACGTATCTGCTGCTGTATTTCATAATCTGCCCTGCCGTCTGCGGGGGCGCCTTCCACACCCTGGACGGACCGGTCCGGGCCCTCTTTACCGCGCTTTTCCAGACGGGCTGGTTTGTGGAGTCCATGTGGAGCCAGACCCTGGTGATTCACCTGATCCGGACCACCAGGATACCCTTCCTGCAGAGCCGCGCGGCTGCTCCGGTGACCCTGCTGACTGGGCTGGGGATCGCGGCGCTGACGGCTCTTCCCTTTACGCCGGCAGCCGGCGCCCTGGGGCTTACAGCGCTTCCCGCCGTGTATTTTGCCTGGCTGGCAGTCATTCTTGCGGGATATATGGTCCTTATGACAGCGGCAAAGGCCGCCTACATCCGAAAATACGGAGAACTGCTGTAGCAGCAGCCCTCCTTACAGAAATGTAAGAAGAGCGGGAGAAAATGTAAGGGGAAGCTATGGCCGCCGCTTTGGCAATCTGCTATACTTCCAGAAGAACCGGGGCAGAAAGAATCCATGTCCCGGAACAGCAGAAATGGAGGGACGCAAATTGCCGATCTTGGAAGTGAAAAATTTAAAGAAAATCTATACGTCCCGCTTCGGCGGGAATCAGGTGGAAGCCCTGCGGAATGTGAACTTCAGCGTGGAGGCCGGAGAGTATGTGGCGATCATGGGAGAGTCGGGCTCCGGAAAGACAACGCTGCTGAATATACTGGCGGCGCTGGATAAGCCCACGGGAGGCACGGTCCTGCTGGATGGCATGAATCTCGGGAAAATCCAGGAGGCGGATGCCGCCCTGTTCCGCCGGGAGCATCTGGGATTTGTCTTTCAGGAATTTAATCTTCTGGACACCTTTTCCCTGAAGGATAATATTTTCCTGCCCCTGGTGCTGGCCGGAAAGTCTTACAGGGAAATGGAAACACGCCTTATGCCCATTGCGCGGAAGCTGGGAATCGACGGAAAGCTGGAAAAATATCCCTACGAAGTTTCCGGAGGGCAGCGGCAGAGGGCGGCAGTGGCCCGGGCTCTGATTACGGATCCGAAGCTGATCCTGGCGGATGAGCCCACGGGGGCCCTGGATTCCAAGTCCACCGATGAGCTGCTGGAGCTGTTTTCGGAGATTAACCAGGAGGGACAGACCATCCTTATGGTCACCCACTCGGTAAAGGCGGCCAGCCACGCGGAACGGGTGCTGTTTATCCGGGACGGGGAAGTATTCCATCAGATTTACCGGGGCGGCCGGACCGAACAGCAGCTCTTTCAGAAAATATCCGACACCCTGACGGTGCTGGCGGCAGGTGGTGATCCGGTATGAAAAAAGGTATTTATCTGAAACTGGCGCTGACCGGAGTTTCTAAAAACCGGAAAATGTATTTTCCCTATATTCTCACCTGCACAGGTATGGTGATGATGTTCTATATCATTTATTTTCTGTCCAGAGATACGTATGTGGCGTCCATGCGGGGCGGGGCTACCATGCAGATCATGCTGTCCTTAGGCAGCGGCATCACCGGGATCTTCTCCGTGATCTTTCTGTTCTATACCAATTCCTTTCTGATCCGGAGAAGAAAGAAGGAGTTTGGACTCTACAATATTCTGGGCATGAATAAGAGAAACCTGGCGCGGATCCTGTTCTGGGAGTGCCTGGTGATCGCGGCGGCAGCACTGGCCGCTGGTCTCTTTCTGGGCATCCTGCTTTCCAAGGCAGGGGAGCTGATCCTCTCCAATATTCTGTCGGGAGCTGTCAGCTTTCAGTTTTACATTGACGGGAGAGCGGTGGCCACAACCATTGTGCTGTTCGGCGTCATCTTTCTGCTGATTCTTCTGAACAGCCTGCGGCAGATTCATTTTTCAAATCCCAGGGAACTGCTGGAGAGTGACCGGGTGGGAGAGAAGCCGCCCCGGGCCAACTGGATCGCGGCCGTGCTGGGCGTGCTGATGCTGGGCTTTGCCTATTATCTGACGCTGACCATTGAAGATCCGATGGTGGCATTCGTGATCTTTTTCGGGGCGGTGGCCCTGGTTATCGTGGGCACCTATCTTGTATTTATTTCCGGTTCCGTGGCCTTTTTGAAAATTCTGCAGAAGAATAGGCGGTATTATTATAAGCCGAACCATTTTGTCTCCGTATCCTCCATGGCGTACCGGATGAAAAAGAACGGGGCGGGTCTGGCTTCCATCTGTATCCTGTCCACCATGGTGCTGGTTATGGTGTCGGCCACCATGTGTCTCTATGTGGGAGCGGAGAACAGTCTGCGGAATATGTATCCCCGGGATCTGGTAGTGGAAACCTATTCTCTGGATGAAGAGGCGGAACCCCTGGTGATCGGCGCTGTGCAGGAGGCGCTGCAGGAGCAGGGAGCTTCCGGAGAAAATATCCTGCACTACCATTATATGGCCTCCGCCGTCATGCAGAAAGGCGGGGAGATCTGCTTTGATCCGGATCAGATTAATGCCCTGGCGGCGGCTACAGACATGCGTCAGCTTTTTGTGGTGCCGCTTGCGGACTACAACCGCCTGATGGGACAGGAGGAGACTCTGAACGAGGGCGAAGCGCTGATCTACGTGACGAAGGGCGGCAGCTTTGAAGGGGAAACGATTTCTCTGGACGGGGAAGAAAGCTGGAAGATTAAGAAACAGGCGGAGGGTTTTGTACAGAATGGAATAGATTCTCAGCAGGTTATTCCTTCCATCTATCTGTTCCTGTCTGATCAGGATTTCCAGAAAGCGGCGGAACTGTATGACAGGATGGAGGAAAAATATTCGGAAAGCACGTATTCTGCCGTAAATGTGCAGCACAATTATTACGGTGTGGATATTAGCGGCGGCGACGCGGTGCAGATGCGGGTGCAGAAGGATCTGGAACAGCGTCTGGCGGAGCTTGCCGCTGCAGATGAGGATTTTCCTGTGGTGATGGCAGACTGTGTGGCGGAAAACCGGGCGGACTTCTACGCGGTATACGGGGGGATTTTTTTCCTGGGAGCCATCCTCGGTCTGGTATTCATTCTGGGGACGGTGCTGATTGTCTACTACAAACAGATTACGGAGGGATATGAGGATCAGGCGCGGTTTACGATTCTGAAGAAGGTGGGAATGACCGGACGGGAGATCCGGAAGAGCATCAATTCCCAGGTGCTGACGGTCTTTTTCCTGCCCCTCATTGCCGCCGGCATCCATACAGCCTTTGCCTTCCCCATGGTCCAGAAGCTTCTGCTTCTGTTCGGGCTTACGGATACGCGCCTGTTTTTGCTGGTCAACGTCGGCTGCTTCCTGGTATTTACCGTATTCTACGTGGCGGTATATGTGGCTACTTCCAGATCCTACTACCGGATTGTCAGCCGCCCGGAGTAAAAAGAAAGTTGAGCGCCGCGCTTCCTTGAATTATCATAGCAGGCAGAATGAGAAAAAGGAGCGCGGCGTATGTATGAGCTGGTACGGGCCGACTGTTCAAAATATGGAAGGCAGCGGACTTATATTTGTAAACCCGTGCTTTCTATTACAAAGCAGAAAAGAATTAGAATTCCAATAATGCCAATAATGCCTAACATGCTAAATGTTTTATTCATACGGAAAGCAGGAACTTTTCTGTAAGCATAGACTAAATTTAATATATATAGAAACCCTGTATAGTAAAAATAATAATTAATCAAATAATATGGATTTGAAAATATAACAAACAACAGGCATATAGTTATAATGCATACTGTTGATATAAGTAAAGTTTTTAATGAGCATTTATATATAAGCATATTTCTCCCGCGATGCACAGCAATTATAGCGTACAGCCAATAAACAAATAATATAATATAATGGCTGTTCAGCGCTCCTTTGTATAGTATTCTATCTACAAAAAATACAAACAATATACAAAATAAGTATAATATAGGTAATATTACTTTTGCACGAGGAGAAAGATTTTGTGTTGTCATGTTATTAATTAATCCTTCCTAAATAACAAATATACGAATTAGAGAGTAAGCGCTCAATAAAATAATGGCTATCTTTTCATAAGGTATTCAGCTATAGTTGAAGTAAAATACTCCAACTTCAACTTTTCGATTTGATCCGGCATCTCTGCTGTATCCTGTCAGACCATGGCATCAG
>DVOO01000021.1 GCA_018713515.1 Candidatus Scatomonas pullistercoris
CTGATGCCATGGTCTGACAGGATACAGCAGAGATGCCGGATCAAATCGAAAAGTTGAAGTTGGAGTATTTTACTTCAACTATAGCTGAATACCTTATGAAAAGATAGCCATTATTTTATTGAGCGCTTACATTAAAAATCGGTATTAACCGGTAATCCCTCTGTCTTTACCGGACATCCTCTGCCCTGTCGATGGCCGCCTGTACGTGTTCTACGAACAGCTTCCGGATGCTGGGATACTCTCCCAGCCCCTTCAGCACACAGGAGACAGGGAAGCCGGCTGCCTCGAACTGACAGCGCCAGGATTCCGGGTCATCCCCGGCCATATCGTTTTTCGCGTGGTCTCCGGCCACAATCATAAAGGGCGCCAGGATGATGCGCCTGGGCTGGTAGTTTTCCACCATATGCAGCAGAGACTGCATGCTGGGATAGGCCTCCACGGTTCCTAGAAAGATATTGGGGCAGCCTTTATCTTTAAAAGTATAGTCCAGAGCCGCATAAATCGAATTGGAATAATGCGTAGTTCCGTGGCCCATGAGCACCAGGACCTCATCCTCTTTAAGCTCCGGGAATTCATCCCGGATGGCCCGGATCACGTAATCGTTATCCTCCACGGTGGTCAGCAGGGGATCGCCGAACAGGATGGAATGGAAATCCTTTTTATAGGCCAGAGCATCCTGGGTCATCAGGTCATTTTCAATCCCGTTGATCACATGGGTGGGCTGAACCAGAACGTCCGTGATGCCGTCGGAGCGCATCCGGGCAAAAGCTTCCGTGACGGTATCATAGTGGATTCCGTCCCGCTTCATAAGCTTGCGGAGAATCATCTTGCTGGTCCAGGCCCGGTAGATGGTGTAGTCCGGATAAGCGTCCGCGATGTCCTGCTCAATGGCATCGATGGTAACTTTTCTCGTCTCCTCGAAGGAGGTGCCGAAGCTGACCACCAGGATCGCTTTTTTCGTCTCGGAAAATTCCCGGTAGCCCTGGACGGAATGGTCAATGGAAAGAGCCGAGATGTAATCCTCCAGCTCCCGCAGTGTTTTCGGAACGGGCAGGGTGTTCTTCAGAATTCCCTTTTTGCAGAGACTGTCAAACAGCTGCAAAACAGCCGGCTGTTCCAGATTCGCCCGGGAAAGGGCAGTCTGGTTGGAAAAAACCTCCACGGGGTTTCCGTGCATCAGCACCTGGCCCTGATCCAGCAGAACGATCTCGTCTGCCCATTCAAAGGCGAAATTTACATCGTGGGTGGACATCATCACCGTAATTCCGTCCGCGGTCATCTGGTTTACCGCCTCGTTGACCAGAGCCGTGTGCTTCGGATCCAGGGCGGCCGCGGGTTCATCCAGAATGATCACATCCGGGTGCATAACCAGGATATCCGCGATGGACACCTGTTTTTTCTGGCCGCCGGAGAGGGCGTGGGTGGGACGGTCCCGGAAGGGAGTGATTCCCATCCGCTCGATTACGCCCTCCACCTCTTTTTTTGCTTCCTCCTCGGATTTGCCCAGATTCAGAACGCCGAAAGAAATTTCCTGGTATACGCTGGCGGAAAACAGCTGGTTGTCCGGATCCTGGAACACAATGCCCACCCGCTGGCGGAGCTTTAAAAGGCCCTCCCGGGAATAATCTACGGGCTCCCCGTCAAAATACAGGGTGCCGGAGGAGGGCTGGTGGATTCCGTTGCAGCACAGGAAAAAGGTGGATTTTCCGGAGCCGTTGGCGCCCATAAAGGCAATCTTTTTCCCTCTCCGGATCTCCAGAGAGAGGCCGTTTAAGGAATGGCTTTTTTCATCATCATAGGAAAAGTAGAGATTGTCGGCCTTAATTATCACATCGTTCATCGCAGTTTACTCCATATCGTCAGTAATAATAGCAGTATTTCAAAAAGGAGAATCAGAAAGATTTCCGCCTTTTTCGGGGGATAATTTTCCGTCAGCACATGGATGGTGCCGTCGTAGCAGCGGGACTCCATGGCATCGTACAGAGCGCCGGATTTCTTGAGAGAGCGCACGAACAGCACCGAAACCATGGCGCCGAAGGACTTTACAGAGGTTTTAAAATCTCTGTTTCCGAGTCTCGATTTCTGGGCGGTGAGGATGCTGGAAGCAATCTCCAGCAGCACAAAAATAAACCGGTAGATTAAAAGCATCAGCTCCAGGAGCAGTCCGGGAAGCTTAAGCTTCCGAAGCTCATTGAGAATATCCGTCATGGGCGTATTCAGGGCCAGAAAGTACAGGCAGGAGACGCTGGCCATGGCGGTCAGAATCAGCTGCAGGCCCTGGTACAGGGAGGCAAAGCTGCCTGTAATATAGAAGCTTCCCAGGGGAATCGCGTAGGCATCCAGCGGCGTCCGGGAAATGTTGACTATAATGGCCAGGGTGGACAGCAGAAGAAATACCAGGGGAACCAGCATCAGGTTCCGGTAGCGGAACAGAGGAATGCCGCCCTTTCCCACCGTAAGAAAGCTGTTGACGGCCAGCACCAGGAGAGCCAGAAGAATGGAGCGGCTGACAATGCACATGCAGAGGGTAAGCAGCGAATAGGTAAATTTTTCCCCGGCGTTGACATATCTTAAATTGGATCGGTAGCAGAGCTTATCAATCAGCAGCATAACGGTACTTCCTTTTTATTTCTTACAGATCTTCGCCGGACTTTCCCAGCTTTTTTCTCTCATAGAACCGGCCGATGAAGAAGGCGATGACGCCGACGCCGATGCCGGTCTGCACGCAGAAGAGAAGACTTTCCACCTCCCCCGGGAGTTCTCCGCCGATGGCGTTTTCCAGCACCGGGGCCGTCCAGGGTTCGTAGTCCGGGGAGATCTCTTCCACGAGCTCGCTGGCCGCGTCGTCCGTACCTCCGAAGGAAGCGCCCCGGAGCGCGAAGAAGGGGATAGCGGCAATAAGAACAGCCGCGAGAAGAAGAATGATAACCAGTTTTTTATTTCTGCTCATTTCGTTTCCTCCTTTATAAATCCGATGGATCGCAGCTCTTTCGTGGCAAAGGATTCCATGGCAATCACAATTACGACGGTCAGAATTCCTTCAATGACAGCCAGAGGAATCTGGGTGGGGGCGAAAACCGCCAGGAATTTTCCGAAGGAAGCGCCGGCGCCGCCCACCTCCGAGGGATGGGACAGGGCCAGCTGCAGGGCGGTGACACAGTAGGTAAAGAGGTCGCCCACAGCCGCGGCGATAAAAATATTTACCTTCTTATTTACTTTGCACTTTTTCAGAAGTGTGTACAGCAGGAATGTCACCAGGGGTCCGGCAATGGCCATGGAGAAGCAGTTGGCGCCCAGAGTGGTCAGCCCGCCGTGGGCCAGCAGGAGCGCCTGAAACAGAAGAACGATCAGCCCCAGGATGCTGACGGCCAGCGGCCCGAAGAGAATGGCTCCAAGGCCTGTGCCCGTCATGTGGGAACAGCTGGCGGCTATGGAAGGAATCTTCAGGGACGAAATGACAAAGATAAACGCGCCGGAGATGGCGATCAGGGTCAGAGCTCTCCGGTTTTTCTTCACCGTATTCTGCAGAGAGAAAAAGCCCGCCAGCAGGAAGGGAAGGCAGATGACTCCCCAGACGATGCAATGGGTGGGGGGAAGATATCCCTCCGCGATATGCATGGCGTTCGCTGCCGGAACAATGCCGAATCCAATGGAGAGAGCCGCGGCAGCGGCAATCAGTTTCTTTTGTGTTTTTTGCATACAGTACTCCTTTCATTCCCGGCATCCTCCGTCCGGGGCGCTTTGGCGCAAAAAAATGGCCGCATCCATATGGGGGTTAAGATGGGCCGGACAGCACAGCGGCTGTCATACGCCTTGTCAAACCACGTAACAATGGCATACGCAAATGCAATGGGCAGGTCTTCTGACTTATGCATCGTCATCCTCTCCGGTCTTCCCGGTCTTCCAGTGACATGGTCGGGGAGGATTCAGCAATTACAGCGGCGTGACCGTGCGGGTTTTTCACCCGGCTTCCCTATTCTTCTGTGGAAGGAACACAGACACCTCATTGCATATTTAGTTGCTTTCCAGTATAGCCTTTGAGCCGTGGATTGTCAAGGCAGCCCGTACTTGACTTCACATTTCCATTCCTCTATAATATAGACTGCACGGGAGAGAGAATCTCCGCAAACGGGCGGGGCGTTTTACAGCCCCGGCGAAAAGGGAAAAAGAAATCTCCGGAAGTCCCCTCCGAGGGGTGAAAAGGGAATCAGGTGCAAATCCTGAACGATCCGGTCACTGTGAGCAGAGCCTGGAGCTCTGTGAGCCAGGAACCTGCTTTCGGGGAGAGAAGATAGAAAGTTTCCATGGAAAGCTGCTATCTTGTACAGGGGTGGTATCCCGCTGTATGCGTGCCTGCTTTCGAGCAGGCCTTTTCTTTTGCGTGGAAAATCCGGTTTCTCCGGCAGAAGGGCCGGGGACAGAAAATACACCATAAAGGGTGGAGGTACAAGCAGATGAGTATAAAAATGCTGGGAATTGATCACAGCCGGGCGCCGGTGGATGTCAGGGCTATTTTTTCTTTTACGAAAAAGAATGCGGCGGCGGCCATGGAAGCGCTGAAAAAGGACTGCGGGGTGGAGGGATGCATTATCCTGTCTACATGCAACCGGATGGAAATCTGGGTCAGCGCGCCGGATGACTGGCAGGGTTCCCTGCTGGAGGAGCTGTGCCGGATCAAAGAGGTGGATCCCACAGAATTCGGCGAATACTTTGTGGAGCGTCAGGGAGAGGAGGCGGTGGATCACCTGTTCCATCTCGCCTGCGGCCTGAAGTCCATGATTCTGGCGGAGGATCAGATCCTGACCCAGGTGGGGGACGCGCTGGCACTGGCCCGGGAATATTATATGACGGACAGCGTTCTGGAGGTGCTGTTCCGGAAAGCGGTGACGGCCGCCAAGCGGGTGAAGACGGATGTGGTGTTCAGCCGGGCCAGCGAGACGGCCATGGACCGGGCGGTGGATATGCTGAAAAAGCAGGGCTTCGATCTGAAAGGAAAGCGCTGTATGGTAATCGGAAACGGCGAGATGGGAAGGCTGGCGGCTCTGACGCTGGCCAGTCAGGGGGCCGATGTGACGGTGACGGTGCGCCAGTACCGCAGCGGCGTGGTGAAGATCCCTCTGGGCTGCAAACGGATCGACTACGGGGAGAGGATGGAGCTGTTCCCCCGGTGCGACCTGGTGGTCAGCGCCACGGCGAGTCCCAACTACACCCTCCGCCTGGACCTGGTGCGGGAGTGCAGGCTGGATCATCCCATCTGTCTCATCGATCTGGCCGTGCCCCGGGATATTGAACCGTCCATCGGCGAGCTTCCGCTGGTGAGCCTGTATGACATTGACGATTTCAGGAGCGGAACGGATCAGACAAACGCGGCCGCCTATGAACAGGCTGAATATATTCTGCAGGAGGAGATGGACGAGTTCTACCAGTGGCTCTCCGGCCGGGATCTGATCCCGCGGATTCAGGAGATCCAGCAGGACGCCGTGACGGATCTGAATCTGCGTATCCGGAAAATTATCCGCAAGCTCCCCATGGAGGAGGCGGATCAGAAGAAACTTCTTAAAAATATAGACGCCGCCGCCGGCAAGGTGGTGGGAAAAATGATGTTTGGGCTGAGGGATACCCTGGAGCGGGATTCTTTCCTGGAGTGCGTGGCCGGACTGGAGAAGCTGTATGAACCGGAGCAGTAAATATTTTCCCCTGTTTGTAAATATAGAAGAAAAAGAGATTGTCGTGGTGGGCGGAGGCAGAATCGCCTCCCGGAGAATCCGGGCGCTGCTTCCCTTCTGCAGCCATATCACCGTCATCGCGCCGGAGGCCGCCGGGCCGGTAAAGGAGCTGGCAGAGGCGGGCACCATAGTCTGGAAGCGGGAGCGGTATACAAGAGACAGTATCCGGTATGCCGACATCGTGCTGGCCTGTACCGATGACCCGCAGCTGAACAGCGAGATCTTCGGCGTCTGCAGATGTCTGGGAATCCTGGTGAATGTCTGCAGCGACCGCCGCAAATGTGATTTCTACTTTCCGGGCGTGGTCAGCCGGGACCATGTGGTGGTGGGAGTCACCGCGGGCGGGGAGGATCACGGGAAAGCCCGGAGAATCCGGGAAAAAATTGAGAAGCTGCTGGAGGATGAGGAAGCATGAGCAAAAGAAAATTTGTAATAGGCAGCCGGGAGAGCGCCCTGGCCGTGGTGCAGAGCCGCATGGTGATGACCTATCTGGAGGAAAACTGTCCGGAGCTGCAGGCGGAGCTACTGACCATGAAGACCACCGGGGATAAGATCCTGGACCGCCGTCTGGACCAGATCGGCGGAAAGGGGCTGTTTGTAAAGGAACTGGACAGGGCTCTTCTGGACCGCCGCAGCGACCTGTCTGTGCACAGCATGAAGGATCTGCCCATGGACCTGTCCCCGGAGCTGCCGCTGGTGGGCTGCTCCCGCCGGGAGGATCCGAGGGATGTGCTGGTTCTTCCGGAGGGCGCGGCAGAGATTGATTTTTCAAAGCCCATCGGCACCTCTTCCCTGCGCCGCAGCCTGCAGCTGCAGGAACTGTTTCCCCAGGCCAGATTTGAGAGTATCCGGGGCAACCTGCAGACGCGGCTCCGGAAGCTGGATGCGGGAGGGTTCGGAGCGATTGTGCTGGCAGCGGCCGGCGTGAAGCGCATGGGCCTTGCGCACCGGATCAGCCGTTATTTTTCCGTGGAGGAAATCATTCCCGCGGCGGGACAGGGGATCCTGGCGCTGCAGGGGCGGCGGGGAGAAGATTACTCCATGCTGGAGGGCTTTAGGGACGGGGATGCCGAGGCGGCCGGGCGGGCTGAGCGGGCATTCGTCCGGTTCCTGGACGGGGGCTGCTCCTCGCCCATTGCGGCCCATGCCCGGATCGAGGGAGAGACCATGAAGTTGCTGGGACTCTACTATGATGAGAAAACAGGTATTTATACAAGAGGACAGAAGAAGGGAAGAAAGGCGGACGCCGAGGCCCTGGGCATTTCCCTGGCCAGGGAGCTTCGGGACGGGGCTGCGGAAGGAAAGAAAGGAGAAATACAGTCATGAGTACGGGAAAAGTATGGCTGGTGGGAGCCGGGCCCGGCGACGCGGGCCTTTTCACCAGAAAAGGATATGAGGTTCTGAAGGCGGCGGAGGTGGTGGTCTACGACAGCCTGGTGGGAGCGGGGGTGCTCTCCATGATTCCGGAGGGAGCAAAGACCATTGATGTGGGCAAGCGGGCCAGCCATCACACCATGCCCCAGGAGGAGATTAATCAGGTGCTTCTCCGGGAGGCGGAAAAGGGGTACCGGGTGGTGCGTCTGAAGGGCGGCGATCCTTTCCTCTTCGGCAGAGGCGGCGAGGAGCTGGAGCTTCTGACGGAGCACGGCATTCCATATGAGGTGGTGCCGGGCGTCACTTCGCCTCTGGCCGTTCCGGCCTATAACGGCATCCCCGTAACGCACAGAGATTTTACCTCCTCCCTGCATATCATCACGGGACACAAGAGGGCGGGGCAGGCCTATGATATAGATTTTGAGGCGCTGGTGCACACCAAAGGAACCCTTGTATTTCTCATGGGCGTGACCGCACTGCCGGATATCTGCGCGCATCTTCTGGAGGCCGGGATGGATCCGGACATGCCGGCGGCCATCCTGCAGAAGGGCACCACCGCCCGGCAGAAGCGGATCGTGGCCACTGTGGCCACGCTTCCGGAGGAGGTAAAGCGGCAGGGGATTGAGACGCCGGCCATTATCGTGGTGGGCAGGGTCTGCACCCTGGCGGACCGGTTTGCCTGGTACGAGAAGCTTCCTCTCTTCGGTTACAAGGTGCTGGTGACCCGGCCGAAGGAGCTGGTATCCACCATGGCCGCCAGACTTCGGAGGCAGGGGGCGGAGGTGCTGGAGCTTCCGGCCATCACCACCCGGCGGATCCGGGAAAATCAGGCCCTGAAGGAGGCGCTGGCGAATCTGGAGCAGTATACGTGGATTGCCTTCACCAGCCCCACAGGCGTCCGTGTGTTCATGGAAGAGCTGATAGAAGCCGGAACGGACATCCGGAGAATGGCGGGACTGAAGATCGCTGCCATCGGCGAGGGAACGAGAAAAGCCCTGCGGGAGAGAGGGCTTGCGGCGGACCTGATGCCGGAGATCTATGACGGCGCGTCCCTGGGTGAGGCCCTGGCCGGGGTCTGCAGCTCCGGTGACCGGATCCTGCTGCCCAGAGCGAAAATGGGAAGCCGGGAGATTCTGGAAAAGCTTTCCGGAATCCCGGTGGACGATATTCCCACCTATGAGACCTTCAGTGAGAAGCAGGATTATGTGGACGAGGCCTCCCTGTTCGGTCCGGGCGGAGTGGACTGCGCCGTATTTACCAGCGCTTCTACTGTGAAAGGCTTTGTGGAGGCCACGCCGGGGCTGGACTACAGCCGGGTGACCGCCGCCTGCATCGGAAAGCAGACGAAAGCCGCTGCGGACGCCGCGGGCATGAAAACGTATATGGCGGACAAGGCTTCCATTGACAGCGTGGTGGAGCTGGTGATAAAACTAAAGGAGAGACAGTAAGCAGCAAGGGGCGGTCCCGGCTTTTGGCCGGCCGCCCCGGGGCGTATCCCCCGGCAGACTGGTCGGGGGCTTTTGTACCTAACATTCTATTATGCAGAAATCGAGGAAAAAGCAATGGACATGCGAATGAGACCGCGCCGGCTGCGCGGGAATGAAATGATCAGAAAAATGGTGAGGGAGACACGGATGGACAAATCCTCCCTGATCTACCCCCTCTTTGTGATGGAGGGCAGCGGCAGGAAGGAAGAGATACCTTCCATGCCGGGCCAGTACCGGTATACCCTGGATATTCTGCCGGAGAAGCTCTCGGAGCTGGCAGACGCCGGTGTGGGCAGCGTGATGCTTTTCGGAATTCCGGATCACAAGGACGAGGTGGGCTCCGGCGCCTATGCGGAGGACGGCATTGTCCAGAAGGCGCTCCGGAAAGCGAAGGAGGAAGTGCCGGATCTGTATTATATAACGGATGTGTGCATGTGCGAATATACCTCCCACGGCCACTGCGGCGTGCTCTGCGGCCAGGATGTGGACAACGACAGGACCCTGGAGCTGCTGTCCAGGACCGCGCTGTCCCACGTGCAGGCGGGCGCGGATATGGTGGCGCCATCGGATATGATGGACGGCCGCGTCCTGGCCATCCGGGAGACGCTGGATCAGGCGGGCTATACGAATACGCCCATCATGTCCTACGCGGTAAAATACGCCTCCGCCTTTTACGGCCCCTTCCGGGAGGCGGCGGATTCCGCCCCGGCCTTCGGCGACAGAAAAACGTACCAGATGGATTTCCACAACAGCCGCGAGGGTATTAAGGAAGCCATGCTGGACGTGGAGGAGGGCGCGGACATTATCATGGTGAAGCCGGCCATGTCCTTCCTGGATATGGTGACAAAAGTCCATGACATGGTGGATGTGCCGGTGGCGGCCTACAGCGTCAGCGGAGAATACGCCATGGTAAAGGCCGCGGCCATGAAGGGCTGGATCGATGAGGACCGCATTGTCTGCGAGATGGCGGCCTCCGTCTTCCGGGCCGGAGCGCAGATTTATCTGACCTACTATGCGGAAGAGCTGGCGAGATTTATGGACGAGGGACGGATCGGCTGAGGGCCGGAAAGGAGAGAAGGCAATGGGAAGATCAGAAGAACTGATGAAACGGGCAGAAAAATACATACCGGGCGGCGTGAACTCCCCGGTGCGGGCTTACCGGAATGTGGGCATGACGCCCCGGTTTATCCAGGGAGCCACAGGCCCCTACATCTTTGATGTGGAAGGCAACAAATACATCGACTACATTTGTTCCTGGGGCCCCATGATCCTGGGACATAACCGCCAGGAAATCCTGAAGAAGGTGGTTCGGGCCTGCGAGGATGGCCTGAGCTTCGGTGCGCCCACGGAAATCGAAGTAGATATGGCAGAATTTATCTGCGAGCATATTCCCCACGTGGAGATGATCCGGATGGTTAATTCCGGTACAGAGGCTGTCATGAGCGCGATCCGGGCAGCCAGGGGCTTCACCGGGAAAAACAAAATCATCAAATTCTCCGGCTGCTATCACGGCCACAGCGACTGCCTTCTGGTGGACGCAGGCTCCGGGCTTATGACAGCGGGAATTCCCGGAAGCGCCGGCGTGCCCGAGGGCTGCACCCGGGATACGCTGACCGCCGTCTACAACAATCTGGCCAGTGTGGAACAGCTCTTCGAGGCAAATCCCGGGGAGATCGCGGCTGTGATTGTGGAGCCGGTGGCCGCCAACATGGGAGTTGTCCTTCCGGAAGAGGAATTCCTGCCGGGCCTTAGGAAGATCTGCGACCGGGAAAATGCCCTGCTGATCTTTGACGAGGTAATTACCGGCTTCCGCCTGGCTTTCGGCGGCGCGGCGGAAAAGTTCGGCGTGACGCCGGATCTGGTGACCTACGGAAAGATCATCGGCGGCGGCATGCCGGTGGGCGCCTACGGCGGCCGGCGGGAGATCATGGAGATGGTAGCTCCCCTGGGACCGGTCTATCAGGCGGGAACCTTAAGCGGAAATCCCGTGGCCATGGCGGCCGGCCTGGCCCAGCTGCAGCTTCTGTACGAGCACCCGGAATACTATACGGATCTGGCGGAAAAGGGAGAAAAGCTGTACGGCTCCATGGAGAGCCTGGTGCGCGAGTACGGGGCGCCCTGTACGGTAAATCACATAGATTCCCTGGGCTGCGTGTTCTTCGCGGAGCACAGAGTGCGGAATTACGAGGACGCGGGAGCTTCCGATACGGAGGCGTTCGCGAAGTATTTCCGCTATATGCTGGAGCACGGCGTCCATCTGGCGCCCTCCCAGTTTGAGGCCATGTTCCTGTCCGACGCCCATACAGATGAAACCATAGAGGAAACGCTGCGGGTATTTGAAGACTATTTAAAGAACAGAAAATAATCACAGGGAGTGCTTATGACACCGGAAACTATAGCAGGACTTGTATTTATCGGCATTCTGGTGCTGGCCTTTGCTGCGATCGCCATCAGGGAAAATGGACAGCAGAAGCACGTATTCTTAAATAAGATCCGGAGAGAGTGGGGAAGTCCCCCCTCCGGCGAATGGACCAGCGAGGAGCTGGAAAGCATTTCCCACTATACCCGGAGGCGGGAAGACGGGCGGTTCAAGGTGGATGATATCACCTGGAATGATCTGGATCTGGATGAGGTGTTTCTGCAGATGAACGGCACCGTATCCTCCTGCGGGGAGGATTACCTTTATTCGCTGCTCCGCCTTCCGGAATTCGACGTAAAGATTCTGCAGGAAAGAGACAGGCTGATTGAATTTTTCCGCACCCACAAGAAGGAACGGGAACAGGTGCAGCGGATGCTCCGCTTCATCGGAAAACGGAAGGCCTATTCCGTCTCGGATTATCTGGACGCCATGGGTTCCGCGCCGGTGCGCCGGGTGGCCCGCTATGTCATCCAGGCCGTAATAGCCGGGGCTGCGTTCGTGCTGTTCTTCTTATCCCCGCTGGCTGCTGTGACGCTTCTGGTGCTGATGCTGGCGGTCAACGGCGTCACCCATTACCGGGAAAGTGAGAAGATTGAACCGTATCTCTCCTGTCTGTCCTGCATCCTCCGGCTTCTGAAGGCAGCGGAACAGCTTGGAAAATGCAGGATTCCGGAAATAGCCGAATACAGCCGCAGGATCCGGGAGGCCGGCGCTCCCCTGCAGGGAATCCGCCGGAAGTGCGTGATGCTGGTGAGCTCCAGGGGCGCAGATCTCGGGGCGGCGGCGATTCTCACCTACCTGAACTCTTATTTTCTCATGGATTTTATTCAGTTCTACCGGGTGGTAAAACGGCTGGAGGGGCAGATGGACCGGGTGGAAATTCTCCTGGAAAATTTCGGGATCCTGGACAGCGCCATCGCCGTCGCCTCTTTCCGGGAATACCTGCCCCTCTGGTGCCGGCCGGAGTATGACCGGGACGGGGAGAGCGTCCGCATAAAGGCGGAGGATCTGTACCACCCCCTGATCACCAACGCGGTGGCCAACAGCATGGAGGCGGAGGGCGGCGTACTGCTGACCGGCTCCAACGCCTCGGGAAAATCCACCTTTCTGAAAACGGTGGCCCTAAACGCCATACTGGGACAGAGTATCTGCACCTGCATGGCCACGGAATACCGGGGAACCATGGTAAAGACCATGACCTCCATGGCGCTGCGGGACGATCTCCAGGGAGGGGAGAGCTACTTCCTTGTGGAGATCAAGTCGCTGAAGAGAATTCTGAATGAAAGCCGGAAAGGAGCGCCCCTGCTGTGCATCATTGACGAGGTGCTGCGGGGAACCAATACCATAGAGCGGATCGCTGCTTCCTCCAGGATCCTGGCCTCCCTGCGCCGGGAAAACCTGCTCGTCTTCGCGGCCACCCATGATGTGGAGCTTACGTACATCCTGGAAAAGAAGTACAGCAACTATCATTTTGAAGAGGAGATCCGTGGGAACGAGATCGTCTTCAACTATCTGCTGCAGAAGGGCCGGGCCACCAGCCGGAACGCCATTTCTCTGCTGGAGGTAATCGGCTACGACAAAAAGCTGGTGGAGGACGCCCGGGAAGCGGCGGAAGAGTTTGAAAGAGAAGGAGTATGGAAACCGTTATGCTAGTGGATATCTATACGGACGGGGCGGCCAGGGGAAACCCTGACGGCCCGGGGGGATACGGCTGTGTCCTCCAGTACCGGGACACAAAGGGAAATCTCCACGAAAGAGAATTTTCCCAGGGCTACAGGAAAACCACCAATAACCGGATGGAGCTGATGGCGGCCATTGTGGGGCTGGAGGCTCTGATTCGCCCCTGTCGGGTCCGCCTGCACTCGGATTCCCGCTATCTGGTGGACGCCTTTAATCAGCACTGGGTGGATGCGTGGTTAAGAAAAGGATGGAAGCGCGGGAAAAACGAGCCGGTCAAGAATGTGGATCTCTGGAAACGACTATTAAAGGCCAGGGAGCCCCATGAAGTCACCTTTATCTGGATAAAGGGCCACGACGGCCACGCCCTCAACGAGCGGTGCGACGCGCTGGCCACTTCGGCGGCAGACGGAGACAACCTGCTGGAGGATGAAGGGCTGGAAGCTTAAGACAGTGCTTTCGCCAGATTCCTGAAACTTCGGAAAGATCAGTCAGATGGCTGGTCTTTTTTGATGTGTCAAAGAAAACGGGAGGGAAAAAGAGGGCAATCTGTGGATACGGCAGAGCATCGTTCAACGATCGGAAGGAGGCCGGGCAGCTGACAGTTCCGCGCAGCTTTGGGTAAAGAGGGAAGCAGCGGTGGATGTGGCAAAATTTGTGGACAAGTTTTTTTGGGGTCTATTTTGGGGCAGAAAGTAGACTTTTAAAAGTAAGCGTCAAATAAGAACGTGTAGCGAAATCTTTAGAGTTTTCCTGTAAACTTAGACAATATGTAATGACCTCCAATTTGTAGGTTCGTGGATTTGCCTGTATACTATAGATTGGGAAAAATCAAAGGTAACAGGGATTACCGCATACAAATGGAGGTCATCAAATGAATTATAGCACAGTTTACGTAGGAATGGATGTACACAAGGAAACTTTTTCACTTTGCTGTTACACAAATGAGAAAGAACAGGCCGAGTATCCTCAGAAAGTTGATGGGCATTACAGTAAAGTCCTTAACTATCTGGAGGCCATGCGTTTCCACTACGGAGACGATGCCGTATTTATATGCGGTTATGAGGCTGGCTGTCTTGGCTTCACGTTATACCACCAGCTTACAAGCCATAATGTGAAATGCGTGATTCTTGCCCCGACTACAATGCCAAAACCAGCTGGCAAGAAAAAAGTGAAAACGGATAAGCGTGATGCTGCTTTGATCGCACGGTATCTGGCCCATCGTGATTACAGCCCGGTGCATATCCCTACTGCATTGTACATTCTTATGTACCTCCAAAAGTATAATTGCATGGATTCCAGCTTTTCTCATTGCCGATTCCATCTCCTGGGGTATCAAACGAACGTACTGTGGTAGTTCAACCTGCATAAATCGAACGGCTGCAATGATAGGCTGGCTGACAGGCTTTCGTACGGACGCGTATGGTCCTAGGAGGTGTCGTCAGACCGATGCCTAATCATTATACAGCTTAAACAATGAGAGGATTAAGTCCCAACTGGCTGTTGGGTACTGAAACCCTACACTTATATATTAGGAGGAGGAAGGCGCTGTTTTTAACAACAGCTATAAAGGAGCAGCTCCTGCTTCGACGGCGACGCCGACACCGACTCCGCAGGAATCCCTCGGGGAAAACCCGAAGACCGGGGATAAAACGGCGCCCATGCGCTGGATCCTGGTAGCGGTTTTGTCCGGAGGCCTTCTGACAGTTCTGACTATCAGGAAAAGAAAAACAGAAAACAGTTAATAGATGGGAAGATGTCTCAGAATACGGAAATCTGTAAAAATCCGAAGAGGCATCTTCTTTCTTTTCGAAGGAGACGGGCCCGACAGAAAATGTTCATAATATGCCGGAAGAGGTTTTTGCGGATGCACTTTTTGAAAATCTCTTGAAACTCACAGCCTTTCGATGATACAATACCCTTATCATTTCAGCGGCAGTTCGCCGAATATTCCCATTTATAAAATCCGTGACTGATACCGGGAGAGCGCTTGTGATGCCGGAAGAATTCTGCTATGATATAGAAAGAGGATTCGCCGGGGTCTTCCGATCTGTCCGGATCGCGAAAGGAGGACAACATGGCAGAGAAAAGAATCCGTCTCAGGGCTTACGATGCGGAGGTGAGAGAAGCACTGAAAGCCCCGGAAATTTTTGCAGATCTTTTTAACGGCTCTGTTTTTGAAGGAAGACAGGTGATCTCTCCGGAGACATTGCGCCCTGCGGAAGAGGAAGAGTACGGACCCTCCGGAAAGAATTCCAGAGAGATCCTGTACGGCATCAGGGACATAAGCAGGGAAGGACTTTGGGGCAGTACGCGGCTTCGGGTGCTGCTGAATGTGGAGGGGCAGAGGCTTTCCGATTATGCCATGCCGGTACGGCTCATGAAGTATGACGCGCTGCGGTATGACAGGGAAGTGAGGATTTTGCGGAAAAGGCACAGCCGGAAGGAACCGCTGGCGGCATCCGCGGAATTTTTATCCGGACTCCGGAAGGGTGAGAAACTTCCGGCAGTAATCACTCTGGTGTTCTATTACGGGGAGGAGCCGGAATGGGACGGCCCCCGCAGTCTTCATGAGATGCTGGATTTTCCGGCGGGCATGGAATGGGTGCGGAAGCTGGTTCCGGATTACCGGATTCATCTGGTCAGCAGCAAAAGTGTGGATAAAGATAAGTTCCGCACAGGCCTGCGGGAGGTTTTTCAGCTGCTGGGCGTCATGAGGGATGCAGGAGCCTTGTCTGAACTGATGGAAAAAGAAAAGGAACATTACAGCCGTCTGGAACCATCCAGGGCGGATCTGATCGGAATATTTCTGGATGTGCCGGCCTTAAGACGGCAGGCGGACGCAGCAGAGAAAAGAAAGGGGCAGGTGGATATGTGTACAGCCATTCAGGAACTGGTGCGGCAGGGAGAAGAGAAAGGCAAAAAAAGAGGACAGCAGATAGGAGAGCGGCAGGGAGAGCTGCGGGCCCTGCAGAAAATTGTTCAGAACATGCTGGCAGAGGATTTTGCGGACGCCCAGATCCGGAAGCTCTGCGGCCTCACCTCCGAGGAGCTGGAGGAAATAAAAGAAAATTTGCGGAGGGAGGCCGTAATCCCTTGACAATCCCGTCCCGGGCAGATATACTGCTTCCTAGAGAAAGGCGAAGACGGGAAAGAGTAGCGGTAGGAAAGCGTCCAGAGAGCTGCCGGGCGGTGCGAGGCAGCTGCGGAACTGCGGTGAATACGTCCCCGAGCTCCAGGCTGAACCAGAGCAAGTAGGCCCAGGCGTGGTGACAGACGTTACACTGTCGGAGTATGACGGTACTCCATGAGGCGGATGACCGCGAGGCGTCCGTGAATTTAGGTGGTAACACGGAAGAAGACAAGCTTTCGTCCTAGAACAGGGCGGGAGCTTTTTTCATGTCTGTAAACAGCAGGGAAACCCCGCCGAAGAATACCAAGAAAGAATCTGGAGGTTGAGAAAATGAAGATTTACGAGGAACTGAACGCGCGGGGCCTGATCGCCCAGGTGACGGACGAGCAGGAGATCCGGGAGCTGGTAAATGAGGGAAAGGCGACCTTTTACATCGGCTTTGATCCCACGGCGGACAGCCTGCACGTGGGACATTTTATGGCGCTCTGCCTGATGAAGCGGCTGCAGATGGCCGGCAACCGGCCCATCGCCCTGCTGGGCGGCGGTACGGGCATGATCGGCGACCCCTCCGGCCGCACGGACATGCGCCAGATGATGACCGAGGAGACGATCCAGCACAACTGTGACTGCTTTAAGAAGCAGATGAGCCGCTTCATCGAGTTCGGCGAGGGAAAGGCCATGATGGTCAACAACGCGGACTGGCTGCGGGATCTGAACTATATTGAGTTTATCCGGGAGATCGGGCCCTACTTCTCCGTCAACCAGATGCTGCGGGCCGAGTGCTACAAGCAGCGCATGGAGAAGGGCCTAAGCTTCCTGGAGTTCAACTACATGCTGATGCAGAGCTACGATTTCTACGAGCTGTACCGGAGATACGGCTGCAATATGCAGTTCGGCGGCAACGACCAGTGGAGCAACATGCTGGGCGGCACGGACCTGATCCGGCGGAAGCTGAACAAGGACGCCTACGCCATGACCATCACGCTGCTCTTAAATTCCGAGGGCAAGAAGATGGGCAAGACCCAGTCCGGCGCCGTGTGGCTGGATCCGGACAAGACCACGCCCTATGAGTTCTACCAGTACTGGAGGAATGTGGCGGACGCCGACGTGCTGAAGTGCCTGCGGCTTCTGACCTTCCTGCCCCTGGAGCAGATCGATGAGATGGACAGATGGGAAGGAAGCCAGCTGAATCAGGCCAAAGAGATTCTGGCTTATGAGCTCACCGGCCTGGTACACGGAGAGGACGAGGCGAAAAAGGCGGAGGCGGGAGCGAAGGCTTTCTTTGCCGGCGGCGGAGATTCTGACAATATGCCCTCCGCAGAGCTGGGAGAGGAGGACTTCCAGGACGGCGCCATTGATCTCATCTCCCTTCTTGTAAAGGCGGAGCTTTCCGGCACCCGCTCCGAGGCCAGAAGAGCCATCCAGCAGGGCGGAGTCTCTCTGGACGGAGAGAAGATCACAGACTTCAAATATCTGGTGAAGAAGGAAGACATCGGGGAGACGGGCCTGGTCCTGAAGAGGGGCAAGAAGAATTTTAAAAAGATTTGCCTGAAATAAAGATTTTGTGCTATGATAAAGCGTATGGCCGCATACAGAGGCGGCAATGAGTCTTAGGAGGAACTGTCATGAAAAAATATGGCGTAAACGAACTGCGGCGGATGTTCCTGGAGTTTTTTGAGAGCAAGGGACATCTGGCCATGAAGAGCTTTTCTCTGGTGCCGCAGAATGATAAAAGTCTTCTGCTGATCAATTCCGGTATGGCTCCCTTAAAGCCCTATTTTACCGGCGCGGAAATTCCCCCCAGGAGGAGAGTGACCACCTGCCAGAAGTGCATCCGCACCGGCGATATTGAGAACGTGGGCAAGACCGCCCGCCACGGCACCTTCTTTGAGATGCTGGGCAACTTCTCCTTCGGAGATTATTTTAAGCGGGAAGCCATCCACTGGTCCTGGGAATTCCTGACGGAGGTGGTGGGTCTTCCGGCGGACCGCCTGTATCCTTCCGTATATCTGGATGATGATGAAGCCTATAAGATCTGGAACGAGGAGATCGGCATTGCCCCGGAGCGCATCTTCAAATTTGGAAAAGAAGACAATTTCTGGGAGCATGGCAGCGGTCCCTGCGGCCCCTGCTCCGAGATCTATTACGACCGGGGAGAAAAGTACGGCTGCGGAAAGCCCGGCTGTACCGTGGGCTGTGACTGCGACCGCTATATGGAGGTATGGAACAACGTATTTACCCAGTTCGACAACGACGGCGAGGGCCACTACACCGAGCTGGATCAGAAGAATATCGATACCGGCATGGGCCTGGAGCGTCTGGCCGTGGTGGTGCAGGATGTGGATTCCATCTTCGATGTGGACACCATTCAGGCCCTGCGGAATAAGGTCTGCGAGATCGCCGGAAAAGAGTACCACAAGAATCACGAGGACGATGTGTCCATCCGTCTGATTACGGATCACATCCGCTCCGCTACCTTTATGATCTCCGACGGCATCATGCCCACCAATGAGGGACGGGGCTACGTGCTGCGCCGCCTGATCCGCCGGGCTGCCCGCCACGGCCGTCTGCTGGGCATTGACCGGCCTTTCCTGTCCGAACTTTCCGCAGCTGTCATCGAGGGAAGCCGGGACGGCTACCCGGAGCTGGAGGAGAAGAAGGAATTTATCTTCAATGTCCTGGATAACGAGGAGAAGCAGTTCAACAAGACCATCGACCAGGGGCTGAAGATTCTGTCCGATCTGGAGGAGAAGATGGCGGCTTCCGGAGAAAAGACTCTCTCCGGGGAGGACGCCTTCCGCCTGTACGATACCTACGGCTTCCCCATGGATCTGACCAGGGAAATCCTGGAGGAGAAGGGCTATTCCATTGATGAGGAGGGCTTTGCCTCCTGCATGAAGGAGCAGCAGGAGCGGGCCAGAAAGGCCAGGGAAACTACCAATTACATGGGCGCCGACGCCACGGTCTACGATGAGATCGATCCGTCCATCACCACTGCCTTTGTGGGTTATGACCATCTTTCCTGGGAGTCCGGGATCACCGTGCTCACCAGTGAGACGGAGATCCGTGACTCTCTGATGGAGGGAGAAAAGGGCACCATCCTGGTGGAGGAAACCCCCTTCTACGCCACCATGGGAGGCCAGGAGGGCGATACCGGAGAGATCCGGGGCGCCAACGGAGTCTTTGAGGTGCAGGATACCATTCATCTGCGGGGCGGCCGGTACGGCCACGTGGGTATCATGAAGTCCGGCATGCTCTCCATGGGCGAAAAGGTGACGCTGCAGGTGAATGAACAGGCGCGTCTGGATACGGAAAAGAACCACAGCGCCACCCACCTGCTGCAGAAAGCCCTGAAGACGGTGCTGGGCACCCATGTGGAGCAGAAGGGCTCTCTCGTAACGCCGGGAAGGCTGCGTTTTGACTTCGCCCATTTCCAGGCCATGACCCCGGAGGAGATCCAGAAGGTGGAAGCGTTGGTGAACCAGAAGATCCGGGAAAATCTGCCGGTGCGGACAGATGTCATGAGCCTGGAGGACGCCAAGAAAACCGGCGCCATGGCCCTGTTCGGAGAGAAGTACGGGGAAGAAGTGCGGGTGGTTTCCATGGGAGATTTTTCCAGGGAGCTCTGCGGCGGCACCCATGTGCAGAATACAGCGGAGATCACACTCTTTAAGATCCTCTCAGAGGCGGGCGTTGCCGCGGGCGTGCGCCGCATGGAGGCCCTGACCGGCCAGGCCGTCATCGACTATTATAAGAAAGAAGAGGAAGAGCTGCAGAAGATCGCGGGCGTTCTGAAGACGAACGCGGCGGGAATTCTGGAGAAGATCAGTCATCTGCAGGCGGAGGTGAAGGCGCTCCACAGCGAGAATGAGTCTCTGAAGAGCAAAATGGCACAGGAATCCCTGGGAGACGTCATGAACCAGGTCACGGAGGTGAAGGGCGTCAAGCTTCTGGCAGCGGCAGTCCCCGATGTGGATATGAACGGCCTGCGGGAGCTGGGCGACAGCCTGAAGGAAAAGCTGGGGGACGGTGTGATTGTTCTGGCCTCGGACAAGGGAGGAAAGGTTAATCTGATCGCCATGGTTACCGAGGGAGCTCAGAAGAAAGGCGCCCATGCCGGCAATCTGATCAAAGCGGCGGCAGCCATTGTGGGCGGCGGCGGCGGCGGCCGGCCCAACATGGCCCAGGCCGGCGGCAAAAATCCGGACAAGATTCCGGAGGCGGTTGCCAGGATCCCGGAAATTCTGGCAGAACAGCTGTAAATCTTTCAGAAATTGTATAAAATTGGTTGACGAACAGTGAAAATCTGCTATAATAATAGCAGTGCAAAAAAATACCCGTACAGTTGTATTTAAGCACAATCTACAACTGGAGGGAGGTTAGGTGTGAGAATATGTCAAATGTGATCGTTAAAGAGAACGAGACTCTGGACAGCGCCTTACGCAGATTCA
>DVOO01000022.1 GCA_018713515.1 Candidatus Scatomonas pullistercoris
GTCGAGGGCTTGACCTGAGCACTTGATGAGCGCGAGCCGAAAGGCGAAGCGGGAATCATAGTGCGAAGGTCGTTCAGCAGAGCGAAAGCGAGGCTGGACTTCCTAAGCAGTATGAAGCAGGAAATGGAAGCGAGACAGGCGAGACGCAAGTCGAGCCGGGACTGGAACCATGGAGAGCTCATCAGGTGAAGGCCAGATTCACAGGAGTTTGGAGAGAGAAGTTTTGTGTGCGGTTTTGAAGGTATGTCTGGAACATACAGCGGTGGCTAGCAATAGTCACTTTTGTGTTATATTGTAGGGGATTGGTCAAATGGTATGACAGGAGTCTCCAAAACTCTTAGCGGGAGTTCGATTCTCTCATCCCCTGTAAAAAAGTCAGTAAAACGGAGAGATTTTACAGTATCCGAGTGTTAAATTAACACGAAAGCTAACACGGCTGACTACTTAGAAGCGGTGATATGAGTATAGTGAGTACTTGTATCGCCGCTTTTTATTTCAGACGCAATGTGTCCGGAACGAAAGAAATATAGCGGGTGAATGCAGGGATAGAGGGCTTGATTATTGACAGATTTAATGTTAAATAGTATGATAAAACACACACATATATATATAGCTGTTTAATAAAAATTTTGCGTTCTGGATTTAATTTGTGCAAAAATAATTTTGCTGCTTATGATAGATGCTGTGGTTTTTGCACTATGCATTTAGGAAAATTTGACAATTTTGCATGAATTTTATGAAAAATTTTAAAAATTATTTTTGCAACTATTTGCTGCAATATACAAACAATTTGAGAGGGGAATAGTATGGACAAGACAGCAGTGCTGATACCCTGCTACAATGAGGCGAAAACTATTCAGAAGGTGGTCAGTGACTGGAAAAGGGTGCTGCCGGAGGCAGTGATCTATGTTTACGATAATAACTCCACAGACGGCACCGGGAAACTGGCGGCGGAAGCCGGGGCAGTGGTCCGCCGGGAATATATGCAGGGCAAGGGCAATGTAATCCGCCGCATGTTCCGGGAGATCGATGCGGAGGTCTACCTGATGGTGGACGGAGATGACACCTACCCGGCGGAATTCGGACCGGAGATGGCCTCCCTGATCCGGGAAAAACACGTGGATATGGTGGTGGGAGACCGGCTCTCCGCCAGCTACTTTACAGAAAATAAAAGACCTTTTCACAATATGGGGAATTCCCTGGTACGGAAGAGCATCAACCTTCTTTTCAAAAGCGATATCAAGGACATCATGACCGGCTACCGGGCCTTCAGCTACAATTTTGTTAAAACCTTTCCCGTCTTATCCAAAGGTTTTGAAATTGAGACGGAGATGAGCATCCACGCTGTTGACAAAAATATGTACGTGGAGAATGTAGTGATCGACTACCGGGACAGGCCGGAGGGGAGCCAGTCGAAATTGAATACCTACAGCGACGGACTCAAGGTGCTGCGGACGATTTTCCGCCTGTACCGGATTTATAAGCCCATGGGCTTTTACCTGCTGTTCGCGGCCCTGCTGGCGGTTCTCAGTACCGTGTTCCTGATTCCGGTACTGGCGACCTTTGCCAGAACCGGGCAGGTGCCGAACTTTCCCACATTGATCGTCTGCGGCTTTGTCTATCTGGCGGCTATCATTTCCTTCTTTTCCGGGCTGCTGCTGACCTCCATTGCCCAGAAAAACCGGCAGGATTTTGAGATGCTTCTGATTCGCTGCCAGGAACAGTTTCAGGAAAAGGAGCAGGCCATGAGAAAGAAAGCGGAGGGACAGAACTCATGAAAAGACTGCGTGCTGTTAAAAAATGGAAGCTGCTCTTCTGGGCAGTCCTGCTGCTTGTCATACTGGCTCTGGAAGCCTTCTATTTAAGAGAAAGGCCTCTGGGAAATAAGACGGCTATGCCCGCCGCCAACGGAGAAAGCATTTCCATGACTGATGGCATGGAGGTATCGGAATTTATCAACTGCCAGCAGGAACGCCTGGAGGGGATGATCCTGCAGACCCAGAAGGATCCCCAGGCCGAAACCGGTATTCTGCAAGTACAGCTTTATCAGGAGGGGAAGCTGATCCAGGAATGGTCTGCCAGTCAGTATTCCTACCGGGGCACCCAGCTGAAGCTGGTGCTGGAGCAGCCTCTGGAGCAGGTAAAGGGGACGGAGCTGGAAGTCCGTCTCCAGGGAACCGGTGGGGATACAGGTATCATTCTAAGCACCAATCAGCACCCGGAGGAAGGCATCTTTCTCAACGGAGGCGAAAAAGCCAATACCCGGCTGTGTCTCAGCCTGATCCGGGAAAATGTGGATACCGTCCAGGTGTTTCTGGGAGTCGCGGTTTTTACCGCGGCGGTCTGGGCAGTTTTGTTCTGGCTGATCCAGATCAAGGGCTGGCGGCAAATCCACCGGCTGTTTCTGGTATGCTATCTGGTTATGGGCATTTTCCAGCTGTTTTCCGTCCCGATGTTCACCACGCCGGACGAGGAAAACCATTTTCTCCGTGCCTATCAGATCGCGGAGGGGCAGCTGATCTCTCAGCAGAATCAGGATGACAGCGCCCAGGGCGTATCCGGGGCGGGGGGAGAACTTCCGGCGGCCCTGAAGTTTGGCGGCGGGAGATATATGGCGGATCTGAAACTGTACGATCTGAAACAGATGGCTCAGTATGAGATTGATGAAAATGACACCATGTTTATAAAATTCGGCAACACAGCACTCTATGCTCCGGGCACCTATCTGCCGCAGGCAGTGGGCATCAAGATTGCGGATCTGTTTACAGACCGGGTACTGGTTCTGGCTTATGCCGGACGGATCTGCAACTGGCTGGTAAACGGCCTGCTGACAGCCCTGGCTATACGCTGGCTGCCGGCAGGGAAGAATCTGGCTTTTCTGCTGGCCATGCTGCCCATGAGCCTGCAGCAGTTTAATTCTTTGTCGCCGGACGCATTTGTCTTCTCCCTGGCTATGGCCCTGACAGCCTTTGTGCTGCACATGCGTTTTACCAGGAAAGAACCCATGAAGGTCCGCCATTATGTGCTGATGTATGCCATGGTTTTCATCCTCTGCCAGTGCAAGGTGGTCTACGCGCCTCTCTGCCTGCTGCTGTTCCTGATTCCCAGAGAACGTTTCGGCGGCACAAAGAAATATGTTCTGAATATTTTCGGAGCAGGAGGGCTGGGTCTGGCCACCTGCGGCTCCTGGCTGCTTATCTCCTCCCGGTTCCTTTCGGAATTCCAGCCCGGGGTAGATTCTGCGGCGCAGGTTTCCTATATCCTGCGGTCGCCTGTGAATTTCCTGGGAGCGATCCTGAAGACCTTCGACACCACAGGAGGCGGTTTGCTGAAATCCATTCTGGGAGAGAAGCTGGGCTGGCTTACGATCACCACCAGTTTTACCCTTTTGGTTGTATTTGCAATTTTAATCCTGATCTATGTCTTTCTGGATAACGACATAGCGAAAATAAATTTCACGCCCTTCACCCGGGCAGTACTCCTGGGGACTACAGCTCTGATCACCCTGGCCATCTGCGCCAGCCTGTATGTTCAGTGGACCGAGTACCACAGCGAAGTCATCAGGGGTATCCAGGGCAGATATTTTCTGCCTCTGCTGCTGCCGGCCCTGCTGGCGGTCAAGCCGCCGGTAAAACGGGTGGCAGGCACCGGCCTTCAAAACCAGTGGATGGTCCCGGTGGTGCTTGGCCTGAATCTGATTACATCCTGCATTGTCCTTACTTATGCTCTGGGATAAATTTATGACGGCAGCAATGCCTGTTTCCCCGTACTTTCTCCGGTTCTGGGCGGGAAGTACGGGGATTTCTTGTGTTGACGCTAAATTATATATAAGTTAGAATTAAAAAGATGAAGCGTATATACAGCTGCACAATAGGAAAAAGGAGGGGGAATATGTATCGAAAAGTGCTAAGTATCTTATTGGCCTTTGGGACAGGCATTTGCTGCCTGGGAGCAACTGCCTATAATGCAGGTGCAGAACCAGACATCGTTGTTCAGGAGGAGTCTTCCCAGTCGCTGGACGTAGGAAGTTATCTTGAAAATGGGAACCCGGAAGAAATCATAGATCTGCTGGATCTGCATGAAACTGCGCCCGGGGCCCTTTCCAATCGTTTTGAAAGTGATGACGGCAGTATATCCATGGATTTTGCCGAGGGCAGTCAGGGAGACTACGCGATAACCTTCACGGTGGAGAATAATCCCGGAGTAAACTTTTATGGAATCCGTTCCGGAATGACGAATGAGGAGGCAAATGATATATTAAAAGCTCTTGGCTGGCCTCCGCCGCGCAATTCCGGCAGCAGCGTTGTAGGATATTACAATTTTAACAGTGGTGCAGACGGGTTCCATATCTGGATAGAGAACGGGGCGATTACAAACTGGTCATGGACGAACTGGGTAGAAGGCGAAATATCTGAAAATCCTTTTGAGGATGTGCCTTGTGGGATATGGTTTTATGATTCAGTGATTTTCGTATATAACCATTGGATCATGACGGGCCTGGACAGCCATACCTTTGGACCTACAGAAATCCTTTCCCGTGCCCAATTCGCTACCATCCTTTACAGGATGGAAGGAGAGCCGGATGTAAGCGGTCTTGCTGCCGCAGAGTTTCCGGATGTGCCGGACGGCATCTGGTATGATGACGCAGTGACCTGGGCGAATGCGGCTGGAATTATTACCGGATATACGGATGGAACTGCGGCGGGAAATTTCGGCGCAGTGGACTCGCTTACGAGAGCGCAGATGGCAACCATGCTGTACCGGTATGCCCAATATAAAGGATATAATACGGACGTAACCGGTGTCCTCTCTGATTTTCAGGATGCCGGAGAAGTCCCTGATTTTGCGGCCGATGGAATGCCCTGGGCTGTAGAACATGGAATCATTCGCGGCGATGAATCTGGTGAAGAAAAAATGCTGAAGCCGCAGGATCCGGTAAGCAGAGCCGTCGGTGCTACCGTGATTGAAAGATTTTTTCAGCAATAAATGAATATTTACTGAACATAAAAGGAGGAGTGGGAGAGATGAGAAAAATGGTTGCGCGCATGGTGTCTGCGGCGGCACTTTTTGGCATATTTATGAATACAGGGGCACTGGAAGCCCGCGGGGCAGAAATACAGCAGGAACGGGTGATGACCCAAAGCTGGATGGAAGCGGCGGAAATGCGTTCCAGGGCTGCGGATATCAGCATCAACCAGCAGGAAATGGATGTTCTGTATTTGACGAACAAAATCCGTATGATCAATGGACTGGAGCCTCTGTCTACTTTTGACCGGATACAGGCAGCGGCAGATATCCGCGGAAGCGAACTGGGAACCGAGTTTAGCCATGATCGGCCGGACGGAACATCCTGTTTCACAGCGCTTGATCAGCAGGGCATCAGCTATCAAGGCGCAGCCGAAAATATTTCCGCGGGAAGCCCGGACGCCATGGCTACCATTGACGGCTGGTGGAACAGCCCGGGCCATCAGGCAAATATGATGGCTTCCGAGTCCAGCCATCTGGGTGTCGGGTATGATTATATCAGCGGAAGCGAATACGGCCATTACTGGGTGCAGCTGTTTACGGGTACCTGCGCGCCGACAGAGATCCGCGTGATGGACGATGAAAACTATATTTATTTAATTCCGGCGGGAACTTCTCTGGAATATCTGGGGCTGATGCTGGAGGCAGACTGCGAACACGGAACGGCTTACCTGCCGATTCTGGATGAAATGTGTACCGGTTATAATCCGGAACAGGCAGGGACCATTCAGACCGTGCAGGCAGAATATGGGGGCCGTACTGCCAGCTTTCAGATTTATCCGTATCCGCCCATGCAATTTACGGATGTTTCTGCAGGGGACTGGTATTATGGATATGTAGAATACGTATATGCTCTTAATATAATGACGGGACTGAATGATACCTATTTCGGGGCGGTTGAGCCTTTATCCCGTGCGCAGTTTGCGGTAATCCTTTACAGACTGGAAGGAGAACCGGATGTGAGCGGCCTGGCCGCAGCAGGATTCCCCGATGTGCCGGAGGGCATTTGGTACGACAATGCGGTCAGATGGGCAGCTGCAAATGGAATAATCAGCGGATATACTTCCGGCTCCGAAGCAGGAAAATTTGGGGCTTCTGACAAGATTACGCGGGCGCAGATGGCCACCATGATGTATCGCTACGCAAAGTACAAAAATTATGATACCTCTGCCGATGGCAATTTAGATTCTTTTCCAGATGTGTCAGACGTACCGGAATTTGCTGTCGATGGTATGAAATGGGCCGTCGGAATGGGAATTATTACTGGAGATCAGGAAAATCTGAATCCCCAGGGCAGCGCAAGCCGGGCTGTGGGAGCAACAATTATCACAAGATTTATGCAGGGATAAGGGTATGTACCCGAGGCGCCAGGCCGGAACTGTCGGATCTGACAACCGTTGCTTCAGATAATGGAAAATTAAATCTTGAACAGGATTACAAAGAAGAAACCATGGAGGTTAATTATCTGCCTCCAAATGAATTTCAGGAGAAGGCAGAGCAGGAGAGCGTTGGGATGGAAAAGATAGAAAAAATAAAACAGGCAGCGCTGGACACGGGTTTCTGGGAAGCGGGAGAGGTTCCGGTGGACAGTCTGCAGTTTCGGCCGGATATCCGGAAGATATGCGAAGAAAACAGCTGCAGAAACTATGGAACCTCCTGGGCCTGCCCTCCGGCCGTGGGCACCCTGGAAGAATGCCGGGAACGATGTGAAAAATATGCGCATATGCTGCTTTTCAGCGGTAAGTTTGAACTGGAAGATTCGTTTGACTTTGCATCCATGGTGCGGGGATTGGGTGAGTTTAAGAAGATGACAGAGCAGTTGGACCATGCGCTTGGCAGATTTGTCGAATCCTACCAGATTCTTTCCAATGAAGGATGCGGCAGATGCAGAAAATGTACATGGCCGGAGGCACCCTGCAGATTTCCGGATCATCTGTACCACTCCATCGAAGGGTATGGCCTGCTCGTAAGCCAGCTGGCGAAGGAGGCGGGAATCCGCTATCATAATGGGGCGCATTCGGTTACATATTTCGGTGCCGTGCTTTTTTGCTGAAAAAAGAATGAAAGAGATGTGTTTAGGCTGAAGCTGCCGTATTCTGAAATTCAAAATACGGCAGCTGTTTTCATTATTTATTTTCAACCAGTTCCAGAAGTTCTTCTACGCTCATGTTTTTATCTTCCATCAGCTGCTGCAACTGTTCCAGCTTCAGCTGAGAAATCTGTTCCGCAATTTCATCCTCTTCATCGGAAAGTTTATTGATCTCATCGGCCAGGGAGAGCTTTTTGTTCTCCAGGGCCTCGTATTTTTTGGTAAGGGATTCAATGAGCTTTGCGTAGTTCTTGGGTCTTGGCATAATGTACCTCCTCGTTTTTTTAAAATTATAGCATGGGGACACGGAAAATACTATGTTTTTTTAGGGCTTCTTATTTCCGGGAAAGGCTTCAGCGCACATGAAAACTGTTTTCCGGTTCTACGGGAATTCTTTTCTCCCGCACATCGGAAATAAAAATAAAACTCTGTTCCCGGAGTTTGACAAGCAGCTGCTGAATATCCTGCAAAGTACCCTGCACTTCCATCTCCACCGTGCCGTCCCATTCATTTCTGACCCAGCCGGTGAGCTGCAGGGAGCGGGCAAGATACATGGCGCGATAGCGGAAGCCTACGCCCTGCACATGGCCGTAAAAAATAATATGTTCCCGGATCTTTTCCACAGACAGTCCCTCCCGGCAAAAAGAATCAGCTATATTATACCATTTTTTAAGCGGATGGGAAGTATAAGCTGCAGAATCTTTTACAGTCTTTTACAGTTTCTGCGGCGACGGCGGCGGAGGGAGAGAACAAAATTTTTAGCTTGATTTTCCGGAACAGAGACAGTATAATAAATCCTGTAATCAGAAAGTCCCTTTCAGGGAAGCTGAGAAATACACAGAATTATTTCAAATCTTTTTTCAAAAAGGAACAGATCGTTCCGTTTTCCAAAGCAGATAACTGAAAACAAAAATAGCATTTTACGGACTTTTGTGTCCGCGGATTCTCTGCGGGCAGCGTTGCGTTTTTACTTTCTTTCCGCATCCGGACAGGGTGCGTCACGGATGGTTCGTCCATTTTCCACTTTATTATTTGAAACGCAGAGGAGGATGTCTATGGTGGCTGCAGAGGCTTTTTTCTGTCTGCCCGCAGATAGAAAAACCTCCGGCTTTTCCGGGGAAAGAGCCCCGCCCCGGATGCCGGACCGGAAAAAACTGAATAAGAAAGGAGAGATGGCTTGAAGCAATGTGTAAAGCATCTGGCTGCGGCCGTTCTGGTATTTGTGCTGCTGGCCGTATTTGCCGGCAGCCCCGCCGTGGTGAGCGCCGCATTTTCCGGTTCCTATAAAACGGAAGATGCTTATGAGGCGCTGGCTGTAGGAGATTCCATAGAGTTCGATTATCTCCATGGAACAGGCGGATATGCGGAAGAGCGTCAGGTCGTGTGGGCCGTCCGGGAGGACGGAACTCTGGCTCAAACCTGGTACGAGAGAATACTGGGGTCTTCAGAAGGGATTCCTTATTTTTGTATCGAACAGAATGCCGCATACGTAGCTGAGCGGACAGCAGTCGTTTACGATGGCCTGGATTACATGAGCCAGGAGGAGATTACAAGAATTGCGCTGGCGCTGAAATATCTGGAGGATCACATAGAGGAGGTGAATGGAAGCAAAACAGATTTGTACTATCTGCAGCAGTTTGCAGTCTGGAAGATCCGGGACGAAGCCGGGTATGACGCCTACGGGGAACCCATGAACTACGGGTCTGCGGGCCTGGAATCGCAAGAGAGCGGAGAAGCATCCGTGGAATTTTCCATAGAAATCGTCGGGAGAGCCATAGCCTGGGCAGATGAAAACAGCGGCAGGTATACGGGATACTGCAAGGTACTGGACTCCGGAATGTTTCAGAGATGTGCCGTATTCAAAGCGGTTGAAAATCCTGTTTCTTTTGTGATTCCGGAGACGGGATCGGCGGGTACCATAGGTCTGCTTGCCGCAGGCGGAATCTTGATTCTGGCCGCGGCAGGAATCGGAAATACAGGAAGACGAAAGGAGAAATAATAATATGTGGAAAATAAACAGAAAAAAGAGGATACTGCCGGCGGCTGTCTGCATGGCTCTGCTGGGCGGGACCGTGCTTGGCCTGACGGGACCGGCCTGGCCGGTACAGGCAGCCTCCCTCGTGGATGGAAGCATTGACTTTCAGCAGGGCAGCGCGTCAATTATCATCCAGGGACAGGAGGGGCAGACACTGGCCGGAAAGGAGTTCCGGATTTATCAGCTGCTGTACGCGGAAAATTCCCAGTCCGGAGAATCGGTTCAGTATACGGTGAATCCTGCTTTTGCCGGGGCGCTTAAGACGGTGGTAGGCGGCCGACTGGGAACAGATCCTTCCGCTGTGACGGAATATCAGATACTGGATTATATGCAGAGTCTGAATAACGGTCAGACCGAGGGGGCGCAGGCGGAGCAGGAGGAAGTAGGGCGTTACAGCGATTTCCGTTATTTTGTAGAAGAGCTGCGGACAGAGATTGTCCGGGAACAGCTGGAAGGCCTGGAGGTTTCTGTAGAAAGCACCGGGGAGAACGGCCAGATTGTTTTGGGAGGACTGGCATATGGATATTATCTGATTGACGAGGTGACGGATGTGGCAGACAGTTCCCAGGCGGCGTCTCTGTGTATGACGGATACAGCAAATCCGGAAGTAACGGTGCAGATAAAATCGGATTATCCCACAGAAGTAAAGAAGACAATTCTGGAAGATGACGGGGAAGCCGGATGGAACGTGATCGGAGACTACGAAATCGGGCAGACGGTTCCCTACAAATATGAGGCGCTGGTTCCGGATCTGTACGGATACCATACGTATTATTTCGCTTTCCATGATTTGATGGATGAGGCGCTGGATTTTGACAGCGGCAGCGTAGCGGTGGAGATCCGCCAGGGAGAGACTGTATATACCCTGGGAAGCGAAGAATATCAGGTCCGCACGGATACAGGAGAAGAAACATTCCTGATAGAAATAGCAGACCTGAAGGCGATCGTGGACCGGGAATTTGATCAGAGTGATGAGGAAGGAAGAAACCAGTACGGCCAGACAGTGACGGTAACGTATCAGGCAGTCCTGAATGAGAAAGCGGCTGCGGATACAGGGCGGCCCGGCTTTGAAAATCATGTATATCTGGAATTTTCCAACAATCCGGATGCGGACGGGGAGGGGGAGACCGGACGGACGCCCTGGGATACGGTCGTATGCTTTACCTATGAACTGGACGGATTAAAGATGAATGAAAAAGAACTGAAGCTGGAAGGCGCCGAATTCCGCCTGTACAGTGATCCGGAATGCCGGGAGGAGGTCTATGTCAGAGAAAATCCGGATGGAGAGGGCTACATTGTCGTAAACAGAGATTCGCTGGGCGGCAGTGATCATACAGGGGGAACCGCGCCGGAGGATGCGGCAGCAATCGTATCCGACGCACAGGGAGCGTTCCGCGTGTATGGGCTGGACAGCGGGGTCTATTATCTGAAGGAGATCCAGGCGCCGGAGGGCTACAGACCTCTTCTGGATCCCATTGTTCTGACAATTACTCCCACTTTCGCGGAGGACAGGACAGAATATCTGGAAGGGGACGGGGCTACGGACAAGATTCTGCGGGAACTTGCAGCCTCTGCGGATATCCGGAGCTTCTATGACGGAGAATACATAGAAGAAAAAGGGGTACAGCTGGAAACAGACGCAGACCAGGGAACCGTGAACCTGACGGTAGTAAACCGGACCGGAAGCCGTCTCCCCGCCACCGGAAACTCGGCGGTTCTGCTGCTGACGGCCGGGGGAGCGGCCATGATGGGTACGGCCCTTCTGATCCTGGCAAGAAAACGCAGAAATAGTCTGAGATCGTGAAGAAAGCGAGAAGATTTGTAACCGGACTTTTATTCGGAGCCGGACTGGCCTTAAGCTTTGCACCCGGCCTGGGAAATCTTAGAAATCAGCAGCACCAGGAGCAGATTTTGTCCACCTACGAAAGCGCCGAGGCCTCCATGGAGGCCGGCGAGGCGGAAACAGAGAGAAAACAGGCGGAATTTTACAATGAATGGCTCTATGGACTGCGCAACGGAGCAGGGATCGCCCGGGCCGGACAGGCAGAGAACCTGCAGGAATATGAGTCACTGCTGAACATGACGGGAACCGGCATGATGGGAAGCCTGGAAATCCCCAGGATTGACGTGGATCTGCCGATCTATCATGGAACCAGCCAGGAGGTCCTGGCGGCCGGAGTCGGACATCTGGAAGGAAGCAGTCTTCCCGTGGGAGGAACAGGCACCCGCTGTGTCCTGACCGGGCACAGAGGGCTGCCGGGATCCCGGCTGTTTACACGGCTGGATGAACTGCGGGAGGGAGATCTGCTGTTTCTGCGGATTCTGGGAGAGGTCCTGGCCTACCGGGTATCAGAAATCGCGGTGATTGAACCGGAGGATGTGGAACGGCTGAGGCTGGAGGAAGGGCAGGATCTGCTGTCGCTGGTGACCTGTACGCCCTACGGCATTAACACAGAGCGACTGGTGGTAACAGGTACAAGAGTCCCCTACAGCCAGGCACTGTATGAGGGGGAGGAGCCGGGAATCCCATCGATCCGAGAACTGTTATTCGCTGCCCTGCCGTTCCTTTTTTCCGGCGCGGCAGCAGGAATCTGGATAAAAAAACATCGGGCCGGAGGAAAGGGGAAGGAGGTACAGAAAAGAACATGCATAAAGGGAAAGGAGCGAAATATAGAAAAAGCTGGGGGATAGCGGCAGCGGCTCTTCTGCTGTCGCTCCTGGCGCCTGAAGCAGTGCAGGCGGAAACCTCGGGGAGTATTACCGTGCTGCTGGAGGAGGGTATTTCCCCGGAGGGAATCCGTTTTTCCTGTACAAAAATAGGCAGTATCGTACAGGGCAGTTATCTGCTGGACGCATCTTTTCAGAAAACGGGGCTGGATCTGAATGAAATCAAAACCAGCGCGGAAATGCGGGATGCGGCGGAGCAGCTGGCCGCGCTGGCCGTGGGAGGAACAGTGGCCGCACCGGATGCGGAGGGCATTGCAAAATTTGAGAATCTGGAGCAGGGCCTGTATCTGCTGAACGCGGAGAGCACGGGCAGTTATCAGACGGCAGATGCAGCCCTTGCGGCAATTCCTTCCTGGGAGGAAACCCTGGGCGCAATGACCTACGATATTACGGTTGTGCCCAAATTTAAGTCCTGGGAGCCGGAAAAAATGACACTGTTTGATACAGGGTACAGCAGCAGACTGGCCGGCTGCGCCGGCGGGGCGGGAGCAGCCGCGGTTCTTCTGGTGCTTCTGAACAGAAGACGGGCAGTGAAAAAATGAAACTGGCAAAATGGCTTGGAAACAGTGCTCTGGTTATTCTGCTATCCGGTTTTCTGTTTTTGGGCGGAAGAGAAACTGCCGGCTATATGCGCCTGGAAAAAGAAACGGATGCTCTCAGACAGGAGGCGCAGGCGGACGGAAAATCCGGGGAAACAGAAGAGAGCAGCGGGCAGAGCCGGAAGAGGCAGCTGGATTTCCAGACGCTGAAGGCGGTAAATCCGGATATCCGGGGATGGATCTGGCTCCCCGGTACCGGCGTGGACTACCCGGTACTGATCGGGCGGGAGGAAGGAATGTATCTGAAACGGAATTTCAAAGGAGAGGCTGACCCGCTGGGCTCCGTATTCAGCTACGTGGGAACAGATCTATCGGCCGATTCGCGCGTCTGCCTGTTTGGCCATAATCTGATTTCCGGGCAGATGTTCGGCAGCCTGAAGAAATTCCTGGATCAGACGTTTGCGGAAGAACACAGAGAGGCCTTTCTGTATACGCCGGGCGGCTGCCGGGAATATCAGTTCCTCTCAGCAGTATCCTGCAGAATGGAAGAAGTCTTTCAGCAGAAGGAGGCATACATGGAAAAGGTCCTCTCCCTGATCACCTGCGGGGGCGGGGAGGGGACCGTATGGAGAACGGTGGTGAATTTTATTGAAATCTGACAGAAAAAAGTTCCAGCAGATCCAGAGGCTTTTCGATGACAGCATCGGGATTTTCGGCCTGTCCGAATCCGTAGGAGGCAAAGACAAAAGAAACGCCGGCCGCCCTGGAGGAATCGCAGTCGAGGGCCGTGTCCCCCACATAGACGGCGGATGTCAGATGATGCCGCTCGGCAATCAGCCGGATATTGTCGGCCTTCAGAAGGCCCGTGTCGCCGGGACAGAGATGGTCAGTAATATAAGGCGCGAAGCCGGTGGATTTTAAAAACTGTTCGATGTAGCCGGACTGGCAGTTGCTTACAATAAAAAGCGGATACTGTCCGGAAAGCTCGCGGAAAACTGTTTCTACGCCCTCATAGGGAGCGGGAGGGTTCTGTTCCAGAGCCAGATTTTCTTCTATGTAACATTTCTGCAGAAGCTCTGCCTGCCGTTCATCCGGGAGGCCGTGAAACAGAATTGCGCCGATTTCAGCCAGAGGTTTTCCAAATAGTTTCCTGAGATCTGCGCCCGTAAGAGAAAGCCCGTTCAGATCCGGCTCCCCTGCGAAAAGGCGGCTCCATCTGGCGGCCACCACCTCGGTACAGTCCCAGAGGGTGCCGTCAACGTCAAAAATAATACCGTCTGTATTCATTCACAATCTCCTTTTGTATCTGGGTGTATTGAGGAGGCAGGAACGCGCGTGGCGTGTTGCTGCCTCTGCGCTATTTAGAATAACATGGAATGGTGATGAAAACCAGATTGATTTTTTGCGGATTTTATGGCATGATAGTAGAAGCAGTGTACCTGGGAGCAGATTCTCAGGAAAGAGGCTTGTGGAGCACAGATGGAGAGGCAGAATACGGGATGCTGGATGAGATTGTAGAGCCGCTGGAGGTCTGGTACAGAAAAGAGAAGCGCACCCTCCCCTGGAGGGAACAGAGGAATCCCTATTATATCTGGGTTTCCGAGATTATGCTTCAGCAAACCCGCGTGGAGGCGGTGAAGCCGTATTTTCAGCGCTTTATCAGAGAGCTGCCCGATGTGAAGGCTCTTGCCGTGTGCCCGGAAGAAAAGCTGCTGAAGTTGTGGGAAGGCCTTGGTTATTATAATCGGGTCAGGAACATGCAGAAAGCGGCCCGGATCGTCATGGAACAGTATGGGGGCGTGCTGCCCGCGGACGCGGAGGCGCTGAAGCGGCTTCCCGGTATCGGAAGCTATACGGCAGGCGCTGTCGCTTCCATTGCCTACGGGATTCCGGTGCCGGCAGTAGACGGGAATGTTCTGCGTGTTCTGGCCAGATTCCGGGAGGACAGCCGTGATATGACGAAGCAGTCTGTCCGTAAGAGCGTGGAGGCAGATCTGTCGGCCGTTATGCCGGAAAAATCTCCGGGAGAGTTTAATCAGGCTCTGATGGAGGTCGGCGCGGTAATCTGTGTGCCGGGAGGCATGGCCAGGTGCAGAGAATGTCCTTTGGCACGCATGTGCCGGGCCCATGCTTCCGGCCGGGAACAGTGTTATCCGGTGAAGGCTGAGAAGAAGCCGCGGAGGATAGAGGAGAAGACGGTGCTGGTGATCCGGGACGGAGAGCGGGTTGCACTCAGAAAGCGTCCGGGGAGAGGTCTGCTGGCGGGATTGTATGAATTTCCGAATCTGGAGGGGCACAGGTCGCCGGATGAAGTGATACGGTGGGTAGAAGAGGCCGGGCTGACTCCGCTGCACATTCAAAAACTCGATGACGCAAAACATATTTTTTCTCATGTGGAGTGGCATATGTCCGGATATGCTGTCCGGGCAGCCTCGCTGGAGGCTGCCGGAAAGGGAGCGCTGATTCTTGTGGACATAAAAGAGGCCCGGGAAAAGTATCCGGTTCCCTCCGCTTTTTCGGCTTATGCAGATTATATAAATCTGTCGCTGGGAACAGAGAAAGACGAACAGAGGATAAAAAAATGAAGATTTTATCAGTTGCAGTGCCCTGCTACAATTCAGAAGCATATATGCGAAAGTGCATTGACTCCCTTCTGACCGGAGGGGAGGATGTGGAGATCCTGATCGTAGATGACGGATCAGTTAAGGATGCCACGCCGGAGATCGCGGACGAATACGCGGAAAAGTATCCGACCATTGTAAAGGCCATCCATCAGGAAAATAAGGGGCACGGCGGAGCGGTTAACACGGGGCTGGAGCATGCGACGGGACTGTATTTTAAAGTGGTGGACAGCGATGACTGGGTGAATGAGGAAGCTTACCGGGAAATCCTGAAGACACTGGGAGAGATTATCAGAGGCCCCAGAAACGTAGATGTTCTGTTTTCCAATTACGTTTACGAAAAAGAAGGGGCGGAGAAAAAACGCGTGATGCGCTATACAAAATCTTTTCCCGTAGGGCGGATTTTCGGCTGGGACGAGATGAAGCGTCTGGGCCCCAGCCACTATGTGCTGATGCATTCTCTGATTTTCAGGACGGAGCTCCTGAGAGAATGCGGGCTGAAACTTCCGGAGCATACCTTTTATGTCGATAATCTCTTTGCGTTCATACCGTTCCCGTCCGTGAAGACCATGTATTACCTGGATGTGAATTTTTACCGGTATTATATTGGACGGGCGGACCAGTCGGTGAATGAGACGGTTATGATCGGCCGCCTGGACCAGCAGCTCCGGGTTAACCGGCAGATGATAGAATTTATGAGTGAGCAGAAAGGGATGAAGCCGAATCAGAGAGAATTTATGATTCATTCTCTGACGATTATCATGACGGTTTCCTCCATTATGCTGATCCGTTCCGGAACCGAAGAGAGCCTGTACAAAAAAAGAGAGCTCTGGGAATATCTGAAGAAGCATGATTTCACCGTTTTCCTCCGGATCCGCTGGGGTCTGGTGGGCTCGGCCATGAACCTTCCGGGAAAGGGAGGAAGAAAGCTTTCGGTATACGGATACAAGCTTTGCCAGAAGATATACGGATTTAACTGATTATTGAAGAGAAATTAGGAGGAAAAGAGAACCATATGGAAGTTGATTTAGGGCAGTTGCGTAAGCCCTGCTCCTGCGGCAGGGCACACAATGCATCTGTGAGAGGAATCTGGATCGAAGAGGGAGCGTCCAGAAGACTGTATGAGATGCTGACAGAGGGAGAACTGCGGGAATTTACAGCGCCTGTGATCGTGTGGGATGATCCCACCAGTGAGGCGGTGGAGGAGATCCTGGAGGATGTGCTGGAGATCTGTCAGGAGGAGATCTGTCTTTCCGGGAATCCTCTGGCGGCAGATAACAGGAGCGTGGAGATTCTGGAGGAAACTCTTCCGGAGGAGACGGATCTGATACTTGCTGTGGGCGGAGGGACGATCCATGACCTGAGCCGGTACATAGCGTACGAGCGGCGGATTCCCTATATTTCAATTCCCACGGCTGCCAGCACGGACAGCTATCTGGCGGAAGAAGCGCTGCTTCTCTGGGACGGCGAGAAAAAGCTTTTTCCTGCAGAGAGCCCTCTGTACGTATTTGCGGATACAAATATTTTTTCCCGGGCACCCTACAGGCTGACGGCCTCCGGAATTTCAGATCTGCTGGGACGCTATATCTGCCTGGCGGACTGGAAGATTGCCCATCTGGCTTCAGGAGAGTATCTGTGCCGGGAAATCTGCGATCTGGAATACCGGGCGCTTAAGGATGTAACGCGGCGGCTGGACGATATCCGGGAGAAGGAGGAGGACGCCTGCGAGCGTCTCATGTACGGTCTTCTGCTGTCCGGGCTCTGTGTCCAGATGGCCGGAAGCATGCGTCCGGCTGTAAGCGCGCCCCACCACATTTCCAGGCTGTGGGAGATGGAGCTTATCAATGGTTCCACAGACTCTCTGTACGGGGAAAGGGTCGGCGTGGCCACCCTGCTGCTGGAGGAATATTACCACCGCTTCCGGAGAGCCATTGAGGACGGCGTGTGCCTTGTGGTTCCGCCCAGGAAGCAGGAACCGGAATTCTTCAGGCAGAAGTTCGGTCCCCGGGGACTTTTTGAGAGCGTGCTGCGGGAAAATACACCGGAACCTCTGCTGGAGGTGGATCCGGAGCGGCTGAGACAGGCTTTGCCGGAGATTGCGGAGATTCTGGAAGAAATTCCTTCCGGTGAGAAACTCAGAGACATGATGGAGGAGGGCGGCTGCCGCCAGACCCTGGGAAGGGTTGCCCTGTCCGGGCAGCTGATTTCCGAGACGCTGGAGCTGGCGCCCTATATGCAGGGAAGCCTGAGCTTTCTGCGGCTTTCAAAAATGCTGAAAATTGCGGGAGAATAGAGGATGCGGGTTGGTACAGGCTATGATGTTCACAGGCTGACAGAAGGGCGGAAACTGATTTTGGGCGGAGTGGAGATACCTTTTGAGAAGGGGCTTCTGGGCCATTCGGACGCGGATGTGGTTGTGCACGCCATCATGGATGCCCTTCTGGGCGCGGCGGCGCTGAAGGATATCGGATATCATTTTCCGGATACCGATCCGGAATACGGCGGCGTTTCCAGCATGAAGCTGCTGGACAGAGTCCGGGAGATGCTGGAAGAAAAGCTGTATCTGATCGAAAATATTGATGCGACGATCATAGCCCAGAAGCCGAAGCTGCGGCCGTATCTGGAGCAGATGGAGGCCAATGTGGCCGGAGTGCTCCGGATCGGAAAGGAGCAGGTGAATATCAAGGCGACAACCGAAGAAGGCCTTGGATTTACCGGAGCCATGGAGGGAATTGCCGCCCAGGCGGTCTGCGCCCTGGTTCCGGCCCTGGACTGCCTTCCGGACGACCGGAGAGGGACTGCCTGCGAAGGCTGCCGGAGATGTGAACTGACGGATTGACTTAAGATTTGCTCTGTGTTAATATTAGTAGACGACAAGGGAGTAGTCGGCACGGATGTGCGACACGGCCAACACACGGATAGAGATCCTGGCTGTGGATGAAACGACGAGACTTATCTGCATGGCAGATAAGTCTTTTTTACTCTGGGGGAGCAGAGGAATAGAAAGGTGTCCGTCGGCTTCCGGGTCTACAGGAAAGGAGATGCTGTATGAAAGAATACCTGTCAGGCAGTGATGAGGTACTGCGGGAACTGCAGTCGGAGAGCGGAGGGCTTTCTTCCGCGGAGGCTGCCCGCAGACTGGAGGAGCATGGAAAGAATAAGCTGAAGGAAGGAAAAAAGGAAAGCCTGATCCACAAATTTTTCATGGAACTGAAGGATCCCATGATTATCATTCTGATTGTGGCTGCCGTGATTTCCGGAATTACAGCGGCATATTCCGGCGAGTCCTTCGCGGATGTGATCATTATCATGATCGTTGTGGTGATCAATGCGGTGCTGGGCGTTGTGCAGGAGAGCAAAGCGGAGAAGGCCATTGCGGCTCTGCAGGAAATAGCCGCCGCCACATCGAAGGTACTGCGGGACGGAAAGCAGATCACCGTGCGCAGCGAAGAACTGGTTCCCGGCGATGTGGTCATTCTGGAAGCCGGAGATTCTGTCCCGGCGGACGGCCGGATCCTGGAGAGCGCCAGCATGAAAATCGAGGAGGCCGCTCTGACCGGAGAGTCGGTGCCCGCCAATAAGATCAGCACGGCCCTGGAGCTGGGAGATAAGAAGGATATTCCTCTCGGCGACCGGAAAAATATGTGCTATATGGGAAGTACCGTGGTATACGGGCGGGGCCGGGCCGTTCTCACCGGAACCGGCATGAACACGGAGATGGGAAAGATTGCCGACGCCCTGGAGAGTGCCAGAGATGAGGCCACGCCCCTGCAGCGGAAGCTGAATCAGCTGAGCAAAATTTTAAGCGTCCTGGTCCTTGTGATCTGCGCGGTAATCTTTGCCGTAGATCTGATTCGGGCCTATCCGGATATCAGCGGAGAGGGAATGCTGGATACCTTTATGGTGGCGGTGTCTCTGGCGGTAGCTGCGATCCCGGAAGGGCTGGCGGCCGTGGTGACGATTGTACTATCCATCGGTGTGACTAATATGTCCCGGAGGAATGCAGTTATCCGGAAGCTGACGGCGGTGGAGACACTGGGATGCACCCAGGTGATCTGCTCGGATAAAACGGGAACGCTGACGCAGAACAAGATGACCGTGGTGGAGCACGCCGGGGAGGATGAGAAGGAACTGGCCATGGCTATGGCCCTCTGCTCCGACGCGGAGATGGGAGAAGCGGGGGAAGCCCAGGGTGAGCCCACGGAGTGCGCCCTGGTCAATGATGCCTATAAGCTTGGCATGGACAAAAGAGAGCTGAAGAAGAAGTATCCCCGGATCGGGGAAGCGCCCTTTGACTCCGGCAGAAAGATGATGTCCACCGTTCACCGGAGGGAAGACGGAACCGTGATTCAGTATACCAAGGGCGCTCCGGACGAAGTGCTGAAGCGGTGTGTCAGCGTCTGGAAGGACGGAAGGGAAGTTCCCATGAACGAGGAGCTCCGGAGGGAAATCCTGGAGGCCAATAAAAGGATGGCGGATCAGGCGCTCCGCGTCCTCTGCGGAGCCAGAAGAAGCTGGAAGCAGCAGCCGGAAACGTGGGAGGCGGAATATCTGGAGCAGCAGCTCTGCTATCTGGGCCTTTCCGGCATGATCGATCCGGTAAGGCCGGAGGTAATCCCGGCTATACGGGAATGCCGGGAGGCGGGGATCCGGCCGGTTATGATTACCGGCGACCATAAGGACACGGCGGCGGCCATTGCCCGGCAGCTGGGAATCATTGACAGCGCGGACCAGGCCATCACCGGCGCCGAGCTGGATGAATTCAGCGACCGGGAGCTGGATGAAAAAATTGAGCAGTATTCTGTATACGCCAGAGTTCAGCCGGAGCATAAGGTGCGGATCGTCAGGGCCTGGAAGTCCAAGGGGAAAATTACGGCCATGACCGGCGACGGCGTCAATGACGCTCCTTCGATCAAGAGCGCCGATATAGGCATCGGCATGGGAATTACCGGTACCGATGTCACCAAGAATGTGGCGGATATGGTGCTGGCGGATGATAACTTTGCCACAATCGTATCGGCGGTGGAAGAGGGAAGGAGAATCTACGACAACATCCGGAAAGCTATTCAGTTCCTGCTGGCCTCGAATCTGGCGGAGGTGCTGGCTGTTTTTGCCGCCACCATGTTTGGCTTTACCATTCTGCGGCCGGTGCATCTTCTTTGGATCAATCTGATCACCGACTGTTTCCCGGCGCTGGCTCTGGGAATGGAGAAGAGCGAAAGCGATATTATGAAGCGGAAACCCAGAGATCCCAGAGACGGCATTTTCGCCGGCGGCATGGGATTCGATGTGGTGTTCCAGGGAGTGGTGGTCACCCTTATGGTGCTGCTGTCCTATTTTGTCGGCCACTATGTGGAAGCGGGAGTCTGGGAGATCAGCCAGAGCTCGGACGGTATGACAATGGCCTTCCTGACCCTGTCCATGATTGAGATTTTCCACTCCTTTAATATGCGTTCCAGACGCCAGTCCATTTTCCGCATGAAGCGGCAGAATATCTGGCTGTGGGGCGCCATGATCCTGTCACTGCTGTGTACAACCCTGGTCATCGAAGTGCCCTTCCTGGCCGAAGCCTTCCAGTTTGAGCACATTTCTCTGATGGAATACGGAATTGCCATGGGGCTGGCCATTGTGATTATCCCGATTATGGAAATCACCAAGGCGGTGCAGAGAGGGCTGGCGGGAAAACGGCGCTGATTTTTCCCGGCAGGCTTGACAAAACAGTCTTTTACGCATAGACTAGTGGATGATAAGAGATAAGAAAAGGCTTGGAAGGGATAGAGTACCAGGAACGGACGCCTGACAGAGAGGGCCGCCGCCGGCTGAGAGCGGTCCGGAAGATGTCCTGCGAAAGTGCATCCCGGAGCCGGCCGGATGAAAGAGCAGTAGTCCGGCACGTGCCGCGCGCGTTAAGCGCAAGAGAGGAAAACGATTCGTTTTCAAATAAAGTGGAACCGCGGAGAACTCCGTCTTTATACAAGATGGGGTTCTCTTTTTGCTGTGTGAAGGAGGTGCTGCTATGGGATTTCTTCAGGATGTCAGGGAGGAATTTCAGGTGATCCGGGAGAGGGACCCGGCTATTAAATCGCCCCGGGAGGTATTGCTGTATCCGTATTTTTGGGTCTTGCGAAAATACCGGAAAGCCCATAAACTGTATCTGAAGGGCCATTTTTACAGGGCCAGGAAGATTTCACAGAAAGCCGCCAGAAAGTGGGGCATAGAGATCCATCCCGGGGCGCAGATCGGAAAGGGTCTGTTTATTGACCACGGAGCAGGCGTGGTGATCGGCGAGACGGCGGTGATCGGAGACAATGTAACCCTGTATCAGGGCGTGACCCTTGGAGGAACCGGCAAGGAAACCGGCAAGAGGCATCCAACCCTGGGCGATAATGTAATGGTCAGCGCGGGGGCGAAGCTGCTGGGCTCCTTTACGGTGGGAGAAAATTCCAAGATCGGGGCAGGAAGCGTGGTGCTGGAGGAGGTGCCGCCCAACTGTACGGTGGTGGGAGTTCCCGGCCGTGTGGTGAAGCGCGGAAATGAAAAGATTCCCAGAGAGACCATGGATCAGGGTCATCTGCCGGATCCCGTTCAGGAGGATATCACAGTGCTCCAGAAGGAGAACACGGAGCTGGTCAACCGGGTCCTGGATCTGGAAGCGGAGCTTCGGAACTGCCCGGGAAGAAAGAAATTAAAAGAGCTGGAAAGGAAAATGAAACGAGATGAAGCTGTATAATACTTTGACAAGAAAGAAAGAGGAGTTTGTGCCCCTGCAGGAGGGAAAAGTCAGCATGTACGTCTGCGGGCCCACTGTATACAATCTGATTCACATTGGAAATGCCCGGCCCATGATCGTATTTGACACGGCCAGAAGATATATGGAATACAAGGGCTACCAGGTGAATTACGTATCCAACTTTACCGATGTGGATGACAAGATCATAGCCAAATCCATTGAGGAAGGGATCCCGGCGGATCAGGTGTCCGCCCGCTACATCGAAGAGTGCAAAAAAGACATGGAGGCCATGAATGTGCGTCCGGCCACAGTGCACCCCCAGGCTACTCAGGAGATCCAGGGCATGATCGACATGATCCGAACCCTGGAAGAGAAGGGATACGCTTACAATGTGAACGGCACCGTATATTTCCGCACCAGAAAGTTTCAGGAGTACGGAAAACTGTCCCACAAGAATCTGGATGATCTCCGCTCCGGAAACCGGGCTCTCCAGGTGACGGGAGAGGATCAGAAGGAGGATCCCCTGGATTTCGTTCTGTGGAAGCCGAAAAAGGAAGGAGAGCCCTTCTGGCATGCCCCCTGGAGCGACGGCCGTCCCGGCTGGCATATTGAGTGCTCTGAGATGGCCAAGAAGTATCTGGGTGAGGAAATTGACATCCACGCGGGCGGAGAAGACCTGATCTTTCCCCATCACGAAAACGAGATCGCCCAGAGCGAGTGCTGCAACGGGAAGCCCTTTGCCAGGTACTGGCTGCACAACGCGTTCCTGAACATTGACAACCGGAAGATGAGCAAATCTCTGGGGAACTTTTTTACAGTCCGGGAAATCGGAGAGAAGTATGATCTGCAGGTGCTGCGTTTCTTCATGCTTTCCGCCCATTACAGAAGCCCGCTGAACTTCAGCGCGGAGATCATGGAGTCCTCCCGGAATGCGCTGGAGCGCATCCTGACCGCGGCAGAGCGCCTGAAGGAGCTGGAACAGTCCGCTGCCGGCGAGAAGCTTCTGGAGGGAGAGCAGGAAAAACTGCAGGAAATGAAAGCCTTCCGGGAGAAATTTGAGGAGGCCATGGAGGACGATCTGAATACGGCGGATGCCATCTCCGCTGTCTTTGAGCTGGTGAAATTCGCCAACACGGAGGCAGTGCCGGAGGGAAGCCGGGAATTTGCCGCCGCCCTGGGAAAAGAGCTCTCGGAGCTCTGCGGGATTCTGGGGCTGAAAACGGAGCGGAAGACTGAGGTGCTGGATCAGGAGATTGAGGAAATGATCCGGCAGCGCCAGGAGGCCAGAAAGGCCAAAGATTTCGCCAGAGCGGACGCAATCCGGAATGAACTTCTGGAAAAGGGGATTATCCTGGAGGATACCAGAGAAGGAGTAAAATGGAAGAGAGCATAGAATATCTGCAGCATCTGTTCCGGCTTCCGGAGGTGAATCCCAAGCAGTATTCACCGCTGACCCTGGCCTACATCGGGGATGCGGTATATGAGCTGGTTATCCGGACGATACTGGTGAGCCGGGCCAATACCCAGGTAAGCAAGCTGCACAAAAAGGCCAGCAGTCTTGTGAAAGCGGAGAAACAGTCAGAGCTGGTGGAGATTCTGGAGCCGCATTTTACACCGGAGGAGGAGCACATATACAAGAGGGGGCGCAACGCAAAATCCTATACCTCGGCAAAAAACGCGGGAATTGTAGATTACCGCAGAGCCACCGGATTTGAGGCGGTCATGGGATATCTTTATCTGAAGGGGGACTTCCGGAGGATGATGGATCTGATTAAAATGGGAATCGAACCAGGGGAGAACGGGAATGAAGAATAACAGAGAACAAAAGGAATCCGGCAGCCGGCTGGAGGGAAGAAACGCAGTGCTGGAGGCCCTGCGTTCCGGCAGGACCGTGGATAAGCTGTATGTGCAGGTGGGAAACCATGACGGCCCCATCCAGACGATTCTGCGGGAGGCAAAGAAGCAGGGGTCTGTCATCAGTTTCGTGACAAAGGAAAGACTGAATCAGATGTCCGAGACGGGAAATCATCAGGGTGTGATCGCTCTGGCAGCTTCCTACCAGTACGCGGAGGTGGAAGAGATTCTAAAGAGGGCCAGAGAAAAAAATGAGCCGCCCTTTTTGATCCTTCTGGACGGCATTGAAGACCCGCATAATCTGGGGGCCATTATCCGTACCGCCAATCTGGCCGGCGCCCATGGCGTGATCGTCACGAAGCACCGGGCGGCCGGACTGACGGCAGTGGTGGCCAGAGCCTCCGCGGGAGCCATTAACTATACGCCGGTGGCCAAGGTGACAAACCTCGGCCATACCATCGACCAGCTGAAAAAGGAGGGGATCTGGTTCGTATGCGCGGACATGGATGGGACGCTTCTGTATGACCTGGATCTGACAGGCCCCATCGGACTGGTGATCGGCAATGAAGGCGAGGGGGTCAGCCGCCTGATCCGTGAAAAGTGTGATTTTACCGCCTCTATCCCCATGAAGGGAGATATTAACTCTTTAAATGCATCGGTGGCCGCCGGCGTTCTGGCCTACGAGATTGTCCGGCAGAGAGGGTAGAATGAAGAAATACGATGGATATTCGGATGAAGAGCTGATCTGCATGCTCCGCCGGGGAGACGCGGAGGTGGCGGATTTTCTCATGGAAAAGTATAAATCCCTTGTCCGGCGCAAGGCCAGAGCCCTTTACCTGGCTGGCGGAGATCAGGAAGATCTGCTGCAGGAAGGTATGCTGGGGCTTTTTAAGGCCGTACAGGAATATCAGCCGGACAAGGAAGCTTCCTTTCAGACCTTTGCCGGTCTCTGCATTTCCAGGCAGATGTATTCGGCCGTGGCTTCTGCCCAGAGAAAAAAGCACCGTCCGCTGAACAGCTCCATCCCCTTAAGTGAGCTGGAGGAGAATCAGGAAGAATATAATCTTCGTCCGGTGGACAGCCCGGAGACGATCCTGGTGGATCAGGAGACTGCGGAAATCCTTCAGGAAAAGATTCAGAACAGCCTGAGTCCCTTTGAGAAGCGGGTGATGGATATGTATCTGCAGGGGATGGATTACCTGCAGATCGCGGAAAGCCTCGGAAAACCGGCGAAATCCATTGACAATGCCCTGCAGCGGATGCGGGCCAAGGTAAGCCGGTGGCTGAAGCGGTGAAAAGCGGTCTTGGCAAAAAAACGAATTTTTCTGAAAAATTCAAAAATAGATGTTATTAAAAAAATAAAAATAGAGCTTGACATTTCCATATATGTCTGGTAAAATTTGTTCTTGTGGTGAGCAGCACAACCACAGAATGCTGCTGTGGCTCAGGTGGTAGAGCGTCGCCTTGGTAAGGCGGAGGTCACGAGTTCAAGTCTCGTCAGCAGCTTTGAAAGACCCTTGCAGAAGCAGGGGTCTTTTTCTGTGCAAATCAAGAATCTTCTGTAATCTGAAATTCCCGGTCTGTTTTCAATTTTTTCACTGCAAATGAAATTAAAAATGCTGCAGCAATAAGAACAGTCAGAACAGCCGGTCTACCTTCCGGCTGTCCAGCTTTTTGTTGAAAATACGTCCCAGAGCGGCGCCTGCAATACCGGCCGCAACCATACAGAGCAGAAGCCCCCAGGAGAAGTCGGGGACGGAAGCGGTGGTGATCGTCTGCAGAAAGGCGGAAATCTGGGAAAACATGATGATCAGCAGCGAATTCTGCGCCGCTGCCTTCGTGTCCATGGAGAAAAAGTAGGACAGGAAAACCAGATTGAAGGGACCGCCTCCGATGCCCAGGAAGGAGGAGAGAAGGCCGAGAATGATGCCGATCAGGATGCAGGCCAGAGGATTGGTAAACTGCCTGGTGCGGATAGAGGCCTTTTTATGTGTATAAAGAAGTGTTCCCAGTGTCAGGATGAACAGAATGGCAGCCTGGTAGGCGCCGATCCGGTCTGGATTGGCGCTGGCATTCTGGATCAGCGCAAAGGCCTGCTTTCCAATCAGCCCTCCGGCTACAGCGCCTGCAGAGAGCAGGATGCCGGTACGCGCGTCGAAACGTACTTCCCTGGCCAGCACGGTTTTGACGATCGAATAGACAGACATGCTCATGACCATCAGGCCGGACAGAAAGCTGACGGTTTCCACACTCATGATTCCCATACTGTCCAGAACCGGCTTGACAATTACGCCTCCGCCGATTCCGCAGATGGCACCGATGATGGAAGCGCCGAGACAGACACATACAATAATGCAGTAGAGAAACATTCCCCAAACCTCCCGATTTTTCTTTTTGTTTTTCAGTCCGCGGAAGGTGGAGAAAGCCGCCTGCTGCGGACGGCTTTTAAAATAATATAAGATTTTCCGAAAAGCAAGCTGCAAAAAGAGCAAAAAGTGCAAAAATCAAGAATTGCAATTAAAAAAACCTTGATTTTTCAAGGGATTTTTAAACGCAAACGTTTGAGCAAAATCATATTGAATTTGCTCGATAAACTCACTAAAATTTTTGGTAACAAGGTGATCAAAAGCTATGGGAGGAAAGGAAGTATGAAGCATATTTTTGTGAATCTGAAGCGCTTTGACGTTCCGCGGGCCATGGGCGGCGTTAACGGAATTGCGGATATCCGGGACTGGGGCCCCTGCGTGATCGAAGGCACCCAGGATGCCCTGGAAAAATACAGAGGGCAGGATGTGGAGTTTGCCATGTTTTTTCCGGAGCTGCATATCCTGACTGCGGCCGGAGCGCTGAAGCAGGATTCCATGATCCAGCTGGGCTGTCAGGGGGTGTACGGGCAGGATGTACAGCCGGGAGGAAATTTCGGGGCATTTACCACGGACCGTCCGGCTGCCGCCATGAAAGCGGCGGGCTGCGGATATGTGATCGTCGGACATTGTGAAGAAAGAAATCATATCCGCGGCGTTCTGGAGGAAGCCGGCTGCGGGGACACGGCGGCCCAGGGACGTATCCTGAATGCGGAGATCCAGGCGGCAGCGGCCAGAGGTATGAAGGTTCTGTACTGTATCGGAGAGAAAAGCGAAGAGCTGGAGCGCTGGGAAGAGGTGCTGGGAGAACAGCTGGAGAGCGGCCTTTCCGGTGTGGACAAATCCATGGTAACTGTTGCCTACGAGCCCATCTGGTCCATCGGACCGGGAAAAACACCGGCCGGAAAAGAATATATTACGAAAATCGCAAAATTTGTAAAAGAGAAAACCGGCGGAATGGACGTTGTGTACGGAGGCGGCCTGAAACAGGACAATGCGGCCATGCTGGCGTCTATCCCGGAAATTGACGGAGGCCTCATCGCACTGACCCGGTTCCAGGGAGAGATAGGATTCTATCCGGAGGAATATCTGGAAATTGTAAAGCTGTATCTGGGAAACTGACTGTATTTCGGTAACAGGAAAACTTAATAATTATAAAAAAGGAGAGGCATATGAGATTAGAATTTGAATACGGCCACGGGACAATGGCGGCGGAGCTGCCGGACAGCACAGATGTATTTATCCCGGGAGAAACGGTGGCGGATCCCCCGTATATTCCGGAGGACAAGCTGAAGGACGCCTATCTGGAGAGCCTGGCGCACCCCATCGGCATGCCGCGGTTATCTGAGCTGGCACATAAGGGATCCACTGTGACTTTCGTGGTGCCGGACCGTGTAAAAGGCGGCGAGCAGGCCACCAGCCACAGAAAGCTGAGCATCCGTTATATCCTGGATGAGCTTTACGGCGCGGGCGTTGAGAAGAAGGATATCCTGTTTATTATCTCCAACGGGCTCCATCCCCGCAGTACCGAAGCGGATGCCCGGGCGATTTTCGGTGATGAGCTTTTTCATGAGTTCTGGCCCACGGGGCAGATTATCAGCCATGACAGCGAGGATCCGGATCACATGGTGGATCTGGGGCTGACAGGCCGCGGCGATCCTGTTTACATGAACAAGTATGTATTTGACTGTGATATCCCGATCCTGATCGGCCATGTCCAGGGCAATCCCTACGGCGGATATTCCGGCGGGTATAAGCACTCTGCCACGGGAATCACAAACTGGAAAAGTATTGCCAGCCATCACGTGCCGTCTGTTATGCACAGAAAGGATTTTACCCCGGTAAACGGCGGCAGTCTGATGCGGACAAAGTTTGATGAGATTTCCATGCACATGGAGGAGAAAATGGGCCATCCCTTCTTCTGCTGTGATGCGGTGCTGGATACGAACGCAAGGCAGATCACCATCTATTCCGGTTACGCGAAGGAAATGATGCCGGAGAGCTGGAAGATCGCGGACAAGCGCACCTTTGTGGGAGAGAATCCCAACATTCTGGCTCTGCCCATGACCTACAAGAAGGCATCGGTGCATCTGTGCATGAAAAATCCGGCAGAGGACTGCATGGATGCGTACGGGCACGTTCCGCCCTGCATGGGATAAGCAGAATAAAATCAAACCTGAGAAAGTACGTGTTTTTTCCTGGAGGGTCCGGTGCTTTCGCGGGCTGCCAGGTAAAAAGGCATATTGACCTTCATGGGAAGATGGTGGCCGCCCTCGATCCGGTCGATCAGTATTTTGGCGGCTACCTGCCCCATTTCGGTGATGGGAACATGGATGGTAGTCAGCATGGGAGTGATGTATTGAACCAGATCGATATCATCAATGCTGATGATGGAGACATCGGAGGGGATTTTCAGCCCATGCTCCTGGAGCGCTTTCATGACGCCTATGGCGGTGATATCGTTGGGACAGAAAACGGCAGTGAAATCTTTTGATTTATTCAGGAGTTTTTTTGCTCCCTGATATCCGCCCCCGGAGGTCATGGGTGTGTTAACAATATAATCTCGAAGAACGGGAAGCGTCTTTGCGTTCATGGCATCACAGTAGCCGTTGAAACGGATCTCGTTGGAGGTCTCGCCGATATAGGCAATTTTGGAATGCCCCAGGTTCTGAAGTTCAGATACAGCTACGACGGCCGCCTGACGGCCGTCGCAGATAATCTGATCGTAGTTGGCCTGAATTTCATTCAGACCGCTGTATACCACGGAATTAAAATACTTCTTCAGAAAGCGGAGCATCTGCTTGTCGCAGCGGCCCAGCACAGCGGCGCCGTCCACCTGATTGTCGCTGACCAGACGGAAGGTGGCGGGGTTATTGATCTCCAAAGAGGTAATAATGTATTTTACAACATAATTGTGTTTGAAGGCTTCCTGTTCAATCCCTCTGGCCAGAGTGGAAAAGAAAGCGTCTTTCATGGGCTCCTGGGTTCTGGCAAAAATACAGGCAATAGAACGGGAGCGCGGCGACGCGTGTTCGCTGTTCTGACCCGTTTTCAGATTCCTGGCTGCTGTGTTGGGAGAATATCCGGTGCGGCGCACAATTTCCCAGATCCTGTCCCGCACTTCCTGACTGGCGGCATTTGTCCCCTTGTTGTTGATAACGCGGGAAACGGTGGAAATGGATACACCCGCTTCCTGGGCGATTTCTTTTAATGTCATAGCAGATACCTTTCTGTAAAATCAGCAAAATTGTCCGTGAAAAGGGATTATCTTATAATTGTACTACATTGCGTGAGAAAACACCAGAAAATAGGACGCAAACATTTGCATGAAAAAAGTACAAACCATGCAAACGTTTGAGCGTGAGAGAAACAGATGAAGAATCAGACGGACCTGCAAACCGGGAGAGCCATTTTCTGACAGGGTTTTTTGAAATATTCCTTGACTTATTCCGCAAACGTGATAAACTAAATATTGTTATTTGGAAGTATAGCTCAGCTGGGATGAGCGTTCGCCTCACACGCGAGAGGTCAGGGGTTCGAGCCCCCTTGCTTCCATCAATCAATGGGGAAACAGCTTTCTGTGACAGGAGGCTGTTTCTTTTATATAAAATGTAGGAGGGCATTACCCATGGAGACGGGATCCAAGAATTTTATTGAACAGATCATCGACAAGGATTTGGCGGAGGGAGTGTATGACCATGTCTGTACCCGCTTCCCGCCGGAACCCAACGGATATCTTCATATCGGACACGCCAAGGCAGTGCTTCTGAACTATGGGCTGGCCAAAGAGTACGGCGGCCAGTTCAACATGCGCTTTGATGATACGAACCCCACCAAGGAGCGGAGCGAATTTGTGGAATCCATCAAGGAGGATATCCGCTGGCTGGGGGCTGACTGGGGAGACCATCTGTACTTTGCCTCCAATTATTTTCCCCAGATGTATGAGGCGGCGGTAAAGCTGATCCGGAAGGGGAAGGCCTACGTCTGCGATCTGACGGCGGAGGAGATCCGGGAATACCGGGGAACCCTTACGGAACCGGGAAAGGAGAGCCCCTACCGCAACCGCAGCGTGGAGGAGAATCTGGATCTGTTTGAGCGGATGAAAAACGGAGAATTTCCGGACGGCAGCCGGGTGCTGCGGGCCAAGATCGATATGGCATCCCCCAATATTAATATGCGGGATCCGGTCATCTACCGGGTGGCGCACATGTCCCATCAGAACACGGGGGATAACTGGTGTATCTATCCCATGTATGATTTTGCCCATCCGATTGAAGATGCCATTGAGGGCGTGACCCATTCCATCTGCACCCTGGAGTTTGAGGATCACAGACCGCTCTATGACTGGGTGGTCCGGGAACTGGAGTATCCCCATCCTCCCAAGCAGATCGAGTTCGCAAAGCTGTATCTCACCAACGTGGTGACCGGCAAGCGGTATATTAAAAAGCTGGTGGAGGAAGGCGCGGTAGACGGCTGGGATGATCCCAGGCTGGTATCCATTGCGGCCCTCCGCCGCAGAGGATTTACTCCGGAGTCTATCCAGCGTTTTGTAGAGCTCTGCGGAGTGTCCAAGGCTCAGAGCTCTGTGGATTACGCCATGCTGGAATACTGTATTCGGGAAGATCTGAAGCTGAAGCGTTCCCGGGTGATGGCTGTGCTGAGGCCGGTCAAGCTGATTATCGATAACTATCCGGAGGGGCAGGTGGAGGAACTGACCGTGCCCAATAATACAGAAAATGAATCGCTGGGAAGCCGGACGGTGCCGTTTTCTCGGGAACTTTATATTGAGCGGGAAGACTTTATGGAGGAACCGCCGAAAAAGTATTTCCGCATGTTCCCAGGCAATGAAGTCCGTCTGATGAACGCCTACTTTGTAAAATGCACCGGCTGCGAGAAGGATGAGCAGGGAAATGTGACGGTGGTGCACGGAACCTATGATCCGGCTTCCAAGGGAGGAAACAGTCCGGACGGCAGAAAGGTGAAGGGGACCATTCACTGGGTGTCCGCCGCCCAGGCGGTAAAGGCGGAGTGCCGTCTGTATGAAAATCTGATCGATGAGAGCAAGGGCGTCTACAATGAGGATGGTTCCATGAACCTGAATCCCAACTCTCTCACGGTTCTGAAGGAGTGCTACGTGGAACCGGGCCTTCAGGGGGCCGGGGCCTATGACAGCTTCCAGTTTGTGCGGAACGGATTCTTCTGCGTGGACGCCAGAGACTCCCGGCCGGAGGCGCTGGTGTTTAACCGGATCGTATCGCTGAAGAGTTCCTTCCGGCTTCCGGCAGCGAAGGCGGACGGCAGGTCATGAAGGAACTGCTGATCCAGCTGGACGCGGACCGGAAGATACCGCTGTATGAGCAGATCTGCCGTTTCCTGAAGGAAGAGATCCGCAGGGGAAAGATCCCGCCGGGAGAGAAGCTTCCGTCGGCCAGAGCCCTGGCCGCCCAGCTGTCTGTCAGCCGCAGTACGGTGGATCTGGCTTACGGGCAGCTGACCTCGGAGGGTTATCTGAACAGCGTCCCCTGCAGAGGATATTTTGTGGGAGATGTCAGTGAACTTTACCGGCTGGAGCATCTGGAGCGGGAACCGGTACACAAAAGGCAGGCGGATGCGCCTGCCTTTCGCTATGATTTCGCCCTGAACGGAATCGATGAAGAGAGCTTTCCCATAAATATCTGGAGAAAAATTTCAAGGGAGGTGCTCCTGGAGGAGAACAGCGCCCTGTTCCAGCTGGGAGATCCGGAGGGGGAGTGGAGCCTGCGGACGGTCATCGCGGAGTATCTGCACCATGCCCGGGGCGTAAACTGCCGTCCGGAGCAGATCGTTATGGGGGCAGGCAACGATTATCTGGTGATACTTCTCTCCCTGCTGCTGGGCCGGGATACCCGGATCGCCATGGAGAATCCCACCTACCGCAGCGCCTGGAACTGTTTCCGGAGTCTGGGCCATTCCGTTGCCGCAGTGCCGCTGGATGAAGCCGGCATGGATGTGGAGCGGCTGGAGGAAAGCGGCGCTTCGGCGGCCTATGTGATGCCCTCCCACCAGTTTCCCATGGGTACGGTCATGCCGATCCGCAGGCGGCTTCAGCTTCTGCAGTGGGCGGCCGGCCGGGAGGGACGTTTTTTGATTGAGGATGACTACGACAGTGAATTCCGCTACCGGGGGAAACCCATTCCGGCTCTGCAGGGATACGATACCCATGACTGCGTAATCTACCTGGGAACCTTTTCCAAAGCCATCGCGCCGGGGATCCGCGTCAGCTATATGGTTCTGCCGGAGCGGCTGCTTCCGGTATACCGGGAGCGGGCTTCCGTTTTTTCAGCCACCATATCCAGGATCGACCAGAGTGTGCTGGAGATATTTCTTCGGGAAGGCCATTTTGAACGGCATCTGAACCGGATGCGGGCAGTCTACAAGGCCAAGCATGATCTGCTGGTGAAAAATCTCCGGGAGCTTTCCGGAATCCTGGAAGTGTCGGGGGAGCATGCGGGCGTCCATCTGCTGGTTCATTTTCGAAACGGCATCACCGAGCAGGAAGCGATTGCGAGAGCCGCATCTGCGGGAATCCGGGTATACGGCCTCAGCGAATACATCATCGGGGAGATGCCGGAAAGGGGAAGAAATACGGTGCTGCTGGGGTACGGCCCCCTGCGGATGCAGGAAATAGAAGAGGCCTGCCGGACTTTAAAGCAGGCATGGAGCGCGCTGGATTCGGAAGCGCAGCGGCAGAAAGGGCCGGAGCCTGAAGCGTAGACGCTCAAGGCTCCGGCCCTTTCTGCGCGGAGACCGCTTTTAAGCCTCCGTAGCGGAGGTATAAGGGATATCCGTATAATTCCGCGCGTATGCATTGTCTTCAAACTCATCTGTAAAGTCACGGAAATCTTCTTCCAGCTTTTTCTTGGAAGAATGGTTTCTGGTGTACAGACACAGCGCGCCGACCACCGCGCCGGTGCAGGCAAGTCCAAAGACAACCTTTTCCAGGTTCTTTACCATAATGTCCTGTCCCTTCTTCCCTTTTTAAATACAAAAGTGCGGAATCTTCCGCATATATGAATGATTATACACTTTTTCGGCAAAAAAGGAAGAGAAAACTGTAAGGATAATGTTAATTTTCTGTTACAGACAGGTATACGGCCTGGTTTCCCGGTGGAAAAAGAGCCACCGCTTTACAGGATAAACCGGCGTATGATTTCGCTGACGGCGCTGTGATCGCAGTCTTGCTCTGCCACATAGTCTGCGGCTGCCTTGGCCTCCGGGGCCGCGTTGGCCACAGCGGCGCCGATACCGGCGGTCTGAAGCATGGGAATATCGTTTTCCGCGTCGCCGGCAGCCACCGTCCGGGAGAGGGGGATGTCCAGCCGGTCACAGAGAAACCGCATGGCGCCTCCCTTGGATATGCCGGCGGCCACGTGTTCCAGGTAGAAAGCATTGGAGAAGGAAACGGATACCTTCCCCTCGGCCCAGGGAGCCAGATCCGCCCGGAACTGTTCCAGCCGGCTGTGATCTTCAAAGTTGATCACGATAATTTTTACCGGTTCCTCCTTCATATGCTCCAGAAAATCGGGATCTTCCCGCCACTGGATCTCGGAATTGGCACAGTAGCGGCGGGTCTCCTCCGTCACCCGGGGACACAACAGATTCCGGTCATCGTAGGTATGGGCGTACAGCCCGGCCCGGGCGGCAGAGTCGAAAATATGCCGGACATATTCCATGGGCAGGGTCTTTTTGAAGAGCGTTTCACCGCTGCCGCAGTCGTAGATCAGCCCGCCGTTGTAGGTGATGGCATAGCAGCCGGGCCGTTCCAGGCCTGTACGGCGGATCAGCGGCAGAGCCGCCGGAAGAGGCCTGCCGGTATTGATGACGATTTTATGGCCGGCGTCCAGGGCCTCGTGCATGGCCGCCTGATTTTCTCCGGACACGGTCTTGCGGCTGTCCAGCAGCGTATCGTCCAGATCTGTAAAAAAAACTTTTGTATTCTCCATGAGAGATTCCTCCTGCCCTCTGGCAATCTTTCGTTTCTTTTAGGTTAACACAGATATAAGACTTGCGCAAGCCGTGGACAGACGCTATACTGGAGGAGCAGTGAAGGGAGCAGTACGTATGATAAAGGCATGTATTTTTGATCTGGACGGCACTTTGACTGATACGGTGGAATCCATCGCCCGGGGCGTCAATAAGGCTCTGGTGCATTTCGGCTACAGCAAAAGGCCGGTGGAAGAGTACAATTTTTACGCGGGAGACGGGATCGATATGGCGCTGAAGCGGGCGCTGGCGGCAGCCGGGGATACAGAAGGGCGCTGTCTGGAGGCGGGGATTCCTCTCTGCCGGAAATATTTCGGAGAGGACCCGCTGTACCACGTAAAACCCTATCCGCAGATTCGTGAAACGGTGGAGGCGCTGAAGGCCCGGGGCGTGAAGAACGCGGTCTTTTCCAATAAGCCCCACACGGCGGCCGTGCAGGTCGTGGAGGCCGTTTTCGGAAAGGGTTTTTTTGACTATATCCAGGGACAGACGGCGGAGATCCCCAGGAAGCCGGATCCAGCCGGAGTATTCCGGATTATGAAAGAGTTCTCGGTCCGACCGGAGGAATGCCTCTATTTCGGCGATACGAACACGGATATGGAGACGGGGCATGCGGCGGGGCTTTATACGGTGGGCGTGGCCTGGGGCTTTCGGCCCAGAAGTGAGCTGGAGGCGTATCACGCAGACTGTATTATCAATCAACCGGCGGAGATCCTGCAGGTTTACAGGGAGAAAAACAGATGAAAAAACGTATTCGGCTGATTGCCAGTGATCTGGACGGGACGCTTCTTCTGAACGGGGCCCAGAGCCTCCGTCCGGGAACCTGCAGACTGGTACACGATCTGACCAGAAAGGGCGTTTACTTTCTTGCGGCCAGCGGCCGCCAGTATCCGAATCTGCGGAGACTGTTTGCGCCGGTGCAGGGGGAGATCGGATATATCTGCGAAAATGGCTGCCTCAGCTTTTTTCAGGGAGAGATGATCCACAAGGAGATCATGGAGCGGGAACTGGGCCAGGAAATCCTTCATGCGATCCAGGAAAAGGAGGGCTGTGAGATTCTGCTGTCGGGGGCCAATACCAGCTATCTGCAGCCCAAGGATATGGCCTACTATTATCACATGCGGGACGTGGTGCGCAACAACGTCACCCTGGTGCCCGATATTTTTCAGGTCAGGGAAGAGTATATGAAGATTTCCGTCTATGAAAAAGACGGCATTGAGAACAGCGCTCCCTACTGGAAGGAGAAGTTCGGTGACAAGGTAACTGTGGTTACTTCCGGGAACGCGTGGCTGGATATGATGCCGAAAAATGTAAATAAAGGCCTGGCCATGAGAAAGGTGATGGATTATCTCCAGGTGGATCCGGATGAATGCATGGCCTTTGGGGATAATTACAATGATCTGGAGATGCTGGAGCTGGTGGGACATCCGGTGGCCATGGAAACGGCCAAGCCGGAAGTAAAGGCGGTAAGCAGGTACCGGACGGATACGGTGGAGCATATGCTGGAGGTGCTTCTGGCGGATATGCAGTAAGGAGGATATTGGATGAGCGATTACGATGAGATTTGTGTGGGGACATTTCTGAAGAGCCAGGGCCGGCTTTTCGATGAGCCTGTGGCGGAGGATTACGAGGAGGCGGAGGCGTTTCTGGAGGATTCGCTGGCTGTGGTGGCAGATACCATCCAGGAGGTCAGAGCGTATCTGGAGGAGAGCGGTATGGATGTATCCGGCCTGTCCGATGAAGAACTGCAGGAAGAAGGCGAGGTATTTGCTCTGCCTGACGGGCGTTATCTGATCGTGGAGGCATAAGAAAATGACAGAAAAAAGATATGATGTAATTATTATCGGGGCCGGCCCTTCGGGTATTTTCTGCGCTTATGAGCTGAAGAGGCAGAGGCCGGAGCTGAAGGTTCTGATGATTGAGAAGGGACGGGCCATCGAGAACCGTCAGTGCCCGAAACGGAAGACAAAGGTCTGCGTGGGCTGTAAACCCTGTTCCATCACCACGGGCTTTGCCGGTGCCGGAGCCTTTTCGGACGGAAAGCTGTCCCTTTCTCCGGATGTGGGGGGCAATCTGCCGGAGATCCTGGGATACGACAGGGCCCTGGAGCTGATCCGGGAATCGGATCAGATCTATCTGAAGTTCGGAGCGGATACACGGGTATATGGCGTGGACAAGGAGAAAGAACTGCGGGAGATCCGGAGAAAGGCCATTACCGCAAATCTGAAGCTGATCGAATGCCCCATCCGTCATCTGGGAACCGAGGAAGGATACAAGATCTATCAGAGACTGCAGCATCACCTGGAGGAACAGGGGGTGGAGATGCAGTTTATGACCATGGTTACAGAGATCAATATTGAGGACGGGGCGGTGCGCTCTGTCACCACAGACAGGGGCGAGACCTATTTTGCGGACGAGATCGTGGCAGCCGTAGGCCGCGAGGGCGCCGACTGGTTTTCCCACGTCTGCAAGGACCATGAAATTGAGACCCAGGTGGGCACCGTGGACATCGGCGTTCGGGTGGAGGTAAGAGATGAGGTTATGGAATTCCTGAATCAGAATCTTTACGAAGCCAAGCTGGTTTATCACACGCCCACCTTTGACGATAAGGTCAGAACCTTCTGCACGAATCCCTCCGGGGAAGTGGCTACGGAATATTATGAGAACGGCCTGGCAGTGGTCAACGGACATGCCTACAAGTCCAAAGAGTACAAAACCAGCAACACAAATTTTGCCCTTCTGGTGTCCAAGAATTTTACAAAGCCCTTCAAGACGCCGATCGAGTACGGCAAGCAGATCGCTCAGCTGTCCAACATGCTCTGCGACGGAAAAATCATGGTGCAGACCTTCGGGGATTTCAAGCGGGGCAGGAGGACCACGGAGGAGCGCCTGTGCCGGAACAATCTGATTCCCACCCTGAAGGATGCCGTGCCGGGAGATCTGTCCCTGGCGCTGCCTCACCGGATCATGGTGGATATTGAGGAGATGCTGATGGCCCTGGATAAGGTGACGCCGGGAATCGCCAGTGATGAAACGCTGCTTTACGGGGTGGAGGTGAAGTTTTATTCCAATAAGGTAGTGGTAGACCAGGACTTTGAAACCAGCGTGAGGGGCCTTCGGGCTGTGGGGGACGGGGCTTCCGTTACCCGGGGCCTGCAGCAGGCATCCGCCAACGGCCTGTCGGTGGCCAGGAGCATTTTGAACCGTCTGGCATAGAAAGCAGGAGCAAAAGATTATTAGCACTCATTTAAAATGAGTGCTAATTTTTCTTGACTTTTAAACGGGCAGGGACTAATATAGGGATAGAATATTTTGATAAAGGAGTGTGATATTATCATGGAGATGAAACATGGTAATCTTTCTATTAACAGTGACAATATTTTTCCGATCATAAAGAAATGGATGTATTCTGACCACGATATCTTTGTCCGCGAGCTGATTTCCAACGCCTGCGATGCCGTCACAAAGCTGAAAAAGCTGGACGGGGCAGGAGAGTACGCGCTGCCGGAGGGTTATAAGCCCAGGATCGATGTGATCGTGGACGATAAGGAAAAGACACTGAAATTCATTGACAACGGAATCGGAATGACGGCCGATGAGGTGGAGGAATATATTACCCAGATCGCCTTTTCCGGCGCTACGGAGTTCCTGGAAAAATATAAGGACAAGACGGATCAGGATCAGATCATCGGCCATTTCGGCCTGGGCTTTTATTCTGCGTTTATGGTGGCGGATGAGGTGCATATTGATACCCTGTCCTTCCGGGAAGGCGCGAAGCCGGTACACTGGGAGTGTGACGGAAGCACCGAATACGATATGGGCGCAGGAGACAGGACAGAGATGGGGACGGAGATTACCCTGTATCTGAACGAGGACTGTCATGAATTCTGCAATGTTTACCGTATCCGGGAAGTTCTGGAGAAGTACTGCTCCTTCATGCCGGTGGAGATCTATCTGTCCCGCCACGCAGAGGAGCCGGAGACGGAGATCATCGATGAAAAGGATCTGCGGGAGGATGATGAAGTCATCGAGCGGATCCATACAGACGCCAAAACCGAGGAGAAGGAAAATGACAAGGGCGAGAAGGAGACCGTGGAAGTTTCTCCGGCCCGGGATGAAGTGAAGATCCGGAAGCGTCCGGAGCTCGTCAACGATATTCATCCCCTGTGGACCAAGCATCCCAATGAGTGCAGTGAAGAGGAATACAAGGAATTTTACCGGAAGGTGTTTCTGGATTATAAGGAGCCCCTCTTCTGGATCCATCTGAACATGGATTATCCCTTTAATCTGAAGGGAATCCTGTACTTCCCGCGGATCAATACGGAGTACGATTCCATTGAGGGGACCATCAAGCTGTACAACAATCAGGTATTTATCGCCGATAATATTAAGGAAGTGATACCGGAGTATCTGATGCTGCTGAAGGGCGTCATCGACTGTCCGGATCTGCCTCTGAATGTTTCCAGGAGCGCGCTGCAGAATGACGGTTTTGTGAAGAAAATTTCCGACTACATTTCCAAAAAGGTGGCGGACAAGCTTTCCGGCCTGTGCAAGACAGACCGGGAGAATTATGAGAAATACTGGGATGACATCAGTCCCTTTATCAAATTCGGATGCATCAAGGATGCTAAGTTCTCCGAGAAGATGATGGATTACGTCCTGTACAAGAATCTGGACGATAAATACCTGACCCTGGATGACTGCCTCAAGGAGAATCAGAAGCCGGAAGAGGCGGCTGCGGATCCGGAGAAGACAGAAGAGAAGCCGGAGGACGGGGAGAAAAAAGAGGACGGGCAGGAAAAAGAGAAGACCACCATCTATTATGTAACCGACCCCGTTCAGCAGAGCCAGTATATCAATCTGTTCCGGGAGCAGAAGATGGATGCGGTGATTCTGCGGCACAACATCGACGCGGCGTTCATCACCCACGTGGAAAGAGAAAAGGACAATGTAAAGTTCCAGCGTATTGATGCGGACCTGACGGAAGATTTGAAGGAAAAGGGAGCAGATCTGGAGGAGGAGAAGAAGGCTCTGGAAGAGCTGTTCCGGAAGGCTCTCGGCAATGAAAAGCTGGAAGTGAAGGTGGAAAATCTGAAGAACGAGAAGGTATCCGCCATGATTACCCTGTCCGAGGAGAGCCGCAGGATGGAGGAGATGATGAAGATGTACGGCATGGGAGGCATGGATGCCTCCATGTTCGGAGGACAGCAGACGCTGATACTGAACGCCAAGCATCCTCTGGTAAAATATATCTACGGGCATCAGGACAGCGGCCGGGTGAATCTGTTCTGCCGGCAGCTGTACGACCTGGCCATGATCAGCCACAAGCCCCTCTCTCCCGATGAGATGACCGCCTTTATCTCCCGGAGCAATGAGATCATGATGGAGCTGGCCAAATAAAACGGCCGGGCAATTTTAAAAGAAAGCGGGAGAACAGATGAGCCAGCGAAAAATACCGGGCAGCCTGTTTCTGATCGGCTTTATGGGGGCGGGAAAGAGCGCAGTCTCGGCCTGCCTCCATAAGCGTTACGGAATGGAATTGCTGGAAATGGATCAGGAAATTGAACGAAGAGAGGGAATGAAGATTTCCCGGATCTTTGAAAGCAGAGGAGAAGAATATTTTCGGAGGGCGGAGACGGATCTGCTGGGAGAGCTTCAGGGGCGCTCCGGCCTGGTTGTGTCCTGCGGCGGCGGGGCGGCCATGCGTCCGGAAAATGTGGCGCTTATGAAGCAAGCGGGCAGGATCGTTCTTCTGCGGGCAAAACCGGAGACAATTCTGAAAAGAGTTTCTGAAAATGATGACCGGCCGCTTCTGAGGGGCAGAAAGACGGCGGAGGGGATCCGGGAGCTGATGGACCGGCGGAGTCCCGTGTATGAGGCGGCCTGCGATCTGGCTGTGGATACGGATGAGAAAAGTGTGGATGAAATATGCCGGGAGATCTTAAACCGTGTCCGGGAGGATTCCTAATCCAGGTCCTGCAGGCGAAGAAATTCCAGAAGCATCTGATCCCAGGCCATGTCCAGGGATTTGTCCATTGTAAAAAGCCGGAGAGAGGAACCTGTGGTCAGGGTGAGCGTTTCTCCGTTATACTGGCAGTTCAGATAGAGGCCGAAGACATCATCGGCGCTTAAATCTGGACTGCTTTTTGCCGTCAGAAGGGCCACCTCCTCCGTGGGAAGCTGAAAAATAAATTTAAAGGAAAGAGGGGTGCGTTTTCCGCGGATCACGGACAGACAGAAGGGCCTGATCTCTGACCAGAGCACCTGCCTGCGGCCGGTTTCACGCACCTGCGCTGCCTTTTCCGACTCAAAAAAATCCGGACGAAGTTCACCGTCTATGGAGAAGGCAGCGAAAGTGGTGATGGATGCTTCTGAGACAAGAAACCGGTCGAAGGTATCCTGCAGAAGAAGTTTGTTCATAAAATCCTTGATGTGTTTAATCTGAAGCGCTATCATTTGTCAAAGCCAGCCTTTCTTTTTAAAATACCAGATTTCCAGAAGCACCAGCGCCAGGCATATGGCGATAAGGATAAAATACGCTGCCGGTGCCCGCAGTTCCGGCATGTGCTCAAAATTCATGCCGTACCATCCGGTCAGAAGGGATAGGGGCAGAAATATGGTAGTCACAACGGTCAGCATCCGCATGGTATCATTCTGCTTCAGATCCATCTGGGACTGGTAAATTTCCCGGATCTGCAGGGCGTATTCCCGGAGCATCTGTATCTGGTCATAGAGCCGGCCTACCCGGGAAGCCAGTCTGGAAAAATGGCCGGCGTATTCTTCAGGGAAAAGCCGGTTGTCGTTGCCGGCCAGGATCTCGCAGGTGTCCATCATCTGCTGGTAGCAGGCGTAAAGTTTCAGAAGCTCCCGCCGGCAGAGGTTCATATTTTTCTCCCATTCTCTGGGAAAGGATTCAGTGACTGCCTCTTCCATGGTGGAAAGACGTTCTTCATAATTGTGGAGCAGAAGCGCGCCCTCCCGGATCTGTATTTCCAGAAAACGGAAAAAAAGCTGAAAGACAGTATGGCTGCTTTTCAGCTCCTCCGACAGGAACAGTTCCCGCAATTTCGGAAGAGATTCCTCCGGAGCGGCCAGAAGGAGACGCTTCCCGGAGATATAAAATACGGCAGAAAAAGAGCGCTGCAGAGCGTACTGTCTGTCCGGGAGCACCAGTGTGCCCAGCGTACATCCGGGCAGCAGCTCCACCTGGCTGTACCGCCCGGCCTCCTTCAGAATTCTGCTGAATACCGGATAGCCCGCCAGATTCCGGCAGTATTCGGAAGCGTCTCCGGCAGAGAGCAGTTCCAGAAGCGGCCCCTGTTCTGCATCTTCGTTCTCCGGCGGCGCGGAGGGCAGCTCTCTCAGGTTCTCTCCCACGGCAAATCGCATGGCAGTTACCTCCTGTATCACTGTTGCTATTATACCCGAAAGAAGAAATTTGAACAACCGTTTATGAATGTTTTGTGATTTTCAGGCCCGGGTCTTTTCATTTGAAGAAAAATGTTGTATACTGCTCTTTAGTGAGCGCCGCCGGGGCGGCCGGAATCAGAAGAAGGAGAACAGTTGGAATGAGTCAGAAAAAGGTCGATAAATATAAGCAGGATAAGGCCAACAGGCAGAAAACAATGAAGAGGGAGAAGATTCTCCGGAGAGTGGAGATCGCGGCAGTCGTCGTTGTTCTGGCCGCGCTGCTGGTCTGGTTCTGCATCGCCGTTTATCAGAATTCCAAAGTAAAGGCGATTGAGAACTCAGATACAGTGACTACTTCCATGGATGTATCCGCAGTGGATACGTATCTGAACGGTCTGACCACTACATCCTCCAGCGCGGAGAGTACGGAGGAATAAAAAAACACAGTTGCCTGCAGCTGACAGTCAGCAGCAGACAACTGTGTTTTTCCTTAGGAAAGTTTTCTTCTATTACCTGATCAACATTTCACAACGTTGGCGGCCTGCATTCCCTTAGCGCCCTCGGTCAGATCATAAGTAACAGCCTGGCCCTCATCCAGAGACTTAAAGCCCTCGCCCTGGATAGCGGAGAAATGAACGAATACGTCCTTTCCGTCCTCGCCGGTGATGAAGCCATAGCCCTTCTCTGCGTTGAACCACTTTACAGTTCCTTTGTTCATGTTGTAGTACCTCCATTACAAATAAGAAAAATGAAATAATGCAAGCCCGTGAATACGTTTTTAATAAAAATTCACTGGCTATTACAGATTATATTGAAGGTGAATGAAATATAATCTCTAATAACCAGTGACTCCATGTGCATCTCAATAATTCCATCTTCTCTAAATTGTGATTTCATTATAGTCAGTAAATTTTCAAAAGTCAAGGGAAAGTTGCAATTCGCTCTGTTTTCCTGTATACTTGGGAAAAAGCGTAGATGGAGGGAGTTTATGAGTATTTTGATCAAGGGCGGTCGGATCATTGATCCGGATACGAAGCTGGATCAGGTGGCTGATCTGCTGCTGGAAGACGGGCGGATCGTGAAAGTCGGAAAAAATATCCGAAAGAAAGCGGATACGGTTCTGGACGCCGCGGGGCTGTATGTGATGCCGGGATTTATTGATATGCATGTGCATCTGAGAGATCCCGGACAGACCTGGAAGGAAGATATTGAGAGCGGTTCTCAGGCGGCGGCCTGCGGAGGATACACCACCATTGTAGCCATGCCGAATACGAAGCCGGTGATGGATTCGCCGGACCGCATTGATTACGTAACCGTGAAGGCCAGAAGCCATTCTCCCATCCATGTACTGCAGGCCGGAGCCGCCACAAAGGGTGAAAAGGGACAGGAGCTGGCGGATATTGCCGGTATGGCCGCCCACGGGATTCCGGCCATCAGCGAGGATGGAAGATCCGTAATGAATTCGAGACTCTGCAGGGATGCCATGCTGGAGGCGGCAAAGTGCGGGATCCCGTTCCTGGATCACTGCGAGGACGCGGATCTGGCGGCAGGTGGATGCGTGAACGAAGATGAGAACGCCAGAGCGGCCGGCCTGCCCGGCATCAGCAACGCGGCAGAGGACGCCATTGCGGCCCGGGACGCGCTGCTGGCGGCGGAGACGGGCGTGCATCTCCATCTCTGCCACTGTTCCACCAGATACAGCGCCGTCATACTGAAACTGGCAAAGGAAGCCGGCGTGTCCATTTCCGGAGAGGTCTGTCCCCATCATTTCACGCTGTGCAGCGATGATATGGTTCCAGGGGATACCAACTATAAGATGAATCCGCCCCTGCGGACCCGGGAAGATGTGGAGGCGCTGAAGCAGGCCTTGAAAGAAGATATCTTCGAGGTGATCAGTACGGACCACGCGCCCCACACCACGGAAGAGAAGTCTACGACCATGCGGAAGGCCCCCTTTGGAATCGTGGGACTGGAGACGGCAGCCGCGCTGACCTATACGGAGCTGGTGGAGCCGGGAATCCTGACCCCCATGCAGATGGCGGAAAAGATGAGCGGCAATCCGGCAAGGATCCTGAAGCTGGAGAACAGAGGCTCTCTGGCTGAGGGGAAGGAGGCGGATGTGGTCCTCCTGGATCCGGAAGCGGAATATACCATTGATGTGAAAAAGTTTGTTTCCCGCGGCAAGAATTCCCCCTTCCACGGAAGAAAGGTAAAGGGAAAGATTGTGGCTACCATCTGCGGCGGAAAGATTGTATACCGGGCAGCCAGAGAAAAAAACAGAAGTGAGGAGTAAACGGATGATCAACAAATTAGCAGAAAAAATAAAACAGACGGGAGCGCCCGTTGTAGTGGGACTGGATCCCATGCTCTCCTTTGTGCCGGAGCAGGTGCAGCAGAAGGCCTTCTCCGAATTCGGCGAGACCCTGGGAGGCGCCGCGGAGGCCATCTGGCAGTTTAATAAGGAGATCGTGGATCACGTGGCGGATCTGATCCCGGCGGTGAAGCCTCAGATCGCCATGTACGAGCAGTTCGGCGTTGCAGGGCTGGCGGCTTATGAGAAAACCGTCTCCTACTGCCAGAGCAAAGGCCTGCTGGTGATCGGGGATATCAAGAGAGGAGACATCGGTTCTACCTCCTCCGCCTACGCGGTGGGTCATCTGGGCAGAGTACAGGTGGGAAGCAGGACGTACACCCCCTTCCATGAAGACTTTGCCACCATCAATCCTTACATGGGACTGGACAGCGTAAAACCTTTTATGGATGTGTGCAGGGAGGAAAAGAAAGGGCTCTTTGTGCTGGTAAAGACCTCCAATCCTTCCAGCGGAGATTTCCAGGACCGCATGGTGGAAGGCAGGCCTCTGTATGAGCTGGTGGGAGAAAAAGTAGCCCAGTGGGGAAGCGAGCTGATGGGAGACGATTACAGCTACGTGGGCGCCGTAGTGGGAGCCACCTATCCGGAGATGGGGCGTACGCTGCGGCAAATCATGCCCAGGAGCTTTATTCTGGTTCCGGGTTACGGAGCCCAGGGGGGCAGGGGCAAAGATCTGGTGGATTTCTTCAATGAGGACGGCCTGGGGGCCATCGTGAATTCCTCCCGGGGCATTATCGCTGCCTACCGGCAGGAGGCATACGCTTCCTTCGGTGCGGAACATTTCGGGGAGGCTTCCCGCCAGGCAGTGATCGACATGATAAAAGATATTTCCGGAGCTCTGGAGGCGGCAAAAGCATGAAAAGCAAAGAATGGTGCAGGATCCTTTCCCAGGAAAAAATCGCGGCGGATATCTACAGCATGTGGCTGGAAACGCCGTCCATCGCGCCGGAGGCCAGAGCCGGACAGTTCGTCTCCCTGTACTGCGGCGATAAGAGCCGCCTTCTGCCGAGACCCATCAGTCTCTGCGAGGTTGACCGGGAGGCGCGGCGCATCCGCCTGGTATACCGGATCGCGGGAAAAGGAACAGAAGAATTTTCAAATATGAAAGCCGGTGAACAGATTTCCGTGCTGGGCCCTCTTGGCAACGGTTTTCCGCTGGAGCGGGCCAGGGGCAGAAGGGCGATCCTCTTCGGAGGAGGAATCGGGATTCCCCCCATGCTGGAGACGGCAAAACAGCTGAAAGGGGAGAAGAGCATTGTTCTGGGATACCGGGATGAGCGTTTTCTGCAGAAAGAATTCGCGGAACAGGGAGATCTGTATATTGCCACCGAGGACGGGAGCTTCGGTACCAGGGGAAATGTGCTGGACGCGGTGCGGGAGCAGCAGGTGCAGGGAGATGTGGTCTTTGCCTGCGGCCCCGCCCCCATGCTGCGGGCCCTGAAGGCCTGGGCCGGGGAAAGAGGCATAGAGTGCTGGATCTCCATGGAAGAGAGAATGGCCTGCGGCATCGGGGCCTGCCTGGCCTGCGTCTGCCGGTCCGGGGAGATCGATGAACATTCGCAGGTGCACAATAAGCGGGTCTGCAAGGACGGCCCGGTCTTTCTGGCATCGGAGGTGGAGCTGTGATGAATACGAAGGTAAATATAGCCGGTGTGGAGCTGAAAAATCCGGTGATGACGGCCTCCGGCACCTTTGGATCCGGGGCGGAATACAGTGAGCTGGTGGACCTGAACAGGCTGGGGGCGGTGGTGACAAAAGGCGTCGCCCAGGTACCCTGGCCGGGTAATCCCACCCCCAGGATCGCGGAGGTCTACGGCGGCATGCTGAACGCCATCGGCCTGCAGAATCCGGGCATGGAAGTGTTCTGCCGGAGGGATATTCCCTTTCTGCAGCAGTTCGATACAAAGATTATTGTCAACGTCTGCGGCCACGCGCCGGAGGAATATCTGGCGGTGGTGGAGCGGCTGGCTGAAGAAAAGATAGACATGCTGGAGATCAACATCTCCTGTCCCAATGTCAACGCGGGCTTCCTGGCCTTTGGACAGGATCCGAAGCATGTGGAGGCGCTGACCGCGGAGATTAAAAAGAAGGCGAAGCAGCCGGTGATTATGAAGCTTACGCCCAATGTAACGGATATTGCGGAGATCGCCCGGGCGGCAGAGGCCGGGGGCGCCGATGCGGTATCCCTGATCAATACCCTGACCGGCATGAAGATCGATGTAAAAAAGAGATGCTTTGCTCTCGCCAACAAGACGGGCGGCATGTCCGGCCCGGCGGTAAAACCGGTGGCTGTGCGGATGGTATACCAGACCGCCCAGGCTGTGAAAATACCGGTGATCGGCATGGGCGGCATCGCCACGGCGGAGGATGCCCTGGAATTTATCCTGGCAGGGGCCACGGCGGTGTCTGTGGGAACGGCAAACTTTTTCAATCCCACGGCCACATTGGACATCCTTGCGGGAATAGAAGCGTATATGCGGGAAAATAAAATCGAAGATATCCGGGAACTGATCGGAGCGGTTCATGAATAAGAACCGCTGCGGCCGGACCGGAGCAGGCAGAGGGAACCTTTCCATCCTCCCATTCGGGGATAGAGAGATTCCCTCTTTTTTTCTTGTGACCGCCCTCCGGATACGGTACAATGAAAAAAACAGACAGATCGATTCTCCGCCAAAGGGGGAAGATCGGAGGATATACAGAGGGGGATGATAGAGTGAAGCGATGCAGAAACTGCGGGTGCGAGAACCGGGAGCAGGCAAGATTTTGTACGGAGTGCGGCTGTCCTCTGCCGGACCGTCGGCGAAGACCGGGACGGAAGCCGCCATGGCTCATTGCGCTGGGGATTGCGGCGGCCGCAGCGGCGCTGTCCGGAGCAGGCTGTGCCGGGGCCGGAGAACTGGCAGAACAGATCCGGCAGCAGGAAAGCGGAAAGGCGGATTCCTCCGGGACCGCGCAGGAGGAAGAGAACACACAGGAAGAAGAGATGGACGGGAAGGTGCATACGGACCGCCTTCTGATGGGTGAAACGATCTTTGATTCGTCCGGTACGCTGGTGGGGGATCAGTATTACGGTTATGATTCGGAGGGGCGGCAGCGGCTCATGATCACGGAGCGGCAGACAGACAATCCGGCTTCTGTTACGCTGATCTTATGTGAATATGAGGACGGTCTGGAAAAACGGTATACCTACGTTCTGCCGGGAAACGGGCTGGCAACGGGAACCATGGAAGCCGTGGATGAGCAGGGAATCCTGCAGCAGATGCAGAGCTTCCGGATCAGTGAATGGAGGGAAAGCGGAAGCGGGGCCCCAAAGTTTACGGTTCAAATGCAGGAGGATGTCTTCTTTACATGGGATGCCGCAGCCCGGACAGCCTCCGGCCAGACTGCGGACGGCACACAGAGTGTGGAATATAACGAAAACGGGCAGACGGTCAGGACAACGAAGAAAATGGGAAGCACCACCCAGGAAATTGTACGCGACTACGACAGCGAGGGTAATCTTAGCAGACAGGCCAGCTATGTAGATGGGGCGCTTACGATGGAACAGCGCTATACATACCAGGTGCAGGGCAGCGAGACACGTGTGACCGCCGTCACGGGAATTGGCGGGGAACAGGCAGAGAGTGAGACGATCCGCAGCTACTATGTGCCGGAGATCAGCTGGGAGGCGGATACGGCAGCTATGTACGGGGAAATCCCGGGAATCTGGATCTCTCAGGAGGAGGACTGCTATCTTCTGCTCACGGCCGGAGATCTGTTCGCCCTCGTCTGCCGCAGCGAAGAGGGAATCCCCGCGCCCTTTCAGTACGGGTTTTATGAGATTTCTTCTCCTGAGGATATCCACACGGATACGATCTACAGCTTTTCCAACACCGTTGATGGAAATTACGAAGATCTGACCAACGTGGATCTGCGTCTGGAAGGAGATATCCTGACCTTCGGAGAAGAGGTTTTCGTGAGAGAAGCGGACTGACAAAAGTACGAAAAACAGCAGATTCTGCCGCGGATGCTGTTTTTCTCTGCAACAGACCGCCCGGTTTTGCGCACTATAAGGAAAACAGGAAAAATAGAAGGAGGTGCGTGTGTATGAGAAGAAGATTTCTGACCGGTGGAACGGCTGTTTTTGCCGCGGCAGCTGCGCTGCTGTCCGGCTGCGGGGTGTCTGCGGAACAAAATGCCGGAGACCTGGAGGCCGCCGCGGTTCCGGCCGCGGACCTTCCGGCGGATGACTTCGAGGGCTGGAATGCCCTGCTGGAGGAAAATGCCATTTCTGCTGATTTTCAAAGAAGTCTTTCAGAATTTGCCTTTGAAAGCAGCAGCACGGTGCTGTCCGCGGAAGAGGAGAATGCGGTGTTCAGTCCCTTAAGTCTTTACTACGCCCTGGCCGTTCTCGGCTCCGGAGCCTCCGGGGAGACGGGGCAGGAGATTCTGGACTCCCTGGGAGCGGAAGACCGGGAAGAGCTGGCCGATCAGTGCGGGAAACTGTTTCGAAACTATGTATATACGGAAGAACGGCAGCGGGTGATGGGGGAGACCTACGAGGGGGCAGCTCCTGACAGCGCCGTCAGGCTGGCCAATTCTCTCTGGATTTCGGAAGAGCTTTCTCTGGATCCGTCCTATCAGGAGCTCTGCGGGGAGGAATTTTATGCATCCTCTTATTCTGTAGACTTTGCGGACGGGACCGCCGGGGAGCAGATGGGTCGGTGGATCGCGGAGCAGACCGAGGGTGTGCTGGCGCCCCGGCCGGCGCTGGATCCGGAAACCATGCTGGCCATTCTGAACACCCTGTATTTTTATGGAGGGTGGCAGGATGCCTTCAACGAAAACATGACGGAGGAAGAGGTTTTTATCCGGGATGACGGTTCGGAAGTGGAAGTGCCGTTTATGAACCGGACGGAATCCATGGCAAACTATATCCGCGGAGATGGATATACGATGGCCGGACTTGCCACCAATCATAACTGCCGGATGCTGTTTGTGCTGCCGGAGGAGGGAGTGGAACTGCAGAGCCTCCTGGAGGATCCGGAAACACTGAAAAACATATTTGCGGCTCAGGAGCAGGAGTGGAAGTCCGGAGAGATTATCTGGAAAGTGCCAAAGTTTTCCTTCGGGAGCAGCCTGGATCTGAAGCAGCCCCTGGAGACCATGGGCATACAATCGATGTTTGACAGCGCATCGGCAGACTTTTCCGATATATCGGAGGATCCCCTGGCCGTGGATCAGGTCATCCAGGAAGCCCATATCGGCGTGGATGAGGAGGGGGTAGAGGGAGCCGCGTACACCATGATCGCCCTCAGCGGAAGCGCCGCGGAGGATGAGGAGCCGGAAACCATTCAGATGTTTCTGAACCGCCCGTTCCTGTTCGCCATCTATGATTCCGGCCGGGATGTATGGCTGTTTCTCGGCGTCTGCCGGGATCCCTCCGTGGAATCGTAAACGATTCCTGTGAGGTTACGCATCCTCAGAGCGTATATCGTCCGGGATCTCTTTGATGACCTTTGCGGGAATGCCGCCCGCCACGCAGTTATCAGGGAGATCCCTGGTTACGGCCGCTCCTGCGGCGACAACCACGCTATTCCCGATTGAGACCCCGGACGGATTCATCCGTAACGGGGACCGCATTCAGCTTTGCGCAGCCTGCAACCGCATGGAGTTTCCCTGCGTTCACTTCTTCGTCATCAAAGCAGTATTCTAATCCTATATCCGGTTTTTCCGGTTCTGTCATCTTTTTCCGCCATGATCTTATTAGATTCTTCCGGCTCACGCTCCGATACATGCACTTCCGGGTTTATCCCTTTTCACGCGGCGTTTCTGCCGACTCATTTCCCTTAGAATGCATATCCATTACGGCAGGAGGTTCCCAGCGGGGACAGTCCCGTATGCCGTTATGTTTCCTCCGGAAACAATCGTCAGGAACAGGAAAGGATCTTCCGTATCCTGTGCGAACGTTACATATGCCCGCAAAAAACGGTTAATATAATAGGTAACGGAAAAAGGAGGGAAACGATATGGGAAGACGTATCATCGGCGCCGGAACAGCAGGGGAGTTCCGGGTATACCTGAAGCTGGCAGATGTGCTGGGCCACAGCAGCATCAATACGACCCGCATCTACATCGCGACGACCGGGACGGAGCATCTCCGGCAGATGGAGAGGATGCGGCTGGTCATTTAAGGACGGCGCGGGACCATAAAAAAACAGAAGCAGATGTTGGAGGACTTTGCCCGCCGGAACGGGCTGCCGAACCCCGCCCACTTCACCGATGACGGCGTATCGGGAACCCGTTTTGACCGTCCCGGTTTTCTGGCAATGATGGAAGAAGTCGAGGCCGGACGGGTGGAGGCCATCGTCATAAAGGACATGAGCCGCCTGGGGCGCGATTATCTGAAAGTCGGCCAGGTCATGGAGATTTTGCGGCAACGCGGCGTCCGGCTGATCGCCATCAATGACGGTGTGGACAGTCTGAAAGGCGATGATGATTTTACCCCTTTCCGCAACATTATGATTCTAAGTTGACAAAACTATAGCACAGAAGATATAAAGCGATTGGTATAAGCACTGACAAAATAACTTTTCTTTTCAAAAAACAGCCCCCCTTAATAGAATACAGTTGTTTCTTACCGTAACTGCTGCACTGGCAGCAGCTGCATAGCTTCGCGCCTTTGCAGTACTGCTTGCTGCCGTTCTGCTGTCTGCCGGCACTGTAAGTGTTGCGGCCGCGGGTTATGCAATGTGGAGTAACGGAATGGATGCGGTTATTTCCGCAACCAATGAACAGAAACAGCTGCTGCAGGATAACGGCATCTCTTCGTTTATAGGCAAGTCTTCAACCAGCAACGGCATTACCGTTACCGCAGGGCAAACGATAGTAGACAATTATTTTGCATATCTGACTTTTGAAGTCGAAGGGTACATCCCGGAAGATGAATATCAGCCTGATTTTATGGATATGAAGATACGGATAGACGGCAAAGAACCCGAGGCCTCTGCAGGGCGGCATGCCATTCCCGATCTTATATACTAAAACAGAAAGTGTATATGGAAAACTGTCAAAATATGCGGATAAGCAACAGAGGGAACAAGAAGAAGATGCTTTCGAGAAGGCAATGGTAAAAAAACATGCAGAAGCTGATTGATGCCTATGTAATCTTGAGATATCTGCTAAAGGATAGCAATGCCAATACAGGACTGTCGGAAGAAATCCTCCGACAGTCCTTTTGCGGGGATCGAATCCTTTCCTTCTAAATAGTATGCGGTATAAAGGGACATCAAGATATGAAAATACGCTTTATTCCGTAAACGGGAGTAGTTCACAATCCCTTCCAGGTATGCTATAATCGAGAAGAATGCAGCGGTTCCTTTCCAGGTTCTGCCATGCAGGGAGGATTTATGAGCCGTTTTTGCGGCAGACAGACAATTTATCTTAAAATGGTGTAAAAGCAGTACAGCAGGGGATAACAAAAAAGAAGGGGTGAAAAGCCCGTAAATATGGAGGTTTAAAAAGGTATGGAAGCTTACAAGCAGGAATTTATCGAGTTTATGGTGGAGAGCGATGTGCTGAAGTTCGGCGAGTTCACGCTGAAGAGCGGCAGAAAGTCTCCCTTTTTTATGAATGCCGGGGCCTATGTGACGGGCACGCAGCTGAAGCGCCTGGGCGAATATTATGCCAAAGCGATTCACGATGCCTACGGGGACGATTTTGATGTGCTGTTCGGGCCGGCCTACAAGGGAATTCCACTGGCGGTGGTGACGGCCATCGCCTTCAGCGAGCTGTACGGGAAGGAGGTCCGCTACTGCTCCGACCGGAAGGAGGCCAAGGACCACGGGGCCGACAAGGGAGGCTTCCTGGGCAGCAGCCTGAAGGACGGAGACCGGGTGATCATGATCGAGGATGTAACTACCTCCGGAAAATCCATGGAGGAAACCGTCCCCAAGGTGCGGGGAGCCGCGAAGGTAGAGATCCGGGGTCTGATGGTATCCCTGAACCGCATGGAAAAGGGAACCGGGGAAAAGAGCGCTCTGGAGGAGATTCAGGAGAAATACGGTTTTCCGGCCCGGTCCATCGTCACCATGGGCGATGTGGTGGAAGCCCTCTACAACCGTCCCTGCCGGGGAAAAGTGGTCATCGATGACCGGATACGGGAAGCCATCCGGACCTACTATGCAGCCTATGGAGCGGAGGCCATCCGAAAGGAACTGCTGTGACACACGGGCAGAAGTGCTGGGTCCGGCGGGCGGGCTGGATCCTGTTCCTGATCTATCTGGTGCTGCTGGTTTATTTCCTGTTTTTTGCGGAAGAATATGGGAGACAGGGAACCGGCACCGGAGAGTACCGCTACAATCTCGTTCCCTTTGAGGAGATACGCAGATTCTGGATCTACCGGCAGCAGGTGGGATTTTCTGCCGCATTCCTGAATCTGGCGGGAAATGTCATCGGATTTATGCCCTTCGGATTTCTGCTGCCGGTCATGGCGGCCAGAATGAGACATTTCCGGGTAACCGTTCCGCTGGGCTTTCTGCTGAGCCTGAGTGTGGAAGTTATCCAACTTTTTACCCGGGTGGGGAGCTTTGATGTGGATGACCTGATGCTGAATACGCTGGGCGTGGTTCTGGGCTATCTGCTGTTTATACTTTTGAACGGGATAAGGAGAATGTTGGATCATGGCAAAAAAATATAAATACACATTTACGAAAAAGGACGGGGATCACGGCGGAAGAGACGCGGGAATCCTGGCTGCGGTATCCTTTGGCCTGTTTCTGATCCTGTCCCTGGTATCCTTTGGCTTTTCGGGACAGGCGGGGACTGCGCTGGGGGCGGTGGGGCTGTTTGCCATGCTGCTTTCCCTGTATGGCTGCTGCGTGGGATTTCGGAGCATCATCCGCCAGAAGCTGATACAGAGATCTTCCATCGTGGGATCCATTGCCTCCGGCGTAGTCTTTATCCTGTGGCTGGCCCTGTTCCTGGTGGGAGTGAGCTGATATGGACGCGGAGAGATTTGAGAGACAGAAAAACTTTATTCTGGAGATCGACAAGGAAAAAAATATCCTGCGCCAGACTCATCTTTCCGGCGGGGGACGGCGGGAGAATGACGCGGAACATGCCTGGCATATGGCGGTGATGGCTTATCTGCTCCGGGAGTATGCCAATGAGCCGCTGGATCTTTCCAGGACCATGATGATGATCCTGATCCACGATGTGGTGGAGATCGACGCGGGTGACACCTACGCCTACGATGAGGCGGGAAAGGCTACGCAGAGGGAGAGAGAGGAGGCGGCCGCGGACCGGATTTTCGGCCTGCTGCCGGAAGACCAGCAGAAGGAGCTGCGGGAGCTGTTTGAAGAATTCGAGGCCTATGAGACGCCGGAGGCCCGGTTTGCTCATACCATGGATAATTTTCAGCCGGTGCTGCTGAACGATTCCAACGGCGGAGGAGACTGGAGGGAACACGGCGTGTACCGGTCGCAGATCGAGAAAAGAAATGAAAAAACGGGAACGGGTTCCCGGGAGATCTGGGAGTATATGCAGAAAATCATTGCGCGCAATGTGCAGCTGGGGAACCTGAAGGGAGAACCGGCAGGAGAGGAGAGTGATTGATACGGCGGGAAGGGAAGAAGAGGAGCGGTACAGCCTGGCTCTGGGGCGGATCAAGCAGATCCGTCAGGAGCATTCTGTCCCGGAAGGGTTCCGGGATTTTTTTGAAAAGGAAGCGGCCTTTCTGCTGCAGATGGACGCGCTGGCAGGGAGACTTCATGCCGGGGAGCTGCGGGACGCTTCCCTGAAAGAGCTGGAGCAGATAAACCGGGATATTTACAGCGAACTCCTTCCGGAATCCTACGGGACGTGCTGGGGCAATCCGGTGTACGCTGCGGCCGTGCTGGGAGACGGGTACGGAAAATATTTCAGCTTTCTGTACGCGGAACTGCGGGGCGTGACTGTCTATGCCTATGAAGGGCGGAAGCTGGATATGCTCCGATGCATGGAGCTGTTTCTGGAATGCTACCATATGTTCGGGGAGGAAGAACTCCCGACGCCTGAAAATCTGCGGGATACCCTTTACTGGTACGTCAGCGATTACTGCGGGGAGATGGTGGAATACCGGATCCGGGAGCTGGTGGATCCCTCCCTGGATTTCGCGGCGCGGATCATCCTGGAATCGGATCTGACGGATATCCGCTATCTGTACCGCTTCGGGGAATATATCACGGAAAATGAGAAAAAGACGGCGGAATTCCTGGCTGCCCAGAGCCAGGAGGATATCGACGCCATGGCCAGGACCTACACAGAAGGGTACCGGATTGGTTTTGAGGTTACAGGCAAGGATCTCTCCAGAAAAAAGACGGTCAACATTCGTTACCGTCTGGGCTTTGAGCGTATGGTACGGGCGGCCATCCTTCAGTTCCGGGAGATGGGGCTTTCTCCTGTCATCTACCGCTCCGCGGCCCATGCCGTCAATAAGAGACAGAACCTGCGGATCGGATATTACGGGGCTATTCCTAATAAGCAGTTTGAATACGACCACCGGAATGATGAGGCCGTCTATCTGGATGAAAATCTGGCGGCCAGAAAGCTCCGCTGCCAGCAGGAGGCGTTTGAAAAATATAAAGACCTGGCGGCCGTCCATGCCGGACCGGCCTGCATCGAGGTATTCGGGGAGATTCCCTTCGTGCCGGAGAGCAGGGACGCCGCCTGCGCCCTCACGGAGGAGCAGCAGAAGCTGCGGGTCCGCATGGACAGCGAGTCCGGCCAGATCACGAACCGGTATATCATTGGTGAGGAGCGGAGTTTTACCATCATCGCCTATCCGGTTCCGGAGATCGGGGAACAGTATCCCGAGATTTTCCGGGAGACTGTGAAGATTAATACTCTGGATTACAAAAAGTACCGGCAGATCCAGCAGATTCTCATTGATCTCCTGGATCAGGGAACGGAGGTGCATGTGGGCGGAAGGAACGGAAATCAGACCGATCTGACCATCCGGCTCCACCCCCTGGAGAATCCGGACCGGGAGACAAATTTTGAGAACTGTGTGGCGGATGTGAACATTCCCGTGGGGGAGGTCTTTACCTCGCCGCTGCTCTCCGGTACCGGCGGCCTTCTCCATGTGAAGCAGGTATATCTGGAGGGCCTGGAGTACCGGGATCTGAAGATAACAGTAAAGGACGGCATGATTACCGACTATACCTGCGGAAATTTTGCCCGGGAAGAGGACAACCGGCGGTATATCGAGGAGAATATCCTGTTCCATCACCCAAGCCTCCCCATGGGAGAATTTGCCGTGGGCACCAACACCACCGCCTATGCCATGGCGCGGAAGTACGGCATCCAGGAAAAGCTGCCGATCCTGATCGCGGAGAAGACGGGACCCCACTTTGCCTTCGGGGATACCTGCTACAGCTGGCAGGAGGACACGAAGGTCTGCAATCCGGACGGCAAGGAAATTATTGCCCGGGATAATGAGTGCTCCCTGCTCCGGAAAACGGATGTGGGGAAGGCATATTTTAACTGCCATACGGATATCACAATTCCCTATGACGAGCTGGGCCATATCCGGGTAAAAACGGAGGATGGAAGAGAAATCTCCATCCTTGAGGAAGGACGGTTCGTGCCGGAGGGAACGGAAGAGCTGAATGAAGCCCTGGATTTTGACTGAATTTGCGGAAGTAAAAAGAAATCTGTTGACAAGGGTAAGCGGGATAAGTACAATGCTTATAAGCAAACAGAAAGATGTTTGCATCATATATTAATATTGCTTATAAATACTGAAAAGGAGAGAGAATTATGGCAAAGGTTGGAATTGTTATGGGCAGTGACTCCGATATGCCGGTGATGGCAAAGGCCGCCGACATTCTGGAAAAGTTCGGGATCGATTATGAGATGACCATCATTTCTGCCCACCGGGAGCCGGACGTGTTTTTCCAGTACGCGAAGACCGCGGAGGAGAAGGGCTTTAAGGTGATCATCGCGGGTGCCGGAATGGCAGCCCATCTGCCCGGCATGTGCGCGGCCATCTTCCCCATGCCGGTGATCGGCATTCCCATGCACACCACTTCCTTGGGAGGAAGAGATTCTCTCTATTCCATCGTCCAGATGCCCAGCGGCATCCCGGTGGCCACTGTGGCCATCAACGGAGGGGCCAACGCGGGCATCCTGGCTGTCAAGATTCTGGCCACCGGCGATCCGGAGCTGCTCCGGAAGGTGAAGGAGTACGCGGCGGAATTAAAAGAGCAGGTGGAAGCCAAGGACGCGAAGCTGCAGCAGGTAGGATACAAGAATTATACGAAATAAACGGAGGGACGTATGGATTACAAGCATTCAGGTGTAGATATTGAAGCCGGCTACAAGGCGGTGGAGCTGATGAAGCAGCACGTGGCCCGGACGGCGCGGCCGGAGATCCTGGGCGGGATCGGCGGCTTTTCGGGAGCCTTTTCCATGGATAAGTTCAAATCCATGGAGCATCCCACTCTGGTGTCCGGCACGGACGGCGTGGGAACGAAGCTGAAGCTGGCGTTTCTCATGGACCGGCATAATACGGTGGGCATCGACTGCGTGGCCATGTGCGTCAACGACATTGCCTGCGCGGGGGGCGAGCCCCTGTTTTTCCTGGACTATATTGCCTGCGGGAAGAATATTCCCGAGCGGATCGCGGAGATCGTCAGCGGCGTGGCCGACGGCTGCGTGCAGGCGGGGGCTGCCCTGATCGGCGGCGAGACGGCGGAGATGCCGGGCTTTTATCCGGAAGACGAGTACGACCTGGCGGGCTTTGCCGTGGGAATCGTGGATGAGAAGGATCTGATCACCGGAGCGTCCTTAAGCTCCGGGGATGTGCTCATCGGCATGGCCTCCTCCGGCGTTCACAGCAACGGTTTCTCCCTGGTGAGAAAGGTGTTTGAGATGACGAAGGAGTCCCTGGATACCTATTATGATGAGCTGGGAACCACCCTGGGCGAGGCGCTGCTGGCGCCCACCAAGATCTATGTAAAGGCTATGAAGAGCCTCCGGGAGGCCGGCGTGACTGTCAAGGCCTGCAGCCACATCACCGGCGGCGGCTTCTATGAGAATGTGCCCCGGATGCTGCGGGAGGGCGTATTTGCCCAGATCCAGAAGGACAGCTATCCGGTGCCTCCCATCTTCCGGCTTCTGGCGGAAAAGGGCCAGGTGGAAGAGCATGTGATGTACAATACCTACAATATGGGAATCGGCATGATCGTGGCGGTGAATCCCGAGGATGTGGATACGGCCATGCGGGCCATCAAGGATGCGGGGGAGCAGCCCTACATCATCGGACACATTGAGTCCGGAAAGAAAGAGGTGCAGCTGATCTGAGCGGACAGGCAGGTCTCCCCTGAAACCGGGGCGGGGCCTGCCCTTTTTACGCGGGACTTGGAATTTCAGGAGGATAAGTATGTTAAAAGTTGCGGTACTGGTGTCCGGGGGCGGCACGAATCTGCAGGCCATTCTGGACGCGGTGGAAGCGGGGACGATTACCCATGCGCAGATCTGCGCGGTGATCAGCAACAATCCGGGGGCCTACGCGCTGGAGCGGGCCAGGAAAAAGGGTGTGGAGGCCGTGTGCATCTCCCCGAAGGACTATGAGACCCGGGAAGCCTTTCATGAGGCCCTGCTTAAGAAGCTTCAGTCCGTGGGCGCGGAACTGATCGTTCTGGCGGGATTCCTGGTGGTGATTCCGGAGATGCTGGTGCGGGCCTACCCGAACCGGATCATCAACGTGCACCCCTCTCTGATCCCCTCCTTCTGCGGAACGGGATTTTACGGGCTGAAGGTGCATGAGGCGGCGCTTTCCCGGGGCGTGAAGGTGACGGGAGCCACGGTCCACTTTGTGGACGCGGGCACGGATACGGGCCCCATCATCCTGCAGAAGGCGGTGGAGGTCCGGGAGGGGGATACCCCCCAGGTGCTGCAGCGCCGTGTCATGGAGCAGGCCGAGTGGGTGATTCTGCCGAAGGCCATTGATCTGATCGCCAACGGCAAGGTAACGGTAACGGACGGTCTGGCGCATATCAGCCAGTGAATTTCAGAAGAGAGGACAAACAGATGAAGATTTTGATCGTAGGAAGCGGCGGAAGAGAGCATGCCATCGCATGGAAGGTGAGCCAGAGCCCTCTGGCGGAGAAGATATACTGCGCCCCGGGAAATGCGGGGATCGCCGAGGTGGCCGAGTGCGTGGACATCGGCGCCATGGAATTTGACAGACTGGCGGCATTTGCCAAGGAAAAAGGAATCGATCTGACCATCATCGGCATGGATGATCCCCTGGTGGGCGGGATCGTGGATGTCTTTGAGGCGGAGGGCCTGCGGGTCTTCGGCCCCAGAAAGAACGCCGCCATCCTGGAGGGATCCAAGGCCTTTTCCAAGGATCTGATGAAAAAGTACCACATCCCCACAGCCGCCTACGAGACCTTCGACGATCCGGAGAAGGCGGAGGAATATCTGAAAACTGCCAGATTCCCCATCGTGCTGAAGGCGGACGGCCTGGCTCTGGGCAAGGGCGTTCTGATCTGCAATACCCTGGAGGAGGCCCTGGAGGGCGTTAAGACCATTATGCTGGACAAAAAGTTCGGCTCCGCCGGAAACCATATGGTTATCGAGGAGTTTATGACCGGGCGTGAGGTTTCCGTGCTGTCCTTTGTGGACGGGAAGACCATCAAGACCATGGCTTCCGCCCAGGATCACAAGAGGGCCAAGGACGGAGACCAGGGCCTGAATACCGGCGGCATGGGGAACTTCTCCCCCACCCCCTTCTACACAAAAGAGGTGGATGACTTCTGTCAGAAATATATTTTCCAGCCCACCGTGGACGCCATGGCGGCGGAGGGCCGGGAGTTTAAGGGCGTCATCTTCTTCGGCCTGATGCTGACGGAGGACGGCCCCAAGGTGCTGGAGTATAATGCCCGGTTCGGCGATCCGGAAGCCCAGGTGGTGCTCCCCCGCATGGAGAACGATATGGTGGAAGTGGTGGAGGCCTGCATCGACGGCCGTCTGGATCAGATTGACCTGAAGTTCAAGGAGGACGCGGCTGTCTGCGTGGTGCTGGCCAGCGACGGCTATCCCGTATCCTATGAAAAAGGATTCCCCATCCGGGGCCTGGAGAACTTTAAGGGAAGGGACGGCTATTACGTGTTCCACGCCGGCAGCAAATTCGGGGAGAACGGGGAAATCCTCACTAACGGCGGAAGGGTTCTTGGAGTCACGGCCCTGGGGAAAACCCTTCAGGAAGCCAGAAAAAATGCCTATGAAGCGGTGGACTGGGTGGAGTTCGATAATAAGTACTACCGGCACGATATCGGAAAAGCCATCGATGAGGCGTGAATGTAAAATTTTTGTATTTTATTGACAAACCTTCCAAAATTGTATATGATGAAGTCGTTATGGAAGTTTGGCAAAACAGAGTTTCCATGCAAATATTTTTGACCACCCTTCGGGGTTAAAGGCCATACGGACAGCCGGGTCAACTGCCGATTGGCGGCACAGCCGCCTTATTGATTGAGTTAGAAGCTCAAATTTTATAAGTTGGTTACTTTATAACCGCCGCATTGCATGCGCACATCAACTTGTGAAACGGTCAATAAGAGTAGTGAAAGTAATATTTGCGGGTTCGGCCCCCGGGCCGCGGCCTTTACTAGAGACTCTGATTTCTGCTGTTCCGAATGAATCGAAGAGACGGACAGATCTTACGAAGCCGGATTCTGCGCGGATCCGGAGGGAGAGATTGTCCGGGCAGAGAATTACCGGCCAGGGAATGTGCTGTATCAGCGGATTGCCTGGCCTTTGTTTGTTTCCGCGCGCAGCGGCCGGCCGGCGGCAGGGAGGAGGATAAAGATGGGAGAAAAGTTAAAGCTGTACGGGTTTAATAACCTGACAAAATCGCTGAGCTTTAATATCTATGACGTCTGCTACGCCAAGACGCCCAGGGAGCAGAGGGACTATATTGCCTACATCGATGAGCAGTATAATTCCAAGAGGCTTACCAAGATCCTGACAACGCTGACGGATATGATCGGTGCCACGGTGCTGAACATTGCCAGCCAGGATTACGATCCCCAGGGGGCGTCCGTGACGATCCTCATCGCCGAGGGAAGTATGGTTCCCTGCGGGGAGACCCAGCTGGCGCATCTGGACAAAAGCCATGTGACGGTCCACACGTATCCGGAGTACCATCCGGAGACCTGCCTGGCCACCTTCCGGGTGGATATCGATGTGGCCACCTGCGGGGAGATTACGCCTCTGTCCACCCTGGATTATCTGATCGGATCCTTTGATTCTGACATTATCTCCCTGGATTACCGGGTGAGAGGGTTTACCAGGAATCTGGACGGAAAAAAGGTGTTCATGGATCATCCCATCACCTCCATACAGGAATATATCTGTACGGAGACTCTGCGGCGGTACGATGCGGTGGACATTAATATCTATGACGCAAATATCTACCACACAAAAATGATGGTAAAGGATATTCATCTGCAGGATTACCTGTTTAAGACGGATGTATATGAGCTTCCGCCCCAGGCGCGCCTGGAGATTACCAATAATCTCCGCCGGGAGATGATCGAGATCTTCAGCGGGCGGAATGTTTATTCGGGGGAATGAGACAGCATGAGAGAACGTGATCAGGAACGGGCGCCCATCTACGAGGCGCTGAGAGATTTTGCGAAGAAGCGGGTAGTTCCCTTCGACGTTCCGGGGCACAAGCGGGGCAAGGGCAATCCGGAGCTCAGAGAACTGCTGGGAGAGAAGTGTGTGGGCATGGATGTGAATTCCATGAAGCCGCTGGATAATCTCTGTCATCCGGTGTCTGTGATCCGGGAGGCGGAGGAGCTTGCGGCGGAGGCCTTCGGGGCGGCCCACGCTTTTCTCATGGTGGGAGGAACCACTTCCGCAGTGCAGAGTATGATCCTTTCCGTAGCCAAGCGGGGAGAGAAGGTGATTCTGCCACGGAATGTCCACCGGAGCGTGGTGGGGGCCCTGATCCTTTGCGGAGCGGTTCCCGTGTATGTGAATCCGGAATCCGACATGCGGCTCGGCATTCCCCTGGGCATGTCGGTGGCTGCCGTGGAGCGGGCCATCCGTGAGAATCCGGAGGCAAAGGCGGTTCTGGTAAACAATCCCACCTATTACGGGATCTGTTCGAATTTACAGGAGATCGTAAGGCTGGCTCACAGTCACGGGATGCTCTGCATCGCCGATGAGGCCCACGGGACCCATTTTTACTTTGGGGAGGATCTTCCGGTGTCCGCCATGGCGGCGGGAGCGGATATGGCGGCGGTGTCCATGCACAAGTCGGGCGGAAGCCTGACCCAGAGTTCCCTGCTGCTGGCTGGACCGGCCATGCCTGAAGGCCATGTGCGGCAGATCATCAATCTGACCCAGACCACCAGCGCCTCCTACCTGCTGCTGTCCAGCCTGGATATTTCCAGGAGAAACCTGGCGCTTCGGGGACGGGAGACCTTTGCCCAGGTGGTGCGGCTGGCGGAGTACGCCAGGGAAGAGATCAACCGCATCGGCGGGTACTATGCCTATTCCCGGGAACTGAACAACGGAGACAGTATTTACGATTTCGATGTGACGAAGCTGTCGGTCAACACCCTGGATATCGGGCTGGCCGGTATAGAGGTCTACGACCTGCTGCGGGACGATTACAACATCCAGATCGAGTTCGGTGACCTGGGAAATATTCTTGCCTACTTATCCATCGGCGACAGGCCCATGGATATCGAGCGGCTGGTGGGAGCCCTATCGGAGATCAAGCGGCGTTTCGGCCGGGAAAAGACAAACCTGTTCACCCAGGAATATATCGATCCCCGGGTGGTGGCGTCCCCCCAGGAGGCCTTTTACGCCGAGAAGGAATCCCTTCCCATCGAGGAAACACGGGGCCGGGTGTGCAGTGAATTCGTTATGTGCTATCCGCCGGGCATTCCCATCCTGGCCCCCGGTGAGGAGATTACCGATACGATTCTCGACTATATCCGGTACGCCCGGGAAAAAGGCTGTTCCCTGACGGGAACAGAGGACCCGGATGTACTCTATTTAAATGTTCTGAAGGAGGTGTGAGCCATGCAGCTTTGGTTTTCGGAAATGCAGACCCCCAATGTGAAGTTCTCCATCCGGGTGGAGCGGCAGCTCTACAGCGGACAGAGCCAGTTTCAGCGGATTGATGTGTTTGAGTCCCCGGAATTCGGAAGATTCCTGACTCTGGACGGCTACATGATGCTGACGGAGCGGGATGAATTTATCTACCACGAGATGATCACCCATGTGCCCATGGCGGTGCATCCCAGGGTAAAGAGAGTGCTTGTCATCGGGGCCGGGGACGGCGGCGTTATCCGGGAGCTGGTGCGCTACCCGGAGATTGAGGATATTGACCTGGTGGAGATTGATGAGCTGGTGGTGGAGGTGTGCAGAAAATATCTGCCCCAGACGGCCTGCCGCATGGATGACCCGCGGGTGCACATCCACTACGAGGACGGCCTGAAATATATCCGCTCCTGTGAGAACGAATACGATCTGATCCTTGTGGACTCCACCGATCCCTTTGGGCCGGGAGAGGGATTGTTTACCCGGGAATTTTACGGGAACTGCTGCAAGGCCCTGCGGGAGGACGGCATCATGATCAATCAGCATGAGAGCCCCTTCTACGCAGAGGACGCGGCCGCCTGCCAGAACATGCACAGGCTGATCGTGGAATCCTTCCCCATCAGCAGGATCTATCAGGCCCACATTCCCACCTACCCCTCCGGCCACTGGCTGTTCGGCTTCGCCTCGAAAAAATACCATCCTCTGAAGGATCTGGACGAGACCCGCTGGAATCTGCGGGGCCTCTCCTGCAAATACTATACGACGACGCTTCACAAGGGGGCTTTTTATATCCCGGCGTACGTGGAAAGGCTGCTGAAAGATGTTGAATAAAAACACGGAAACATTTCTGGAATGTACCTGCGGGGCTCATGAGGCCGATATCGTTCTCTTCGGAGCCCCCTTTGACGGCACCACCTCCTACCGGCCGGGCACCCGCTTCGGCAGCGGCGCCATCCGCCGGGAATCCTACGGAATCGAGAGCTACAGCCCCTACCAGGACGGAGATCTGCTGGATGGCCGGGTGTTGGACTGCGGAGATCTGGAACTGCCCATCGGAGATACGGAGAAAGCCCTGGCGGCCATAGAAGCCATGGAGGAGGAGATCCTGGCTGCGGGAAAGTTCCCTTTCATGCTGGGAGGGGAGCACCTGGTGACCCTGGGAGCCTTCCGGGCCGTGGCCCGCAGATATCCGGAGGTCTGCATCCTGCATTTTGACGCCCACGCGGACCTGCGGCAGGAGTATCTGGATGTAACCCTCTCCCACGCCTGCGTGCTGCGGCGGTGCTGGGAGCTGACCGGCGACGGGCGGATTTTCCAGTTCGGCATCCGTTCCGGGGACCGGGAGGAGTTCCGCTGGGGAAGAGAACATGTACACACGCATCTCTTTGACTTCCAGGGCCTTTCGGAGACTCTGGACCGGCTGGAGGGCCGTCCGGTATATTTTACCCTGGATCTGGATGTGCTGGACCCTTCCGTATTTCCGGGAACGGGAACCCCGGAGCCGGGAGGCGTAAGCTTTGACGCCCTGCGGGCAGCGGCGGAGCTGGTCTGCAGAAGAGCCAGTCTGGTGGGGTGCGATGTGAATGAACTGAGTCCGCCCTACGATCCCAGCGGGATTTCCACGGCGGCTGCCTGTAAGATTGTGCGGGAAATGCTGATTGCGCTGCAGAATAAATAACAGAGGAAAGGAGATTTACCATGGGAAAAGTTTTAGTCATCGGATGCGGAGGCGTAGCCTCGGTGGCCATCCACAAATGCTGCCAGAACAGCGAGGTATTTGAGGAGGTCTGCATTGCCAGCCGGACCAAATCCAAGTGCGATGCCCTGAAGGAGAAGCTGGAGGGCACCACGAAGACGAAGATCACTACCCGCCAGGTGGACGCGGACAAGGTGGAGGAGCTCATCGCTCTGATTGAAGAGCAGAAGCCGGACGTGGTGCTGAATCTGGCGCTGCCCTATCAGGATCTGACCATCATGGACGCCTGCCTGGCCACGAGGACCAGCTACGTGGATACGGCCAACTACGAGCCGGAGGATACGGCAAAATTTGAGTACAGCTGGCAGTGGGCCTACCGGGACCGCTTCCGCCAGGCGGGCATCACCGCGCTGCTGGGCAGCGGCTTCGACCCCGGCGTCACGGGAGTATTTTCCGCCTACGCCCTGAAGCATCATTTTGACGAGATCCACTATATTGATATTCTGGACTGCAACGGCGGCGACCACGGCTATCCCTTTGCCACCAACTTCAATCCGGAGATCAACATCCGGGAAGTATCCGCCAACGGTTCCTACTGGGAGGACGGACACTGGGTGGAGACGAAGCCCATGGAGATCAAGAGAGTTTATAATTTCGACGGAGTAGGGGAGAAGGATATGTATCTGCTCCACCACGAGGAAATTGAGAGTCTGGCCTTAAATATCCCCGGGATCAAAAGGATCCGCTTCTTCATGACCTTCGGCCAGAGCTACCTGACCCATCTGAAATGCCTGGAGGATGTGGGCATGACATCCATCAAGCCCATTCTTTTTGAGGGAAAAGAGATTGTGCCTCTGCAGTTCCTGAAGGCAGTGCTGCCGGATCCCGCATCTCTGGGCCCCCGCACCAAGGGCAAGACGAATATCGGCTGCATCTTCCGGGGAGTCAAGGACGGAAAACAGAAGGATTATTATCTGTACAATATCTGCGATCATCAGGAGTGCTACCGGGAGGTGGGCTCCCAGGCCGTGGCCTATACCACAGGCGTGCCGGCCATGATCGGGGCCATGATGCTGATGACGGGTACCTGGAACAAGCCCGGCGTCTACAACATCGAAGAGTTTGATCCGGATCCCTTTATGGAGGCTCTGAACCGGTGGGGGCTGCCCTGGAAGGAAGACTTCCATCCGGCCCTTGTGGACTGATGGGAGAGAAGGGGGCCGCGCTGCGCACCCCCTGCTTTCTTCTGGATGAAGAGAAACTGATCCGCAATCTGGAAATTTTAAGGGAAGTCAGTGAAAAGGCGGGCTGCAAAATCCTTCTGGCCCAGAAAGCCTTCTCCATGTTTTCCGTCTACCCGCTGATCCGCCGGTATCTGGCCGGGACCACCGCCAGCGGCCTCTACGAGGCCAGGCTGGGGGCGGAGGAGTTCGGCGGGGAGACCCACGTATTCTCCCCGGCCTACCGGGAGGATGAATTTGAGGAGCTTCTGCGGTACGCGGATGATATTGTGTTTAACAGTTCCAATCAGGTGCGGAAATACGGGGAGCGGGCCAAAGCGGCCGGAAAGTCCATCGGCCTGCGGCTGAATCCGGAATGCTCCACCCAGGAGGGCCACGCCATCTACGATCCCTGCGCGCCGGGATCCCGGCTCGGCACCACCCTGGCGGAGCTGGATGAGGACATCCTCCCCCTGCTGGACGGCTTTCACATCCACACGCTCTGCGAACAGAATTCGGATGCCCTGGAGGTGACGGTCCGGGCGGCGGAGGAAAAGTTCGGGAAATTTTTCCGGGGAAGGCGCTGGCTGAATCTGGGCGGCGGACACCACATTACCCGGGAGGACTATGACCGGGAGCGGCTGATCCGGATTGTCCGCCGCCTGCGGGAGACCTACGGAGCGGAAATCTATCTGGAGCCGGGGGAGGCAGTGGTGCTGAACGCCGGATACCTGGTGTCGGAGGTGCTGGAGATCGTGAGAAACAGCGGCCTGCAGATCGCCATTCTGGATACTTCCGCGGCCTGCCATATGCCGGACGTGCTGGAGATGCCCTACCGGCCGCCGGTGAAGGAGAGCGGGGAGCCGGGGGAAAAACCGTATACGTACCGCCTGGGCGGGCCCACCTGCCTGGCCGGGGATGTGATCGGGGACTATTCCTTTGACCGGCCTCTGCAGGAGGGAAGCCGCCTGGTTTTTGAGGACATGGCCCTCTACACCATGGTCAAGACGAACACCTTCAACGGCATGCCGCTGCCGGCCATTGCCCTGCGTCACGGGAATGGAGAAACTGAAATTATCCGGGAATTCGGATATGAGGACTTTAAAAACCGGCTCTCTTAAGCGCCGGTTTTTCCCTGCCGTGCCGGAAAAGGCGGCATCCGGGCAGGAGTGTGTCAGAAAGAGCCGGGAAAGTACAGGCCTTCCCGGGAGATTTCCTTTATACTGGAATGACAGAGATGTTGGGGACAAAAGTCCCCAACCAGGATGCCAGGGGATTGTTCCGTGCTGCGCACTCCCACAATCCCCTGGGCATCATGACAGAAACTATACTGGTGCGAAGAAGGGAGAACCACACCCATGAAACAAAATTATCAGCTGACTATGACGGCCTGCTTTGTGGGGTATATTGTCCAGGCGATTGTCAATAATTTTGCCCCGCTGCTGTTTTTAACCTTCCAGCGAAGCTACGGCATCCCTCTGGAACAGATCACCATGCTGGTGACCATCAATTTCGGAGTTCAGCTGCTGGTGGATCTTCTGTCCGCCGCCTTTGTGGACCGGATCGGCTATAAGCGCACGGTGATCCTGGCCCAGATATTCGCCGCCGCGGGTCTGGTGCTGCTGGCCGTGCTCCCGGAGGTGATGCGCCCCTTCCCGGGAATCTTAACGGCGGTGATCATCTACGCTGTGGGAGGCGGCCTCTGCGAGGTGGTCCTGAGCCCCATCGTGGAAGCCTGTCCCACGGACAACAAGGAAAAGGCCATGAGCCTTCTGCACTCCTTCTACTGCTGGGGCCATGTGGGGGTGGTTCTGCTCTCCACGGCCTTCTTCGCGCTGTTTGGAATCGAAAACTGGAAAATTCTGGCTGTCGTATGGGCCGTGATTCCGGCCGCCAACACCTTCCTGTTTTCCAGGGCGCCGGTGGGCTCCCTGATCCAGGAGGGGGAGCGGGGCATGAGCTTCCGGGAATTATTTACGAATAAGATTTTCTGGGTGCTGATGCTCCTGATGGCCGCGTCCGGAGCCAGCGAGCAGGCGGTGAGCCAGTGGGCCTCCACCTTCGCGGAGCAGGGACTGGGCGTATCCAAGACCATCGGAGACCTGGCCGGTCCCATGGCCTTTGCCGTGATGATGGGACTCTCCCGCCTCTTTTACGGGAAATACGGGGACCGGATTCATCTGGATCGCTTTATGATTGGCAGCAGCGTTCTCTGCGCCGCTTCCTATCTGTGCATCTCTCTGTCCCCCCTTCCCTTTCTGGGACTGGTGGGCTGCGCGGTCTGCGGCCTGTCCGTGGGAATCATGTGGCCCGGCAGCTTCAGCAAGGGGGCGGCGGCCCTGCCCCGGGGCGGAACGGCCATGTTCGCCCTCTTCGCCCTGAGCGGAGACCTGGGCTGTTCCGGAGGCCCCACGGTGGTGGGACTGGTATCCGGCGCGCTGGGCGGGAATCTGAAGCTGGGGATCCTGGCCGGCATTGTATTCCCCCTGCTGGTGATCACCGGGGTGGTTCTCTGTTCCGGGATGACAAAGAAAACAAGACGGGGGACAACAGGCTGACGTACTTCTCCAAGGCGGCACGTCTTGTAGATGAGAGTGGTGCAGTCGTCATATTAAAGAACAACGTGCCGCGTTACCTTGTCATGGAGTTCTCAGCGGCAGAGCAGGAGCAGGTTGCTGCCGATGAGGATGTTATGGCTGTTTCAAAGCGCCTGATTGAGAAGAACCGTCAGGCTTACGAGGTGCCTGCCAAGTGATTTGACTTTCCAAGCACCAGATTCTTTTTATCCACGACCAGATTATTGCTGAGACTGGCGGATCGTCCGGTCTGCGTGACGAGGGGATTCTTGAACACCAGAGTTAAAGCCATTCCTATGTGGATGGCTTTTTCCATTCCATCAGTCACCGCGCCCGGCGTGAATTTTTGAATGGCAGGAATGGAAGAGGGACATCGGGCTCGCCTTATTGTGGTTACCCCTCAGCTAACGGCCTGGTGTGATGCACCTGCTCCGCCTTGATTTTCTCCCAGGATTGTCTCAAGATTGTATGACTAGAGACTGATAATGCGATCCTCCAGCAGCAGCTTATATTGGTACTCAATCGCATGTGGAGTAATAACATCACCTGTTGAAACAATGCCACGCCATCTCCAAGGTCGATATCCTTTATTTCATCAATAATCTTCCTGGCATCTGCCATCGGCAGTGATGCGGTGTGCGTTATAGCCATTGTATACCGTAAGAGTATGGAGCAGAGGCTCCCTGTCTGTCAGATTATTACGTGTAAAATTTAAATTTTGAAATACCGGATTTTTGCGAGGTTTTTTCTTGCTTCCACCGTGGTCTGTACATTCAGCCTCCACAGGTTGAATGCTGTGTGATAGCAAGCACGGTTTTCGCACCCGTTAAAGCAAAGATTGTACCGACCTGCATAAACGAAAAGTATTGAGAATACCTTGACGAAGTATATATCGCGGTATATATTATAGGCATAAGGAGGTGTATTATTATGATGACTGCAAAATTGTTTGAAAATGGTCGGAGTCAGGCCGTTCGTCTTCCGAAAGAGTGCCGTTTCAGCGGTGATGAAGTTGCGGTTAACAAGATTGGCGACATTGTTATCCTGATGCCGAAAGAGAATAAGTGGGCTGGTTTTCTGAACAGTTTGGAGATGTTTTCGGAGGATTTTATGAGTGACGGCAGAGAACAGCCTCCGGTACAGGAGCGTGAAGCCTTATGAAGTATATGCTGGACATAAACATTTGTATCTATGCAATCAAGCATAAGCCGCCAGAAGTTATAAAGAATTTTCTAAAACACAACCCGGATGATATATGTGTCTCGTCAATCACTTATGGTGAATTGATGCATGGCGTGGAGAAGAGCCAGGCGGTGGAACGCAACCGTGCGGCAATGATTCTGTTCTTGTCGTCTATCTCTATTCTTTCGTTTGATAGTTATGCTGCGGAAGAATACGGAAAAGTTCGTGCAGAGCTTGAACGGAAAGGGACACCGATTGGGCCGATGGATATGTTGATTGCTGGTCACGCAAGATCGGAAAGGTTAATCCTTATAACAAATAATACCAGAGAGTTCTTTCGGGTTGAAAATCTGGAAGTTGAAGATTGGACCAAAGAATAAGTAGATTTGAACGAAGCATGGGCTTTACGGCGGTCACCCGGCACTTCGGTTTATGGCAGACGAGGGCTACTGTTTATTTAATGGTGCATTTTTTGTAGAAAATGATAGATTTATGCTTTTGATAGCATAAACTTGTTTTTTTAAATGATTTATGCTATGGTAGAAGCGACAGGAGGAATGCGCTATGATAGAATCACACGAACTCAAGAACCGGGACCGGTATTTGAAAAAGCTGATCGGTTTCCAGGACACGGAACCGGTAAAGGTTATTACCGGTATCCGACGCTGTGGCAAATCCAGCCTGCTGAAGCTGATGATCCGCCATCTGCGGGAAACCGGCATCCAACAGGATCAGATTGTGGAGATGAACTTTGAATCCCACGATTTTCGGAGCATGACCTCAGATGAGGTATACCACTATGTAAAGGAGAGAGCCGTTCCGGGCAAGCGGATGTACTTCTTCTTTGACGAGCTGCAGCGAATCAACGCCTGGGAGGATGCGGTCAATTCCTTCCGGGTGGATTTGGACTGCGACATCTACATTACTGGCTCCAACGCCTACCTGCTGTCCTCCGAGTACTCCACCTATCTCTCCGGCCGGTGCGTGGAGATCAAAATGCTGCCGCTTTCTTTCCAAGAGTTCCTGGACTTCCACAATTTTGAGGTACGGGAAACCAGCAGCGCCCTGGGAGGAACCCGTCGGCAGGCGTTTGATAAAAGCGGCGAACGCTATGATCTGCGGGAGGTGTTTGACGCCTATATGCGCTTTGGCGGGATGCCGGGCATTGCGGATATCGGACTTGATCAGGAAAAAGCCCTGTCCCTTTTGGAGGGCATTTACTCCACGGTAGTAGTGCGGGATATCCTGGAGAGGGAAAAGAGGCGCGGTCAACGGCAGATCACTGACTCTACACTTCTGCGTAAAATCGTCCTGTTCCTTGCGGACAACATCGGCAGCAGCGTTTCGGTTTCCTCCATTGGCAACACTCTGATGAACGAGGGGCTGCTGGAAGACGGCAAACGCAAAGGAACCCCCAGCACCCACACGGTGCAGGCCTATATCGGTGCGCTGTTGGAAAGCTATTTCTTCTATGAGATCAAACGATTTGACATCAGGGGCAAAGAGTATCTGCGCACATTGGGCAAGTACTATATCGTGGATATTGGACTTCGCAACTATCTATTGGGCTTCCGCAACCGGGACAGCGGCCACGCCATTGAGAATGTAGTCTACTTCGAACTGCTCCGCCGGGGCTATGATGTGGCCATCGGGAAGATCGACAATCAGGAAGTGGATTTCATCGCCACTACTGCTGACGATAAACTCTATATCCAAGTGACGGAATCTATGCAGAGCGAGGATGTCCGCAAACGGGAGCTTGCCCCGCTGCAAAAGATTCGGGACAATTACGAAAAGATCGTACTGTCCCTGGAGCCGGGGCTGGACGCCTCCTATGATGGCATCAAGTCTCTGAATCTTGTGGACTGGTTGCTGGACGGCTGATCGCCAGCAAAAACAATAATTACATTTTTTGAAGAGCATCTATCGAAAGGTAGGTGTTTTTCTTATGCCCATTTTCAGGAAGGTGATTTTCATGGGTGTATCTTTCCCCGGCTTTTCCCTTCGGGAGACGCTCATGACACACCTGCTCCTGTGTGGGGCAAATACCAGTAATTGATTCAGAGCTGCTACATCCCGCATATTTCCTTTCGATGTTGGATTTTCATCTTTCCACTGTTTTGCGGTTTTTCCAAATAAAACAACACTCAGCATATCTGCTTCATTCACATAGGTATACGCCACTTGTGCGGGCGTTAATTCTGGAGGAATCAGATTCTCTTTAATTGCATCCGTATGTATCCTATAATTCAACTTAGAAATCTCTCTGTTCAAATTCCAATTCAGAGATAGCCGACTATTCTCATCAGTCTTTAATCTCCTGTAATCTTTCATGATATATAACTGGAATTCAGGAGAAATCCATGTTGCGAAAGACATAGCAATATCGCTATGGGCATATGTTCCGCCATAACGTCCTGCTTTTGAAACAATACCGATAGCATTCATCTGCGTAATCCACTTTGTTGGTGTCATAACAAAACGATTTAATCCAGCCTCACTTTTAACCGCCTCGAATTGCACACGGTTAAAATCTGGATTATGCAGTTCTTCCCAAACGCCTAAAAACTCAATCGTATTTCTATTTCGCATCCAGTTTTGAATCACAAATATGTGATTTTCGGTTTCGGCTGATATTTCTTTGCCCGTTCTGCAATCGCATCCAACGATACCTTATCATCGCCTTCTCCAAATTCTACCTTTACGTTGATAACGCTATCCAGCAATTTGTTTGGACAATAATACTACCGTCTCCACATGCACCGTCTGCGGGAACATATCCACGCATTTTACCCGCTCCACCCGGTAGCCGCTTCGGATCAGCGTATCCAGATCCCGGGCCAGGCTGGTGGGCTTGCAGGAGATGTACACCATGCGCGCAGCTCCATAAGCGATGATCTTGGGCAGGGCTTTCGGATGGATTCCCTCCCTGGGGGGATCCAGGACGAGAAAATCCGGTTTTTCCGGGATTTCATCCAGCATCCTCAGCACATCCCCGGCCAGGAACCGGCAGTTGGCGATACCGTTTAACGCGGCGTTTTCTCTGGCAGCCTCCACCGCCTCCTCCACGATCTCAACGCCCACCACTTCCCGGGCCACGGGGGAAAGCATCTGGGCGATGGTGCCGGTGCCGCTGTACAGGTCGAAGACTGTGGCGTCCCGGATGTCGCCGATCATATCCCGGGCGGTCTGGTAGAGAATTTCCGCGCCCCGGGAGTTGGTCTGGAAGAAGGAGAAGGGAGTGATCTTAAACCGCAGTCCCAGCAGTTCTTCGTAAAAATGGTCCTGGCCGAAAAGGGTCCGGGTCTCATCGCTCTGGACCACATCCGCCAGAGAGTCGTTGAGAATGTGCAGGATGCCCACGATCCTGCCCTCCAGGGGAAGCTGCAGCAGCTCCTGGACCAGGGGAGACAGATCCCATTCCTCCTGGGTGGTGGTTACCAGATTCACCAGAATTTCCCCGGTGGAATCGGCCCGCCGGATCAGCAGATGGCGCAGAAAGCCGGTATGGCTCAGCTTGTGATAATAGGAAGCCTTCCGCTCCCGGAACCAGGACAGGACACAGAGAAGGATCCGGTTGAAATCCGGATGGACGAGACGGCAGTCCGCGGCGGTCAGCACATCGTAGGTGCTGCCCTTTTTGTGAAGGCCCAGGGTCAGCTCTCCGCCCTTGGAAGCGTCTCCGAAGGAAAATTCCATCTTGTTCCGGTAGCCGAATTCCCGGGGACTGCCGGTGATTCCCTCGAACCGGTAGTCCGCCCGGCCCGCTCCATCGGTCTGGCCGGCTTCCGCAATGGCAAAATCCAGCAGTTCCCGGATCTGGTCAGCTTTCATGGAGAGCTGTGCTTCATAGTCCATGGTCTGGTACATGCAGCCGCCGCAGGCGGGAAACAGGCTGCAGACCGGGGGCCGGGTCTCCAGGGGAGAGGCCTCCAGCACCTCCAGAAGGCGGCCCTCCAGGCGCGTTCCCCGCTTTTTGTTGATGACGGAACGCACCTTCTGGCCGGGGATGCCGTTTTTGACCGTGACGGCGCCATCCGCTGTCCGCACAAGGCCTTTATTGGGAAAGGAAACCTTTTCTATGGTTCCCTCAAAAATATCACCTTTTTTCATATTTTCATATATCCTCCTGTACATAAAGAGAGCCCCGGCACTGACAGTGCCGAAGCTCCGGAAACCGTTCTGTCCGCTCTGACGGGAATCATTCCTTGGCAGGCTCCTCATCATCTTCGAAATAATCATCGAAGTCATCATCAAAATCGTCCTCAAAATCCTCCAGGTAATCCGGCGTGAAGTAGCGGTATACCGCGTAGGCAATGCCGGCAATGGCTGTCACGGCGCCGATGATAGCCAGGACCCACAGGAGAATATTCTTCGGTTTCTCCGCTTCTTTTTTTTCTTTGTTTTTCATCAGATCTACCAATTCATCAATTTTACTCATTTCAGCCACCAACCTTTTCTGTATTCAAAATCGTTTAACATAGTATACCATAAAGGCCTGAAATTTACTACCGTTTCTAAAAATTTTATATATCCCGGAGGATCTTGTGGAACTGTCCGCCGCACCGCTCAATCTCCCCCAGAACCAGATCAATGCCCTCGCTGGTTTCGTGCCAGTTATGTCGGTTGATGCCGGTGTCCGAGGGGCAGACCAGGATCTCCGCCTCCGGAAACAGAAGCTGATAATACAGCAGGCATCTTCTGGCGTGCCAGGCGTGGCAGCAGAGGATCGCCCGGCGGATGGAAAGGCCAAGGGCGTCCGTGAGCGCCCGGGAGCGGAGGGCGTTTTCGTAGGTGTAGGTGGCGCGCTCCTCCCGGAGGATGGCCTTCTCTGGCACACCGTTTTTCAGGAGTACATCCTGAAGGAAGGCCCACTCTGTTTCGTAGGGGCCGGGATATTGTTCCTGCTTTTCCTGCACTCCGGAAAAGCGGCCGGTCAGGGTGCTGTACCGACCCGAGGGGAGCAGGAGAGGAGCGGCTCCCTCCTTCCAGAGGGCGGCCGCCTGCTCGGCCATCTGGGGATATCCGTTTCCGGGAATGAAAATGATATCGGAAGGGGCGGGTGTATCTTCCACAAAAATAAAGTCTGTAAACTGCCGCAGAAAGTTCTGGTACATGAAAAGTTTCTCCGTAAAAATTATCTTCTTTTTTTGAAATTTATATATTGACAAAGACCGTTCTGGATTGTATAATGGCCTAGTGAGTTGCGAAGAGCAGCGAAATATGGGGTCTTAGCTCAGCTGGGAGAGCATCTGCCTTACAAGCAGAGGGTCACAGGTTCGAGCCCTGTAGGCCCCATACACAACCAAATATCTGATATGGCGAGATAGCTCAGCTGGCTAGAGCATGCGGTTCATACCCGCAGTGTCGAGGGTTCGAGTCCCCCTCTCGCTACTGCTTATAGTCCGAAGAATCTTGTGAGGCAAGGGTCTTCGGACTTTTCTTTTGCCTCCGGCAGCCCCGGGCACTGCCCCGCATTTATGGCGCGTTCTCCTGTGAAGCTTGAGAGTCCTGGGCCCGGGGGCAGGTGATCCTTCCCAGAGTCTCAATAGTATGGTGGAGGACCTGGGCCAGCTCCGTGTCGGCGGTTTTATAGTACATTTCCTTGCCGGCCCGGCGGCAGACAATGAGTCCGCTGTTTTTCAGCAGGCGCAGGTGATGGGAGACGGCAGGGCTGGTCATATTGACCAGAGCCGCGATATTCAGCACACATTCCTCGCAGTGGCAGAGCAGCCAGAAGATCTGCAGGCGGCTGGGGTCTCCCAGCTGCTTCATGGCATCTGCCACGCCGGCAATCTCTTCGGCGCCGGGCATATGGTCCAGGATGGCCTCTTCATTCTGTCCGTGTTCATGGGGCAGGGGCATATTCGGCATATGAATCAACTCCTTAAAAAATATCTGTAAATGTCTTGACTTATTATACAATAAGTGCTATATTCAAGTCAACAGTTAAACGAATGTTTAATCAAACAATCGTTTTGGCGTTGCAGAGATCATATAAAGGAGCAGAAAATCATGAAGAAGAGCTATAAGATCGAAGTAGACTGCGCGAACTGCGCGAACAAGATGGAGGAGGCAGCCAACAGGACGGCAGGCGTAAAGCAGGCGGTGGTGAATTTTATGACTCTGAAGATGAACGTGGAGTTTGAGGAGGGACAGGATCCCAAGGCTGTTATGCAGGAAGTCCTTAAGAACTGCAAAAAAGTAGAGGATGACTGCGAAATCTATTTCTGATACAGAGCGGCACCTTTCCGGCCGGGCCGGAGAGGTGCAAATGTTTTGAAAAACAGATGAATAATTGTTCATATATTTAAATAAAAGGAGAGCAGACCATGAACAAGAAGCAGAAAAAAATGCTGATCCGCATCCTGCTGGCAGCGGCGCTGCTGGTCGGTTTCAATTACCTTCCGGTTACAGGGATACCGCGGCTGCTCCTGTATCTGGTTCCCTATCTGGTCATCGGCTATGATATTTTGCTGAAAGCCTTTAAGGGTATCCGGAACCGGCAGCCCTTTGACGAGAATCTGCTGATGGCTATCGCCACCCTGGGAGCGCTGGTGATCGCCGTCATGGATGAAGGAGATTACACAGAGGCCATCGCCGTCATGCTGTTCTACCAGGTGGGAGAGTGGTTCCAGAGCTACGCGGTGGGAAAGAGCCGCCGGAATATCAGCGAGCTGATGGATATCCGCCCCGACTACGCCAATGTGGAGCGGGAGGGGCAGCTGGTGCGGGTGGATCCGGATGAAGTGGAAGTGGGGTCCGTTATCGTGGTGCAGCCCGGAGAAAAAGTGCCCATTGACGGCGTGATTCTGGAGGGAAGCTCCACGCTGAATACCAGCGCCCTGACGGGGGAAAGTCTTCCCCGGGACGCGGCGCCGGGGGATGAGATTATCAGCGGCTGCATCAACATGAGCGGCGTGCTGAAGATCCGCACCACCCGGGAGTTCGGGGAATCCACCGTCTCCACGATCCTGGATCTGGTGGAAAATGCCAGCTCCCGGAAGTCCAGATCGGAAGCCTTTATCACGAAGTTTGCCCGGGTGTACACACCGGCTGTCGTAGTCAGCGCGGCAGCCCTGGCTGTTCTGCCTCCCCTGGTGCGGATGCTCGGCATGCACCTGCCCGCCGACTGGGATGTGTGGATTTACCGGGCCCTGACCTTCCTGGTGATCAGCTGCCCCTGCGCCCTGGTGATCAGCATTCCCTTGAGCTTTTTCGCGGGAATCGGCGGGGCCAGCAAGGAAGGGATTCTGGTGAAGGGCTCCAATTACCTGGAGGCCCTGTCCCGGACAAAGTATGTGGTGTTTGACAAGACGGGCACTCTGACCCAGGGGGTCTTCGAGGTAAATGCGGTGCACCACAATCAGATGGAGGCGAAAAAACTTCTGGAGTACGCGGCTCTGGCGGAGAGCGCCTCTTCCCATCCCATCAGCAAGAGCCTGCAGAGGGCCTACGGGAAGAAGATTGACCGGAGCCGGGTGACGGATATCCAGGAAATCAGCGGAAACGGCATCATTGCCAGGGTGGACGGGATCTCCGTGGCCGCGGGAAACGGAAAGCTCATGGCGCGGCTGGGCATCGAATACAGGGACTGCCACCACGCGGGAACGATTATCCACATGGCTGTGGACGGCGCCTATGCGGGCCACATCGTGATTTCTGACCGGGTGAAGCCCCACGCGGCGGAGGCTGTCCGGAATCTGAAGGCTTCCGGTGTGGAGCAGACTGTCATGCTCACCGGAGACCGGAAAAAAGCGGCGGAGCAGGTGGCGGAGAGCCTGGGGATCGACCAGGTGTACAGTGAGCTGCTGCCGGCCGGGAAAGTGGAGAAGGTGGAGGAGCTGCTGGACCGTAAGCCCGGCAGCGCCAACCTGGCCTTTGTGGGAGACGGAATCAATGACGCGCCGGTGCTTTCCAGGGCGGACATCGGCATCGCCATGGGAGCCATGGGTTCGGACGCGGCCATTGAGGCGGCGGACGTGGTGCTGATGGACGATGATCCCATGAAGATTTCTAAAGCCATCCGTATTTCCAGAAAGTGCCTGCGGATTGTCTATGAAAATATCTGGTTTGCCATCGGCGTTAAGCTGGTCTGCCTGATTCTGGGCGCCCTGGGACTCGCCAATATGTGGATCGCTATCTTCGCCGATGTGGGCGTTATGATCCTGGCCGTGCTGAACGCGGTGCGGGCCCTGTTTGTGAAGAAGCTGTAGGACCGGTACGGCAGAAAATGAGCCGTTCCGTCTTTCCTTCGGGAAAGATGGAACGGCTGTCTGTATTTACGGGAAGATTCCCTTCATTTTTTCCGCGGTGACCAGCTTCCGGAGCGCCACGATGTAGGCGGCCATGCGGAAGGTGCAGCGGCATTCCTGGATCACCTCCAGCAGGCTCTGGAAGGATTTGCTCATGAGCTTTTCCAGCATGGCGTTGACCTGCTCCCGGTCCCAGGTCAGCTCCTGGATGTTCTGTACCCATTCGAAGTAGGAGACGATGACGCCGCCGCTGTTGGCGAAGATATCGGGAATCAGGGTGATGCCCCGTTCCTCCAGGATCTTGTCCGCTTCCTCGGTGGTGGGGCCGTTGGCGGCCTCCACAATACAGGAGCAGTTCAGCTTTCCAGCATTGTCCGCGGTGATCTGGTTCTCCATGGCCGCGGGCACCAGCACATCGCAGCGGCAGGTCAGGACCTCTTCATTGGAAATGTGCGCGACGCCGGGGGCGTCGTAGTCCTTCAGCAGGGCTCTGTCCTTTTCAAGAAATCTGGAGATGGCATCGATGTCCAGGCCTTCCTCGCAGTACAGGCCGCCGGAGATATCGCTGATGGCGATGACCTTTACGCCCCTGTGATAAAAGACCCGGGCCGCGTTGGCTCCCACATTGCCCATGCCCTGGATGGCCACCCTGGTCCCGGCCAGCTCCCGGCCCTGCATGGCCAGCAGGAGCTTGGTGCTGATGACCACGCCCCGGCCCGTGGCGGAATTCCGTCCCCGGGAACCGCCCAGTTCAATGGGCTTTCCGGTTACAACGCCGGGGCAGGGGTGGCCGTTTAGCTGGCTGTAGGTGTCCAGCAGCCAGGCCATGGTCTGGGCATTGGTGTTTACATCCGGCGCGGGAATATCCGTGTCCGCGCCGATGATGGGGGCGATGGCGAAGGTATAGCGGCGGGTCAGGTTCCGCAGTTCCCGGGTGGACAGAGTCCGGGGATCCACCTGGATGCCGCCCTTGGCGCCCCCGTAGGGGATATCGGCCACGGCGCATTTTAAAGTCGTCCAGGTGGCCAGCGCCTTTACCTCATTCAGGTCACAGTCCTGGTGATAGCGGATGCCGCCCTTGAAGGGGCCCCGGATATTGGAATGCTGCACCCGGTAGCCCTCGAAAACCCGGATGGTTCCGTCGTCCATTTCCACGGGAAGATAGACCTTCGTCTCCCGCTGGGGATTTTTCAGAATTTCAAACATGGACTGGTCAATATGACCCAGCTCCATGGCCCTGGTCATGGTGTCTATTACATTTGTATAGGGATCGTAAGTACGTGACATAAGAATCTCCTCGCTTGCTTAAATTGTTGCTGCGCCTCAACTTGAGTGCCATGGTAAAACTTTCCTGGGGGGAAGTCAATATCCGGGAAAAAGGACGAAAAAGATTTACTGTTTCTTGCGGGGAGACTTTGGATATCAAAGCGGACGCGGATTTCGCTTAAAAAAATTAAGCGTATTGACAAGCGGGCATCCGGATGCTATATTTACCCTGTACAGAACAGATACAAGGACGTATCCATCCAGGGGATGGGTGCGTTTTTTTGTTTTTGCGCCGGAAGGAGAAGTGCCAATGAAACACAGTCATCTGGACGCGGTGGACAAGGTGATTCTGGATATTCTGCAGGAGGATGCGAAGACGCCCCTAAAGGAAATCGCCGGAAGGGTTTATCTGTCCACCCCGGCCGTGTCCGCCAGAATTGAGAAGATGGAGAAGGAAGGCTTTATCACAGGCTACCACGCCCAGGTAAACCCTGTGGCCCTGGGCTATCACATCAAAGCATTCATCAATCTGGAGGTTTCCCCCACGGATAAGAAGGAATTTTATCCCTATATTAAGGCCTGCCGCAACGTGATCGAGTGCAACTGCGTCACCGGGGACTATTCCATGGTGCTGGAGGTTCTGTTTCCCGGCACCGTGGAACTGGATCAGTTCATCGGAGAACTGCAGCACTTCGGGCGTACCAAGACTCTGATTGTATTTTCCACCTCCGTGGAACACCGGGGAATCCTGGGCGGGGAAACCCAGGAACTGAATTAAAGAAGGATTTATCGACTTATACCTCTTTCTGTGCTATGATTAGAAGGATGTAATCACAGTACGGAAAGGGGTATTTTCATGGAAAATACAGCGAAACATACATCCTCCCCGCTCACCCTGGGCATTCTGGCCCATGTGGACGCGGGAAAGACCACCCTGTCCGAGGCCATGCTGTACCTGACCGGAAGCATCCGGAAGCTGGGCCGGGTGGACCACAGGGACGCGTTTCTGGACACGGAGGAGCTGGAAAAGGCCAGAGGGATCACCATATTCTCCAAGCAGGCGGAATTTTCCTTGGAGGGCCGGGATGTGACGCTGCTGGATACGCCGGGCCACGCGGATTTTTCACCGGAGATGGAGCGGACGCTACAGGTGCTGGACTGCGCCGTGCTGGTCATCAGCGGAGCGGACGGAGTCCAGGGCCAGGTATACACCCTCTGGAAGCTTCTGAAGCGGTATGGGATTCCGGTACTTCTGTTTGTCAATAAGATGGATCAGCCGGGGACAGACCGGCAGAATCTCCTGAAAGAGCTGCAGGAGAAGCTGGATCCCCGCTGCATGGATTTCGGCGCGGATCTGACGGCGGAAGAACAGCAGGAGGAGCTGGCGGTCTGTTCCGAGAAGCTGCTGGAGCGCTACCTGGAGGGAGACGCTGTGACGGCGGAGGATATCCGGCGGCTGGTGGAGAACCGGGAGGTATTTCCCTGTTATTTTGGCTCGGCCCTGAAGCTGGAAGGGGTGCGGGAGCTGCTGGAGGGCCTGGAACAGTACGGGCCCCGGCGGGAATATCCGGACGCCTTCGGGGCAAGGGTTTTTAAGATCTCCCGGGACGCCAGGGGAGAGCGGCTGGCCTGGATGAAGATCACGGGAGGCAGCCTGCGGGTGAAAGCGCTTCTCTCCGGAGGGGGAGAGGCGCCCTGGGAAGAGAAGGTGAACCAGATCCGCATTTACTCAGGCGGCTCCTACCGTCTGGAGCAGCAGGCGGAGGCGGGAAGGATCTGCGCCGTCAGCGGGCTTTCCCGGGTGCGGGCCGGGGAGGGCCTTGGCAGTGAGCCGGCCGGGGAGCCGGGTCTGCTGGAACCGGTGCTTACGTACCGGCTGATCCTTCCGGAGGATACGGATCCGAAAAAGGCCATGGAAGCCCTGGAGAGTCTGGAGGAGGAAGAGCCCATGCTGCGCGCCGCCAGGGATCCGGAGACGGGAGAGATCTCTGTGCGGGTCATGGGGCAGGTGCAGATGGAGATTCTGCAGCAGCTTCTCAAAGTCAGGTATGGGCTGAGGGCAGAATTTGGCGCTGGTTCTATTATATATAAGGAAACTATTTTTTGCACCGCGGAAGGGGTTGGCCATTTTGAGCCTCTGCGGCATTACGCGGAAGTCCATCTGCTGCTGGAGCCCGGGGAGCCGGGCAGCGGCCTGGTTTTCGGGAGCCGGTGCCGGGAGGATGATCTGGACGGGAACTGGCAGCGGCTGATTCTGAAGCACCTGGAGGAGAAGAAGCACCGGGGTGTGCTGACGGGCTCGGAGATCACGGATATGAAAATTACGCTGTTGACCGGACGGGCCCACACGAAGCACACGGAGGGCGGCGATTTCCGGCAGGCGGCCTGGCGGGCGGTCCGGCAGGGCCTGATGGAGGCCGGGTGTGTGCTGCTGGAGCCGGTCTATGCCTTCCGCCTGGAGCTGCCGGCGGAAAATCTGGGCCGGGCCATCTCGGACTTTCAGCGCATGGGCGGCGCCACGGAGCCTCCGGAGTCGGACGGCACGCGGGCGATCCTTACGGGAAGCGTCCCGGCAGCCTCCCTGGGCAATTATCAGGAGGAGCTGACGGGCTACACCCGGGGGCAGGGACGGCTGGTCTGCACCCTCCGGGGCTATGAGCCCTGCCATAACGCGGAGGAGGTGATCCGGGAGAAGGGCTATGATCCGGAGCTGGATCCGGAGAATCCCTGCGGTTCCGTGTTCTGCTCCCACGGAGCCGGGGTGATCGTGCCCTGGGACCAGGTGCGGGACCATATGCATGTGGACAGCGGATGGAGACAGGAAAAGAAAGAAAATCAGGCAGAAAAGAGGGACAGCCGGACCGGGAAAAAGCAGCCGGAGGAAAAAGCGGATTTCCGGGAGGCGGCCAGAGCCTACGAGGCCTCGGAGAAGGAACTCCGGGAGATCTTTGAGAGGACCTACCGCACCGGGGAGAGGGAGGAAGCGCGGGATCGCCGGGGCTGGCGGCGGCCGGCCCGCAGAGAGGGCGCTCCCTCCGGAGAAAATGCCTTTTCTCCCCGCAGAAGGAAGCCTGTAGAAGAATATCTGCTGGTGGACGGCTATAATATCATCTTCGCCTGGGAGGAGCTGCGGGACCTGGCGGAGGCAAATATAGACGCGGCCCGGGACAAGCTGATGGATATTCTCTGCAATTATCAGGGGACCCGCCCCGGCACGCTGATCCTGGTCTTTGACGCCTACAAGGTGCCGGGAGGTCCGGGAGAAGTGAACCGGTATCACAACATTTTTGTGGTATACACAAAAGAGGCGGAAACTGCGGACCAGTATATTGAGAAAACGGTCCGAAAAATTGGACAGCAGCACCGGGTCAGAGTGGCCACCTCGGATGCCCTGGAGCAGGTGATCATTCTGGGGGGCGGAGCCCGGCGGGTATCGGCCCGGGAATTCCGGGAGGAGATCCGGGAGAGCCAGAGGGAGCTGCGGGAGTCTTATCTGGAAAAGAGCGAGGGGGGCGGGCGTCGCCTGTTTGAGGAAGTGCCGGACGAGCTGGCCGGAAAACTGGAAGACATCCGGCTGGGCAAAGAGGAGTAAGGAAACGGTAAAAACGCCGGGGAAATCCGGGAAAGGGCTTGACATGCCCCTGATTAACTCGTATAGTTTGATTAGACTGCATTTTTATGCGTACAATTACTGAAAAAACGGGGAACGGGACAGCAGGAGAAGTACTGTCTTAGAAGGAGAGTTGGAGCAAAATGAAGAAGACAAAGCTAGGTGCAGGCCTTCTGGTAATCATTACTGTGGCAGCCACGGCGGCGGCCGGGGCGGCTTATATCAGCCGGGATCGAGAAGGGCCTGCCATAATTTTTGACGAAAGCACACAGACCTCTTATTACTCCGGCATAACGGAGGAGGAGCTGCTTGGCGGCGTCCGGGCCGAGGATAGCCGGGACGGGGATGTGACGGACAGCCTGATGGTGGAAAAGGTAAATGAGCTGGGCAGCCAGGCTGTGGTCACCTATGTGGCCATGGACAGCCGCTACAATGTCACCAAGGAAGAGCGGATTCTGGAGATTGACGGCGGCAGCGGAGCCGAGGTCTCTCCCACTCCCACACCGACCCCGGAGCCGGAAAACGAGGAGACGGCAGCCACGCCGGAGACGCCGACCCAGGCCGTCACGGTTACGCCCACGCCGACGGAAGACGCGTCGGAGGAAAGCCAGAGAACAGCTCAGATGGAGGCGAATATTGCTGCTCTTCCGGCGGGAAGCCCGGCGCTACGGCTGTCCCAGCATGTGCTGAGCATTTCCGCGGGCAGCGAATTTAACCAGCTGGCCTACGTGGACAGCATCACCGATGATGTGGACACCTCCGATCTTCTGTTTACTCAGATCCAGATCGTGGGAACCGTGGACACGGCCACGCCGGGAACGTATTCCCTGACTTACTACGTCTACGACAGCGACGGCAACATTTCCAACGAGGATGTGCTGGAGGTGACGGTGGTATGATGATTGATCTGCACTGTCATATACTTCCGGGACTGGATGACGGAGCGAAGGATATGGAAGCCTGCCGGGAGATGCTGGAGGCGGCCTGGGCGGACGGGATCCGGGCCATTGTGGCCACGCCGCATTTTAACAGCCAGATGCCGGCCGATTACATGAAGCGGCGGAATCTGACCCTGGCGGCCGTATCCAGGATGGCGGAGAAGCTGCATCCGGGGTTTCGGCTGTTTCCGGGATTTGAACTGTATTTCGATTCCACGATCCCCGATCAGCTGGCGGCGGGAAAACCGCTGTCCCTGAACGGGACGAAATATGTGCTGGTGGAATTCCTGCCGGGGGCGGAGTACTCCTATATCCAGCGGGCGGTCCAGGAGATTCAGTACGCGGGATTCTGGCCGGTGCTGGCTCATATGGAACGGTATGAGGCCCTGGCGGAAGAGGAACGGATCCAGGAACTGATCGATATGGGCGCCTTCATGCAGATGAACGCGGGGAGCCTTCTGGGAAGGTATGGCTGGAAGCGGACCCGCCAGTTGTGGACGTATGTCCGGAAGGAGCAGATCCATGTGATCGGCTGCGACGCCCATGACGCCAGGATCCGGGGCTTCCGCATGACAGAGTGCAGAAAGGCCATCGGGAAAAAAGCGGGAAGCGAATATCAGAAACGGCTGTGCGGCGGCAGCGCGCTGGCCATCATCAAAGGAGAGTATTTAGGTGAATAAGATTATAATCAACAATCATGCAAAGAGCAGTCTCCGGCAGAGAGAGATTTATCGCACTCTCCGGACCAATATTGAATTTACCGGGGTGGAGAACCGGGTAATCGCCGTGACCAGCTGCATGCCCAACGACGGGAAATCCACCGTGGCCTATCAGCTGGCCTGCGCCTTTGCCGAGTCGGACAAGAAGGTGCTGCTGATCGACGCGGATCTTCGGAAGTCGGTGATGGTCAGCCGGCTGAAGCTGTCCGGCCAGCAGAAGGGCTTAAGCCATTTCCTGTCCGGCCAGGCGGATGTGGGGGACGTGCTGTACAGCACCAACCAGAAGAACCTGTATATGATGCCCTCCGGCGTCCTTCCGGTCAACCCCACGGAGCTCTTGGGAAATGAGCGGTTCCACAAGCTTCTGAAGGCGGTAAAGGAATCCTTCCAGTATGTGATCGTGGATACGCCTCCCCTGGGCAGTGTCATCGACGCCGCTGTGGCAGCCCAGAAGTGCGACGGAGCGATTCTGGTGCTCTCAGCCAATGAGACATCGCGGAATCTGGCCCGAAATGTGGTGGACCAGCTGGAGGCGGCCAGGGTGAAGATCCTGGGCGCGGTTCTGAATAAGGTGAACGTGAAGCAGAACGGCCAGTACGGCAGATACTACGGGGCGTACTACGGCCATTACGGCAAAGGGGAAGAGACAGCGGCCAGAGAGACAGGGGCGCAGAACTGAAAAATCCGGGGAGGACAGATGGAAGTATGGAAACGAAACACGAAAATGACGAAATGGAAATAGATCTGGGGGCAGTCTTCCGCATGCTGCTGTCCCGCTGGTGGGCCATTCTGCTGACGGCCATTCTGGGCGCCGCCGCGGGCCTTGGCATCACGGCGGGACTTATGACGCCCCAGTACCGGTCATCGGCAATGCTGTACATTCTGCCGCGGAACGCGGAAGAGACCTCCATGTCGGATCTGCAGGTAGGTACGGAGCTGGTAGCCGACTGTGTGGAGATCGCCAAGAGCAATACGGTGCTGGACGCCACCATCCAGGATGTGGCGGCTCAGTACGGGGAGGTGTACACCCGGCAGGAAATCTCGGACATGGTATCTGTCACCAACGACGCGGATACCCGTATCCTGAACATTTCCGCCACCTATGAGAACCCGGTGATCGCCTGCGCTGTGGCCAACGCCGTGTCCACGGAAACCTCCTCCCAGGTGGCTGCCATCATGCAGACCACGCCGCCCACGGTGGTGGAGAGCGCGGAGGTGTCGGATACGCCTGTCAGCCCCAGCACAAAGAGGAATATGGTGCTGGGAGCCGCAGTGGGACTGGTGCTCTGCTGCGCAGTTCTGGTGGTGCGCTATCTCGTGGATGACAGCATCCGCACCTCCGAGGATGTGGAGAAATATCTGGGCCTGAACGTGCTGGCTGTGGTGCCGCAGGAGGGAAAAGGCAAAGCCTGAAAAACCGGGAAGAAATTTCCATAGAATTTAACTTTACATTTTTGTAAAATGTGATAATATTTTGTTTCAGAGGACTTGCATAGAAGTATGGACGGAAGAGAAAGGAGAAAGAAGCCGGTTAAGGCGAATTTCTCCTTTTACCGCCCGGACAGAACAAAAGCAGAACGCCAAAGTTTCCGGGAACCGGAGAAAATTTTAAGGAGGCGAAAACAGATGTACCTGAACAGACAGCAAAGCATAGGGCGAACTTTCCGGACAGAAATCCGAATGAGTCCAAAAGAGAAAACAGCGAAAAAAGTGTGCCTCTGGAGAAGATCCGCAGCCGGCAGGAATGCGGGATTTCCAGAATGGCCCAGGCTTTTGCTGCTGTTTTTTGCGTCTGGGGCTGGAATATCCGATAACGGAACTCTGTAGAGATCGGCAGGGGCATCACCCAACTGTGAGAATTTTCAAGGGAGGAATCGTTCATGAGGGGCGGACAGAAAAAACAAAAGGGCGGCAAGCTGGCCCATTGGAGAATCATCTCCGTTTATCTTATATTATATGATATTTTGGCCATTAACTTCTCCTGGTTCCTGGGTCTGCTGTTGCGGTTCGATTTCCGGTACTCCCGGATCCCGGAAGAATACCTGAATGCCATGCTGGATTTTGCGCCTTTTTATACAATTTTCTGCATTGCCGTGTACTCGCTGCTGCATCTGTATAAGAGTATCTGGCGGTTTGCTAGCTTCAGCGAACTAAGCCGGATTCTGCTGGCCACGGTTATCACGGCTCCGGTACATATGATCGGCATTACCGTATTTGTGCGGCCCATGCCTCTTTCCTACTACCTGATCGGAGCATCTTCCCAGCTGATCCTGACGGTGCTGGTGCGGTTCGCGTACCGGTATGTGACACTGATCCGGACGAAACGGGAAAAAGAAACCAAGGCGGTTCACAACGTGATGATCATCGGCGCCGGGGCCGCAGGGCAGGTAATCCTGCGGGAACTGAAGTTCTCCCGGGAAATGAATGCTAAAGTATGCTGCATCATCGACGATAATCCCAACAAATGGGGCCGGTTTATGGAAGGGGTCCTGGTGGCGGGAGGCCGGGACTGCATCTTGGCCAGTGTGGAAAAGTACAACATCAATCAGATTCTTTTTGCAATACCCACCGCCAGTCCGGCGGAGCGGAGAGACATCCTGAATATCTGCAAGGAAACCCGCTGCGAATTAAAAAGCCTGCCTGGCGTTTACCAGCTGGCCAGCGGAGAGGTTTCCCTGAGCAAGATGAAACCGGTGGCAGTGGAGGATCTGCTGGGCCGGGAGCCTATTAAGGTAAACATGGAAGAGATCTTCCAGTATCTGAAAGGGAAAACCATTCTGGTAACAGGAGGCGGCGGTTCCATCGGCAGCGAGCTCTGCCGGCAGATCGCAGGCCATGCCCCGAAGCAGCTGATCATTTTTGACATTTATGAAAACAACGCGTATGATATTGAACAGGAGCTGCGGCGGAAATATCCGGAACTGAACCTGACGGTACTGATCGGTTCTGTCCGCGACAGCCGCAGGATAGATCAGATCTTCAGCAGATACCGTCCGGATATTGTGTACCATGCGGCGGCTCACAAGCATGTGCCCCTCATGGAAACCAGCCCTAACGAGGCCATTAAAAACAATGTGATCGGCACCTACAAGACCGCTTACGCAGCCCTGAAATACGGCGCCCAAAGATTTGTGCTGATCAGTACCGACAAAGCGGTGAATCCCACCAATATTATGGGAGCCAGCAAGCGTCTGTGCGAGATGGTAATCCAGAGCATGGACGCCATCAGCAAGGAAGGCCGCATGGATCTGCTGCCTCTGCTGCACGCCCACATGGACCGGCTGGAAGGCAGGAAGGTGATCAGCGATCCGGCGGAACAGACCTCTGTGGAGGACATCCGGAAGAGCAGACCCAATGTGCGGATCGAAAGCATCAGCAACAAAGAACGGAAGAGTACCCAATTTGTAGCGGTACGGTTCGGAAACGTGCTGGGCAGCAACGGCTCGGTGATCCCCCTGTTTAAGAAGCAGATCGAGGAGGGCGGTCCGGTGACCGTGACCCATCCGGATATCATCCGCTATTTTATGACCATCCCGGAGGCTGTAAGCCTGGTGCTGCAGGCCGGTACTTACGCCTGGGGCGGAGAAATCTTCGTGCTGGACATGGGGGCGCCGGTGAAAATCGACACCCTGGCCAGAAACCTGATCAAGCTGTCCGGCTATGAGCCGGATGTAGACATCAAGATCGTGTATTCCGGACTTCGGCCGGGAGAGAAGCTTTTCGAGGAAAAGCTGATGGCCGAAGAAGGTATGAAGAAGACAGACAACGAGCTGATCTTTATTGGAAAGCCCATTCCCTTTGACGTCAGAACCTTCCTGAGACAGCTGGAAGAGCTGGCGAAGGAGAGCTACGAAAACAGCAGCCGCATTGTGGAGATGGTGGAAGCAATCGTACCCACCTTCCATCCGGTAGGAAACAAACCGACAGGAGAGGAAAACAAAGACAGCCTGGCGCTGGAAGAACAGAGGAAAGCAATGGAACAGGCGGCGGTGACCAGTATGAGGGCGGTGAAAGCGCAATAATCCAAGGAGCAGGAAAATGGATAGGGAAAAGTATTTGAAAGATCCAAGATTCAAAGGAATACAATCTTTTGAAAGTAAAGTATGGCTGTCAAGCCCAACCATGCACGGAGATGAGGAAAAGTGGGTTGTGGATGCAATTCGTACGAACTGGGTTTCGACAGTGGGCGAAAATATAAATATTGTGGGGGATGCGGCGGAGTCGTTGGAAACTACCTACAATGGCATTCAGACAGGATGCTTTGGGGACGTATCGATTGTTTCTATGAATGGGAACAACGTCTTGGAGACGGAAATGAGGAAATGGTATTGTAAAGAGTGGACAAAAATGGCGGCTTAGAATGGTGATATGGAGTCCTGTTTTTGTATAAAAGCGCCAATGAAATCGTACTAAAAGAGATATGTACAAAACATAGGCGGTATGAACATCTACAGGCGGAAATGCCGGGTACATAACCGCCTGTACATTTTGTTAATGGATTTATTGGAAAGAGTCATACATAACCGTCTCAAAGAGACATTGTACATTGAATGAGAATGGGAGTGTCTCAAAGAAGTGGAAGGCATGAGAGCATATATTTCCATCTCGAAAGCAGCGGTCTTGGAGACGAGAAAATAGCACTAAATAGAGCAAAGAAATAAGATCCTTTATTCCTTCCGAATTAAAGTTTGGGATATTCGGGAGCAAGGAAGAAAACAACATACGAGTGTGGATAGGAATGTGATTATCCGCACAGGAACCATTAAATATAAGTAGTTATTACTACAGAGAGAAGGGAAGGCTACAGATGAAGATTTCATTTTCTCCGCCGGACATGACGGAGTTGGAAGTACAGGGTGCGGCGGACGCTATCAGATCGGGATGGATTACCACAGGCCCCAAGACAAAAGAATTTGAACGGCGGATTGCTAAATTCTGCCATGTAAATAAAGCCGTATGTCTAAACTCTCAAACCGCCTGTGCGGAGATGGCGCTCCGGCTTCTTGGAATTGGAGATCAGAATGATCAGAACGGTGGCACTTCTTCTGATGAGGTAATCGTTCCTGCTTATACATATACAGCATCTGCTTCTGTTGTATGCCATGTGGGAGCGAAGCTGGTTCTGATTGATTCTCAGGCCGACTCTCTGGAGATGGACTACGGTGCGTTAGCAGCTGCAATCAACGAGAACACGAAAGCCATTATTCCGGTTGATCTAGGTGGCGTTCCGTGTGATTATGACAGGCTGTTTGCAATTCTGGAGGAGAAACAACATCTGTTCAAGTCTTCAAATGAGTTGCAAAAGACTATCGGCAGAGTGGCGATTTGCTCTGATGCTGCCCATGCGTTCGGCGCATCCTATCATGGCAAGATGATCGGCTCTATAGCAGATTTCTCTAGTTTTTCATACCATGCTGTAAAAAACCTGACGACCGCCGAGGGAGGAGCCTTAACCTGGAATATTCCGGAGATTGATGACGACGAATTGTATCATCAGGCGCAACTTTACAGCCTCCACGGACAGTCCAAGGATGCTCTTGCAAAGACACAGCTTGGGGCATGGGAATATGACATTGTAGGTCCCTGGTATAAGTGTAATATGACAGATATTATGGCAGCAATCGGTCTGGCGCAGCTGTCTCGGTATGAAGGAATTCTGAAAAGGCGGAAGGAGATTATAGGGAGATATGATGCTGCGTTTAAGAAGCTCAGGGTGCAGGTGCTTCCGCATTACACAGATGAGCATCAGTCTTCCGGACATTTGTATATCACGAGAGTGCCGGGAATAGAACTAGAAGAACGCCAGGAGATTATCGTAAAAATGGCTGAAGCCGGGATTGCCACAAACGTTCACTATAAGCCGCTTCCTATGATGACAGCGTATAAGAAGCTGGGCTTTGATATTAAGGATTATCCAAATGCTTATAAGCAGTTTGAGAATGAAATTACATTACCGTTGCATACTTGTCTTACTGATGAGGATGTGGCGTATGTAATAGAGAAATACATTGAAATTTTGAAGGAATATATATAATTATGCTTTTGAAGAAATGGGAACAGCTTCCACCCGAAATGCAGACAGCCGATGTACGCAAATATTACAATATTTTGAAAAAGAAACAGGTTAGCTTGTTTTTTAAAAGAGTATTCGATGTTGTGGTTTCTTTGATTATGTTGATTATCCTCTCGCCTATATTTTTGATTTTGGCGATTGCGATAAAGATTGACAGTAAAGGTCCGGTATTTTATAGGCAGGAGAGAGTAACACAATACGGAAAGCGTTTCCGTATACATAAGTTCAGAACAATGGTACAAAACGCTGATAAAGGCTCGCAGGTTACGGTCAGTAACGACAGTCGCATTACCCGTGTAGGTAAGGCTATCAGGGATTGCCGTTTGGATGAGATAGCACAGCTTATCGATGTGATTCAAGGAACTGTCACATTCTCAGGTGTCCGTCCCGAAAGCCCGAAGTTTGTAGCAGAATATACCCACGAGATGATGGCGACACTTCTGCTCCCTGCGGGTGTTACGAGCCTTGCAAGTATTCTTTATAAGGATGAAGCAAAATTGCTTGACGCCGCCGAGAATACAGACAAGGTATATATAGAGGAAATTCTGCCCGCAAAGATGTATTACAACCTTAAAAGCATTGAAAATTTCAGCTTTTGGGGCGACTTAAAAATTATGTTTATGACTATGCTTGCAGTGCTTGGTAAGGAATATAAGGGGGATTGTGTTCCTGCTGAGAAGAAAGAAAAACAGGAGATTGAGGTATGACGGAAAAATTTTCGGTTTTAATGTCTTTGTATATCAAAGAGACCCCCCAATACTTTCGCGAATCTTTGAACAGCATTTTGAATCAAACGGTTATGCCGAACGAAATCGTTATTGTGAAAGACGGTCCGTTAACAGTTGAATTAGAGTCTGTTTTATCTGAATATGTCGAAAAAACACCCAACTTATACACGGTTGTCCCACTAAAAACCAATCGTGGTCTTGGGGGGGCCCTCGCAGAAGGTATTCTGCACTGTAAAAATGAGCTTGTGGCTCGAATGGATACTGATGATATTTGCCGCAGGGATCGCTTTGAGCTTCAACTTAAGGAGTTTGAGAAAGAACCTACGTTGGATATATGCGGAAGTCATATTTTGGAGTTTGAGGATAGTATTGATAAGATTGTATGTAGAAGAACAGTTCCTTTGACTGATGCTGATATAAAAGAATATCAAAAGAGAAGAGACGGATTTAACCATGTGACTGTAATGTTCAAGAAAAATTCTGTTTTGAAAGCAGGAAACTATCAGTCTTGCATGTTGATGGAAGATACATATTTGTGGGTAAATATGTTCTTGAACGGTGCTAAGTGTAAAAACATTGATGATGATTTGGTGTATGTACGTATTGGAAAAGATATGTTTGAGCGGCGCGGAGGATTTTCTTATTACAAGAAATATAAACAAGGTCGCAAAAAAGTTCGTGAAACGGGATATATTGGATTTTTAGATTATTACTATACATTGGCTGTTCAACTAGTGGTTGCTTTGATGCCCAATAAGTTGCGTGGTTGGGTGTTCAAAAGAATGTTGCACAAATGATGCTATGTTATAAGGTCGGGAAGGAACGGAAAGTATGAAGGCGGGAATCATTACACATTATAATGTACATAATCACGGTGCACAACTGCAGTTGTATGCACTCAGCAAGCAGCTTGGCAGATTGGGATATGATGCCAAAGCGTTGGCATATAAAAAAAATTACGATTACCTGGAACTTGGAATTGAAAATAAATATAGCATATCTTTCCGTTCTATTCCTTACTACGTTGGGTATCTTTTTTCAAAAGGAATTGGAAGAACACTGTATAATTACAACAAGAGAAAGACACTTAATCATTTTCGATGGGCGAATAATCTTGAGGGAGAGTATTATTCGAAAGCCTCTGACCTTGATATTATAGTTCTTGGAAGTGATGAAATTTTCAGTATTGAACCGGGACTTAACCCTTGTTTTTGGGGAATGGGTGTTCCATGTGATAAAGTAATATCCTATGCGGCAAGCTGCGGCCCTACTGACGAGAAATTTATTCGTGAGCATCACGCCGATGAATTTATAACGGCAGGTATTAACCACATAGATGCCGTTTCTGTAAGAGATAGAAATACCTATAATATCGTTAAAGCGAGAACGGATAAAGACGTTACTATAGTTTGTGACCCTGTGCTTCTTTACGATTTTGTTGAGGAACGCAGTGCAGCAAAGAGACCAACCACAAAAAAATATTGCATTGTTTATTCATATGATAACAATATGAATGACGATGAAACAGTAAATACAATCCGCACCTATGCTAAAAAGTATAACCTTGAGGTATACAGTGTAGGATATTACCATAAGTGGTGTGATAAAAACATCAATCTCACTCCGTTAGAGCTTTTTCCTTGGTTTGAAAACGCAGAATGTGTTTTTACAGATACTTTTCACGGCACGGTCATTTCTCTTGTATGCAATGCAGAGTTTGTTACAAAAATTTCAGGTAATGGGAATAAGTTAGGATTCCTGCTTGAACAGTACGGAGTAATTGAACGTCGCGCAGCTACGTTTGCTGATATCCCCAAAATCACTTCTGAAAAAATTGCGTATACGATTGTGAATAAACGCATTGAAGAAATCAGAACGCAGTCTCTTGAGTTTCTTAAATCAGCTGTTGGAGGTTCAATATGATTACGTGGGATAAGAATTGTACTGCCTGTGGCGCTTGTGTGCAAAAATGTCCCAAAGCCTGCATTACAATGCAAGAGGACGAAAACGGTTTTTTGTTTCCGAAAGTGGACAAAGAAAAGTGTGTTGGCTGTGGACTGTGTGAAAAAGTATGTCATTTGAATATCAATACATCAAATGATAAAACAAAAATAGTCGTTGCCTGTGTCCATCGTTCTGGAGAAGTGTTGAAACAATCTACAAGCGGAGGCGCTTTTTCCGCCATTGCAGAGCGAATTTTTGCATGTGAGGGAGTTGTATATGGCTGTGGATACGTTACACCTACACAACCGCAGCATATAAGAATTGAACGCCAAGGTGATATGAAAAAACTTCGTGGTTCTAAATATGTACAAAGTACCATCGAAAATGCGTACAGGCAAGTGTTTGATGACCTTCGTGCAGATAAATTGGTGTTCTTTACAGGAACACCCTGTCAGGTGGCGGGGTTAAAGGCTTTTTTGGGAAAACCGTATGATAATTTGATTACGGCGGATATTATCTGCCATGGCGTCCCGTCTGTCGCATATTTCAAAAAATTTGTTGATTGGTATGAAGAAAAACATCAATGCAAAGTAATAGATTTTGATTTCCGCTCGAAAGAAAATGCCGGTTGGAGTTTGGCAGGCATTTGCAAAGCGGAGAAGCGTGGAAAAAATCATATCAATAAAGTTTATTATTTTGACGAATACTATTATTTTTATTTTCTTAAAGGTGAAATATACCGCGATTGTTGCTACGAGTGTAAATACACTAATGTAAGCCGTCTGGGAGATTTTACGCTTGGCGATTTTTGGGGGGCAGAGGGACAAAAGCTCGGTTTTAGCACCGATAATGGTTGCTCGCTTGTGCTGTTGAATACACAGAAAGCGCAGGAATTATTCAAGAAAATGAATGTTGATAGTACTGAGATAAATTTAGATTATGCAGTGGCAAACAATGCACAGTTGAGAACGCCAAGCAAACATACAGAACTAAGAGAAGTGCTTCTTAGAGAGTACCGTGAATGTTCCGGTGCCGAAATTCAAAAACGGTTTACAAAGAGGTTTAGAGCTGTACGGATGAAAGCAAGAATTAAATATGCGATTCCGCAACCAGTAAAAAAATTTTTACTCAGGATTAGATATTTTGTAAAGTGATTATAAGGAGCAATGCTAATGTTTGGTTGGAATTTTTTGAAATTAAAATGTAAAGTAGCTTCAATTTTCGGGGGGGGGGGCTGGCAAAATCAAAGAAAAATATTTCCGAAAAAAGGGGATTAGGCTTGGCGAAGGGTGTTGCATTTACTCCGACATTTCCACATCGGAAAGCTATCTAATTACGGTTGGAAATAATGTTACAATTTCCAATGATGTTCAATTCCTCACACATGATAACAGTATCGACCGTTTAGCGCCGGAAGTAAGCGATGTATTGGGGGAGATAAAAATAGGTGATAACTGTTTTATCGGTGCAAGAGCTATCATTCTTCCCGGTATCACATTGGGGAATGAGTGCGTTGTTGCGGCAGGTGCGGTAGTAACCAAATCCTACCCGTCGGGTTCTGTTTTAGGCGGAAATCCTGCAAAACTGATCGGAAACAGTAAGGAGTTGGTCAAAAAATACAGTAGTATTGCTTATGGATTTTCTGACTCAAAATGGGGGAAGAAATATTTTGCAGAAAATTATCCCGAGAAAATCCTTCGCAATAGATAAATGGTTTAAGCCACTATGTACATGTTACATTTTTAAAGAAAGGGTAAAAGGATGAACAACAGCCAGATTTCACCAAGTGTATCTGTTATCATTCCGTGTTATAACTGTGAAAAATGGATAGAAAACTGTCTTAGTGCATTGGAAAATCAAACATACCGCGATTTTGAAGTGATTTGCGTAGACGATTGTTCTACCGATGATACCTACAAAATAATTGAAATGTATCAAGGTAAGTCTTCGTTACGGCTTTTTCTAATGAAAAATAAGATTAATTTGGGACCTGCTGTTTCTCGTAACAGTGCTGCTGCTATCGCAAATGGCGAGTGGTTGGCTTTTTGTGATTCGGATGATCAATACGATGAGAACTTTCTTGAGGAAATGGTGACATCTGCAGAGCAGAACGGTTCAGAGCTTGTTATGTGTGAATATCGCAAGGTATACGAAACAGGGAGAGAATCCGACGAAATTCGTTATTTGCTTCCTATTGACGATAATTCCTCTTTTGCGGATAAGTTGGTGTATAGCAAATCATCGCTTTGCTTGCTTTTGATCAAGAAAAGCATTTTTTTAGCAAATCCTATTCCTGATATTCGCAATGGCGAGGATATTGCTTGTATTCCTGTTATTGAGGCGAGAGCGGGAAAAATTTCCGTTGTTAAGAAACCGCTGTATAATTATCTGATTCGTTCGGATTCAGCTTCTAACAAGCCATCGGAAAAGGTTTACAAATCGCTTTATGCCGCATACGAGCATATTGAAAAAAACTTTCCCGAAAAATATCCGGCGGTATTAGAATATCTCGGAATAAGAACTGTACTGTATGGAGTAACACTCAATGCTTTTAAGGCGGGAGTCAGCGCATCTGTTATAAAGGAGATTGTAGCAGATTTCAATACAAAATACCCAAACTGGAAAAATAATAGATATCTTTCCAGTTTTTCAAAGCCGAAACGGATATATTTACAGTTAATAGGGAAGAAAATGTTTTTTTGTGCAAAAATCCTTGCGTATGTGCATATGAATATTTCAACTTAAATTTCAGAAAGGAAAAGTATGACACAAGACACAATAAGTACAAAATCGATAAAACTACCGAATTTGATGAGATATCTTTTAATATATCTTTGTATCACGGTGTTTCTCTGCTTTTTCGGCCCAATTCATTTTAATATAAGAAACCCTATATTGCTGTTGTTTTATATTTCAGCATATCATTTGGCACTTTGGGTGGGGTATAAGGTTGCGTGTAAAGGTGATATTCGCAAATACCCTGTGTTAGAGTCGTCTGCTTTTTCACGAAAAGATAAAATCGTTTTGAAGAGAGTAATTATTATCGGGCTTATATTTGATGTTTTGCTTTTAGTACTGGTATGCGGAACGGTTAATCCTGCCGGTATATTCGAGAAGGTAATGGAGGGAATTATGTCTCCGTCAACTCGGTATGACAATGCCTTTATAGAAGGCAACGCCAGAGGAAGCAGCATTGCCTCACTTATGGTAACGTTTGGTATGCCGATAACGATTATGGCACTGATTCTTTCGATATATTTTTATTCGGATTTGAAACGAGGATATAAGTTTTGTACGATAATTTTGTATTTTATTCATTTGTGTTATTGTTTAACGCAAGGTGCTAATGAAGGTGTTTTTGATATTGCAATTTATATTGGTGTAGCTTTGTATTTGAGATTACAGCATCAAAATGTTAATAGGCAAAGATTGCATATGAAGAAGAAAAAGAAAATAATGCTTATCATTGCCGTTGGAATTTTAATGTATATAGCATTTAGCTTTTTCACCGAAAATATAATCGGCAGAACCCAAGCAAATTTTGCTTTTGGCACTCTCGGTGAAAATTATTATGATAAAAGTGCAGCGATAAATAAGTACATTCCCGAAGGATTATATATAACTTTTGTATATTTGACAGCATATTTGTGTGAGGGATATTACGGAATGTCTCTTGCAACCACTCTTGAGTGGGTACCAAACTGGGGGATGGGATTTTCCCCGTTTATTCGTAATAATTTAAGCGGCATTTTAGGGGTGGACTTGTTTGCAAACAGTTATCAAGTCCGGATTGATGAGGTTTATGATTGGGGAGCGTTGAGAAATTTCCATACGGCATATACCTTTTGGGCTAATGACGTAGGCTATATTGGCGTAATATTTATTATGTTTATTTTAGGGTATGTATTTGGAAAATGCTATCGAGCGAGTATATTGAGACAGTCGAAGTCAGCCATTATTATGATGCCGCTTCTTGTCACAATGATTTTTTATCTTCCTGCAAACAATAAGGTGTTTGTTCAGCCGGCATCGATGCTGTTAATGGTTTATTTGGTGGGTTACGAGTTTTTGAAATATTCCTCAAAAAGAAAGAATAGGGGGATTTGAGAAAATGGAGATTCTTTTGGTTTCCGGGTTATGCAGTACGAACAAATATAAATGGATTACAGAAGTGAGAACAGCACCAAGTCTTGATCCGGCACAACGCATGTTCTTAGCTATTGTCGAAGGACTGCGTAAGAACGGCTGTAATGTTACTTGTATATCTGCGCTGCCGATGGGGACAAGCAATACTAATGCGGAAAACAGGTATTTCCCAAGAAGCGAAGAATGTGAAAACGGAGTGAAATTTATTTACCCTGCTTTCTATATCGGGAAATTTAGACGTCTTAGCGATTTACATAAAAACACAATCGTTGAAGTCAAACGATGGCTTGAAGAAACAAAAGGGAAAAAAAGATTTATTCTTTGCGACTCTCTTTTGGCAGCCTGTACACAGGGAACACGTAGACTTGCACAGAAAAAAGGTGTCAAGGTTTTCGCTTATGTTACCGATTATCCCTCGCTTGCAACAAGCATTAAGAAGAAAAATATAAGTTTATTTAGGAAAATGCTACAAGGTTTATATGATAAATTTGCTGACCACGACCTTACTAAATATGACGGGTATATTTTGGTGGCTGAGGCCCTAAAAGATTTAATAGGGATTAAAAACAAACCCTATCTTGTCATTGAGGATGTTATAGCTGTTCCTAATGAAGAAATTAAAATTGAAAATGAGAAATCTGCTTCATTTACAATAGTATATGGCGGAGCACTTTGTGAACGCTTTGGTGTAAATAAACTTGCGGATGCGGTGCATAAAATTTCTAATGATAACGTTGCCTTACACTTTTATGGAAGTGGAGAAAGCGTTGCTTATATTGATGATTTGAATAAAAAAGACGCAAGAATTTGTTACTGTGGACAAGTTTCATTTGATGAACTGCAAAAGATTCAACGAAACGCAAGTCTTTTGGTGAATCCCCGTCCGAGTAATGAATCATTTGCGGCATATTCATTTCCCTCAAAAACTCTTTCTTATATGCTTTCCGGAACTCCGGTGCTTACCACACGTATTCCGGGTATTCCTGACAGTTATCAACCGTATCTGCTTTGGTTTGACGATGAAGATACCCACTCTATGGCAAAGAAAATAGAAGAAATTGCTTCCACTCCAAATGAGGATCTTAGAGAGCTTGGTAAAAAAGCATTTGCTTATGCAAAAACAGAGAAGAACGAACGTGCACAGACATTAAAGCTGATTTCATTTGCGGAGCGTGAAATTTATGGGTAATCAAGTGGGCATGAAAAAGATTGCTTCGGCGGGCATGGGATATATTCTTGGTGGAATTTTGATTAAGGGAATCGCATTCATTACAACCCCGATTTTCTCACGTCTGATGACACCTGAAGAATTTGGTGTACTTAACGCCTATTTGTCATATGAAAGTATTCTCGCAGTGTTGATAGGTTTTCAATTTGCAGGATGCTTAAAGAATGCCAAAATTAAGTATGCGAACATACCAAATGGAATGAATGCGTTTTTTTCTGATTTGATAGTTCTTTTGCTGATTCATTCCGGTATTTCGCTTGTAATTGTAAATGCCTTTTCAAATTACATAATAGCTCTGACGGGGATCGAATCAAGGCTGCTGCTAAACTTAATAATTATTAATTGTTTTGGAAATGCGGCGATGACAGTTTATAATTCTTTTGTATCTTTAGAGTACCAATACAAAAAGTATGTGGCAATTTCAGTGTTCAATGCACTTGCAAATGTTGCTTTATCGCTGCTTTTAATATTTACCCTTTTGAGCAATGATAGGAGTATGGCAAGGATATTAGGATATGTTATACCTTACGTGCTTATATCTATATATTTGATTGTTACCGTATTCCGAAAAAGTAGACCCAATTTACATACTATTAAAACAAACAGTAAATTTGTATATCGTTTTTGTGCACCGCTTATTCCTAACGGTTTTGCAGAAATAATGCTCACCCAATACAGTAAATTGTCGGTTGATCGTAACTGTGGAACAGCTGCAATGGGGGTGTATAGCTTGGCGTATAATGTGTACTCTATTATTGCTACAGTAAAATTGGGAATGGATTATATTGTCGGACCGTTTTATTTCGATAAGCGTTCATCTGGAAATTTTGCAGAGCTTAGAAATATTTTTAGAATATACAGCAGAAGCTTAGCATTGATTTCTGTATTTGTTATGCTTTTTTCTCCTGAAATTGTTAAAATTTTGGGTGACACAGCCTATTATGATGCGCGAATGAGTGCAATTCCACTTATTGCTGTCAGTTATTTTAGCTTTTTGTGTTATATGCTGTCACAAGAAGAATATTTTGTACAAAAGACGTATATCGTATCTGGAGTATCAATATGCGCTATGTTGTTAAATATTTTGCTTTGCAATATATTTGTTTCTAAATTTGAGGCAATCGGAGTTGCATATTGCACATTGGCATCTTTCGTGGTTATGTTTTTGTTACACTTTGTTGCAATTAAATACTTTCTTAAGAGCCAATCTTTTCAGTGGTCGGGGATGTTTGCCGATGGAATTTTCGTAACATTGATGTCGATTGTAGCTGAATTGATTGTAGACGAATTGATGTATCGAATTGGAGTTATTATATTTCTAACGGCAGTATTGGCATTGTTTGTATATAAGAATTTTAGACATATTATTAAAATACGAAAATAATAAATTATGGTAGTACCAAATAAATTATGGAAAAAGCAAACGCTTAGAAAAGTTCTTCTACAAAATTTGGTGAAAAATGAGTTTTCGGGCATCATAGCGGGAGAAAAATACGATTGAAGAAACAATTATAGCAGGCCACCCAGCGCACGTTCTGAAAATGTATGTTCGATAGGATAAAGAGAAAATTAATTAAAATCGGAGGTTCATTATGGCACAATTGCGTTTTTTTAAGAATAAAACATTAATGATTACGGGAGGAACAGGGTCTTTTGGATCAACAGTATTAAAACATTTTCTGGATTCAGATTTAAAAGAAATTCGCATCTTTTCCCGTGATGAGAAAAAACAAGATGATATGCGTCATAGCATACAGGCGAATCACCCTGAACAAGCATCAAAGGTTAAGTTTTACATAGGCGATGTTCGCAATATGAGGTCTGTCGAGGATGCCGTACAGGGTGTAGATTATATCTTCCATGCGGCTGCGTTAAAACAGGTACCTTCGTGTGAGTTTTTTCCCATGGAAGCAGTTCGTACCAATGTGGAAGGTACAGATAATGTCCTTCATGCAGCAGTTGCCGCTGGTGTGGAACGTATAGTATGCTTGTCCACAGATAAAGCGGCCTATCCAATTAATGCAATGGGGATATCTAAGGCGATGATGGAAAAGGTGATTGGCGCTAATGCGAGAGTTGCAGCTGGTAAGACTACGATCTGTTGTACACGTTATGGCAATGTAATGTGTAGCCGCGGCTCTGTTATTCCGCTTTTCATTGATCAGATTCGAGCGGGAAACCCTATTACCATCACGGATCCAAATATGACACGATTTTTGATGAACCTCGATGAGGCTGTAGATCTTGTCATGTTTGCTTTTGAGCATGGTGAGCCTGGCGATTTATTTGTTCAGAAGTCAGATGCAAGCACAATTGGAGATCTTGCTCAGGCGGTTCAAAAACTGTTCGGTGATACAGGAACCCATATTATTGGCACAAGGCACGGAGAAAAATTATATGAAACATTAATGACAAATGAAGAGTGTACTCGTAGTGTTGATATGGGAGATTATTACAGAGTGTTACCGGATGGGCGTGACCTTAATTACGACAAATTCTTTATTAAAGGACAAGTTCAAACCATGGCTAGCGAAGCTTATACATCCCATAACACAAATAGATTGAATGTGGATGGAACAGTAAAAAAACTACTTACAACAGATTATGTAAGAGAAGCATTGGAGGGACGGGTATGAAGTTCTTAGTGCTTGGAGCATCGGGAATGGCTGGTCATGTCATTTGCATCTACCTCAAAGAACAAGGGCATGATGTCGTTGGTTTCTCTAGGCGTGGAGTTAAATTTGTTGAATCGATCGCAGGCGATGTATCGGACTTTTCATTATTAAGAGGGATAATACAGGCAGGACGTTTTGACGCTGTAATTAACGCGGTTGGAATATTGAACCAATTTGCCGAGGAAGATAAAGAAACAGCGATTTTGTTAAATGGTTATCTGCCGCATTATCTTGCTAAGACCACAGCGGATATGGACACTATGGTTATCCATATGAGTACGGATTGTGTTTTTTCTGGTCATACAGGTCCTTATAAGGAAGATGCACTTCGTGATGGCGTCACTTTCTACGACAGATCAAAAGCGGTAGGAGAATTAAATGATGAAAAGAACCTAACACTGCGCAATAGTATTGTTGGGCCTGATACAAATAAAAATGGAATCGGCTTGTTGAACTGGTTTATGAAACAGTCGGAGGTAAATGGATATACTAAAGCTATGTGGACAGGGTTAACAACTCTCCAATTGGCAAAGACGATGGAAAAGGCAGTTGAGACTAGGGCACATGGACTTGTTAATATGGTCTATGAGGAGAATATTAGCAAATATGATTTGCTATGTCTTTTTAATCATTATTTTAGAAATGATAAAGTTGTAATACATCCATATGATGGATTTTCAGCGGATAAGACTTTAGTACGTACAAATTTCGATTTTGATTACAAGGTTCCTGATTACGAAACTATGATTGCTGAAATGGCAGCATGGATGAGAAAACATAGAGAACTGTATCCGCATTATGAGATTTTGTGAGGGGAACGATATGAGCAAATTGAAGCTAATGACGATTCTAGGAACAAGGCCAGAAATAATAAAAATGTGTGAAATCATAAAAAAATGTGATCGGTATTTTGATCATATCCTTGTTCATACGGGTCAGAATTATGACTATGAATTAAATAAGGTTTTTTTCGATGATTTGGGTCTAAGGGAACCTGATTATTATCTGGGAGTCGTAGGAGATAATTTGGGTCAAACGATGGGTAATGTTATTGCTAAGTCGTATGAACTAATGCAGAAAGTCAATCCTAACGCATTGATTGTCCTTGGGGATACTAACTCCTGTCTTTGCGTGATTTCTGCAAAAAGATTAAAAATACCAGTATTTCACATGGAAGCGGGAAATCGCTGTAAGGATGAGAATCTCCCAGAAGAAATAATTCGACGTATAGTTGACGTAACAAGCGACGTTAACCTGTGCTATTCAGAACATGCACGTAGATATATTCTGGAAAGCGGCGTAAAACCAGAGTATACTTTTGTAGTGGGATCACCTATGGCTGAAATTTTAGATTACTACTCTGAGATGATTAATAATAGCGATATATTAAGCAGGCTAGGATTGGAGAAGAGAAATTATATTTTATTATCTGCTCACAGAGAAGAAAATATAGACAACGAAGATAATTTCATGTCCCTCATGAATGCAGTAAATAGAATGGCAGAAAAATATGACATGCCAATTCTTTATTCTTGTCATCCTCGTTCTAAGAAATATATTGAGGAAAGAAATTTTGTCTTTGATGAGAGAGTCATACAACACGCACCGTTAGGATTCTTCGACTATAATAAGCTTCAGCAAAATGCTTTTTGTGTTGTTTCTGATAGTGGAACACTTCCAGAGGAAGGAGCTTATTTTAAATTTCCGGCTGTTTCGGTGCGGACATCGACAGAGCGACCGGAAGCGATGGAAGAGGGAGTTTTTGTGCTAGGATCAATTTCAACGGAACAGGTATTACAGGCGGTGGATCTTGCGACTAGGATGTATGAAAATCGGGATATTCTATTAAAAGTAGACGCATATGAAGATAAAAATGTCAGTACGAAAGTAGTAAAGATCATTCAGAGTTATGTGGGTGTGGTCAATAAGATGGTTTGGAGAAAATTTTGAAAGAACTTACGTGCGTATAGAGAAAATTCGTAGTCCAAGGATCAAGGACTTCAATATATAAAAAACAGCAATTCAAGTAATCCAAATCGGGATGGTTTTTACTCTGATTTTGTGACATTGTTCGTATACGGTAAATCCCCAGTACCGTGCTAGTTTCCTGGCTCTATGAGATAATAACTCCAAAAAACTACAAATTTTTAAAGGAGTTAGCGCCATGGATAAAATCACTCATCAGGTCCGTGCAGAGCACTGGACCAGGATCCTGAATGAATGTATGAACAGCGGGATGTCTAAAACTGCCTGGTGCAAGGCAAACGGGGTCTCTGATAAACAGTTCTTTTACTGGCTGATTATTCCGGGGCTCTTTGAGCCACCTGTCCGGACTTTGAGAGCCACATATTCCGGTAATTCAGAGCCACATTAGGATTTATTATATTGATCTCCTTTATACTGTAAGAACACATCGTCAGATGTGAATACAGTTAAAGGAGGTCACCACTATGACCAAATATCGAGAAATCCTTCGCCTGAAAAGCTTAGGATTCAGTGAACGGAACATCGCACATAGCTGTGGCGTATCCCGTAACACAGTTGCTAAGGTCGTCAAAAAGGCTGCGGAAATAAATCTTTCCTGGCCACTGGATCATGACATGACCGACAGCACACTTGAGGAAATGCTTTTCCCTAAGACAAAATCAGCAACCAATAAACGGATGCCTGATTATGACTACATCCGCAGAGAACTCCTGCGTAATGGAGTCAATAAGAAGCTCCTATGGGTAGAATACTGTGAGGAATGCCGTATGAATGGCGAAGAACCTCTCATGTATTCCCAGTTCTGCTACTACATTCAGAAGGATGAAGAAAAACGCAGGGCAACCATGCACA
>DVOO01000023.1 GCA_018713515.1 Candidatus Scatomonas pullistercoris
TCCGACTATGATCCACTAAGATGCTTTTTTCCTTTTCCGTCCTCCTTTGGAGGGCTTGGTTTCCTGCGCCCTTTTTTCGTCACTGAAATTTTCTTCGCAAAAGACTTGACTTCCCATAGTTGGTCACCTCACATAAATACTTTTTTCTTTTCTATCCACAATACGGCCGATCCGGCCGCAGGGCAGGCCCAGCGCCGCAATCTGCCGCAGCGCTCTTTCCCCTTCTTCCGGAGCCATGCTGATCAGCAGCCCCCCGGAGGTCTGGGGGTCAAAAAGCAGTTCCTCCACATAAAAGGGAACGCTGCAGAATTCCACCCGGTCCTGCAGATGATTTCTGTTCCTCTGGGCCGCCGCCGTCAGATAAAATTCTTCCACATATTCCTCACACCCGGGTATGAAGGGCAGGGCATTTCCCTCCAGCAGGACTGTGTGGTGCTCCTCCACCATCTCCGACAGATGGCCCAGAAGACCGAAGCCCGTCACATCCGTACAGGCGTGCACCTGATATTTCCTCAGAATTTCAGCGGCTCGCCGGTTCAGGGTGCGCATGGATTCCGCCGCCAGATCCAGGGCTTCCCCGGACGCCGCTCCCAGCCGGCCCGCCGCCGAGACAATTCCCACTCCCAGGGGCTTGGTCAGCAGCAGTACATCCCCGCTCCGGCAGGTGTTGTTCTGGAGCATGCGGGCCGGATGGACCGTGCCGCATACGGACAGCCCGTACTTGATCTCCTCATCTGCGATGGAGTGGCCGCCGGCCAGCACACCTCCCGATTCCCGGACCTTGTCACTCCCCCCCGCAAGGATTTCTCCCAGCAGATTCAGATCTTCCTGCTCCGGAAAACAGACAATATTCAGGGCTGTCTTCACATCGCCGCCCATGGCATAGATATCGCTGAGGGCATTAGCTGCCGCAATCTGGCCGAACAGATATGGATCCTCCACCACCGGAGGAAAAAAATCGAGGGTGTGAATAATGGCCAGATCCTCCGAGATACGGTAAACCGCTCCGTCATCTCCATGGCTGTAGCCTACCAGCAGGTTTTCATCTTCCATGGGCGGCAGCTTGGCAAGCACTTTTTTCAGGGCAGCCGGCCCCAGCTTGGCCGTGCAGCCTCCTCCCCTGCAGAAAATCTTTTTTCTCTCTTCCACGGAAACTTTCCCTCCTATCTTTTCAGAATACCATCCAGGTCATAGATATTCTGAAAGGCCAGGCGCTGTTCCCGCAAGAACGCTTCCAGCCCGGCCCGCTCCTGGCCGTCGGCCATCCAGCCCACGCCGCAGCCTGCGGATATCTTTCCCGGAACCGGAATCAGCCGGCCCGGCATCCCCTCCTGCCGGCAGCATTCCTCCATCTCCATAGCCTGGGTGGTTGTATAAAAAGTAATCAGTATCTTTCCATTCATGGCGCTTCTCCCCACAGAAAACAGGCGCCGGCTTCCAGGAATATCCTGTCCTCCGGCGCCTGGCCTGATCACAGACCGAACCGCTGTTTCCGAACCATCTGCACCAGTTCTCTGTTGTTTTTTGAATGCACAAACATATTCAGAATATTTTCCACCGCTTCCTCGGACTTCATGCCGTTAATGGCCTTGCGCATGGAGTTCACCGCCTCCTGCTCTTCCTCCGTCAGCAGAAGATCTTCCCTCCGCGTTCCTGATTTCACAATATCAATGGCCGGGAAGACCCTGCGCTCCTGCAGCTTCCGGTCCAGCACCAGCTCCATGTTGCCGGTGCCCTTAAATTCCTCATAAACCACATCATCCATCTTGCTGCCCGTATCCACCAGCGCAGTGGCCAGGATCGTCAGGCTTCCGCCCTCCCGCATGTTCCGGGCTGCTCCGAAAAATCTCTTTGGCATATGAAGCGCCGCCGGATCCAGGCCGCCGGACAGCGTTCTCCCGCTGGGCGGCACCACCTGATTGTAGGCCCGGGCCAGACGGGTGATGCTGTCAATAAAGATGACCACGTCCCGCTTATTTTCCACCAGTCGCTTGGCCCTCTCGATCACCATCTCCGATACCCGCTTGTGGTGTTCCGGAAGTTCGTCAAAGGTGGAGTAGATTACTTCTACATTGGGGCCCTGCACGGTCTCCTTAATATCCGTCACTTCCTCCGGGCGTTCATCAATCAGCAGAATAATCAGATGCATCTCCGGATTATTCCGCAGGATGGATTTGGCCGCATCCTTCAGAAGTGTGGTCTTGCCGGCCTTGGGCGGAGATACGATCATTCCCCTCTGCCCCTTGCCGATGGGGCTTACCAGATCCACAATCCGCATGGCAACGCTTCCGCCGGGACGCTCCAGATGGATCCTTTCATTCGGAAAAACAGGAGTCATATCCTCAAAATTGCATCTCCGGGAGCTCTCCGAGGGAGACATGCCGTTGACACTCTTCACGTAGAGAAGGGCGGAAAACTTCTCATTCTGCGATTTAATCCGGGTATTTCCCCGGAGAATATCTCCCGTCTTCAGGCCAAACCGGCGGATCTGGGAGGGAGAGACATAGACGTCGTTTTCCCCGGGCAGAAAATTATCCGACCGGATAAACCCGTAGCCGTCTGCCAGCACCTCCAGAATCCCGCTGGCTTCCTGACCGCTGTCCAGAGCCTGAAAATCCGCTTTGGGATGGTCATCCCCGTCATTGACAGCCCGGCCCTTCGCCCCCTCGGCCTTCTCGCTCCGCTCGCCATGCTCCGCGCGTTTTTCATGCCGGGACGCATGCCGCTCCGGAGCCGCGCTTTCCTCCTTCAGATTTTTTTCCTTTTCGTCCTCTTCCACCATACGGTTCACCAGCTCCTCCTTGCGCAGAGCCGAAATCCCTTTCAGTCCCCTGGCCTTGGCCACCTGCCGGAGTTCACTCAATGGCAGAGATTCATATTTTTCACGCATCGCTCTTTAACCTTTCTGTAAATATAAATAAAATAACTTCCAGTTCCGTCTGCCCGCGCCCTGCGGCGGCGCCTCTGCTCCAACTATGAAATTAGTTTTGGGAATTTCCTGGTTGATATAACAAAATAGAGGGATAGAAAACTGAAAATTGTGTAAAAGAAAAATCGTGCCTTCTGGTACGATGACAGTTATAGTATAGCAAATGAAAACGCAAAACACAACTGCTTTTTCCCGGCACTTTTCGACACCTTGTGTAGGTTTACAATACATATGTTACAACTGAATAATTAAAAAGGCGAAAATACATTTCCTGTGTTATAGTTTTAGCGACCAAACCATACAAGAAAGGATGTATTTCCGCATGGCTTTGAGTTCCCGACTGCTCTCGATATTGTGAAGAATGGCAGGCACATCTGCAATCTGATGGGCGATGCCGCGGTAATTGGCGGTGGCGCGCAGTGCTTCGGCAAACACAGCCTTATCAAAAACCGGTACTGCACCGCGTGGGGCGTGATGGCATCTCCTGTGGACACATCAATGCTCAGCGGGGTAATCAGCGTATCAAAATGGGCATTCAGAATCACACGGTTATCCAGCCCGACGATGGCCGCCACCAACATCCCGCCTTTCAGAACAAACTTGTCTTTGTATGCGGAGGCCGCAAGGCGGACAAGCAGGCGCTCGAACATATAGTTCTGCAAAATGACCTGCGCCGGGATATTTTCTGCTTGGCGATGTTGCGGATTTTCGCTTTCAGGCTCATAGCATTGCTCACAACAGCACCTCCAAATATTGACGCAGAACACCCGACACCCGCATTTGCCGGGCATATTCATCCAGCCGGTTCAAATCTTTTTTTGGGCTGGCGGCGTATTGCTTCATCGCCGCTAAAAATGTCTCCGTCCCGATCTTGTTGCGGCTGCGGATCACATCGCAGATAGTACGCTCCAAATCGTAGCATGGAACAGGATTCCTGGCGGGTGTTTTCAGCATTGTTTTGCCCAGCTCGAACAGCTCCGGCTTGATATAGTACACCTTGCACTCCGCCTTAATGGCCGCAGACGGGACGCATCCGGAGGGCGCGGTGACGGTATACTCAAAATCACGATGATAGTCAACAATAATGATGAACCACACACATAATACCGGGTTTGATATTATGATTAGTCAACAAATTTACATTGAATCAACAGGGTCTGGGTGCTTCCCCCAATCCGCAAATATTTGTCCGCTGCGAGAATCATCCTGCAGTAGTTCTTGCAGCGCTGGAAAGCTCGCCGGAATTGATAATTTGAGTTAATTCTTCCATTTTCCCGGTACGATTCAACAAGATAGCAAAAATTGTTCAGATCACAAACAGCAGCTTCCGGATCGTATCAAATCCGGCCACCCCGTCCGCTGCAAGACCGATATCCTTCTGGAACTGCTTCACCGCGATCAGTGTGTTATCTCCAAAATTGGCGTCAACCTTCTGCGGATCGTCCCCCCGGGCCAGAAGCAGGATCTGCACCGCGCGGACAAGCTCCTGCAGTTTCTCCGCGAATCTGGGATACAGTAAACTCATATCTATACTCATTTCGCTTCCTCCTCTGTATCATCATTCTTTTTATTCAACAGATTCCGCACCATTTCATACAGGCCGGTGCTGGCCAGGCCGCTGATCATACCGCCCAGGATCACCTCCGCGCTAATATTCCCGATGTTGATCACTAGGCTGATCACAGTCCCCAGCACCAGCATGGACAGCGGGATGTACTGATTTCCGAAACGTTCAAAGATCTTGGCGTATTTCAGGGCAAATCCTACACACAGGCAGATCCCCAGTACAATCGGGTTGATATAGTCAGTCAAAAAGTTCAAATCCATAATGTTCCTCCTTCACTATATAAAATATGCGATCGCCGCGATAATGCCAGTTCTGGCTACCCCGGCCAGGGAAGACAGCAGCCCGGGGTTCAGGGCTGTCCCTGCACGCACCGCTACCATCCGGCAATCACGCAAACCTCTGCATTTCCGTTTTTCAATATATAAATTCGGATTTTCTGTATTTAATTATTGATTTTCTGGAATTTCCGTGATACCATCATTTCGAGGAGGCGCAATATGGCGAACAACGATACTATTAAAAAGACAATTTCGCAAAATATTTCTTATTACCGAAAGAAGGCAGGATTAAGTCAGAAAGAATTTGCTGCTAAACTCGGCGCCGCTCCCTCCCGCATATCTAGTTGGGAAACCGGGGCCAATTCAACAGACATCGATACTTTGTTTGAAATTTGTTCAATATTGAATGTTTCTATCAATGATATGTGTGGCGTATACCCCGATTCCAGCCTTTCGCTTTCTTATCCAGAACAGGAGCATATAAAAAAATACCGCAATCTTGACGATCACGGCCGGGAAATGGTTGATATCGTTCTGGAGAAGGAATATGATCGCTGCCATCCGACAATCACGAAAACCGCTGCATTTCCGAAGCAGGTTCTGAATGCTGCCCATGCTATTGACGGATCCTCTCAGGAAGACATCGATCACGATGAAACTATTATGAATGCTGAAAATTGTTAACATTGGAGGGAAAGTTATGGTATATCCGTTTATGACTCTTGATGATAATACAGAGATCGTTCATTCCGAAATGAACTCTGATGGGAAAGTAAAAGTTTACATCGAGCAGCCTGATGAACAACTTTGTTTTAAACGCGCCACCTGCTGGCTTCCGGATTACAAATGGGAAGATATATGTGGGTTCTCAAAAGAAGATATTGTACGGTTCGAAGAAATCATACGCTCTACAGCGCATTTGATTCTTGAATTTTCTCAAGAAGGAGGGATTGATCGTATCCATCCTGAATATGAAAAACAAAAGCCCCGCCAAACAGCGGGTTTATAGTCTGCGGCTAACAGGACTCGAACCTGCACGGTTGCCCAACGGGACCTAAACCCGCCGCGTCTGCCAATTCCGCCATAGCCGCACAATATCAAAATCCAAAAATAGCGGAAACCTGCATAAATACAGGATTTTCCGCTATTACAGTTCATGAAGCATCGGGGATTCGAACCCCGGACAACTTGATTAAAAGTCAAGTGCTCTACCGCCTGAGCTAATGCTCCGCAATTAGCTGGGCTAGCTGGATTCGAACCAGCGTATGCAGCAGTCAAAGTGCTGTG
>DVOO01000024.1 GCA_018713515.1 Candidatus Scatomonas pullistercoris
GATAACAGACTGGAAACTCGACTTTATGGCGAAAGAGCTGTTAGAACATTTGTGGCAGAGCCGGAAACAATCTGTTCTTATTGCAATAGACCTTATTAAGAGGTATTATAAAGAGGACAGAGGGAGCAACAACTATTCTGATGCGATTGCTCTGCAGACAAAATTGGATAAAGCGCAGACCCGGTTGACAAATCTCATTGCGATGCGGGCGGACGGAGAATTGTCAAAAGAAGAATATCAAAATATGCGTGTGCCGATTGATGCAGAAATTCAGCAACTTCAGGACAAGTTAAAATCTGCGGATGCTGATAAACAGCCGACAAGAGGTTTAGACCTTGATGAGATTGCTAAGACACTGAATACACTGATTGATTTCAGCGGCACAAAGATTAGCAGGGATGTTATCAATCAATTCGTGTATAGAGTAACGCCGACAACGGATAAGACCTTTGACTGGTATATTCATTTACACGGAACGGTTGATGCAAAGGCGACATTTACCGCTGATGGCAGAAAAGGGCGGGCAATTATCAGATTAGAGGAAATCGAGCAGATTTCCTCATTACATAGGAAAGAAAATGAGAGCAACAGCGATTTCATAAAAAACCCCATTATTTTTTCCTTTCTGCACAGGCAGCAATCGCTCAGAAAAACGCAAAATAACAAATGCAGTACAGGCAGCGCCCCGTTTCAAAGAACGGGGCGCTGTTTCTGTTATGGGGCGGATAGACTCAGTTGAGTACGTTGGAGTTTCCTAATAGAGAAACGGAAACGTGCGAAATATTAACCACCCGCGGGAGGCGGCGACTATCTGGACCTTTTTGACGCGGCATAGGCGGCGGCTGCCATACTGGCCAGGGCAGCAGTCAGAAAAAAGGAATTTAGGCGTTCCCAGAGACCTGCGCCGCCTGAAAAAAAGAGGATACAGCAGGCTAGGGGGTAGAGAACCATCATAGCCAGAAGGAAAATCCGCAGGATGCGGCTGATACGGAACCAGTTTCGGTTGCTGAAGGTTAGGCCAGGCATATGGATGCGGAAGGGACCCTGGGTAAAATAGTCGATTTTGTTTTGATCGTAATAAGACGGAAGCTGTTTGGGAATTAGAAAACAGAGCCAGACGCCGAAGAGGAGCAGCATGGCTGTGATCATCAGCAGATCCGTCAGCTGCTCCCGGGGCAGGCCCGCACGGAACAGAAGGAAAAGTTCTACTGCCGCAGTCAATGCGCAGACCCCGTAGAGAAGTTTCCAGAAGCGTCCCTTTTGGCTCTCAGCTTCCTGTGCGGATAACTTTAGAGGGCCGGAAAGAAGCTGGTCCATTTCTTCCGGTTTCAGAGTCTGATTGTTAGCCATCCGTTCCCCTTTCAGAAGCTCTGTGCCCGTTACGCCCAAGGCTTCTGCCAGAGGCAGAAGCAGAGTGATGCCCGGCATGCCGGCACCCCGTTCCCACTTGCTGACGGTTTTGTCAGAGACAAACAGCCTTTCCGCCAGTTCCTTTTGGGTCATATTCTTTTCTTTGCGAAGCCTGCGGATCAGGTTTCCGAACTTTTCATTGTCCATTTTGGTCATTGACTTTTCCTCCCGTCATGATTGTACCTTTTGAGACGGGAAAATGCAATCTACCGACAGGAGAGTCAGAGAATTTTCTTTTCAACAGCTTCCTACTATTGCTGTTCCGTTCGGCCATCTGCAATTTTCAAACTCAGGGAATTGTGATAAAATAAATTAAGTTCTCAGGCGAAAAACGAAATAAAAAGGGGGTGTGTTTTGTGGAAAGACTTAAAGGCTTAGGGCGCTGGCAAAAGGGAGTACTGCTTTTTATGATCGCCATGATTGCGGTGTTCACAGTGCTTTATCCCATTACCATTGCCCGGGAGGGTTTTGCATACAAGGATACGATCCTTGTTCCAAATTCTGAAAATGGAACCACTGTGTATTCCGGCAAAATATGGGGGAAACAGGTCAGGTTTACAGTGAGCCAGGACAAGACGGTGTATTTTCAATACGGCGATAAAACCTATGGCCCCTATACTGTCAGGGAAGATCCCTCTGCAATCCCCAAAGACAAGCAGTTTGGGGAGGATATGGTGGGAGTTGAAATTCGCCGCGGAGAAGAAATCCTCTTTCGCGGCGGGATAGCGCAGTATGAGGATTTCCGCCATTTTTACAGCGAAGACGGAAGTACGGAAGATCTTGGTATAACCTTTACAACGAATGACGGTTCTGTACTGGACGAATTTGGGAATAGGGTTGACCCAATGGAACCTTCTGTTTCGACAATTTTAGATTTGACGGGGGATCCGGAATTAACGCATAAGGGTCAGTGGATTACATGGTTTGGCGCGGTGGCGATCTGTATTCTGAACGCGCTTTCTATTTTATTTGCAGAGGAGCTGTTTCATTGGAATCTGAAATTTCAGATCCGCAATGCGGACCGCGCAGAGCCATCGGATTGGGAAATCGCAGGAAGATATATCAGCTGGACGGGTCTTCCGATCCTGGCGCTGATATTATTTATCATAGGTCTTCGATAGTGCAGGGCCCCGGTTACCGGAAGAACAGAGGTTTTTTGGAGCGAGGGATTTGCCGGAACTTGGAATTGACAAGGGTCGAAGCCTGTAGTATAATGTCTAAAATCAAAGATGATAGAGGTGCGAAGCTCATCAGTAGCCCTGGGGAGGCGCTCAACCGCCGTTGAGTCAGGGGGAAAGGGGGATTCGCCGAAATGGAGAGCCGGGTTGAGCGGCGCTTTGTTGGGCGTCGGGAGAAGATCCCGCCGACTGTCACCTTGTGTGGAGCGCTATCGGTCTCTCTATACGTGTATTTGAGAACTTGGAACGACTATGGTGTTGTGCGCTGTAGTCGTTTTTTATTCTGTGAAGCGATTTGCGGGATCAAGAGCTCCGGACACCATGTAAAGAAAAGGAAAGGAAGATGTACTTATGAAAAAGAGAATTGCAATGGTTATGGCACTGATGATGGCGGCGTCCCTGGCTGCCTGCGGAAGTCAGGACAGCGGCAGCGGCGCGGCTTCCGGAAGTTCCGCCGGTACTACCTCTGAGAGCGGCGGTTCCGACGCGGCAGAGAACGCGGGCGGCGCTTCCGGCGTGGAGGACGGTGTCCTGACCATTGCCATGGAGTGCGCATACGCGCCGTATAACTGGACCCAGACCGATGATTCCAACGGCGCCGTTCCCATCAAGGACTCCAATGAGTATGCCAACGGCTACGATGTGATGATGGCCAAGAAGATCTGTGAGGCCAACGGCTGGGAGCTGGAAGTGGTCCGCACCGACTGGGATTCTCTGGTGCCCGGCGTACAGTCCGGCATCTATGACGCGGTTATTGCCGGCCAGTCCATGACGGAAGAGCGCATGGAGCAGGTGGATTTTGCAGGTCCCTACTATTATGCTTCCATCGTCTGCGTCACCAAGAAGGATAGCCCCTACGCATCCGCAACCGGCATCAGCGATCTGTCCGGCGGCACCTGCACAGCGCAGATCGCCACCATCTGGTATGATTCTATGCTGCCTCAGATCGAGGGAGCTCAGATTCAGACGGCTGCCGAGTCCGCTCCGGCCATGCTGATGGCTCTTGAGACAGATACGGTGGACTTTATCTGCACCGATATGCCCACGGCCATGGGTGCCTGTGCCCAGTATGAGGACATGACCATCCTGGATTTCTCTGACAGCGATGACGGCTTCGTGGTGGATGAGGGAGAGATCAACATCGGTGTTTCCGTAATGAAGGGAAATACAGAGCTGAAGGATGCCATTGACAGCGTGCTCTCCACCATGACGGAGGACGATTTCAATGAGATAATGGATGAAGCCATTGCCGTCCAGCCGATGAGCCAGTCATAATTCGGAAGTAGAGAAAGGAGCGAAAGCTTATGGAACGGCTGACCCAGCTTGGCGCCGATATTGCGGATCTTTGGGCGCAGTATGGAGGAAGCTATTTAAACGGTATCAAAAATACGCTGATCCTGGCCCTGGTGGCCACGGTTATCGGCTGTCTGATTGGATTTATCTGCGGAATCCTGCAGACGATTCCGCATTCCAAGAGCGATCCGCCGGTGAAGCGATTTTTTCTGGCGCTGATCCGGGTGATTGTGCGGATCTACGTGGAGGTGTTCCGGGGAACCCCCATGATCCTGCAGGCGGTATTCGTCTACTACGGGCTGCCCTATTTTACGAACAATTCCGTGCGGTTCCAGAATATCTGGCTGGCCGCCATTCTGGTGGTGTCCATCAATACGGGCGCCTACATGGCGGAATCTGTCCGGGGCGGAATTCTCTCCATCGATCCGGGACAGACGGAAGGGGCAAAGGCCATCGGCATGAATCATTTCCAGACCATGCTGTACGTGATCCTGCCCCAGGCAATCCGAAACATCATGCCCCAGATCGGCAATAACTTTATTATTAATATTAAGGACAGTTCTGTCATGTTCATTATCTCTTTCACGGAATTCTTTGCCGTGCACCGGGGAGCTGTGGGAGCTACCTATTCCTATTTCCCATCGGCTGCCATCGAGATGGTGGGCTATCTGTGCATGACCCTGATCGCTTCCTTTATTCTGCGCTGGGTGGAGCGGAAAATGGATGGCTCGGACAATTACGAGCTGGTGAATGAGGATCAGCTTGTAATGACCTCCGGCACCTATACGCATCCGCAGAAGGGAACCCCCTTCGATGAGCACAGCAAGGAATTTAAGGAGCGGGAGCGCACCCGCCAGGAACTGAAACACGGAAGGAACAGGGGGGAACGATGATGAGCAGCGACGCTATTTTAGAGATCCGGCATCTGTCCAAGTCCTTTGGAAATCACGAAGTCCTGAGGGACATTGATTTTACAGTCCGTCCGGGGGATGTGACCAGTATTATCGGAGCCTCCGGCTCCGGAAAATCCACCCTGCTGCGGTGCGTAAATCTTCTGGAGACCCCCACCGGAGGAGAGATCCTCTTTCACGGGGAGAATGTTTCGGGGAAAAAGGTGGATGCTTCCGCCTACCGGGCCAAGGTGGGAATGGTGTTCCAGTCCTTTAACCTGTTTGATAATATGACTGTGCTGAAAAACTGCATGATCGGACAGGTAAAGGTACTGAAAAAGAGCCGGGAGGAAGCCCGGCAGAATGCCCTGAAATATCTGGAACGAGTTGGCATGGGGCCGTACATTAACGCGAAACCCCATCAGATCTCCGGAGGTCAGAAGCAGCGCGTGGCCATTGCCAGGGCGCTGGCCATGGAACCGGAGGTACTGCTGTTTGATGAACCAACATCCGCTCTGGATCCGGAAATGGTGGGCGAGGTTCTGGAGGTTATGCGCGGTCTGGCCGATGAGGGTATGACCATGCTGGTGGTTACTCATGAGATGGCCTTCGCCAGGGACGTATCCAACTATGTGGTATTCATGTCTGAGGGCGTAATCTGCGAAGAGGGAAAGCCCGGGGAGGTGTTTACCAATCCGAGACAGCAGAGAACCCGGGAGTTTCTGTCCAGGTTTTCCAAGGGCTGATTACAGAAAGGACAGAAGAAAAACACTGCGCTGGAGAAAGCTCTGTGCTGATAAGGCAGTAAAATGTAAGGAAGATGGAACTGTCGGGCAATAGGCAGTTTTAATCAGGGGCAGATGTGACTCATATGAATCACATCTGCCCCTGAAATTTATGGTGCGCCTGGCAGAGCAGGTTTCTTAAGGGGTAAGTCTGCATAACAGGAAACTTATTTTTTCTTCATTGCATAAAAAACATAACTATAATCAGATGAATGTTTTTTATAAAGGGTTATTTCATTCCTCAGATTTTGAACCGCTTCCATCGCCTGCGTGTTTCCACGATAGCGTTCCTCCATTTTTTTCAGATTTCTGGAAATCGGTTCATAATAATTGACTGTCCAGTCTGAAACCGGGCAAATAAAGTGTCCGGTGCAATCGTAACCCTGCTCCTGTATCTGCTCTATTTTGCATGCAACCGTATTCATTTCCGAATAGCTTTCGTTCCAAAACCGTTTACTTTCCTCTGACGGAGTATCGCTTATCCAACTTATTTCGCTGCAAATAATATATCCATTGGGTTTTAACAACCGCTTCCAGTCCCTTATGGCATGAGAAAATCCAGCAATATAAGCCGCGCCCTCCGACTATATTAAGTCAAAGCTTTCGTTTCCAAAGGTCATCTCAAACATGGACATAACGATTCCATGAATACGGCCGGAATATCCTCTTTTTGCCGCTGCTTCATTCAATTTTTCAATATGTGGAGCATGATTGTCTATAGCGGTAATGTCTGCCTCTGGAAAGTGCTTAGCCAAAATCAAAGTGTGCGTACCTATACCACAACCAATATCGAGAATTTTCAACTGACTCGTATTAGCTGGAAACATCTTAATTGCCCGTAGGGTGGACGCATCGCTTCCGGGTCCAAAACGCTTCATACCATTAAATGCTTCGTAAAAATATTTTTCCATAATCAAACCTCTCATCTTGTTTTATCTTCGGATACGGCCCGTCTTGATATCCTCCATCCAGTGAAGAATGTGATTCCGGAACAGGAGGAGATCCGGATTGTCCATGTCTTCTTTCCGGGTGACCATGCAGGTGGTCCAGCGGTAGTTTCCATCGGAGAAGGGGATGGACACAAGCTCCGGATCCTGCATATCCTCAAAAATAAAGTCTACCGTGACGGAGATGCCTTTGTTTTGCCGAACCATCTTGTGGCAGAGGGAAAAACCGCTGGTCTCAAAAACAATAACAGGTTCAAAGCCCGCCTCCCGGCACCGGTCTGTGATCAGGTGATAGATCTGGAATTCACTGCTCTCAATGTACAGAGGTTCTCCCCGCAGATCACCGATTGTAACGGTTTCACGGCCGCTCAGGGGATGACTGCGGTTTACCAGCAGTTTGATCTCAAAGGATTCCAGCTTCTGGACAGCACAGTCTCCCGGAGAGACGGGAGCAATGGTGAAAGCTACATTCCCCTCCTTGGCGGAAAAAAGCCGTTCCACCTGCCTGTCCGGATATTCCCGGTAGTGCAGGCGGATCTCCGGATGCTGCCGCTGAAAATCGGTCAGGCATTCCGGCGTCACCAGGCGGAGAATTCCATAGGCAGACAGCAGATCAATCTCATGGTTCTGGCGCTGGGTAATGCTCTGGATGCCGCGGCAGATCGAATAGTAATTCTCCAGAAACGCATCCAGGTGTTCCTGAAGATACCGCCCGCATTCCGTCAGGGTAATGCCGGAAGAGCTTCTGTTTAAAAGCTTTGCGTTCAGCTCCTGTTCCAGAGCTTTAATGGATTTGCTTAAGCCCTGGGGAGTGATGTAGAGCAGCTTTGCCGCCCGGTTAATGCTGCGTTCCCGGCAGACAGCAGCGAAATATTCCAGATCCTGTATACTCATGATCATCCCTCCGGTGTATAAAGTAAGTTTCCATGCTTATCATAGACGCGGGAACGCAGGCTTAAGAGGCCGACATTTTTTCGTAGCCTGTCATCTCCCGTTTCCCTTTATTATACCATAAAATATTTCTCAGAAAAATCGAAATGGCAGGTATCAAAAAACGGTTGTAAGAGGGAAACTGTTGGTTGCTTCCGGTGATGGGACAAGTCTGTTAAAATATAGACAAACAGAAGAGCAACGGGAAAACCACCGGGAGGAAAATGTATGAGTGATTTTAAGCTGACAACCATTGATGAGTTTGACGCCGCCACCGAGCGGCTTCTGGAGACAGGCAGGAAGGTGGGCGCTGATTCCTGGCAGCTGCGTGTGAAGAATCAGACCCCCCACTGTAAATTTGGAGAGCAGGGCATTTGCTGCCGGATCTGTTCCATGGGGCCCTGCCGTATTACGCCGAAGGCGCCCAGAGGAATCTGCGGCTGCGATGCCGATGGTATCGCGGGCCGGAATTTCCTGCGGTTTGTAGCCGGAGGCGCGGCCACCCATTCTGATCACGGCCGGGAAATCTGCCACACTTTGAGCACCGTTTCCAGAGATGGAAATTATAAGGTAAAGGATCCGGAAAAGCTGCTCCGGATTGCCAAAGAGTGGGGTGTGGAGACCGAAGGGAAAGATATCTATGACCTGGCCCATGAGATGGCGGAGCTGGCCCTGATGGAATACGGAAAGCCCCACGGCGTACAGCGGTGGCTGTCCAGAGCTCCCAAACATACCCAGGAGATCTGGCACAGGGAGGAGATCGAGCCGAGAGCCATTGACCGGGAGGTGTCCACGGCCATGCATATGACCCATATGGGCAACTCCAGCAAGGCGGAGGCCCTGGTCCGTCAGTCCCTGCGCACCGGTATGTCCGACGGCTGGGGAGGCTCCATGTGCGGCACAGAGTTTTCGGATGTTATGTTCGGAACCCCGAAGCCGGTGGACACAGAGGCCAACCTGGGCGTTATGAAAGAGGACCACGTAAATATTATCGTTCACGGCCACGATCCGAGTCTCTCAGAGATGATCTGTGAGTACGCGGAAGATCCGGAGATGGTGGCATTGGCCAAATCCCTTGGTGCCAAGGGGATCAATGTCGCCGGCGTATGCTGTACCTCCAATGAGGTCGCTATGAGGCGCGGCATACCCATGGCAGGAAATTTCCTGCAGCAGGAGAACGTGGTGCTCACAGGAGCCTGTGAGGCCATTGTCGTGGATGTGCAGTGTATTTTCCCTGCACTGGGTCCCTTAAGCAAGTGTTTCCACACCAAATTCATCACGACTTCTCCCATCGCGCAGATGCCGGATTCTGACTTCATCCGCTTTAATGCCAGAACGGCCGGCGAAAACGCTAAAAAAATCGTGCGCACAGCTGTGGAGAACTACGTGAACAGAAAGCCGGAGCTGGTACATATCCCGCAGCTGAAGCAGAAGGCAACCGTAGGTTATTCTGTGGAGGCCATCATCAAGCAGCTGGATAAGGTAGCCAACTCTCAGGCGGAGCCCACGGGAACCACCAAGCCTCTGATTGACTGCATTACCTCCGGGGTCTTAAGAGGCGTGGTTGCCATGGTGGGATGCAACAATCCCAGAGTCCGTCCGGACTCCGCTCATGTGGAGCTGATGAAGAAGCTGATCAAGCACGACATTCTGCTGATCCTGTCCGGATGCTCCGCCCAGGCGGCGGCCAGAGCCGGACTGATGGACAAGAGAGCCAAGGATCTCTGCGGAGCCGGCTTAAAGAGAGTCTGCGAGCTGGCGGACATTCCGCCGGTGCTGCATATGGGCTCCTGTGTGGATATCAGCCGTATGGTGGTGCTGGCTTCCCAGATCGCCAAGGATTCCGGCCTGAATATCTCCCAGCTTCCTATTGTGGGATGCGCGCCGGAGTGGATGTCTGAGAAGGCTGTATCCATTGGAAATTACGTGGTGGCTACAGGTATCGATACATACCTGGGCGTGGCTCCCCAGGTGACGGGAGGCCCCAAAGTGACGGAGCTGCTGACCGGCGGTATCCGCGACTGGGTAGAGGCTGCCTACACGGTGGAGACAGATATAGAAAAGCTGGGGGATCAGATGATCGAGAGGATCGAGGAAAAGCGCAGAGCGCTGGGAATCTGATCACAGGAAAAAAAGAGAATGCCGGCGTGCCTGCTGAAGGCCGCCGGTATTTTGCAGGCTAAAGGACGGTCCTGTTCAGGGAATATCTGAACGTATGACTCCATGGAAAAGGGGCGGGGATCAGTCCCCCACCCCGAAATCTGTTCTTTCGTACAGCACTTCTACAGCCGGATCATTCAGAAGCCAGGCGTATTTTTCCATAAACCAGTCTACCAGTTCCTGATCCCGTTTCACATCCGTACTGTTATCGGTAAAAACATTGATGGTACCGAGAGGAAAATATTTCTTCAAAAGCCGGATATCCTCGTCGATCATCTCTTTTGTCTGTCCCCGGATGCCTACCATAAGGCAGGGAGATTCAAAATACCGGCGGACTTCCTCTGCGCTCTGAAAGTCCGCGTGCTTGTTCAGGTAATTTTCCCGGAAATCCCGGTTGAAGGTTTCCACGCCGATTTTAAAGGTGATGGGAATTCCCATATACTCCCGCATTTTCTGCAGATGCTTCCGGTACATCCAGTGGGCCTCGAAGAAGAGGCGGTGAATCTGCTTTTCACGGATCACCCGGCGGATATCCTCCAGGGTTTCCGAGGGCAGCTCAAAGCAGCTGCCGGAGTTGATGACCTCCAGGACGCCGAACTCGCCGGTGACCCGGGAGAGGATTTCTCTGTTGAGGGAGATCATGGCTTCCGTATCCTGGGAGTTATCGTCTATGTAGTCACAGAAACGGCATTTGCCCCAGGCGCAGGGCCTGGCCTTCAGCAAAACAATTTCCCTTTGGTTTTTATTGGTAATACGGCTATAGCGTTCCATGATCTGCTCCTTTTCCGGCCGGGGATCCCGAGCGGAGATTCTGTATTTTGGCCCGCAGAGCGGATGGCAGGGCGGCGGCCAGCCCGGCCGTCAGTGCCAGGGAAAGGATCCGGTCCAGAAAATCTGTGATCCCCTGGACCAGACAGACACTGAGAGTCAGATGCAGGCCCGCGCCGTGGAGGAGCTGTACCAGCACCGTGGATCCGGAAGAAGTAATACCCCCGAATAGAAGAGCGGTGATGACGGAGCTGACTACAGTGCCGGGAAGGGAAATCAGCAGGGAAGCGGGAAGCAGCCGCCAGATATCCCGGATTTTTTTCGGCCGGAACAGGCGGAAGGCCAGCCCGGTCATAAGGCCGGTCACCAGCTGCACCGGCAGATAATAGAAAGCATAGGGATCTGTTGTAAAGCCGTTCAGCAGGGCGCTGACCAGTCCAGGCAGCATGCCGTACACCGGACCCAGCAGAGCAGCCCCCAGCATGGTGCCGATGGAATCCAGGTAGACCGGCAGGCGCAGCGCCAGGGCAATGTTGGCGCCGACAATGTTCAGGACGGCTGCCAGGGCCAGAAAACAGATGCCGGAAGCGTTCAGTTTTTTCATAAGGAGCCGCCTCCCATCAGAGAGGCCAGCATGGGACCAAGTTCTTCCGGACTTTTTTTCAGGAGGCGGGAAAAGAACAGTTCCATAAAGCCCAGGGGATCTGTTTCCGTCAGTACACGGCTGTTAGGAGCCTTTTTCCAGAAACCGCAGGCGTCCACTACGCTTTGGCCCAGGCAGATTCCCTCTGTCTCCACGGTGGTATAGGCTGAGAAGCCATGGCAGAGATCCCGCCGCAGAAAATAGGCAACGGCCAGGGGATCATTGATCACGCAGCCGATCAGGCCCTCCTGCTGCCAGTGGAAATCCATGTAAAAATCCGTCATGCTGCGGATCAGGGCGCCGAGCTCCGGATCCAGACGGCAGAAATAATCTCTGAGATTCGGGGTCAGAACGATCTGTCTTGTCACATCCAGGCCGACCATGTGCAGCAGCCGGCCCTGCAGGGAGGGAAGCGAAGCGAAGGCTTCAAATACTGTTCTGGCCGCGTGGGGGTCGCACCAGTAATTATATTCGGCTACCGGAGAACAGTTTCCGTGGCTTCGGTAGTTTCCGCCCATGGAAACAAACTCGTCCAGGCCGGCAAAACATTCGGGATGGCGCTGGATAAGCCTGGCCAGATTTGTCAGAGGGCCCAGGGCGATGACCGAGACCGGGCTGCCGGTTTCGGAAGCCTCCGTCAGGGCTTCGGCCAGAAACTCTACGGCACCTCTGCGGGGGCGGACTTTCGTAACCTGCGGGCAGACAAGATTTCCCAGACCATTTTCGCCGTGGGTGTCGGCCGCGTCCACGTAGGGGCGGATCAGGGGGCGTTCTTCGCCCAGATAGACAGGAATGTCAGGCCGGTGCATCCAGTCCAGCACCTTCAGGGCATTTTCCGCGCCCATCGCGGCCGGGACATTGCCCGAGACAACTGTGATGCCCAGGATCTCCAGCTCCGGGGAGGACAGCGCCAGCATCAGAGCCAGGGCGTCATCAATGCCGGGATCACAGTCAATGATCACTTTTCTTTTTGCATTCATTCTCCAATCTCCTTTTCTTTTTTTAGTCTGGAAGGCCGGCTTTGCCGCACGGGCAGGGTCCTCCGGAGATACTTGGTTTTTTATACTGGGAAGTTCTCGAACCAGTCCGGAAAGAAATTCCGATTTTACAAATGCATACCGAGTATAGCATAAATTTCCCGAAAGGTACAGAAAAAAAGCAGAGCCGAAACTCTGCTTTTTTGCGGGCGCGGTTCCCTACAGGAACATGGCAAATATGGAGGCCGCGCCTACCGTAAGAATGCCGGATACGGCGATGGAGAGACTGCTCATGGCTCCCTGGATTTCTCCCAGCTCCATGGCCTTGGTGGTGCCGATGGCGTGGGAGGAGGAGCCCAGGGCGATGCCCACGGCTGCGGGCTCCTGAATCTTAAAGAGCCGGCAGATCAGCGTGGCCAGCATGTTGCCCAGGATTCCGGTGACAATAATGACAGCTACCGTAATGGTGGTGATGCCGCCCAGCTCTTCCGAAACGCCCATGCCGATGGCCGTGGTGATGGACTTTGGCAGGAGGGTCACATACTGCTCATGGGTAAGGTCAAAGAGCAGGGACAGGGCCAGAACACTGGCCAGGCTGGTGAGGACGCCGGAGAGAATGCCGGCGGCAATCGCCTTTGCGTTGTGCTTCAGCTGTTCCAGCTGCTCATAAAGCGGGATGGCCAGGCAGACAGTGGCCGGCGTCAGCAGGTAGCTGAGATACTGGGCGCCTTCATAATAGCTGTCATAGTCAATGCGGAAAAATACAAGTATCAGCATGACGGCCGCAATGGAAATAAGAAGCGGATTAAAGATGGCAAGCTTCCACTTCCGTTTCATCCAGGAGCCCAGCTCATAGGCCAGGAGGCTTATGGCAACGCCAAAAAATACAGAGTTACAAAGCATTTCCTTCATTTTCTGCGCCTCTTTTCTTTACGGATTACCCACTGTGTTACTCTGCCTGAAACCACCATGACCAGAATGGTGGTGACCGGGACAATAACCAGCAGGGGGATCAGCATGGGCCGGAGAACCCCCCAGGATTCCAGCAGGCCCACAGCTGCGGGAATAAACATAACGGGCATGATATCAATCAGAAATTTTCCCGCGTCCTTGACGGAATCCAGAGGAATCAGGCGGGTGCACAGAGCCGCCAGCATCAGAAGCAGGCCGTAAATGCTGGCAGGGATGGGGAGAGGCAGCCAGAAGTGGCATAGCTCTCCCAGACAGGAAATTACGATGATAATGCAGAACTGCCGAAAGTATTTCATGATTTTATCTCCTGCATGCGTCTCAGTTCCGGAGAAAAACTCCGTAAGCCCTGTAGGTTTCATATACATCGATCTTGCTGGTGATCTCGAAGGGGGCGTGCATGTTCAGGACCGCCACGCCGCAGTCGATGACCTCCATGCCAAGATTGGCCAGGATGTAGGCGATGGTGCCGCCGCCGCCGGCATCTACCTTTCCAAGCTCTGAGGTCTGGTAGCCGATTCCGCCGTTATCCAGAATATTCCGGAGCCAGGCAATATACTCCGCGTTGGCGTCGTTGGAACCGGATTTTCCCCGGGAGCCGGTGTATTTGTTGAACACGGGGCCGCGGCCCAGATAGGCACAGTTGTTCTTTTCCATAACCTCCGGATAATTGGGATCGAAGGCGGCGCTGACATCCGAGGAGAGGACCTTTGTGTTCTTCAGCACCCGGCGCAGGGCGATTTCACTGTAGCAGCCGCAGGCATTCATGACCTCCGCCACGGTGTCCTCGAAAAAGCGGGAATGCATGCCGGTGGCGCCAACGCTGCCAATTTCTTCTTTGTCCGTCAGCAGGCAGACGCTGGTATATTCCGGGGCTTCCATTTCGATCATGGCCCGGAAAGAGGTATAGGCGCAGACCCGGTCATCCTGGCCGTAGGACATGATCATGCTTCTGTCCAGACCGTAATCTCTGGCGGAGCCGGCGGGCACCACTTCAATTTCCGCGGAAATGAAATCTTCATCTTCGATGCCGTACTGCTCCTTCAGAATCTGAAGGACCGCGGCTTTTACAGCCTCCTTTTTCTCACCCTCCAGGGGACGGCTGCCCACCAGTACATTCAGATTTTCCCCTTCCACCGCCTCGCGGGCCTTCTTTTCCATCTGCTTGGAGGCCAGGTGGGGAAGCAGGTCCGACACGCCGAAGACGGGATCTTCCGGTTTGTCGCCGATAGAAATATTCAAAACGCTGCCGTCTTTTTTGGCCACCACGCCGTGGAGGGCCAGAGGAAGAGCCACCCACTGGTATTTCTTGATTCCGCCGTAGTAATGGGTGTCCAGCATGGCCAGCTCCCCTTCCTCATACAGGGGACGCTGCTTCAGGTCCAGTCTGGGGGAATCGATGTGGGCACCCAGGATCCGCATGCCGTCGGAGAAAGGCCGGGTTCCGATCTGGAACATCAGCAGAGCCTTCTTCATAATGTCGGCGTATACCTTGTCGCCGGCCTGCAGGGACTCGCCCCGGCGGATCACCTCGTTCAGGTTCCGGTAGCCATTTGCCTCCAGCTCTGCCTCCATGAAGGAGACGCATTCCCGCTCGGTTTTGCAGGCGGTAAGGAAGGCTTTGTAGTCTTCACAGAAAGCGCTGACAGCATTGAAATCCATCTCTTTATTCCAAAGATTTTCTGATACCATAAGGTTCATCTCCTTTACTGATTTTTCGAGGCTATTATAGCCTTATTTTTTTCATTTGACAAGGGCGGAAACACTTTCCGGACGGGGACTGTTCCGGCAGCTTTCTCAGAGCTGCCCCGGGGCCGGGAAAAGCCCGTTGCAGACCGCGGCAAAATTTTGTAAAATAAAATAGAATACAGCAAGGAAAGAGGAAAATAATATGCATGACAGACTGACCCAGAGCGATATTGATAAAATGAAGGAAGAGATAGAATACCGGAAGCTGGTGGTGCGGAAAAATGCCATTGAAGCCGTGAAGGAGGCCAGGGCCCAGGGAGATCTGAGCGAGAACTTTGAATATTACGCGGCAAAAAAGGATAAGAATCAGAATGAAAGCCGCATCCGGTATCTGGAAAATATGATCAAGACAGCCATTCTGGTATCGGATCAGTCGGCCGAGGACCAGGTGGGGCTGAATAAGCGGGTCACTGTGTATTTCGAAGAGGACGATGAGACCGAAGAATACAAGATTGTGACCGCCGTCCGGGGCAACTCGCTGAAGGGCCTGATTACGGCGGATTCCCCCCTGGGCTCGGCACTGATGGGCCACCGGGCCGGAGAGCGGGTGCATGTGAAGATCAACGATCACGCGGGTTACGATGTGATAATCCGGAAAATAGAGAATACCGGGGAAGAGGATACGGATGAGCTTCGGAAGTTTTAATTTTCCCGCCGGGGGAGAACTTAAAAAAGTCTGAAAAACATGAAGTTTTCGTGAAATTTAAGTGATTTGCTTGACTTTGTGAACTGCTTAGAAGATACTGAATGCAGAGTTTATATATAATTAGGAGGCACAAATATGCGGGAGGTGAAAACACCAAAACGGCCGATCATGTTTTACTACGGTATCGCGCTGATCGTGCTGTTATTATTAAATATGTTCCTGTGGCCGTCGCTGAACAGCCCTCGGGTGGAGGAGGTCGGCTACGGCACCTTTATCCAGATGCTCAATGACGGTGAGATCAAGGAGGTAGAGGTAGACTGGCAGAACGGAGTCATTACCTTTGGCGATACTTCGGAACCGGAAAAGTATTATGAGACGGGGCTCATGGACGATTATCAGCTGACGGACCGGCTTCTGAACGCCGGGCTGGAAGATTTTTCTTCCCCCATCGTTGAGGAGATGAACCCGATCTTAAGCATGCTGATCTCCATCGTCCTGCCAATAGTTCTGATTATCCTGGTGGGGCAGCTTCTGATGCGTTCCATGATGAAGCGCATGGGGAACGGCATGGGAAATGCCATGAGTTTCGGTAAGAGCAACGCGAAGGTATATGTCCAGTCGGAGACAGGCATCAAGTTCTCCGATGTGGCCGGTGAGGATGAGGCCAAGGAAATTCTGACGGAAATTGTAGATTTCCTGCACAATCCAAAAAAATATACAGAGATCGGGGCGCGGATGCCCAAGGGCGCGCTGCTGGTGGGGCCCCCCGGAACGGGTAAAACGCTGCTGGCCAAGGCGGTGGCCGGGGAGGCCAATGTGCCGTTCTTCTCCATCTCCGGTTCGGAGTTTGTGGAAATGTTTGTGGGCATGGGTGCTGCCAAGGTCCGGGACCTGTTTAAGCAGGCCAATGAGAAAGCGCCCTGTATTGTGTTTATTGATGAGATTGATACCATCGGAAAGAAGCGTGACGGAGGGGGACTTTCTGGAAACGATGAGCGGGAGCAGACCCTGAACCAGCTGCTTTCAGAGATGGACGGCTTTGACGGGCGCAAGGGAGTCATCATCCTGGCCGCCACCAACCGCCCCGATTCTCTGGATCCGGCCCTGCTGCGGCCCGGGCGGTTTGACCGCCGGGTGCCGGTGGAGCTGCCGGATATGAAGGGGCGTGAGGAGATCCTGCGGCTGCACGCCAAAAAGATCAAGATCAGCGACAATGTGGATTTCGGCGCGGTAGCGCGCCTGGCTTCCGGCGCCAGCGGCGCGGAGCTGGCCAACATGATCAATGAAGCAGCGCTCCGGGCAGTCCGGGACGGCCGGAAGTTCGTCTGCCAGGCGGATCTGGAGGAGAGCGTAGAGGTGGTAATCGCCGGCTATCAGAAGAAGAATAAGATTCTTACGGACAAGGAGAAGCTGATTGTGGCCTACCATGAGACGGGACACGCCCTGGTGGCCGCCATGCAGACCCATTCCGCGCCGGTGACGAAGATCACCATTATCCCCAGAACCTCCGGGGCCCTGGGGTATACCATGCAGGTGGATGAGGATGAGCATAACCTCATGAGCAGAGAAGAGCTGGACAACCGGATCGCCACCTTTACCGGAGGCCGTGTGGCCGAAGATCTGGTATTCCATTCCATCACTACGGGAGCGGCCAATGATATCGAGCAGGCTACGAAGCTGGCCCGGGCCATGATCAGCCGGTTCGGCATGAGTGATGATTTCGGAATGGTTGCCTTTGAAACTGTAACCAATCAGTACCTGGGCGGCGATGTGGCGCTCATGTGTTCCGACTCTACTTCAGCCCGGATTGATGCCATGGTGGTGGCTCTGGTGAAGAGAGGATACGAAAAGGCGGTGGGCATTATTTCCAAGAATATGCCCAAGCTCCATGAGCTGGCAAAGTATCTGTATGAAAAGGAAACCATTACGGGTGAGGAATTTATGGAGATCCTCAGCCGGAAGCCTGAGGAACTGACTACCACAAAATTCGAGAATTCCGGGGCCGAAGAGGCCGTTGATCCGGAATAAGAGGAGGGAGGAAACTGTATGGAGGACAAGCTGTATGATTTAATGGACTGGGCGGAGATCGAGGCAGTGCAGTATTCGGAGGAAAAGTATCCCAAAAATATTCTGGGACCCCGTGCGGTGCCGGAGGGAATTCTGATCCAGTGCTATTTTCCGGGTGCGGAGAGGGTTTTCGTGAAGACGCTTTCCGACCGGAAGCTCCATGCCATGACAGAGGAGGACAGCGGCTTTTTCGCCATACTGCTTCCAGGAAAAACAGTGCCGAAGTATACCTTCGTGCTGAATGACAAGAAGGAGGGCCGGGAAATTTATGATCCTTATGCGTTCCCGGCTCAGATCACGGAAAAAGAGGAATCTCGTTTTACGGCGGGCATCTGCTACGATATCTATGAAAAGCTGGGCGCCCATCCCATGACAGTGCAGGGAGTGGAGGGTGTTTATTTTGCCGTCTGGGCGCCGAATGCCATGCGGGTTTCTGTGGTGGGCGACTTTAATCACTGGGACGGGCGCACCTGCCAGATGCATTGTCTGGATTCCGGGATTTTTGAGCTGTTTATTCCCGGACTTGCCGAGGGAACGCTGTACAAATATGAAATCAAGGCAAAAGGAGGGCTTACCTATCTGAAGGCCGATCCCTACGCCAATGAGGCGGAGGTGCGTCCGAATACCGCATCGGTGGTCGCAGACCTGACAAAATACCAGTGGCAGGATCAGCAGTGGATGGAGCAGAGGGCGAAGACCCAGAGCTACGGGGCTCCCATGTTTGTCTATGAGGTGCATCTGGGCGCCTGGAGAAAGCCGGAGGACGGGGAGAGGGAATTCTATACGTACCGGGAAATCGCCCCCCTGCTGGCTGATTATGTAAAAGAGATGGGGTATACCCATGTGGAGCTGATGCCGATTATGGAGCATCCCTTGGATGAATCCTGGGGCTATCAGGTGACCGGGTATTATGCCCCCACCAGCCGTTACGGATCGGCGGAAGATTTCATGTACTTTATGGATTATATGCACCGGGAGGGAATCGGCGTGATCCTGGACTGGGTGCCGGCGCACTTTCCCAGGGATACTTTCGGACTGGCGGCTTTTGACGGCACCTGCCTGTATGAGCACCTGGATCCAAGAAAGGGCTCCCATCCCCACTGGGGGACTCTGATCTACAACTACGGACGGCCGGAGGTGCGCAACTTCCTGATCGCCAATGCGCTGTTCTGGGCGGACAAATACCATGCGGACGGCATCCGTATGGATGCTGTGGCTTCCATGCTGTATCTGGACTATGGAAAGCAGGACGGAGAATGGGTGCCCAATATCTACGGGGGCAATGAGAATCTGGAAGCTATAGAATTTTTAAAGCATCTTAATTCAGTTTTTAAGAAAAAATACCCGTCCGCGCTGCTGATCGCGGAGGAATCCACCGCCTGGCCCAGGATTACAGGCAGTCTGGATGATGAAGGACTGGGATTTGATTATAAGTGGAATATGGGCTGGATGAACGATTTTCTGGATTATATGCGGTACGATCCGGTATATCGGGGCGCCCATCACGATGAACTGACCTTCAGCATGATTTATAATTACAGCGAACGTTTTATGCTGAGTTTTTCCCACGATGAAGTGGTTCACGGGAAAGGAACCCTAGTGATGAAAATGCCGGGAGAATACGAACAGAAGCTGGCCAATCTGCGTCTGGCCTTCGGGTACCAGACTGTCCATCCGGGCAAGAAGCTGATGTTCATGGGACAGGAATTTGCGCAGGATACAGAATTCGCGGAGAAGAAGGAGCTGGACTGGCTGGCTCTGGATTATCCGGAGCACGCCGGCATGCAGGCGTATACAAAGGCGCTGCTCCAGCTGTACCGGAGCTGTCCGGCTCTGTATCAGGAGGATTTCCGGGAATCCGGCTTTGAGTGGATCAACTGTCTGGAGTGGGAGAAGAATCTGCTGATTTTTTTGAGGAAAACGAAGAAAAAAGAAGATACACTGCTGATCATCTGCAATTTCTCCAATGTGGTCTACGAGGACTATCAGGTGGGTGTTCCCTATCCGGGAAAATATAAGGAGATTTTCAACAGCGACGCGACTTCCTTCGGCGGCGGAGGCCATGTAAATCCCCGGGTAAAGATGAGCCGTGAGATCGAATGCGATGAGAGAAAACAGTCCGTCAAGGTAAAGATTCCGCCTCTGGGCATTGCCGTATTCCAGTACTCTAAAGTGGTGGAGAAGCTGGCGGATAATAAGACAGCGAAGGGGAAAAAACGTCAGGCTGCGAAGAAAAGGGATCTGAAGAAAGAGCTGCAGGATAAGATGGAGAAAGAGGAGAAGTAAATCTAAATGTTAACCTGGACTGATGTGGAGAACTGGATCCGGAATACAGGCGGGGCTGCCTTTAACTTTCTGATCAAGCTGGCCATCTGTATTCTTGTTTTCGTTGTAATACGGAAGGTATCCAGACGGTTCTGCCAGTGGCTCCGCAAAAAAATGGAGCAGTTTCATGTGGAGGCATCCCTGAACAGTTTTGTGATTTCTCTTCTGCACTACGGAATTCTGATCCTGACGGTTATCACCATGATTGTGCAGCTGGGGATTGTTTCCGAAGCCTCCATTGCGGCCGGCATCGCCTCGGCCGGCGTGGCCATTTCCCTGGCGCTGAAGGGCGGGCTTTCGAACTTCGCGGGCGGCATTCTGATTCTGTTCCTGAAACCTTTTAGGGCCGGGGACTATATTCTTGTTCCGGCGGAGAACGTGGAGGGAACTGTCCGGAAGATTGAAATGTATTATACCACAATTACAACCATGGACAATCAGGTGGTGAAGATTCCCAACGCGCTGCTGACGGACAATACCATTACCAACGTGACTTCCATGGACAGGCGGAAGCTGGAGATCAAGGTGGGCGTGTCTTACCGGACAGACCTGAAAAAGGCAAAGGCACTTCTCACAGAGCTCCTGGAGCAGGACAGCAGGATTGAGGAAAAAGAACGTCAGGTGTTTGTGGATTCTCTGGGCGAGAGCGCTGTGGTCATCGGATTTCGGGCCTGGGTGCGCACGGAAGATTACTGGACGGCCAAGTGGGATCTGAATCAGAAGATCAAAGAGCGGTTTGACCTGGAAGGGATTGAAATTCCCTTCAATCAGCTGGATGTACATATCCGGAAGCAGGAAGAGCAGTAATTGCCGCAGTTTATATTGAAAACCAGACAGAATATGTCAGCCGGAAGGGCGCCGGAGATCAGCGCCCTTCCGGCTCTTTTTATGCGGCGGAAAAGCATCCCGGCTTATTCGGAGAAGGGGCTGGGGCCGAGACTTCCGGACACGAAAAAGGCGGTTCTGGATCTGCTGGAGGGGGAGGAACTGTCGGGATTTTCCGGGGTGGGCATCGCCATGCCCGGGATTGTGGATCCGGAAAAGAAAAGAGTTCTGGGTTTATATAAAAAATATGAAGACAGCAAGGAGATGGATCTGGAGGGATGGTGCAGAGAGGTTTTCGGTCTGCCTGCCTTTCTGGAAATGGATTCCAAGCTGGCCCTGGCTGGAGAACTGCATATGGGCTGCGGCCGCGGATATGAAGACGCGGTTATGATGATCCTGGGCACCGGGGTGGGTACGGCGGTATCCCTGGGAGGGAAAATCCTGAGAAGCCGGAATTATACGGCGGGCGCCCTGGCTTCCCATATCATCGTTAATCTGCGGGGAGCCGCCTGCACCTGCCCGAACCGGGGCTGTCTGGAAGCCGAGGCATCCGGGTGGGCGCTTCCGGGACTGCTCCGCAGGCATCCGGGATTTTCGGAAAGCGGTATTTCCGGAGAAGAGAAGCTGGACTTCAGAAGCCTGCAGAAGTGGGTGCTCCGGAAGGATCCGGTGGCAGAGGAAGTCCTGCTCCGTTGCGTGGAGGTATGGAGGGCAGGTATTTTGAATCTGATCCATGCCTACGATCCCCAGCTGGTGATCCTGAGCGGAGCGGTAATGAACTTTCAGGGACTTTTTCAGAAGCTGACGGAGGGAATCGAACGCTGCATCTGGGACTGCTGCGGCCCGGTAGTCATAAAAGAAGCAGAATATCCGGAGGACTCTGTACTGTTCGGTTTGTATTATCTGGTAAGAAACGGAGGGGTTATCTGAAGGGCTGCGCTGCAGAAATTGCCGGGATGCCGGGGATTTTGCAAAAAATACCTTGCAAACCGTATTTTCGGGTGCTATACTATGTATGTTTAAGAATGATACTAGTTGGAGAGTGGACGCAGGTCCACTCTTCTTTGTTGAGCGGACAAAGGTGGTGAGAAGATGAGCAGAAAAGAAATCTATGAGCAGAAGGCAGGGGAGCTGCTGCTTCCCATCGTGGAGAGCCACGGATTTGAACTGGTGGATGTGGAATACGTAAAGGAAGCGGGGAACTGGTATCTGCGGGCGTACATCGATAAGGAGGGCGGCATTACGGTGGATGACTGTGAGGTGGTCAGCCGGGCCTTCAGCGATAAGCTGGATGAAAATGACTTCATTGAAGATTCCTATATTCTGGAGGTCAGCTCACCGGGCCTTGGCCGTCCGCTGAAGAAAGAGAAAGATTATCAGAGAAGCATGGGAAAAGAACTGGAGATCCGGACGTTCCGGCCTGTGGAGGGAAAAAAGGAATTTTACGGAATCCTGCGCGCATACGATGATAACAGTGTGACGATCCAGTTGGAGGACGGTCAGGACATGACTTTTGCCAAGCAGGATCTGGCACTGATCCGTCTGGCATTTCATCTGTAGATTTATCAGGAGGAAGAGAAAAAAATGAATACAGAATTGATTGAGGCACTGAATGTTCTGGAGAAGGAGAAGAACATCAGCAAGGAGACGCTCCTGGAAGCCATTGAGCAGTCTCTGCTGCAGGCCTGCAAGAACCATTTCGGAAAAGCAGATAATGTGAAGGTGAATATCAATCCGGAGACCGGTGATTTTTCCGTATTCGCGGAGAGAGAAGTGGTGGAGGAGGTGGAGGACCCCGCCCTGCAGATCAGCCTGGCCGATGCGAAGATGAAAGACTCCAAATACGAGGTGGGCGATATTGTTAATGTGGAGATCAAGTCCAAGGAGTTTGGAAGAATTGCCACACAGAATGCCAAGAACGTAATTCTCCAGAAGATCCGCGAGGAAGAGAGAAGCGTTCTCTATAACCAGTATTATGAGAAAGAGCATGATGTAATCACCGGTATTGTCCAGAGATACGTGGGAAGAAACTTAAGCATCAATCTGGGCCGGGTGGATGCCCTGCTGACGGAGAATGAGATGGTCAAGGGTGAAGTCTACCGCCCCAACGAGCGCCTGAAGGTATACGTGCTGGAGGTGAAGGATACGCCCAAGGGGCCTAAGATCCTGGTGTCCAGAACGCATCCCGAGCTGGTGAAGCGCCTCTTTGAAACAGAGGTTGCGGAAGTCCGCGAGGGCATTATCGAGATCAAGAGTATTGCCAGAGAGGCCGGATCCAGGACAAAGATCGCTGTCTGGAGCAACGATCCGGATGTGGACGCGGTGGGCGCCTGCGTGGGCGTCAACGGAATCCGGGTCAATGCGGTGGTGGAAGAGCTGCACGGCGAGAAGATGGATATTATCAACTGGGATGAGAATCCGGCGCTGCTGATCGAGAATGCCCTGTCTCCCGCCAAGGTTATTTCCGTGGCGGCTGATCCGGATGAGAAGACGGCTGAGGTGATCGTGCCGGATTACCAGCTGTCGCTGGCCATCGGCAAGGAAGGGCAGAATGCCCGGCTGGCCGCGAGACTGACCGGATTTAAGATCGATATTAAGAGCGAGACCCAGGCCAGGGAAGCAGGCGATTTTGACTACTACGAGGAGGAAGAAGAAGAATACGAGGATGAGTATGCCGACGATGCGTACGCAGAGGAGTCTGAAGAAACCGCCGGGACAGAACAGCCGGAAGAATAAGATTGCAGGAGGGATTCGTTGAGTACAGTGAGGAAGGTGCCGATGCGGAAATGTGTCGGCTGCGGAGAGATGAAAAGTAAAAAGGAGCTGATCCGGGTCCTGCGGACACCGGAGGGAGAGATTCTCCTGGACGCCACCGGGAGGAAGAACGGGCGCGGCGCTTATCTGTGCGCAAGCCGGGACTGTCTGGCGAAGGCAGAGAAGAACCGCGGGCTGCAGCGCTCTCTGGGCGTGGCGGTTCCGGAGGAAGTCTACGAACGGCTCCGGAAGGAGATGGAAGCGCTTGGAGAATAAGAAAGCCCGGTTCCTGATCGGTCTCTCCATGAAAGCAGGAAAGATCGCAGGCGGAGAATTTGCGGCGGAGAAGGCGGTAAAGCAGGGAAAAGCGTATCTGCTGGTGCTGGCCGAGGACGCGTCCGCCAATACGGAGAAAAAGTTCCGGAATATGTGCGCGTATTACGGAGTCCCGCTGGTGCGGTTCCTGGATAAGGAGGCGCTGGGAAAAGCGATCGGAAGAGAATACAGAGCCTGCCTCGCGGTGCTGGACGAAAATCTTGCACGGGAGATCAGACAGCAGTTAGCGCAGCAAGAAAAGTAGTAGGAAAGGTCGGTGCAGCAGATGCCAAAAATGAGGATACATGAACTCGCGAAGGAGCTGAATGTAGACAATAAAGCAGTAATGGATTATTTAAAAGAAAACAAGATAGAGGTTAAGAGCCATATGAGTACACTGGAAGATAACCAGGAGGCTATGGTGAGAAAGGCATTTTCCGCCCAGCCTGCCAAAAAAGACGAAAAGACGGAGCCGGCCCAGAAGAAGCCGGAGACGCATAAAAAGAAAAATATTATTCAGGTGTTCCGTCCCCAGAACGCCACCACCAAGGAGGCTAAAAATTCCAGAAGATTCCAGGAGCGCCCGGCCGGAAACCGGCAGCATCCGGAGCGGAAAGGAACCGAAAGGCCCCAGACCCAGGACAGAGCAGATTCCCGTCCGGCCCCGCGCCCGCAGGCGGCTGCGGAGACCAGGGAATCCCGTCCCCAGGTGGCGGCGCAGAGCGCCCAGGGAGAACGCCCGGCCCGCCCGGCGGACAGGAACCAGGGGAACCGCTCCGGTGACCGTCCCCAGCGCACCTTCGGAGACAGGAATCAGGGGAACCGCTCCGGCGACCGTCCCCAGCGCGCCTTCGGAGACAGAAATCAGGGGAACCGTTCCGGCGACCGTCCCCAGCGCGCCTTCGGAGACAGGAACCAGGGGAACCGCTCCGGCGACCGTCCCCAGCGTCCCTTTGGAGACAGAAGAGAGGGACAGGGAAACCGTCCCGGCTTCCAGGGGCGCACAGAGCGCAGGGATGACAGCGGAGGAAGACGGACCTTTGACAGCCGTGGAAGGGGACCGCGCACGGACAGGGACCGGAAGCCGCAGGAGGTTATGGATATCGGTATGAAAAAGCCCTCCAGGGATGCCTCCAGCTATAAGGACAGGGATAAGGATAAGAACAAAGATTCCTTAAGAGAAAATAAATTTACCAATGACCGCAGATCCGGTTCCGGAAACCGCCCCAACCAGGGACGCCGCCAGCAGCACACGCTGCCCAAGGCGCTGCAGAAGCCGGTGCACAGACAGAAGGAAGAGAAGCGGGAGGAGATCAAGGAGATCACTCTGCCCGAGAAGCTGACCATCCGTGAGCTGGCGGAAAAGATGAAGATGCAGCCCTCTGTGATTGTGAAGAAGCTGTTCCTGGAGGGCGTAATGGTGACGGTCAACCAGGAGATTGATTTTGAGAAGGCACAGGAGATTGCTCTGGGCTACGACATTATCGCGGAGCCGGAGGAGAAGGTGGATGTGATTGAGGAGCTGCTGAAGGAGGCCGATGAGGACGAGAGCAAGCTGCAGCCCCGCCCGCCGGTGGTGTGCGTCATGGGCCATGTCGACCACGGCAAGACGTCTCTGCTGGACGCCATCCGCAATGCCCATGTGACAGACCGGGAGGCCGGAGGAATTACCCAGCACATCGGCGCCTATGTGGTGACCATCAACGGGCAGAAGATTACCTTCCTGGATACGCCGGGCCACGAAGCCTTTACCGCCATGCGGATGCGCGGCGCCAACTCTACGGACATCGCCGTGCTGGTGGTGGCCGCCGATGACGGTGTCATGCCCCAGACCGTGGAGGCTATTAACCATGCCAAGGCCGCGGAAGTGGAAATCATTGTGGCTGTTAACAAGATTGATAAGCCCGGCGCCAATGTGGACCGGGTGAAGCAGGAGCTTTCCGAGTACGGGCTGATTCCGGAGGACTGGGGCGGAAGCACGATCTTCGTGCCGGTATCCGCGAAGACCCATGAGGGCCTGGATAACCTGCTGGAAATGATCCTTCTGACAGCGGAGGTTATGGAGCTGAAGGCCAATCCGGACCGCCGGGCCAGAGGCCTGGTGCTGGAGGCCAAGCTGGATAAGGGCAAAGGACCTGTGGCCAATATTCTGGTGCAGAAGGGAACGCTCCGGGTGGGCGATTATATTGCCGCCGGCGCCTGCTCCGGCAAGGTAAGGGCCATGATGGATGAGAATTCCCGGAGACTGAAAGAGGCGGGTCCGTCCACGCCTGTGGAGGTGCTGGGCCTGGGCGATGTGCCCAATGCCGGAGAGATCCTGGTGGCCACGGAAACCGACAAGGAGGCCAAGAATTTTGCGGCCACCTTCGTATCAGAGGGCAAAAACCGCCTTCTGGAGGATACCAAGGCGAAGATGTCCCTGGACGATCTGTTCAGCCAGATCCAGGAGGGCAATCTGAAGGAGCTGAACATCGTGGTGAAAGCCGATGTGCAGGGCTCTGTGGAGGCTGTAAAGCAGTCTCTGCTGAAGCTGTCCAATGAGGAAGTGGTTGTCAAGATCGTGCACGGAGGAGTGGGAGCCGTCAATGAGTCGGATGTAACGCTGGCCGCGGCCTCCAATGCCATCATCATCGGATTCAACGTACGCCCGGATGCCACGGCCAAGGCCATTGCGGAGCAGGAGGGCGTGGATATAAGACTGTACCGGGTAATCTATCAGGCCATTGAAGATATAGAAGCAGCCATGAAGGGCATGCTGGATCCTGTATACGAGGAGAAGGTCATCGGCCACGCGGAGATCCGCCAGCTGTTCAAGGCCTCCGGCGTGGGAACCATCGCGGGAAGCTATATTCTGGACGGAAGCTTCCAGAGAGACTGCAAAGTCCGCATCAGCCGGGAAGGAAAGCAGATCTTTGAAGGCGGTCTGGCTTCCCTGAAGCGGTTTAAGGATGATGTGAAGGAAGTAAAGGCCGGATACGAGTGCGGTCTTGTATTTGAAGGATTTAATGAGATTCAGGAGCTGGATCAGGTAGAAGCTTATATTATGGTGGAGGTTCCCAGGTAATACGGATAATCCGCGGCGGCGGATTTCCTGAAAGGGAACGCCCGGGAGCGAGGAATAAAAAGTGAGAAAAAACAGTATTAAAAACACCAGGATCAATGCGGAAGTCCAGAAGGAATTGAGTTCCATCCTGCGGATGGAGATCAAAGATCCCCGGATTGCCGCGATGACCTCTGTTACAGGGGCCCAGGTGGCGCCGGATCTGAAAACCTGCAAGGTGTACATCAGTGTTCTGGGGGATGACAGGGCAAAGGAGGATACGCTCCGCGGTCTTCGGAGCGCGGAAGGGTTTATCCGCCGGCTTCTGGCCCGGAATCTGAACCTCCGCAATACGCCGGAGCTTTCCTTTGTGCTGGATCAGTCCATAGAGTACGGTGTTCACATGTCGAAACTCATCGATGAAGTTGTGGAAAAAGAAGGTGGAGGAGATGACGATTAATCTTGCCGAATGCCTCCGGGGAGTCAGAACAGCTGCAATCGCGGGACACGTAAATCCGGACGGCGACTGTATTGGCTCCTGCATGGGGCTGTACCTGTACCTGCGCGATAATTTCCCGGATATACAGGCGGATGTCTACATGCAGAAGCCGCGGGAAGTGTTTTATTACATAGAAGATCTGGATAAGGTCCGCACGGAGTGCGATGCGGAGAAAAAATATGATCTGCTGATCCTGCTGGATATCAGCAGCAGGGACAGGATCGGCGTGGCCGGCCCGTATCTGGAGACGGCGGGGGCCGTCCTGTGCCTGGACCACCATGTGACGAATCAGGGAAAATATACCTGGTTCTGCAACCGGCCGGAAGCCAGCTCCGCCAGCGAGGTAGTCTTCGACTGCCTGGAGCCGGAGAAGATCAGCCGGGCCTGCGCGGCGGCGCTGTATACGGGCATCGTCCATGATACAGGCGTCTTCCAGTATTCCAATACTTCCCCGAAGACCATGCGCACAGCGGCGGTTCTGATGGAAAAGGGAATTAATTTTTCCAGAATTGTGGATGAATCCTTTTATCAGAAAACCTACGTACAGAACCAGATCATGGGCCGGACCCTGATGGAGAGCATCATGCTGATGGAGGGACGCTGCATTGTGGGAATTGTGCGGCAGAAGGAGATGCGTTTCTACGGCCTGAATCCCAGCGATATGGACGGGATTGTCAGTCAGCTGCGGAATACCATCGGCGTGGAGACGGCTATTTTCCTGTATGAGCTGAAGCCCCAGACCTTTAAGGTGAGTCTGCGCTCCAAGGAGATTGTGGATGTGAGCAGGATCGCGTCCGTTTTCGGAGGCGGCGGTCATGTGCGGGCGGCGGGATGTACGATGGAGGGAACGCCCTACGATGTGATCAACAACATCACGCCCTATATTGAGCGCCAGATGAAAGACTGGGAAGAAGAGCATGAACGGAATTCTTAATATCTACAAGGAGGCCGGATGGACCTCCCATGACGTGGTGGCCCGGCTGCGGAAAATTGCCGGCCAGAAGAAGATCGGACATACAGGCACCCTGGATCCGGATGCGGTGGGGGTGCTTCCTGTCTGTCTGGGAAAAGCCACGAAGGTGGCGGAGCTTCTGATGGATGAGACGAAAACCTATGAGGCAGTGCTTCTCCTGGGACGCACCACCGATACCCAGGACGCGGGCGGCCGGACGCTTGGCACCGGGGAAGTAACCTGCACGGAACAGGAACTGGCAGACTGTCTCGGCGGCTTTCTGGGAGAACAGCTGCAGGTGCCGCCCATGTATTCCGCCCTGAAGCAGAATGGAAAAAAGCTGTATGAGCTGGCCAGGGAGGGAAAAACGGTGGAGCGCCCGCCCAGGAAGGTTCATTTTTATGAACTTTCCCTGCTGGATACAGAGCTTCCCCGGGCCAGAATCCGCGTCACCTGTTCCAAGGGAACGTATATCCGCACCCTTTGCCACGATATTGGAGAGCGGCTGGGCTGCGGAGGCTGTATGGAGCATCTGACCCGGACAAGGGTCGGCAGCTTTTCGCTGGAGGAGGCCAGAACTCTCGGACAGGTGGAGGAAGCAGCCCGGGAGGGGAAGCTTGCGCAGCTGCTGGTTCCCATCGACGGGATCTTTCAGAAGTATCCCGCGGCCTCTGTGCTGCCCGGGGCGGATAAACTGGCGAAAAACGGGAATCCTCTGGAAGAGCGGCAGATCCGGGCTGAAGAACCTGAAACGTTCCGGAGGGCGGAGCTGCTGCGGCTGTATGACAGCCGCGGAGAATTTCTGGGCCTGTACCGGAGAAAACCGGGGGAGCCCAAAATACGGCTGGTGAAAATGTTTTATGACGGCCTGGACCGGGAGACGAAAGAATGAATTATATAAAAGACATAGATACTTTTCAGGCAGAAAAAGACAGCGTAGTCACGCTGGGAAAATTTGACGGAGTCCACCGGGGGCACAGAAAGCTGATCAGCCGGGTGCTGGAGATTGCGGAAGTGCAGGGACTGGAACCGGCGGTGTTTACCTTCGATGTTTCTCCCCAGGCGGCCCTGGGAATCCGGGAACGGGGCCTACTTATGACCAATGAGGAGCGAAGCCGTTTTCTGGAAGAACTGGGTATCCGTCTGCTGGTAGAGTGCCATTTCAGCGCGCTGAGAGATATGGAGGCAGAGGCCTTTGTCCAGTCTGTTCTGGCAGGGAAAATGCGTGCCCGCCATTTTGTGGTGGGGCCGGATTTCCGCTTTGGGAAAGGCAGGAGGGGCACTCCGGAATTTTTAAAAGATATGGGAAAATCTCTGGGCTTTCAGGTGGATATTCTTGAAAAGGAGATGGACAGGGGCAGGGAAATTGCCAGCAGCTATATCCGGGAGGAACTTCTGGAAGGCCGCATTGAGAAGGTGAACGAGCTGCTGGGGTACCCGTATTTTATCACGGGAGAGGTGATCCACGGCCGTCATCTGGGCCACAAGCTTGGATTTCCTACAATTAATCAGGTCCCGCCGGAAGAAAAGATCCTTCCGCCCCGGGGCGTCTATGCTTCGCGGATCCATGTGGAGGGAGCGGTTTACCGGGGAGTCAGCAATCTGGGCTGCAAGCCCACCGTCCACGGAGAATACGAGGGACTGGAGACCTATCTGTTTCAATGCGACAGAGACCTATATGGGAAAACAGCGAAGGTGGAGCTTCTGAGGTTTCTCCGCCCCGAGAGAAAATTTCCTTCTGTGGAGGACCTGAAAGAACAGTTAAAATGCGATGTAAAGGCAGCGGAGCAGATTTTCTGAGCCCGCTGCTTTCGTTTGCCCGCGCATTCTTGACTGTAAAGTTTTACTGTGCTAAAATGTCAGTATGTCAGTCCGAGCACAGGAGGCTTTGAAATTATGAGCAAAAATATACATACAGAGGCGGTGGACCAGCTGTTTGAAGCAATCCTCTGCCTGAAAAACAAAGAGGAATGCTATACTTTTTTTGAGGATGTCTGCACCATTAACGAACTTCTGTCGCTGTCCCAGCGGTTTGAGGTGGCAAAGATGCTGCGGGAGAAGAAAACGTATCTGGAGATTTCAGAAAAGACGGGTGCCTCCACCGCAACCATCAGCCGTGTGAACCGGTCGCTGACCTATGGAAATGACGGGTATGAGATGGTCTTTCAGAGACTGGAAAAGCCGGAATAAAGAGACTTTGAAAATAAACATGTGTGGCGGGAAAACGGATGCCGGGATTCAGAGAGATCCCGGCATCCGTTTTGAAAGCAGAACGACGGAAAAGGAGAAACAGGAGCTATGGGTGCAGTCTACATATCTGAATTACTGACACAGGAAGAACTGAAGGATGTTACAGAAAAAACAGGAACCGGACTGGAATTGATCCGGTTCAGCGTGGGAGAAAATCTGGATGCCTTTGACAGCCAGATCCGGGAAGCACGAGAAGCGCTGGCCCCTCTGGGCTGCCGCGGCCTTACCCTGCACGGCCCTTTCCTGGATCTGAATCCGGCCAGCTATGACAGCCGCATCCAGGCGGTCACGCGGCAGCGGTATGAACAGGCTTACCGGGCAGCACAAATCCTCGGGGCGGAAAAAATCGTATTTCACAGCGGCCGCATCCCGGCCACCGTCTATCTGGAGGGCTGGGCCGAGCGCATGGCTGCCTTTTTCGGGAAATTTCTGGAGGGAAAGTCGGGGATACAGATCCTGGTGGAAAATGTTTTCGATCCGGAATACACGGGGCTTCTGGAGCTGGCGCAGCGGGTGCGTCATCCGGACTTCGGCCTGTGCCTGGACATGGGCCATGCCCACTGCTTTTCCGGCGTCCCGGTGACGGAGTGGGCCGGGGCCCTGGGAAAATACATCCGGCATGTCCATGTGCACGACAATGACGGCACCCGGGATGCCCATCTGGCTCTGGGAATGGGGACCATCCCCCTGAAGCGCGTGGTGGAGAAAATTGTAAAAGCCAGTCCGGAGGCAACCTGGACGGTGGAATGCAGCAGCCGGGAACATGCGGAGACCTCTGTAAAAATCCTGAAAAATTGCATTTCGGAACTGAGTGTGATAGAATGAAAAGCAAATTATGCACAGAAGACATGCACAGCAGGAAATTTGGAGAACATACTATATGATAGCTTTGATTGATTATGACGCGGGAAATACAAAGAGCGTGGAAAAGGCACTGCATTTTCTGGGACAGGAGGCAGTGCTGACCCGGGACAGGGAGGAGCTCCTGGCGGCGGAGAAGGTGATCCTGCCGGGTGTGGGCAACTTCGGAGAGGCCATGGCGAATCTGGAGAGATTCGGCCTGGTGCCGGTTATCCGGCAGATTGTGGAGCGGAAGACGCCGTTTTTGGGGATCTGTCTGGGATTGCAGCTTTTATTTGAAGAGAGTGAGGAGGCGCCGGGGGTTCCGGGACTGGGAATTCTGAAGGGAAAAATCCTGAGAATACCCGAAGCGGAGGGACTGAAGATTCCGCACATGGGATGGAATTCCCTGCATTTGAAGAATCAGGGGAGACTGTTCCGGAATATTCCGGAGGAATCCTACGTTTATTTTGTGCATTCCTACTACCTGAAGGCCGTGGAGCGGGAGATCGTGAAAGCCGCAGCCTCCTACGGCGTGGAGATCGATGCTTCCGTGGAGAAGGACAATGTATTTGCCTGCCAGTTTCATCCGGAGAAGAGCTCGGAGGTGGGACTTAACATCCTGAAAAATTTTGTGAGCCTGGGAGAGGGGGAGTGACAGATGTTTACAAAGAGAATCATTCCCTGTCTGGATGTTCACGGGGGAAGAGTCGTCAAGGGAGTAAATTTTGTAAATCTGCAGGACGCGGGCGATCCGGTGGAAATTGCCGGCGCCTACGATAAGGCGGGAGCCGATGAGCTGGTTTTTCTGGATATTACGGCTTCCAGCGATAACCGGGCTACTGTAACAGACATGGTCCGGAGAGTGGCGGAGAAGGTGTTCATCCCCTTTACCGTGGGCGGAGGAATCCGGACGGTGGAGGATTTTAAGGCGATTCTCCGGGAGGGGGCGGATAAAATTTCCGTGAATTCAGCGGCTATCAGCAACCCCCGTCTGATCAGCGAGGCGGCCATGAAATTCGGCAGCCAGTGCGTGGTGGTGGCCATCGATGCCAAGAGAATCGGTGACGGCTTCCACGTATATAAGAACGGCGGCCGGATCGATACAGGCCTGGACGCGGTACAGTGGGCGGTGCAGGCGGAGAAGCTGGGGGCCGGAGAGATTCTGCTGACCAGCATGGACTGCGACGGCACGAAAGCCGGATATGATCTGGAACTGACCCGCGCCATTTCACAGGCCGTAGGGATTCCGGTGATCGCCTCCGGCGGAGCAGGAACGAAAGAACATTTTTACGATGCCCTTACCGGCGGCGGGGCGGACGCGGCCCTGGCTGCGTCTCTGTTCCATTACAAAGAACTGGAGATTAGGGAAGTAAAACAGTATCTGCGGGACCGCGGGCTTTCCGTGCGTCTCTGACAAAAGAGAAGGGGAGGACGCAAGCTATGCCGCCCATCAGCGGAGCCTGGGCGAAGGCCCTGGCCGGAGAATTCAGAAAACCATATTATAAAAAATTATTTGAAAAGGTGGGGGAGGAATACCGGACGCACCGGGTATACCCGCCGGCGGATGAGATTTTTAATGCTTTTCATTTTACGCCCCTGGAACAGGTGAAAGCAGTGATCCTGGGCCAGGATCCCTATCATGGGGAGGGGCAGGCGCAGGGGCTCTGCTTTTCCGTGCGTCCCGGCGTAGAGATCCCGCCCTCGCTGATTAATATTTATAAGGAGCTGGAGGATGATCTGGGATGCTATATCCCCAACAACGGCTGCCTGGAAAAATGGGCCAGACAGGGCGTGCTGCTGCTGAATACGGTGCTGACGGTCCGGGCGCATCAGGCTAATTCTCACCGGGATATCGGCTGGGAGGAGTTTACGGACGCGGCGATCCGGGTACTGGCGGAGCAGGATCGGCCCATGGTCTTTATTCTCTGGGGCCGTCCGGCCCAGCAGAAGAAGGCCATGATCCACAATCCGGCCCATCTGGTGCTGGAGGCGCCCCATCCCAGCCCGCTGTCGGCTTTCCGGGGCTTTTTCGGGAGCCGGCCCTTTTCACAGACCAATGCATATCTGACCAGAAACGGGCTTTCCCCCATCGACTGGCAGATTGAAAACATCTGAACAGAAAAAGCGGGCGCTGTCCCGTTAAAGGAGATACAACACTATGGGGAAAAGAAATTCCTTAATAAAAAATGCGTCCATTCTGATGGTGGCATCGATTATTTCCAGGATCATCGGCCTGATCTACCGGAGACCCCTGGGAGAGGTGCTGGGGTCTGTGGGACTAGGCTATTATGGCTACGCCAGCAATCTGTATTCCATTCTTCTGCTGATTTCTTCCTACAGCATTCCCATGGCTGTATCGAAGATTGTCTCAGAAAGGCTGGCTCTTAAGCAGTATAAGAGCGCCCATAAGGTGTTCCGGGGCGCGCTGCTTTACGCGGTTCTGGTGGGCGGAGCCACGGCGCTGATCACATTCTTTTTCGGCAGGTTTCTGCTGCCCATGAACCAGCAGAACGCGGTTCCGGCCCTGCAGGTGCTGGCGCCGACGATTTTCCTTTCCGCAATCCTGGGAGTGTTCCGGGGATATTTCCAGGCCCATCAGAATATGACGCCCACATCCGTCTCCCAGATCGCGGAGCAGATTATGAATGCGGTAGTCAGCATTGCCGCCGCCGTGATCCTGGTGAACCGCTTCGCGCCTGCGGGAGAGGAGGCGGTCTACGGCGCCGTGGGAGGTACGCTGGGAACAGGGGCCGGCGTACTGACAGGCCTGGCTTTTATGATTTTTGTCTACATGCTGAACCGGGGCATCCTGAGGCGGCAGCGGGCCCGGGACAGGCACCGGCGGGAAGAAACGTACGGAGATGTGTTCCGGATTATTTTCTTTCTGATGACGCCCATTATCTTTACTACCTTCATCAATAATGCCAGCACGTATCTGGACAGCTATCTTTATTCCAGCATCCAGGGCTTCCACGGGATCGACGGGGATCTGATTTCCGCCGCCTACGGAGAGTTCAGCAATTATTACGTGCCCATTATCAACATTCCCCTGGCCATGGCTTCTGCCAGCGCTTCCGCCATGATGCCCGAGGTGTCCGGCTGCTACGCCATGAACCGGAAGAAGGAGGCCAGCGGGCAGATTAATCAGACCATACGTCTTACCATGTTCATCTGCATTCCGGCCACGGTGGGCCTGATGGTGCTGGCGCATCCGGTGATGGGGGTACTGTTCCCCTCTTCCACAGAACTGGCGGAAAGGCTTCTGATGACCGGTGCCGTCTACGTGATCTTTTCGGCGCTGGCCACCATTACCAGCAGCGTTCTCCAGTCCATCGGCCAGCAGAAATGGGCGCTGATCAACGCGGGAATCTCGTTGATCCTGAATCTGGCTGTGCTGGCCCTTCTGCTGCTGCTGTTCCCGGGGCTGGATATTTACGCGGTGATGATCGCCAATATCCTGTTTTCGGTTGTGATCTGCCTTCTGAACGCGGTTTCCATCCGGAAATTCCTGGGGCACCGGAATGAGTGGAAGAAGACGTATCTGCAGCCGCTGATCGCTTCCGCGGGCATGGGCCTTGTGGCCTTCGCCGTATACCAGGGACTGTTCCTGCTGACGCGGCGGCCCTTTATCGCGCTTCTGGTGTCGGTTGTGCTGGCGGTGCTGGTCTACCTGATCCTGTATGTAATTGTCACGAAAACATCTGAAGAAGAAATGAGAAAATTTCCAATGGGGGGAAAACTGGTCAAGGTACTGCGAATGCTGAAGATTTATCGATAAGAAAGGAATTTTATGTCCAAGGGGAAAAGAACGAAAAAGAGATATATCGGCAGAAACCTTCGTATGATTCTTTTTATCCTTCTGGTTTTTCTAGCGGCAGCCGGGCTGCTGCTGAATGCTCTGCTGGATCAGGCGCTGTCCAGGATGAACCGGGCGGATATCAATTTCGCAAATGTGGCAGTGAATGCCTCTCTTCAGGAAAATCCGGAACTTTCCGGCTACAAGACCATCGCGCTGGTGGGGGTGGACTCCAGAGATGAGGCGGAGAACAGCGGAAACAGTGATACAATGATGATCCTCTCCATAAACGAGAGCACCGGCGCGGTGCGGATTGTTTCTCTGTACCGGGATACATTTCTGCGGATCAGCCAGGGAGATTATGAAAAGGCAAACGCCGCCTACAACCGGGGCGGTCCGGAGCTTTTTCTCAGTATGCTGAACACCAATCTGGATCTGAATATTACAGATTTCGTCACAGTGGATTTCTCCGTTATGATTGATATGATCGATATCCTGGGCGGCATTGACATGACGCTGACACAGGATGAAGTGGTTATGATGAATGATTACTGTGAGGGTACGTCGGACATCACAGGGAAGCCCTACGAGGCCATTGAGCCGGAGGAGGCGGGAACGTACCATCTTTCCGGAATCCAGGCGGTGTCCTACATGCGTATCCGCTACGGAGAGGGGCTGGAATTCCGGCGAACCCTGCGTCAGAGGGCAGTGGTTCTGAAGATGGTGGAGAAGATGAAAAGCGCCGGGATCCCCACTCTGTACCGGCTGCTGAATACAATGCTTCCAGGCATCTATAGCAGCCTTTCCAAGGAGGAAATCCTTGGTCTGGTTCTGGATATCGGAAAGCTGAACATCGAGGATACCACAGGCTTCCCCTTTGACCATGTCATGGGAGAGCTGGCCCAGGCGGCCACGGGAATTGACTGTGTACTTCCGGTGACGCTGGAGAACAATGTGATTCAGCTGCATGCATTTCTGTATCCGGATCTTTCCTATACACCCTCCCAGGAGCTGATTACCTACAGTGCATATATTACAGAACTGACCGGCTACGGCGAGGAGGATATTCCGGCCGCGTCGGCGGACGGCGGCGAAATGCCCACCTAGACAAATGATGGAAGAGAATAAGAAACAGGACGGATTTAAAGATGAACAGTATATTGTGATCCCCACGGAGGCCTTCAGCACCTTTGCCCAGCATCCCCTGGTGCGGGCGCTGTATCTCACAGATGTAGGGTTCTTTCCCCATGCGCTTCACCATTACCGGGAGAGGCGGGACGGCGCGGATGAATATATTCTTCTGTACTGTACGGAGGGAGAAGGGTATGTCCAGGTGGGCGGCAGGATTCACACCATCCGGGCCCGGGAGGCCTGCTGCATTCCGATCCATGCGGGCCACAAATATTATGCCAGCCAGAGCAATCCCTGGAGTATTTTCTGGGTGCACTTCAAAGGGGAAAATGTAAATTATTTTCCTCTGGAAGAGGTGCCGGTTGTCCGTGTGAGCTCCCAGGCCGCGGACAACCGGATCATGACCCTGTTTCAGCTTCTGTTCCGGGTTCTGCGGCGCAATTATACCCAGGGAAACTTTATCTACATATCCCAGGTTCTTTCTCTGATTCTGTCGGAAATTTATTTCCGGGAAAAGGGGGACGAGACGGGCAAGCAGAACCGGCATATTACCGCGATTGTCCATTATATGTACGCGAATCTTGGAAAACCCTTAAGCCTGGAGGATCTGACGGAGGAATTCCATCTCTCCAAAAGCTATATAAACGCCATCTTTAAAAAGTACGCGGACCGGTCACCCATCGATTTCTTTTTGAACATCAAGATGCAGGAGGCATGCAAGCTGCTGCGCTCTACGAATCTGTATATTTTTGAAATCGGCAGGAGACTCGGCTATGAGGATCCCTACTATTTTTCCAGGGCTTTTAAAAAGGTTATCGGCATATCTCCCAAGGAATACCGGGACGGGGAATAAAAGAGGAATATTGTCCATCAAATAAAAGGATAAGGTATTTTTGCCCGGCGCTTTTCCTGGTAAAATGTGTGTAAAGAAAAGGGCAGGAGCCCGACAGGAAAAGCGGAGGTAAATAAAAATGACAGGTAGAGAAAGATTGATCGCAACGCTGAATCATCAGCAGCCGGACAGAACGGTTATTGATCTTGGCGGAACCAGCCAGACCGGTATCAATGCCAGCACACTGTACCGTTTCAGAAAAGCTCTGGGGCTTCCTGAGAAACCCATTAAAATTACGGAGCCGGGCCAGCTGCTGGGCGAAGTAGATTACGATGTGATCAATGCGGTGGGAGCCGATGTGATCGGGCTGCTGAATCCCGTCAACTTCTTTGGATATAAGAATGAGAACTGGAAACCCTGGCAGATGGACGATGGAACCCCGGTGCTCATGGGCGGCGGCTTCGAGTATGATGAGGATGAGAAGGGAACCAAGTATGTATATCCCCAGGGAGACAGAAGCGCAGAATATTCCTGCATGATCCCCAAGGGCGGCAGCTTCTTTGATTCCGTTCCCAGAGAAAAATTCGATTTTGATCTGGATGAGGAGGATCTGACTCCGCTTGAGGACTTCAAGGAGGACTTTTCCGTTGTGGACGATGAGACCGCAAAATACTGGGAGCAGAAATCCTATGAGCTGTACAACAATACGGATCTGGGCGTGGTCGGCATGCTGGGCGGCGGTGCCCTGGGCGATGCCGCGGTAATCCCGGGACCGGCTGTAAAGCATCCCAGAGGAATCCGCCGGGTGGATGACTGGCTGATGGCTCACGCCATGTATCCGGATTATATTAAAGCTGTATTCCGTTATCAGACGGATGTCATGCTGAAAAATCTTGAAATTTACAAACAGGCCGTAGGGGAGAGAATCCAGGTGGTATGGATTTCCGGTACAGACTTCGGAAATCAGAGAGGGCCCATGATCAGTCTTTCCACCTTCCGGGAGCTGTACAAGCCGTTCTATAAGGAAATCTGCGACTGGGTACATCAGAACACGGGCTGGAAGACCTTCTTCCATACCTGCGGCGCCATCTATGACTTCCTGGATGATTTTGCCGAGATGGGACTTGACTGCCTGAATCCGCTGCAGCTGTCCGCCAACGGCATGGATCCGGTGAAGATCAAGGAAAACTACGGCGACAAGTTCACCTTCTGGGGCGGCGGCGTTGACACCCAGCACGTACTTCCCTTCGGAACCCCCGATGAAGTGCGGGCCCAGGTTCGTGAGCGGATCGATATCCTCGGCAAGGGCGGCGGATACGTATTCAACACCATCCACAATATTGTGGCGGGCGTTCCGGCCGAGAATCTGATGGCCATGTACGATGAGGCAAAGAAATAATTCGTAAGAAACGAAGATATTTAACTGCTGCAGAAATACTGACCTGTGCCAGGTGATTGGAAATAAGAAAAGCTCTGTGTGAATGGACACAAACCATTTGCACAGAGCTTTTCTTCTGCCCTTTCAGCTGTTCAGAGAGCTGTTTTCAGCATCCCGGCCGGTTTTAATCTCCCGGCGCCGTCACCGTATTGCTCCAGGCGCCTGCAGTGTCCCCCGCTACGGCTCTCACCCGGAAATAATAGGTCTGATGCGCCGGGTAATGCCAGGGACTGGGACTTCCTGTGTAAAAAGTATAGGCGGTATTCTTTGTTGTGCTTGTTTCCGCCTCCGCAAAATCAGAACGGGTGGAACGCTGGATCTCATAGTGGTCGCAGTCTGTTCCCTCCCAGGAAATCTGGATTGTCCTGCTGCGGCTGCTGATCAGATTCTTCTCCAGGGAAGCAGTAACCCCTTCCTGGACTTCCGGGTTTTCCGGTTCTGACACGTCTCCGGAGTCCTGCCGCCAGTTCCAGTCAAAAATGCTCTCCCAGCTCTTCCAGCTGTTAAAAAGGCTTCCCCAGGGATTTCCGGAAGGGGCCGCGGATACCGGCACAGCGGCGATCACAGAAGCAGAAAGAATACCTGCGGTGATCAGTGACTTGATTCTTTTTTTCATAAACTTGTACCTCCTGAAAAAAATTTATGGAAAATGCGAAACGCATGTCCATCGAAGAAAAATGGTTTGATACTGGGAATTTTGATGAAAAATCGTGAATGAAAGACAGCCGTGCACTTTCAAATAAAAATGCACGCCAAAAACAAATAAATAAAATTAAGATGATGTTGGGGACAAAAGCCCCAACTATAGTGCCTGCGGATTGTTCCGTGCTGCGCACTTCCACAATCCGCCCACTTATGAGCAGGCTCATGTGGGCTCAGACCTTTTGACCCTGGCATCATTAAAATCAGCAATAAATGGGATTCCAAAGAGAAGCCGTTCCGGACTGCCCGGAAAAATAAGAAATCTGACAATATAAGATATGAAATCAGAAAGACAGATGTCTCTTTTGGATGTCTCTATCTTACCCGGATTCCATTTTCCTGTCAATAGCCTGCGAAAATTTCACAATTAGGTTACTGTATGGAGCAGATTATTTACACGTCACCGTCCACCTGAACATCCGGGAACCTCTGTTTTGCAGGATGCCGAAGGCAAAATGAAAAAATCCTGCATCCGGATCGGATCCTTACCGGTCCAAAACAGCAGCCGCACGGAAATTCTTCAGCCCCCGCAGCCGCAATAATCCAAAAACAAAAAATAGAAACAGTTGAAAACCATTTCTGTTTGTGGTAAACTTTGAAAAAACAAAAGAGGACTGTTTCTCTTTTTTTTTGCGCGCAGGCAATGAGCCGTGCATCCAAAAGCAAGGGCAGTCCAGCGAATGCTTGCATTTAAGCTGAACTGCCCTTGCTTTTGGATATAGGGCGAAGCCCGCGAGTGAGGGCCCGGAGGGGCCCGAACGGCACGGCGAGAGGGGCCAGAGGGCGAAGCCCGCGAGTGAGGGCCCGGAGGGGCCCGAACGGCACGGCGAAAGAGGCCAGAGGGCGAAGCCCGCGAGTGAGGGCCCGGAGGGGCCCGAACGGCACGGCGAAAGGGGCCAGAGGGCGAAGCCCGCGAGTGGGGGCCCGGGCGCAAGGAAGCAAAAACACAGGGGCAAACAAGGAAAGGACAAGGAGCGAATATGAAAGCTTTTCTGATTTTGGAGGACGGACACGTTTTCACCGGGACCAGTATCGGTTCGCGGAAGGAGATTATCAGTGAGATCGTCTTTAACACTTCAATGACTGGTTACCTGGAGGTCTTAACCGACCCGTCTTATGCCGGACAGGCTGTCTGCATGACTTACCCCCTGATAGGAAATTACGGAATCTGTTATGAGGATCAGGAATCCCTGCGTCCCTGGCCGGATGGCTATATTGTCCGGGAACTTTCCAGAATGCCCAGCAATTTCCGCTGCCAGGATACCATCCAGAACTTCCTGAAACGATTTGACATTCCCGGCATCGCGGGGATCGATACCCGGGCGCTGACCAAGATCCTCCGGGAGGAGGGAACCATGAACGGAATGATCACCACCGATGAAAACTACGACCTGAATGAGATCCTCCCGAAATTAAAAGCATACAAAACGGGAAAGGTAGTAGAAAAGGTGACCTGTTCCGAACCGGCCAAGTGGAAGGGAGAAGGATACAGGGTGGCGCTGATGGATTTCGGCGTGAAAAAGAGTATTCCGGCCTCACTGAACAGGAGGGGCTGCCAGGTGACCGTATATCCGGCGCAGACTTCCGCGGAGGAGATCCTGGCCGCCAAGCCCGACGGCATTATGCTCTCCAACGGACCGGGAGATCCCAAGGAGTGCCGGGAGATCATTAAAGAGGTCAGAAAGCTGTACGATTCCAACGTACCGATTTTTGCCATCTGTCTGGGCCATCAGCTTATGGCCCTGGCTACAGGAGCGGACACGAAGAAGCTGAAATACGGACACCGGGGCGGCAATCATCCGGTCAAGGACCTGGCCACGGGCCGTGTCTATATTACCTCCCAGAACCACGGCTACGTGGTGGATACGGAAACCCTGGATCCGAAGGTGGCGGTTCCGGCCTTTGTAAATGTCAATGACGGAACGAATGAGGGGCTCCGCTATATCGGAAAGAATATTTTTACGGTGCAGTACCATCCGGAGGCAGCTCCGGGGCCACAGGATTCGGCGTATCTGTTTGACCGTTTTATTGAGATGATGGGAGGAAATAAATAATGCCAAAGAATCCAGACATTAAGAAAGTACTTGTAATCGGTTCCGGCCCTATTGTCATCGGGCAGGCGGCGGAATTTGACTATGCGGGAACCCAGGCCTGCCGTTCTCTGAAAGAGGAGGGGCTGGAGGTGGTTCTGCTTAATTCCAACCCGGCCACCATCATGACGGATAAGGATATCGCGGACCGGGTATATATTGAGCCGCTGACTGTGGAGGTGGTTGAGCAGCTGATCCTGAAAGAAAAGCCGGACAGTGTGCTGCCTACCCTGGGCGGCCAGGCGGGTCTGAACCTTGCCATGGAGCTGGAGGAGCGGGGATTTCTGAGGGAAAATCACGTAAGACTCATTGGAACCACCTCTGAGACCATCAAGAAGGCGGAGGACCGTCAGGAATTTAAGGATACCATGGAAAAAATAGGGGAGCCTGTGGCTGCCTCCAAAGTGGTGACCAACGTGGAGGACGGCATTGCCTTTACCAACACCATTGGGTATCCGGTGGTTCTGCGCCCGGCCTACACCCTGGGCGGCAGCGGCGGCGGCATTGCCCATAACGAGGAGGAACTGGAGGAGATTCTCTCCAACGGCCTGCGTCTTTCCCGTGTAGGCGAGGTGCTGGTGGAGCGCTGCATTGCCGGATGGAAAGAAATCGAGTACGAGGTTATGCGGGACAGCGCAGGAAACTGCATTACGGTCTGCAACATGGAAAACATCGACCCGGTGGGCGTGCACACGGGAGATTCGATTGTTGTGGCGCCTTCCCAGACGCTGGGCGACAAGGAGTATCAGATGCTCCGTACTTCCGCTCTGAACATTATCAGTGAGCTGGGAATCACCGGCGGCTGCAATGTGCAGTACGCCCTGAATCCCGACAGCTTTGAATACTGCGTCATCGAGGTAAATCCCCGGGTGAGCCGTTCTTCCGCTCTGGCCTCCAAAGCCACCGGATATCCCATCGCGAAGGTGGCGGCCAAGATTGCTCTGGGCTATACGCTGGATGAGATTCCCAACGCGATTACCAGGAAGACGTACGCCAGCTTTGAACCCATGCTGGACTACTGTGTGGTAAAGATCCCCAGGCTTCCCTTCGATAAATTCATCAGCGCCAAGAGAACGCTGACTACCCAGATGAAGGCCACCGGCGAGGTCATGAGCATCTGCAACAATTTTGAGGGGGCGCTGATGAAAGCCATCCGTTCTCTGGAACAGCATGTGGACTCACTGATGTCCTACGATTTCACCGGCCTTACAGAAGAAGAGCTGGTGGAAGAGCTGGAGATCGTGGACGACATGCGCATCTGGAGGATCGCGGAGGCCGTACGCCGGGGCATTTCCTACGAAAAGATTCATGAGATCACCAAGATTGACTGCTGGTTTATTGATAAAATCGCCATACTGGTTGAAATGGAGCAGGCCCTGAAGACCCGGGAACTTACTGAGGAGCTTCTGCGGGAGGCCAAGAGAATGGAATTTCCGGACTATATCATCGCCCGGCTTTCCGGAAAGACAGAGGAAGAAGTCAAGGCTCTGCGGAAGCAGTACAATATTGTGGCTGCCTATAAGATGGTGGACACCTGCGCGGCGGAATTCGCGGCAACGACGCCTTATTACTATTCTGTCTACGGAGGAGAGAACGAGGCGGTTAAGAGCAGCGGAAAGAAGAAGGTTCTGGTGCTGGGATCCGGTCCCATCCGCATCGGCCAGGGCATTGAGTTCGATTTCTGCTCCGTTCACTGTACCTGGGCCTTTGCGGAGGAAGGCTACGAGACCATTATCATCAACAACAATCCGGAGACCGTCAGCACGGACTTTGATATCGCGGACAAGCTGTATTTTGAGCCGCTGACGCCCGAGGATGTGGAAAATGTGGTAAACAATGAGCATCCTGACGGGGCGGTGGTGCAGTTCGGCGGGCAGACGGCCATCAAGCTGACAGAGGCTCTGATTAAGATGGGCGTGAAGATCCTCGGAACCTCCGCAGAGAACGTGGACGCGGCCGAGGACAGAGAGCTGTTCGACCAGATTCTGCAGAAATGCGGGATACCAAGAGCCGCGGGCCATACGGTCTATACGGCGGAGGAAGCCAAGGCGGCGGCCAGAGAGCTGGGCTATCCGGTTCTGGTGCGGCCCTCCTACGTGCTGGGCGGTCAGGGCATGCAGATTGCCATCAACGATGAAGATATTGAAAAATATATCGGAGTCATTAACCGTTATACTCAGGAGCATCCGATCCTGGTGGACAAATACCTGGAGGGCAAGGAAATCGAGGTGGACGCGGTCTGTGACGGCGAGGATATCCTGATCCCCGGCATCATGGAGCACATTGAGCGTGCCGGTATTCATTCCGGCGACAGTATTTCCGTATATCCGGCCCAGAGTATCAGCCAGAAGGCCAAGGAGACGATTGAGGAATATACCAGGCGGCTGGCAAAATCCCTGCATGTGCTGGGCATGATCAACATTCAGTTTATCGTGTACCAGGAGCAGGTATACGTGATCGAGGTAAATCCCCGTTCTTCCAGAACGGTTCCCTATATCAGCAAGGTAACGGGGATTCCCATTGTGCCCCTGGCCACCCGGGTGATTCTGGGACACAAAATCCGGGAGCTGGGATACGAGCCGGGGCTGCAGCCGGAGGCAGATTATATTGCCATCAAGATGCCGGTATTTTCCTTCGAGAAGATCCGCGGGGCAGATATCAGCCTGGGGCCGGAGATGAAATCCACCGGAGAATGCCTGGGAATCGCAAGAACCTTCAATGAGGCCCTCTATAAGGCTTTCCTGGGAGCAGGCATCAATCTGCCGAAATACAAAAATATGATCATTACGGTCCGCGACAGCGAGCAGGAGGAAATGCTGCCGGTGGCCAGAAGATTTGAGAAGCTGGGCTACAAGATCTACGCCACGCGGGGAACGGCGCGGATGCTGAATGAAAACGGGGTACATGCCATCCGCACCAATAAAATTGAGCAGGACAGCCCCACCCTCATGGATCTGATCCTGGGACATAAGATCGATCTGGTCATTGATATTCCGGAGCAGGGCGTGGAGCATTCCAAGGATGGATTCGTCATCCGGCGGAACGCCATTGAGACGGGGGTTAACGTGCTGACGGCGGTGGATACAGCTACGGCCCTGGTAACTTCTCTGGAAAATACGGATATTAAAAAACTGGAGCTGGTGGATATCGCCACCATCGCCGGACGGTAGAAAACCGCGGCGGAGCCCGGGGGCAAAATAATTTTGCCCCCGTCCTCATATATTAAGACGAGGAAAATGAAGAGACGGAGCGGAAAAAGTTATGGAAATATTTGAGTGGTTCAAAGTAGTCATTCTGGGAATTGTGGAGGGTATCACGGAATGGCTTCCCATCAGCAGCACCGGCCATCTGGTACTGGTGGGGGAAGTGGTGAAGCTGGATGCCAGCCAGAGCTTCATAGAAATGTTTAACGTGGTGATTCAGCTGGGAGCCATTCTGGCGGTGGTGGTGCTGTATTTCAAGAAGCTGTGGCCTTTCCATACCCGAAGCCATGAGCCGGCCAGGAGCTGGTTCGCCAATCCGGCGGAAAGCGGCGCGGCCGCGGCTTTTCAGCGCTTTGCCAACCGGCATCTTTACATGGATAAGATCGTCATGTGGCTGAAGATCGCCGTATCCTGCCTGCCTGCCATCATCATCGGTCTTCCGCTGGATGACTGGGTGGAAGAGCATATGCACCGGCCCGTGCCCATAGCGGCCATGCTGATTATCTACGGCGTTCTGTTTATCATCATAGAAAACTATAACAGGCGCAGGAGTCCCAGGATTACCAGGATCAGTCAGATTTCCTGGGCGGATGCTCTGCTCATCGGAATTTTTCAGGTACTGGCCATTATTCCTGGAACCTCCCGTTCGGGAGCCACCATTGTGGGGGGGATTCTCATCGGCATGTCCAGAACCCTGGCGGCAGAGTATACTTTTTATCTGGCAGTGCCCACCATGCTGGGTGCTTCGGCCATGAAGCTGGTGAAATTCGGCCTGCATTTTACCTCCGTGGAAGCGGCAACACTGATTCTTGGAATGGCTGTGGCGTTTCTGGTCTCCATTTTGGCCATTAAATTCCTGATGAGCTATATCAAGCGGCATGACTTCAAAGTGTTCGGCTGGTACCGGATCGTACTGGGCGCGCTGGTGCTTGTTCTGTTTGCGGCGGGATTTCTGAGAGGATAAAGGAGGAGAATCGTGGAGATTTTAACAATTATTAAGGGGTTTGTCATTGGCGGGAGCATGCTGATACCGGGGGTGAGCGGCGGCACCATGGCCATGATCCTGAAGCTTTATAAACGGCTGATAACATCCATCAGCTCTTTTATGAAGCACAAGAAGGAAAGCATACTTTTTCTTCTTCAGTTCTGTATCGGTGCAGGAGCAGCCTGGCTGATTCTCTCCGGCCCCATGGTCGCCTTAAACGGCGCCTTTCCAAAGCAGATGGCCTGCTTTGTAGTGGGGGCGATTGTGGGAGGCATCCCGGTGATCTGCCGGGAGACGAAAGTGACCCGGTTCAGTATCTGGAGCGTTGTGTTTCTGGCCATCGGCCTGGTGCTGGTATTTGGCCTGGCGGCGCTGCCAAAAAACGGCTTCGATAATGCGGGAGCAGGTCTCGGCGGAATCATGATCCAGTTCCTGGCGGGGCTCCTTGGAGCCCTGGCCCTGATTCTTCCCGGGATTTCCTTCTCTTCCATGCTTTATATGATGGGGGTATATGATTATATCTGGGGAGCCGTGGGAAACCGCGATGTGATTGCGCTGCTTCCCTTTGCCCTGGGAATGATTATAGGAATTCTGTTTCTGACCAAATTTCTGGATCTGGCCATGACCAGGTTCCCTCACGCTACCTATATGATCATTCTGGGATTTGTTATCGGATCCATCTGGGATATTCTGAAGGAAATGCCGGGGGCGCCGGTGGGCGCGGAAATACCGGCCTGTATTCTCCTGATGGTTCTGGGCTTCCTGATTATTTATATTCTATCCCGGACGGAGGACAGATACGAAAAAAATAACAGTAAATGATACACAGATGCCGGATTCCGGGGGCGTACGTCCCTGCATGGGCAGGCGCGTACGGATGCAGTCCCTTTGATTCCGGCATTGCATAAATTGAATAACCAGGCAGGGGAAGGAGAAAACACAAATGAAGATTCTGGAGGATCGCATCCGGAGAGACGGAGTGGTAAAGGCCGGAAATGTACTGAAGGTGGACAGCTTTCTGAATCACCAGATGGATGTGGAGCTGTTTAATGAGATGGGCCGGGAATTCAAGCGGCTGTTTGCGGACAGGCCGATCAGCAAGATTCTGACCATCGAAGCATCGGGGATCGGGATTGCCTGCATTGTGGCCCAGCATTTTCATGTGCCGGTGGTCTTCGCGAAGAAAACGCAGAGCATCAACATTGACGGGGAAGTGTATTCCACAAAGATTGAATCCTTTACCCATAAAAGAGTCTATGACGTAATTGTTTCCAAAAAATATATTGCGCCCGGAGATCATATTCTGATCATCGATGATTTCCTGGCCAACGGCTGCGCGGTTCAGGGGCTGATCCAGATGATCCATGACGCGGGAGCCACGGTAGAGGGCGTGGGAATTGCCATTGAAAAGGGCCAGCAGGCCGGGGGAAGCACCCTGAGAAGCCAGGGAATCCGGGTGGAATCCCTGGCCATCATAGACAGTATGGACGATGTCACCGGAGAGATTGTGTTCCGGCAGCAGTAATTCAGCAGTTTCCGGGAGGCTTGGGAGGCGGCTGCATTTCTACAAGAATGATATCATCTCCAATCTGACAGATGCATTCCCAGGGAATAATAATATCGTTTTCGCGGCCCAGAAGACCGCAGAATCTGGCCGGACCGGGGACAATCAGGGCGGTGATCCTGCCGGTGCGGCAGTTGAATTCCACATCAGCCGGGCATCCGATGGAGCAGCAGGTACAGATGTTGATGATTTCCTTTTGCCTTAGATCGATGAGACGCATGGGAAATCCTTTTTTCTAAAATATATGATAGACGGGAGGCAGAATAGAAGATGAAATGTCCCTTTTGCAACCAGGACAACACCCGGGTGGTGGATTCCAGGCCTGTAGACGATAATAATGCCATCCGCAGGCGGAGGATGTGCGATGAGTGCGGGCGCCGGTTTACCACCTACGAAAAGGTGGAAACCATTCCCATGATTGTGATTAAAAAGGATCAGAACCGGGAACAGTATGACCGGACAAAGCTGGAGGGAGGTATTCTCAGGGCCTGCCATAAGCGTCCCGTGCCTCTGCAGGAAATCAACAGCCTGGTAGACCGGGTGGAGACGGAGATTTTTAACCGGGAAGAGAAAGAGGTTCCCAGCACGGTGATCGGAGAGCTGGTTATGAATCACCTGAAGGACCTGGATGCGGTGGCCTACGTCCGTTTTGCCTCTGTGTACCGGGAATTTAAGGATGTAAATACTTTTATGGACGAACTGAAGAAAATGCTGAAATCCTGAGAGAGGAGGTTGCTCTTTTTCTGAGGAAATGGTATACTGGATAAGTCTATAAAATAACTTTAATGCGTCAAAGCGCAACGCTTTTCATAATTAAAGTTATAGAGCAAGGGAGGATGAAAAGGTATGAAATGGAGAAAATTAGGAGCAGTCTGCATGGCTGCGCTTATGGCGGCAGGCCTTCTGGCCGGATGCGGAAGCACGGAAGGCGGTTCTTCCCAGAGCAGCCAGACTTCTGAGAGCGGCAGTACTGCAGGAAGCAGCAGTGCCGATACATCCGGAAGTTCTGCCGGGAATACGGCATCGGATACGGTATATCAGATCGGCGTGCTGCAGCTGGTGCAGCATGACGCCCTGGATCTGGCCAACCAGGGATTTTTCAAGGCGCTGGATGATCTGGGCATTCAGTATGAGGCGGATCAGCAGAATGCCAGCGGTGAGCAGTCCAACTGCCAGACGATTGCAGCCGGATTTGTAAATGACGGTGTGGACATGATCTTTGCCATCGGAACGCAGGCGGCCCAGTCCGCGGCCGGAGCCACCTCCGACATTCCCATTGTACTGACTGCGGTAACGGATCCGGAATCTTCCGGATTGGTGGAATCCAATGATGCGCCGGGAGGAAATGTGACGGGAACTTCCGACATGAACCCGGTTACTGAGCAGATTGCCCTGGTGAAGCAGCTGGCGCCGGAGGCTCAGACTGTGGGTATTCTCTATAACTCCGCGGAGTCCAATTCCGAGATCCAGGCAGCTATGGCTGAGGAAGCCTGCGCCGCCGAGGGACTGTCTTCGGAGAGGCTGACAATCTCCAGCACGAATGAGATCCAGTCTGTGGTAAGCGCGGCGGCCGGAAAGGTGGATGTGATCTACGCGCCCACCGACAATATGATCGCCAGCACCATGGCGACGGTGGCCATGGTAGCCAATGAAAACGGGATCCCCACCATTGTGGGAGAGCCGGGCATGGTTCAGAATGGCGGTCTGGCTACGTACGGCATTGATTATGAGATGCTGGGATATCAGGCAGGCGAGATGGCCGCGAAGATCCTGACGGGAGAATCCTCCCCGGCCAATATGCCGATTGAATATCAGGATGCGTCACGCTGTGTATTCCAGGTAAATGTGGATACGGCGGAGGCTCTTGGAATTGATGTTTCAGGGCTGGATGCCGAGCAGGTGCATACAGCCGGCAACGCAGATACTGCAGAATAATAGGAATCATACAGAGCAGGGCCGCCGGACGGCGGCCCTGCTTCCTGTAAAGGAGGAAACAGAAAGATGAGTTTACTGCTGAACCTGCAGGACGCTGTCTCGCAGGGTGTTCTCTGGGGCGTTATGGTCCTGGGCGTTTATATTACTTACCGCCTGCTGAATGTGGCGGATCTGACGGTAGACGGCAGCTTTGCCACAGGCGGAGGCGTCTGCGCAATTTTAATTATTAACGGCTGGAATCCGGTGCTTGCCACTATACTGGGCATGCTGGCCGGTGCTGCAGCCGGGGCTATTACGGGCATTCTGCATACCATATGCGAAATCCCGGCAATTCTGGCGGGGATTCTGACCCAGCTGGCTCTGTATTCCATCAACCTGAGAATTATGGGCAAGGCGAATATTTCCATGCCGAACAACGAATCTATTTTTACCTGGCTGACAGAAGCAACCGGATGGAGGCAGAGCCAGGCAGCGCTTCTGATCGGCGTGGTGATCGTGATCCTGATTGTGCTGGCCCTGTACTGGTTTTTCGGGACGGAGATCGGCGCTGCCATCCGGGCCACAGGAAATAATGAAGACATGATGAAAGCGCTTGGTGAAAATACGAAAAAGATTAAAATCATCGGTCTGGCTCTTTCCAATGGACTGGTGGGTCTCTCCGGCGCGCTGATCTGTCAGAGTCAGAAGTTTGCGGACGTAAACTCCGGTCTGGGAGCCATTGTTATTGGTCTGGCCGCCATTGTAATTGGAGAAATGCTGCTGGGGCGTCTGCGCTCCTTCGGAAGCCAGCTGGCGGCGGTGGTAATCGGTTCCGCCATTTACTTTATGATCCGGGCGTTTGTGTTCTGGCTGGGCCTGAACACAAACGATATGAAGCTGATTTCTGCCATTATCGTGGTTCTGGCACTGTCCATTCCCGTACTGTCTGAAAAGTGGAAGCTTCGGCGATCCTATGTGAAGGGAGGTCAGTAACATGCTCCGGGTGCTGAATGTGGAGAAAACCTTTAATAAGGGAACAGTCAATGAAAAGAAAGCCCTGAACGGGCTGAGTCTGGAACTGGAAGACGGAGATTTCGTTACGGTAATCGGAGGAAACGGTGCCGGAAAATCCACCATGCTGAATGTGATTGCCGGCGTGTATCCCATTGACAGGGGACAGATTATTCTGAACGGAGAGGATATATCCACCTGGCCAGAATATAAGCGGGCAAAATTTGAGGGAAGAGTTTTTCAGGATCCCATGAAGGGAACCGCAGCCAACATGCAGATTCAGGAGAATCTGGCCATGGCATACCGCCGGGGTCAGAAAAGAGGCCTGAAATGGGCAATTACGAAAGAGGAGCATGCCCGCTACCATGAAGCTTTGAAAAACCTGAATCTGGGCCTTGAGGACAGGATGACGGTGAAGGTAGGGCTGCTGTCCGGAGGCCAGCGGCAGGCTCTGACCCTTCTGATGGCCACCCTGCGGAAGCCGGAGCTGCTTCTGCTGGATGAGCACACAGCGGCGCTGGATCCGAAGACCGCAGCCAAGGTGCTGGATTTGACAGAGCAGATTGTTTCAGAGCATCGTCTCACAACGCTGATGATTACTCATAACATGAAGGATGCCATCCGCATGGGGAACAGACTGATTATGATGCATGAGGGAAGAATTATTTACCAGGTGGGCGGCGAGGAAAAGCAGAGACTGCAGGTGCCGGAGCTGCTTGAAAAGTTTGAGCAGGCGGCGGGTGATGAATTCGCCAATGACCGGATGATACTGGGATAAAGCATATACCGGAGGGGACGGAAGAGACAGGCGCAGACCTGTTCGGCCGTCCCCTCCGTGTCTTCACGGCGGCCTTTCTTTTCAGCGACGGCTTTACTTATTGTCTGAAAAATGGTAAAATAACCAATATATCTTCCCAGGGCCGGCCCACTATTTCATATCAGGATCGAGACATCATGATCAGATGGAGGAAACAGCATGTCAGAGAATAACGGGCTAAAGCAGGGATTTCGCCTGCAGGGACTCACCGGCAGTCCGGAGAGCCCTCCCGGTGAAACGGTTCATCGGCTGGCCGATCTATTCAAGACCTTCGGGGATCCCACCAGAATCAGAATCTTAACGGTTTTGTCCGGACAGGAGCTCTGCGTCTGTGATATTGCAGATCTGCTGGGCATGAGCCAGAGCGCCATATCCCATCAGCTCGGCGTGCTGAGGCAGGCAGGGCTGGTAAGCTTTCGGAGGGAGGGAAGAACAGTATTTTATTCTCTGGCTGACAGGCATGTATCCATGATCCTGTCCCAGGGACTGGAACATGTTAACGAGGGGTGAGACGGAAGAAGGCCGAGGGGCCGATTGCAGAGAAAGGAGAGGATGAACATGAGTTTTAACATGAAGGTAACGCCGGAGATTCTGGCGCTGACGGAGGAGTGCATCAGGAATTCCAGTATCGATCCGTCCCTTTACGGTAAATATGATGTAAAGAGAGGACTTCGGGATGTAAATGGAAACGGCGTTCTGGCCGGACTCACAGAGATTTCCGATATTATCGCTTTTAAGAACGTGGATGGGGTGAAAACACCCTGCGACGGAGAACTGTATTATCGGGGAATTAATGTGACGGATCTGGTGGGAGGCTTCCTGGCTGAGGGCCGCCTGGGATTTGAAGAGACGGCCTATCTGCTTCTGTTCGGGAAGCTTCCCACGGAAGCCCAGCTGGAGGAGTTCAACGGGATTTTAAAGGCACAGCAGTCTCTGCCGAAGAATTTTGTGCGGGATGTTGTCATGAAGGCCCCCAGCCGTGACATGATGAACACCCTTTCCAGGAGTGTGCTGACTCTGTATGCCTATGACCACCAGGCAGATGATACGTCCCTGCCCAACGTACTGCGGCAGTGTCTGACGCTGATCGCCGTGTTCCCCATGCTCTCGGTGTACGGATATCAGGCCTATAATCATTACATGATGGGAAAAAGCCTCTACATTCACAATCCGTCCAAAAAGCTGTCCACAGCGGAGAATATCCTGCGGATGCTGCGGCCGGATATGAAATATACGCAGATGGAGGCTCTTGTGCTGGATCTTGCGCTGGTGCTTCATATGGAGCACGGCGGCGGCAATAATTCCACCTTCACCACGCATGTGGTATCTTCTTCGGGAACGGATACGTATTCCACCATTGCGGCCGCCCTGGGTTCTCTGAAGGGGCCGAAGCACGGCGGAGCCAACATTAAGGTGGTGCGCATGGTGAATGACATGAAGAAAAATGTGAAGGACTGGACGGATGAGGAAGAGGTTTCCAATTATCTGAGAAAGCTTCTGCATAAGGAAGCCTTTGACCAGAAGGGGCTGATTTACGGCATGGGCCATGCCGTCTATTCCATTTCAGACCCCAGGGCCACAATCTTTAAGTCCTTCGTGGAGAAGCTGGCCAAGGAAAAGCACAGGGAAAAGGATTACGGCCTTTACTCCATGGTGGAGCGTCTGGCTCCGAAGATTATCGGCGAGGAGAGGCATATTTACAAAGGTGTGGCCGCCAATGTGGATTTTTACAGCGGTTTTGTTTACAGCATGCTGGATCTTCCGCTGGAGCTGTTTACGCCCATGTTTGCCTGTGCCCGCATTGTGGGCTGGAGCGCGCACCGTATGGAAGAACTGATCAATGCGGATAAGATCATCCGTCCGGCATACAAGAATGTGAAGAGTCACGACACATACGTGCCTCTCCATGAGAGATAACGGGAGGAAATCAGGAGATTTTTTATGGAAGAGGAAAAGCTGATAAGGGCTGGTCTGGTGCTGGAGGGAGGTGCCATGAGGGGTATTTTCACCGCCGGAGTGCTGGATTATCTCATGGAACAGAACTGCTGGCTGTCCTATGTGGCAGGAGTTTCAGCCGGATCCAGCAATGCTGCGGATTATGTTTCGCGGCAGATCGGCAGAACCCGCGACTGCATGGCGGTCCGGGACCGGGACAAGCAGTATATTAATACCAACCCGGTGAAATTTCTGAAGAGCGGCGAGATTTTCGACATGGACATGCTGTATAACCGCTATCCGAATGAACTGTTTCCTTTTGACTATGATACGTATTTCCACTCGAAAATAGCCTGCGAGCTGGTGCTGACCAACTGCCTGACAGGGCGGGCGGAATATCTGGATGAGCGGTCAGATAAAAAAAGGCTGCTGTCTCTGATTGCCGGCTCCAGCAGTGTGCCGCTGATGAGCCGCATGGTGGAAGTGGACGGAACTCCTTATCTGGACGGCGGACTGGCGGACTCCATCCCGATTCTCCATACCATGGAGAAGGGGTACCGGAAAATCGTGGTGGTGCTGACCCGCCGGAAGGGTTACAGGAAGAAAGAGAAGAGCGCGGTTCACGGACTGATCCGTCTGTATTACCGGAAATACCCGGAGCTTGTGCGGACGATCATCAGCCGGGGACGGGTGTATAACCGTACTATGGAGCTGGTAGAAAAGTGGGAGGCAGAAGGAAAAATTTTCGTGATCCGTCCGGAAGCGCCGCCCGTTTCCCGCACAGAGAAGGACTGCGAGAAGCTGCTGGACTTTTATCGGCACGGGTATGAGCAGATGCAAGACCGGTACGGGGAACTTAAGGGATATCTGAAGACAGGAGAAGAGACAGAATGAGGAGCGGTTTTCTTTCAACGTTTTATCCTGACGAATGGTGGGATTCCGCCTATGAGCTGCCTTATGAAAAATGGTATGAAGAGGGCAGGAGAGGTCTTATCTTTGATATCGACAATACACTGGTTCCCCACGGGGCGCCGGCCGATGAGAGGGCTGTGGAACTGTTCCGGCGGCTTCGCAGAATCGGATTTGCCACCTGTCTGATTTCAAACAATCAGCTGCCCCGAGTGAAGCCTTTTGCCGATGCGGTTTCCTCCGCTTTTGTGGAGAACGCGCATAAACCCTCCACCCGCAATTACCTGGAGGCATGCCGGAGAATGCGGGTGACAAAGGAGCAGGCACTCTTTATCGGAGACCAGCTGTTTACGGACGTATGGGGGGCTAAAAGGGCCGGGATCCACAGTATCCTGGTAAAACCCATTCATCCCCGGGAAGAAATCCAGATCGTGCTGAAACGGCGGCTGGAATGGATCGTTCTGTTTTTTTATAAGAGACATTGTAAAAGAAAATCTTGAAAAAAGAAAAAAAGTGTTATAAAATAGCTTTGGGTTTGCCGCGTACAGGCGCGGCGCGTACAGTGAAGGAGGAATATCAGAATGATTTCAGCAGGAGATTTCAGAAACGGCATTACCCTGGAAATTGACGGGAACGTCGTTCAGATCGTAGAATTTCAGCATGTAAAGCCAGGAAAGGGTGCGGCTTTCGTGAGAACGAAGCTTAAGAATGTTATCAACGGAGGAGTAACCGAGAAAACTTTCCGTCCCACTGAGAAATTCCCGCAGGCCCGGATTGACCGTGTGGATATGCAGTATCTGTATAACGATGGAGATCTTTACTATTTCATGGATGTGCAGACCTATGATCAGGTTGCTCTGAATAAGGAGACCATCGGCGATGCGCTGAAGTTTGTAAAAGAGAATGAGATGGTGAAGGTGTGCTCCTACAATGGAAATGTATTTGCCATTGAGCCGCCGCTGTTTGTGGAACTTGAGATTACAGAGACAGAGCCCGGCTTTGCAGGCAATACAGCCCAGGGAGCGACGAAACCGGCCATTGTGGAGACCGGCGCGCAGGTCAGCGTTCCGCTGTTTGTAAACCAGGGAGATGTGATCAAGATCGATACGAGAACCGGCGAATATTTGAGCCGTGTGTAAGGTCTGTGTTTATGAGACGTGGGATCCGGCGGCAGGCAGTCTGTTTCTGCCGGGTCCCTGTCCGGATCCGCATTCGCGGGTCCCGTTTTCTGTCAGGGTTAGCCCCGTCATTTCTTATTCAGTCCAGTTTCGGACATATTTCACAGAAATTTAAATTCTATACAGAAGATGCTGCCGTGCCAGCGCCGGCTTCTGAGACTTCTGTCTCCGCCTTTTGCCGCAGCAGGGCAGTGCTGACGCATGTGCGTGTTTTTACACATGAAAATAAATGATAAAAGAAAGGTGGAAACAAATATGAATTATGAGAAGTTCCGTGAGACACTGGCGGAGGAGGTCAGACGGCAGGCAGAGGGCCGGCTTCTGGTGCGTCTGGAGACTGTAACAAAAAATAACGGCGTGAAGGCAGATGCCCTGGAGCTGCGGGAGAGGGGGAGCCGGTTTGCGCCTATCCTGTATCTGGACAGCTTCTACGAGCAGTATCTGCGGGGCGTGGGTGTGTCCCATCTGGCCTCCCTGGTGCTGGACTGCTATGAGGAATTCAGCAAAAATCCTCCGGCAGCGGCGGAATTTATTCAGATCTACGAGAAGGCATCACCCTCTATTTTCTGCAAGGTGATTAATTATGAAAAAAATCTCGGTCTTCTGGAAGAGGTGCCCCACGAGAAATGGATGGATCTGGCCGTGGTATACTATTATCAGATGGAAATACCGGGAGCCGGGAACGCGGCAGTCCTGATAAGAAACAGCCATCTGGAGCAGTGGGGAATTACGGAATCTGTCCTTCGGGAGCGGGCCTGGAGCAATACTGTTGAGAAGCTGCGGCCGGTGTGCCGGAGGCTCAGTGAAATTCTGGCGGAGGACGAACGGTTTGAAGAGGAACAGCCGGAAGGCATGGCCGCCATCTATCTTCTGACAAATACCAGGAAGTATCTGGGAGCCATCTGCATTCATTATCCGGGAATGGCAGAGCAGATTGGAGAAAGCCTGAAGTCGGATTATTATGTACTGCCCAGCAGTATCCATGAGTGCCTGATCCTGCCCGCAGAAGGCTTCAGTGAGGCCCAGCTGAAAACTATGGTGGAAGAGATCAACGAAACCAGGCTTCCGCCCCAGGAGGTGCTGTCGAATCAGGTTTATTATTACGACAGAAACCTCCGGAGACTTGCAGTTGCCCGGGAAGCCTGACAGAGCATTACTGCCTGTTCTCCGGATTTCCGGTATTCTGGGCACTGTCTGCCGCCTGTTCTACCGCGTCTTTTACCGCATCCTTTACTGCCTTTCCCTGCTGGACTGCCTGCTCGCCCTTTTTGGCCAGAGTGTCAACAACGTTCTTGGCCGCTTCTGCAGTGGTGGCCATGGCTCCGATGCCGGCCATGACCGTCTTTTTTAATCCGTCTTCTAATCCCATATGCATTTCCTTTCTGCGCATATTCCCTGAAAATTCAGATTTTATGAATGCTGCATTTACAGTATTGGAAGAGATAAAAAAATTTATACATATTTGTTTTGAGACACTGCCAGCAAAATACTTGACGGCACCAGATTCTTGTGCTAATATAATAGCCGCAGGTGTTTTGCGTTTGTAGCTCAGGGGATAGAGCAACGGTTTCCGGTACCGTGTGTCGGGGGTTCGAATCCCTCCAGACGCGTAAAGAGGAGCCGGATATTTATTATCCGGCTTTTGGCATACATAAGGGGAGATCATTTACAGAAAAGGGGAGAACCATGGATCAAAAGGGTAAGAGACCTGTCAGAAAAGAGAATCCCGTCCGGGAGTGGATCTCTGACAATCTGCGCTATATTATGCTGATCGCGGTGATCGCAGTAATTGTGATCGCTGTTATTTTCGGGATCCGCGCCATTGCCGGACACGGCGGCGGGGAAGAGGACCGTCAGACTGTTCAGTCCTCCAGCCCGGAGACGGGAGAGGATTCTTCTGCGTCCTCCACGCCGGAGCCCACGGAGACGGCTACGCCGACGCCCACGGCCACGCCGGAGCCCACGGAGACAGCCACACCGACGCCCACGGCCACGCCGGAACCCACAGAGACGGCCACGCCGACACCTACGGCTACGCCGGAACCCACCCAGACAGCGGGGCTGACCCGGGATAATCAGGAGGTACAGTCGCTGATTGCCGCGTATTACAGCGCCCTGACGGACCGGAATCCGGACGCGCTTACCGGAATTGTAGATGAGCTGACTGAGGAAGACCGGGCAGTGGTGGCAAATAATCAGCTGATCGAATCCTACAGTAATGTTCAGACGTATACCTATCCGGGGGAGCAGGACGGCACCTATGTTGTATTTGCTTCTTATGATTACAAATACATAAATTATGAAGAACAGCTTCCGGCTCTGACCCAGTTTTATGTGTACCGGAATGAGAGCGGAAGTCTCTGCATGGCCTCCGAAATTTCAGACAGCAGTGTGCAGAGTTACATCCAGCAGGTACTGGGCCGGACAGATGTTCAGACTCTGATCGGTCAGGTGCAGGCAGAATATGATGCGGTGCTGAGCTCTAATTCGGAGCTTCAGGCTTATGTGGAAAGCCTGTCCGGCTGAGAAGGCCGCAGACACAGGACAGCAGAAGAGGTTGCCTTGAGCCAGAACTGGTTCAAGGCAACTTTCTTGAATAGAGGGAATTATGCGAATCAACAAGTATTTGAGTGAAGCAGGACTCTGCTCCAGACGGGAGGCTGACCGGCTGATTGCGGCGGGCCGCGTGACTGTAGGGGGCATAACGGCCAGGACGGGCATGCAGGTGGAAGATAACTCCGATATCCGGATAGACGGACGCCGGATCGGCGGACAGGAAAAAAAGGTTTACCTGAAATTTTATAAACCGAGAGGCATAGTCTGTACGGCAGACAGGCGGGAGCCCGGAAATCTGACGGACTATCTGCAATATCCTGTGCGGGTCACCTATGCGGGACGGCTGGACAAAGACTCAGAGGGCCTGCTGCTTCTGACAAATGACGGAGATCTGATTGATCAGGCCATGCGGGCCAGAAATGTCCATGAAAAAGAGTATCAGGTGACGGTAGACCGGGAATATGAGGATACTTTTCTGGAAAAGCTGCAGAGGGGAATCTATCTGAAGGAACTGAGGGTCCGCACAAGGCCCTGCCGGGCCTGGAGAACGGGGCCGAAATCCTTTCGGATTGTTCTGACCCAGGGACTGAACCGTCAGATCCGGAGAATGTGCCGGAGCTGCGGATTTCGTGTCATAACCTTGCGGAGAGTGCGGATTCTGAACCTTACCCTGGAGGGACTGAAACCGGGGGAGTACAGGGAATTGACAGAGGAGGAACTCTCGGAGCTGAAAACGCGGGTGGGAGGTTTGCAACATGGATGAAATAAAACGGATGAAGGAACTGGCAGAGCTTCTGAACAGGGCCAGCCGGTCCTACTATGCGGAAGACCAGGAAATCATGAGCAACTATGAATATGACAAGCTGTATGAGGAGCTGGAAGCGTTGGAAAAGCAGACCGGCACGGTTCTGTCCGGTTCTCCCACCGTCCGGGTGGGATATGAGGCGGTGGAAGAGCTGCCGAAGGAGACACACCCAACCCCTATGCTTTCTCTGGACAAGACAAAGGATGTGGAGGAACTGCGGGCTTTTATCGGAAATCAGCCTTCGCTGCTGTCATGGAAGCTGGATGGTCTGACGATCGTTCTGACATATCGGGGAGGAGAACTGTTCAAGGCGGTTACCCGGGGAAACGGAACGGTGGGGGAAGTAGTAACAAATAATGCCAGAGTTTTTGAGAGCCTTCCCCTGAAAATTCCGTATCCGGGAGAGCTGGTGCTCCGGGGAGAAGCGTTCATCACCTATTCAGACTTCGAGAAGATCAACGAGGAGATTGAAGATGTGGACGCGCGGTATAAAAATCCGAGAAATCTCTGCAGCGGTTCCGTGCGGCAGCTGAACAATGAGATCACGGCCCACCGTCACGTGCATTTTCAGGCCTTCGGCCTGGTGCAGGCCGAGGGTGTGAATTTTCAGAATTCCAGAAGAAGACAGATGGAGTGGCTTCAGGATCAGGGCTTTGTCTGTGTGGAATACCGCATGGTGACGGCGGAGACGCTGGATGCGGCGATGACGTATTTTTCTGAACAGGTGAAAGAGAATGATTTTCCCTCAGACGGCCTGGTAGCTCTCTACGATGACATCGCCTACGGGGAGAGTCTTGGCGCAACAGCAAAATTCCCGCGGAATTCCTATGCTTTTAAATGGGCAGATGAAAAAAGGAGTACGCATCTTCTGGAAATAGAGTGGAGTCCCTCCCGGACAGGCCTGCTGAATCCGGTAGCCATCTTTGAACCGGTGGAACTGGAAGGCACCACCGTGTCCAGGGCCAGTGTCCATAATATCAGCATTATGAGAGATCTGGAGCTGGGTGTGGGGGATGAGATTGAAGTATACAAGGCAAATATGATCATCCCGCAGATCGCGGAGAATCTCACCCGCAGCGGCGTGGGGGATATACCGGAGGAGTGTCCCGCCTGCGGCGGAGAAACCCGTATTTCTGACAGAGACGGCGTGGAGACACTGTACTGCACAAATCCGGATTGTCCGGCCAAGGCCATGAAGGCGTTTACCCTGTTTACGAGCCGGGACGCCATGAATATTGAAGGGCTGTCGGAGGCAACGCTGGAAAAATTTATGGCCCATGGATTTATTCATAATTTCAGCGATATTTTCAGGTTGGACCGGCATCGGGAGGAGATTGTAGAGATGGACGGATTCGGGGAAAAATCCTACGAGAAGCTGTGGCAGGGGATTGAAAAGGCACGGGAGACCACGCTGCCCCGGATGATCTACGCGCTGGGCATTCCGGGGATCGGGGCCGCCAATGCAAAGGCGATCTGCCGGGCCCTTGATTCAGATCCGGAAAAAGTGCGCAGAGCCGTCTCGGAAGAGCTGTGTTCCATCGACGGGATCGGAGAGGTGCTGGGAAATAGCTTTGAGGAATGGTGGAAAGACGAGAAGCATCAGAAAGAGTTTGACCGCCTGCTGGCGCAGGTTCACCTTCATAAGGAACAGGGCGGCGGACCGGAAAAGCTGAAGGGCAGGACTTTTGTAATCACCGGAAGCCTGGAGCATTTCGCCAACCGGAATGCGCTGAAGGAGCTGATCGAGAAGCAGGGAGGAAAGGTAACCGGCAGTGTCACGGGAAAGACGGATTTTCTGATCAACAATGACAGCCAGTCCGGTACGGCCAAGAATAAGAAAGCCCGGGAGCTTGGCATTCCGGTAATCACCGAAAAAGATTTTCTGAATCTGCTGGATGAAGAGGAGAATCTGTGATATAGTAAGCGTATATTGTTTTGATCCAGTCAGTGAGATAGAAGGAGAAAGCCATGCCAATTAAGATACAGAGTGATTTGCCGGCCAAGGAAATTCTGGAAAAGGAAAATATATTCGTCATGGATGAGGTGCGGGCACAGCATCAGGATATCCGTCCGCTTCAGATCCTGATTCTGAACCTGATGCCCCTGAAGGAGGAGACAGAGCTTCAGATTCTCCGGTGTCTGTCTAATTCGCCTCTGCAGGTAGATGTAACCTTCATGATGGTTTCCAGTCACGCGCCGAAGAACACTTCCCTGAGTCATCTGAACAAATTTTACGTGCATTTTGATGATGTCAAGAAGGATTACTTTGACGGCATGATTATTACGGGAGCGCCCATTGAATTCCTGGAATTTGAGGAGGTGGATTTCTGGAAAGAGCTGACAACCATCATGGACTGGACGGATATCCATGTGACCTCCACTATGTACCAGTGCTGGGGCGCCCAGGCGGCCATGTATTATTTCTATGGAATCCAGAAAAGGATTTTGCCTGAAAAAAAATTCGGGCTTTTCTGGCATAAGGTAAATAACCGTAAGATTCCTCTGGTGCGGGGCTTCGACGATATGTTTCTGGCTCCCCATTCCCGCCATACGGAGGTGCGCCTGGAAGATGTAAAAGCCTGCCCGGAGATTACGGTGCTGGCAGAATCCGCTGAAGCGGGCTTCTTCCTCGGCATGTCGGACAATGGAAGAAAGGTGTTTATCCAGGGCCATCCGGAATACGACCGGGTAACGCTGGATCAGGAGTATAAGCGGGATCTGGCTAAGGGCCTGGATATCGCGCCGCCGGAGAATTATTACCGGGACGGAAACACGGAGATACGCCCGCTGCTCATGTGGAGAGCTCATTCTACAAACCTTTATATGAACTGGCTGAATTATTATGTATACCAGATCACGCCGTACAACCTGTACGGGGCGCCGGAATTCGGCAAGTAAACAGCGGATTCAGTATGGACGCGCAATGCCTTTAACGCAGCAGCAGGGAACATTTCATTGCCTATTGTCAAATACTGCATGGTACCCCTCCAATCTATTTTTCCCACAACACATGTCCTTCCCGGGTGTCCTTCTGCTGGGCGTCCCGGGATTTCTTAGGCATCTCATTTTTCAATCAAGAAAAGCGATCCATTAATTCCCCGGCGGAATAGAGGGCTTCAAATAATCCGTGGCAATAAAGCTCCGGATCAAAGCAATCCCCCAGGATTCCGGAAAGCCGCTGCCGCAGGGGGGCAGCTTCCGGAGAAATATACCAGCGATACAGGATCTGGCAGGAAGTGTTGATATGGTTCCTGTAGGAACGGTAAAAGGGGCTGATTTCCGCGACGATCTCACTGAGCCTTGAAGAATATATTTTTACCTCCGGAAGGAAAAAAACGGTGTAATTCTTTTTCCAGAAAGACAAAAGAGAATCGTTTTCCAGAAGCGAAGACAGCCCGTCCCGTATTTCCCTTGCATAATCCTCGCACTGTTCCTGGCGAAGAGAAGAGATCCTGTCATAATGCAT
>DVOO01000025.1 GCA_018713515.1 Candidatus Scatomonas pullistercoris
TGGCTAATCCATCCTTAGTTTACTGTTTTAGGTTTGTTCAAAAAATGTTTCTCATTCGAACTTTCGAGGATGTGTTTTACTGTTCAGTTGTCAAGTTCCTGTGTTGTCTCTCTTCAGAAGCAACTCTGATAGTTTATCATAGCTTTTTCTGTTTGTCAACAACTTTTTTCATTCTCTTTTTTACTGCTCTTTACTGTCTCACGCGACAGCTTGTTTATGATATCACCGTTTTCTTATTCTGTCAACAGCTTTTTTCTGTTTTTACACTTCTTTTTTCGCTTCTTGAATACTGTTCCTAATACTGCTCTTTTCCTGAATTTTCAGCTGATTATTGACCTTGCTTTTCCAAAGAAGTACTATAGAAAAAACAGCCGGCTTCCCTCGAAACAGCCAGCCCAACAGAAAGGTTCACTTATGCGCAAATTTTCTTTATCCGAAATCAGTCTGCTTCATATCCAGATTTTTCTGGTAGCATGTCAGGAATTAAACTTCACAAAAACCGCCAGCCGATGCTTTGTCACTCAGCCTACAGTCAGCCGCGCGATCGACGCGCTGGAAAAATCCAGCGGTCTTCAGCTTTTTATAAGAGAACACAGCAGCCTGCGCCTTACACCTGCCGGAAAAGCGCTGTATAAATCCCTGGAACAGGCGGTTTATTTAATAAACACCGGATTTCTCCATGCTCTGGAACTTCAGGAGGGTTATCACAGCGCGCTGAAAATCAGTTATCCAGCGTATACAAACCTGGAAATCCTGATGCAGATTGTTCACTCGATGAAATCAGAAGATCCCTGCATGAAAATCCATTACAGCAGCTATCAGGAATTTCACCAGGAACTGCCCCGGCTTTTTCCTATGAAACAGATTTTATTATCGCACACATGCATGATGGAAATTCTGTTCAGAATTATCCGGAACTGAACTGCTGTGAACTGATCCAACTTCCTCTTACTGTCTTTATGAAAAAGGAAAACCCGCTCAGCGTGAAAACTTTCCTCACCCTTCAGGACTTAAAAAATCAGAGAATTATTTTTCCAAAGGAACATACCAATCTGAAATACCGTGAATCTATTCTGGGAAGCTTTAAGAAAGCCGGGATCGAACCGCTGATTTCCTATGAAGTGGAGACTGCCGATGAAGGGATTCTGAATCTTCAGGCAGAAAATGAAGTAGTGATCCTCAGCCATCTGTTTTCCGGTTTCAGGCGGCAGGACTGTATTGAAATTCCTTTATCCGGCAGTCATTCCGGACTGCTGCTGATCTCTCGTTCTGCCGATCAGAATAACCGGCAGATTCAGGCTTTTGTGCATGCCGCTAAAAAATACCGCGGTTCCCTTCACCTCTGAAAAAACAAAGGACATGGATACCGAACATTGGTCCATGTCCCTCATTTTGCGCGGTACACCCGAAGGATGGCTGTTTATTGCTCTTTCCGATAAAACTCCCTGCCATATTTTCTGACTTCATCGTCTGCCCACCGGGACAGCTGAATCTGATTCTCGCTGGTTCCCACCTGTCCGCCTGTCCAGAACATCATTCCTCCTCCGACCGCAAACTGATCGATACATTTTCTTACCTCGCCGCGGACCAGTTCCTCCGGCGCGCCGGGACGCCAGGCCGGACTGCTGGTATTTTCCCAGTCAAATTGATCTAAATCCGGAAAATGAACATATTTTTTCCACTCCGTAACATCTTCCATCACCGGCGGCTGATGATTATCCACCATGGGGCCCGCGTCGTTAATTGTCCAGGGGACACTGAAAAAATCCCTTTTTTCCTCTGTCATCAAGTGCGCGCCCAGAAGAGCCGGTATGATCATGTCACAGGCGTCTTCAAAATTCGGAACCCACTCCGGCTGTTTTCCGGCCATTGTCAGCAAGTAATTTTCTCTCTCGGTCATAAAGGAACCCTCCGCTTTTTCTTTTTATTATAATCCTCACCGAGAAATCAAGTAAAATTACCAGACTGTATCCCGCCATACGCAGACGGAATAACTTTTCCTGCCGGGTTCAAAAATAATTTTTTAAAGGCCGGAAGTTTTCAGCTCCGGCCTTTTTCGATCAGATGGATCGCGTCCCGGACAGTAGCCACCGGGATCCGTTCGATTCCTGTAATTTTCGATACGGAACGCATACAGCCCGCAGGAAGTATCACCCGCTGAAATCCCAGCTTTTTCGCCTCCTGCACTCTCTGCTCCGCCATGCTGACGGAACGGACCTCGCCGCTTAAGCCCACCTCGCCGAAAACCACGGTTTTTTCATCAATCACAATGTCTTTCTGGCTGGAGGCTACCGCCAGCAAAATCCCCAGATCCACTGCCGGCTCCGTCATCCTGATGCCTCCGGCTATATTCACGTAGGCGTCGCTGGATGAAAGATTCATCCTGGCCCGCTTTTCCAGCACGGCCATCAGCAGATTGACTCTGTTAAAATCCGCCCCGTTGGCCGTCCTCCTGGGAATACCGAAGCTGCTGCGGCACACCAGCGCCTGGATCTCGATCATGATCGGCCGGCTTCCCTCCATGGAACAGGCCACCACAGAACCGGATGCGCCCTCCGGCCGTCCTTCCAGCATGAACTCCGAGGGATTCTTCACTTCCTTCAGGCCTTCCTGCTGCATCTCAAACACGCCGATTTCATTGGTGGAGCCGAACCGGTTTTTCACCGCCCGGAGAATCCGGTAAGAGGCATGCCGGTCCCCTTCAAAGTAAAGCACCGTGTCCACCATGTGTTCCAGCACTCTGGGACCGGCCACACTTCCATCCTTGGTCACATGGCCCACAATAAAAATAGAAATTCCCAGGCCCTTGGCCAGCTTCAGCAGCACGCCGGTGGATTCCCGCACCTGGGAAACGCTGCCCGGTGAAGAGGAGACCTCTTCATTATACATGGTCTGGATAGAATCGATAACCACCGCCCGGGGCTTTTCCTTCTCAATAGTTTCCCGGATCAGATCCAGATTGGTTTCACACATCAGCTTCAGATGCTCTGTAAATTCTCCGATCCGCACAGCCCGCATTTTGATCTGACGCAGTGACTCCTCCCCGGAAATATACAGAACCTCCATGCCCCCATCGGACAGGCACTTCATTACCTGCAGGAGCAGCGTTGACTTTCCGATTCCGGGATCCCCTCCCACCAGCGTCAGAGAACCCGGCACAATTCCTCCGCCCAGAACCCGGTCCAGCTCTCCGATTCCGGTCAGAATCCGCTTCTCCGCTTCCAGATTGATTTCCGACAATTTTACCGGTGCCGCGGAAAGAGCGCGTGCCGGCCCCTTCGTCAGGCTCTGCTTTGCGGAAACAATCTCCTCCACAAAAGTATTCCACTGCCGGCAGGCCGGGCACTGCCCCATCCATTTTCCCGATTCGTATCCGCAGTTCTGACAGAAATATACGGTCTTCTTATCCTTTGCCATTTTCCTGTTCCTTTCCGATTTTCCCGAGATCTCTCCCCGCATGCCCGGCTGCCGCCCTCCGGGCACACCGCAGAACAGGCTACCGCATTCCTGCGGCAGCCTGCAGTTCAGAACTTATAAAACCTTTTATTCCCGGCAGTTACCCCTCGACTCTGAGGATCCGCACTTTAACCTGCTCCGCCTGCTCCAGCTCCACGCTGAAGGAGAGCTTTCCGCCGAGATTGGTAGTCATATGCCCCACATTCACGCCGTCCAGGATCACTTTATACTCCGTGTCTTCTTCCATTCCAAGAGTAATCTGCGCATCCTCAGCGCCTTCTACGGTGAACTCTACTCCTTCATCGAAAAACACCATGTCGTGCACAGCCGTACCCGGCACAGACTCATATACAAAGGTATCATTTCTCTCAAGCTTGGTAATTTCTTTATATGTTTTTACTTTATAGAGATCCCCCTGATACTCAAAATCCGATAGCTTTGTCTTGCTGTCCAGTTCGTAATTGCCAAAGCTGATGCCGCCGCTCTCCTCTGTGCGGAGCAGTTCCTGTATCGTTGACATAAAAGTATCCTCCCTAGAATGTCTTTTGTTTTTTTGATTATATAATATTTCTTCTGAATTTACCAGACAGGGCCTGCATCTTTTATAAAAATTTCTTTTTTCAGCTGTTCTTGAATACAATCTTCTGCCGGCTGATACCCGCCGTTACCGTATCTCCCTTTTTTATCTCTCCCAGCAGGATTTTCTCAGCCAGCGGATCCTCGATCTGTGCCTGTATCGCCCGCTTCAGCGGCCGGGCTCCATATTTGCTGTCATAGCTGGAATCGATCAGATGTTCTCTGGCTCTGTCGCTGACCTTCAGATGGATGTTCATCTGTTCCCTGCATCTTTTCTCCAGATCTCGCAGCAGTATCTGGATGATCTTTTTCATATTCTCCTTGGTCAGCGCATGGAATACAATTGTCTCATCGATACGGTTCAAAAATTCCGGCTTAAACATGCGGCGGACTTCCTCCATCACCTGGCCCTTCATGTACTCATAGTCTCTCTTTTCATCATCCTGGGACAGGAATCCAAGCTTCTTCGGCTCGACAATGGACTGGGCGCCGGCATTGGAGGTCATAATGATGCAGGTCTCCTTGAAATCCACCCTGCGCCCCTGGGAATCGGTAATATGACCGTCATCCAGTACCTGCAGCAGGATGTTGAACACATCCGGATGGGCCTTCTCGATCTCATCCAGCAGAATCACGCTGTAGGGATTTCTTCTGACTTTTTCAGACAGCTGTCCTCCCTCTTCATAGCCCACGTACCCGGGCGGGGAGCCAATCAGCTTGGATACACTGTGTTTCTCCATATATTCCGACATGTCCACCCGGATCATGGCCTGCTCATCACCAAACACTGCCTCGGCCAGCGCTTTGGAGAGCTCCGTTTTGCCCACGCCGGTGGGCCCCAGGAACAGAAAAGACCCGATGGGGCGGTTGGGATCCTTCAGACCCACCCGGCCCCGGCGGATTGCCCTGGCCACCGCGGCAACTGCCTCCTCCTGTCCCACTACTCTTTTATGGAGAGTCTGCTCCAGGCGGGCCAGCCGCCTGGACTCCCCCTCCGCGATCTTTTCCACAGGAATCTTGGTCCAGCCGGCAACAATCTGAGAAATACTTTCCTCAGTCACCTGCAGCTTTTTCCCCCGGCAGCGCTTCTCGAACTTATCCCTGGCAGTTTTCAGCTCCTTCCGGATCTGCGTCTGCCGCTCCTGACATTTTCTGGCCGTGTCCAAATCCCCGTCTTTAATGGCATCCTCTTTTTCCTGCATGACCAGCTTCAGCTCCTTCTCCGCGCTCAATATATGATCCGGCACCCTGTAGCCGCCCAGCTGCACTCTGGAGGATGCTTCGTCAATAAGGTCGATGGCCTTATCCGGCAAAAACCGGTCGTGGATGTAGCGGACGCTCATTTTTACCGCCGCCTCCAGCGCTTCATCGGTAATCTCCACTCCATGATGTTTTTCATAATAAGGCCGCAGGCCCTTCAGAATCTCCCGTGCCTGTTCTTCGGTGGGTTCTTCCACCATAACCGGCTGGAATCTCCGCTCCAGGGCGGCATCCTTTTCAATGTACTTCCGATATTCTTCAATAGTCGTAGCGCCGATCAGCTGGATCTCTCCCCTGGACAGAGACGGTTTCAAAATATTGGAGGCGTCCAGTGCTCCCTCTGCGCCCCCTGCGCCGATGATCGTGTGAATCTCATCGATAAACAGCAGAACATTCTGATTATCCATCACCTCACGGACAACCTTCTTGATTCGTTCCTCAAATTCTCCCCGGTACTTGGATCCGGCAACCATGCCGGACAGATCCAGCACCACCACCCGCTTATTTTTAATCGTATCCGGAACCAGTCCCCAGGCGATACGCTGGGCCAGCCCCTCGGTGATGGCTGTCTTTCCCACACCCGGTTCTCCGATCAGGCACGGATTGTTCTTCGTTCTTCTGCTCAGGATCTGGATAATCCGGTCAATCTCCTGTTCGCGGCCCACAACCGGATCCAGCTTTCCCTGCCGGGCCATTTCCGTAAGATCACGGCTGTAGGTATCAAGTGTGGGCGTTCCCGCCTCCGCGTTTCTTCCCTGCTGTCCCGGAAGCTCTTCCCGGCCCTGCTCTTCTCCCATGGCCGCAAGCACGCCCGCGTACAGTCTCTGAATATTAATCCCCATCGTATAGAGCAGCCGCGTGCCCACGCAGTCCGGCTCTCTGAGCATCCCGATCAGGATATGCTCTGTCCCAATGGTACGGCTTCCAAAATGGTCAGCTTCCTCTCCGCTGTTCTTAAGAACCTTCTCTGCCCGCGGGGTGTAGCCCGGCTCTTCCGCCAGAGCTGTGGTTCCGGTGGGAGTAATCAGGCGGTCAATCAGAGAAAGCAGCCGCTCCTCCTCCACGCCGTATTCAGCCAGTACCATCCCGGCCGTCCCTTCCTTTTCCTTTAAGAGGCCGATCAGAATATGCTCTGTGCCGATATAGTTCTGACCGCTCTGCCTGGCGCTTTTTCCGGCCCAGAGCAGGGCGTTCTTCGCCTGTTTTGTGTATAATTCTGCCATAATCTCTCCTTTATGTCATATCTTCAGCCGGCATCCCTCTCACTCTTCCTGGTAAGAGTCATAGATCTCCTCCACCAGCTGAAAGATTTCTTCTTTTTCAATATTTTTGCAGAAGGCCTTGGCCAGCAGAACCTGCAGCTCTTCCTTCAGCTCCTCCAGCGCATAGAGCTTATCCGCGTCAATCCGGATGACAGCTCCCCTGCGCCGGTCAATACTCAGGATTCCCTCCTGCCGCAAAACGCTGTATGCCTTATTTACCGTATGCATATTGATACCGATCATACCGGCCAGCTGACGAACCGACGGCAGAGCGTCCCCTTCCTGGATCTTGGCAGTCGCTATTCCCAGGATAATCTGGTTCCGCAGCTGCATATAAATCGCCTCATCACTGTTAAAATCAATATGAATACTCTCAAAAATCATGGTGGCACCCTCTTCTTTTGTTATATACAGAGTGTAACAGACTTGTCCCGAATTTGCAAGAAAAAAGCTGTATCGTCAAATACAGCTCTTCCTGTTTCACCGGTTCTTATCATAAATAATCTTCAGCCCCTTAAGCAGCAGATCATCATCGATGACAATCTCCCTTTTGCAGAAGGGAATGACAAACTTCGCGAGACCGCCCGTGGCCACAATCGTGCATGTTTTTCCGAGTTCTTCCTCGATCCGCTCGATCAGCCCGTCCATGGCCGCCGCATTGCCGTAAAGAATACCGCTTTTCATCCCCTCGATGGTATTGCTGCCAATCACTTTGGACGGAGGTTCCAGTCCGATCTGCTGCAGCAGAGATGTATTGGATACCAGAGAGTCCAGAGAAGTCCGGACGCCGGGCAGAATCATCCCCCCCAGATACTGCTTTTTTTCATTGATCACACAGACAGTCGTTGCCGTCCCCATATCTATAACAATCAGGGGCGCCTCATGCTCGGCCATGGCCGCCACGGAATCCACCAGCAGATCGCCGCCCAGCTGCGCCGGGTTGTCAATCAGAATGTTCAGTCCCGTCTTCAGCCCCGGCCCTACAATCTTTACCGGAGCCTTGATCAGCTTCTCCACCGCCCTTTTCAGTACCTCTGTCACCTGGGGGACTACCGAGGAAATGATCCCGCCTTCCAGATCCCCCTCCTGAATATGGTAAATTTCCATTATATTTTTTATGCTGACGGCATACTCCAGCTCCGTCTTTTTTCTGTCTGTGGACATACGCTCGATAAACCGGATATTCTCCTCTATACAGCCCACGACAATATTGCTGTTCCCCACGTCAATTGCCAGTATCATACGTTCCGCATCTCCTTTTACTGTTAAACGGGAGACCGTCCGAGACAGTCTCCCGTTTCAAAGCTCCGCCTGCATGCTTATCTGCCGCAGCAGTATTTATACTTCTTTCCGCTTCCACAGGGACAGGGATCATTTCTTCCGATCTTCTTGCCCTTGACAACCGTTCCTGATTTCTTCTGCTCCAGGTACAGGGCCTTCTTCTGCTCCTGGGTAAAAATATTGTCCCACATGGGCAGATTGTACAGCCAGTCCGCCTTGGCATCCACCATGTTTTTATAGAGAAGCTCCTTGTCAAAAGCCAGGGTTACTTCCGTATTCTCATCCATTTCCTCGATGGGATTAGGAATCTTCAGACTGTCATTGATGCCGTCCAGAAAGCCCACCATATTCATGACACTGATGTTGTATTTTTCAGCCAGCTCCTTGACTGTGCCCTTCACAACTTCATCCGGGTTTGTCAGCAGCTGCTCATAAATCCCCTTCTCCAGCAGGAAATAATCCGTCCAGAACTTCTGAAGCTTTTTTTTATCCGCCTGCTGGTCGTAGGCAGTATCTCTCCAATCCTGTAACAAACTCATAATTCTCTTACCGTCCTTTGAATAAAATTACCCTTTGTGCCGTTCCCTGCGGAACCGGCTGACTGCTATAGTATATACGAAATGCCGGCCAAATGCAAGACTTACCCGTCAGGCTTTCTCCCGGCCCGTCTTCTCTCTGTCGCTCTCCGCTTCCTCCTGTTTCGGCAGAACCCTGACCAGGGTTCCCTCGATGCGGTGTTCCTTCACCTGCAGAACCTTAATATGGAGGCCGTCCACTTCCAGCTCAAACTGACTGCCGTCCTCCGGGATCACTGCCAGCTTTCCGAAAATATATCCGCCGAAGGTATCGTAATCTTCCTCGGGGAGCTCCACTCCCAGCGCTTCCGATACATCATCCATGGGGGTGGATCCCTGAATCCGCCAGAGGTCTTCGGAAACCTTCTCAATCTCCTCCGTCCGGTCTTCCTCGTCCTCCTCCGTCAGTGTACCCACCAGCTGCTCAATCAGATCCCGCAGGGTAATAATACCGTCCATGCCGCCGTACTCATCCAGGACCACGGCGAAGTAATTTCCGCTCTTCTTCATATTCGCAAACAGAACGTCCGCTTTAATGTATTCCGGGACAAAATAGGGCCGCTTCACCGCCTGCGCCAGAATCTCATCCTTGCTGCTGCCCCGGAGCCGGAAGAAATCCTTGGCGTCCAGAATGCCGAGAATATCATCCGCATCCTCCCCGCATACGGGGAACAGAGAATGCCGGCTTTCGTGGATGGTTTTCTCCCACTCCTCCAGGCTGTCATCCGCCCACAGGAAGGCCACATCCGGCCGGTGGGTGCAGATCTCATCCGCGGAGATGTCGTCAAACTCAAATACGTTCTGAATCATCTCTTTCTCATCCGTATCGATGGTTCCCTTCTCACTTCCGGCATCCACCATCATCCGGATCTCTTCTTCCGTCACCTGTTCCTCCTCCGCATTGGGATCCACCCCGAGAAGTCTCAGGACTCCGTTTGTGGAGACGGTCAGCAGCCATACCAGAGGCGCGAAAATTACGGACACCCCGTACAGCATCTTAGCCATGCCAAGGGCCAGCTTTTCCGCGCTTTTCATGGCCAGCCGCTTGGGAACAAGCTCACCGAATATTAACGTTACATAAGACAAAATGACCGTGATCAACACCACTGCCACAGACTGATGAATCGTAATCCCCACGCTCTTCAGCGCATTTACCAGATACGGCGCAAAATTATCCGCCGCAAAAGCACTGCCCAGGAATCCGGAAAGGGTGATGGCCACCTGGATGGTAGCCAGAAACTTGGCCGGCACCTTGGTAAGCTTCTGCAGAATTCTGGCCCGCGAGTCCGTCTCCGCCAGCTTCTCCAGCTTCGCGTCATTCACGGAGATCACCGCGATCTCCGCGCAGGCAAACACCGCATTCAGAGCAATCAGTACAATCTGCAATAAAATGGGCCATAATAAAGGGTCACTGTCCAAAATATATTCCTCCTCTTTTTCACGTCCTTCTTGGAAGGATCTGTTTTGTATAATAGCAGGCTGCACAGTGGCAGCCTGCTATCTGGATTATATTATAGAACCCTGCTTCATGTCAACTTATTTGAAATACCGGACGCCGGATTCAAACAATTTCAGATCCTGCTCTCCGTAGATATTCACGGCCACTCCGTCCCCGCGGCGCTCCGCATGGGCCATCTTTCCGAAAATACGGCCGTCCGGACTGGTAATTCCCTCAATATTATAGTAGGAACCGTTGACATTCCAGTACTCGTCCCCGTCAATTTCCCCGTCCGCGTCGCAGTACATGGTGGCGATCTGGCCGCCGTCGATGAGCTTCGCGATCCATGCGTCACCGGCTACAAATCTTCCCTCTCCGTGGGAAGCAGGGCTGGTGTACACACCTCCCAGCTCTGCCCCGGTAAGCCAGGGCGACTTGTTGGAGACAACCTTTGTATAGACCATTTTGGAGACATGGCGGCCCACCGTGTTGAAGGTCAGCGTGGGAGAATCCGGTTTCTGGCCGGTAATCTCTCCATAGGGTACAAGCCCCAGCTTGATCAGCGCCTGGAAGCCGTTGCAGATGCCCAGGGCCAGACCGTCCCGCTCGTTCAAAAGCTTCATCACCGCTTCTTTGATCCGCTCATTCTGGAAGGCGGTGGCAAAGAATTTTGCGGAACCGTCCGGCTCGTCGCCGGCGGAAAAGCCGCCGGGGAACATGATGATCTGCGCCCGGCCGATGGCCTCCTCAAAGGCTCTGACCGACTCCCGGATTCCCTCCGCGGTCAGGTTGCGGAACACCCGTGTCTCCACCTTCGCCCCGGCCCTCCGGAAAGCTCTGGCACTGTCGTACTCACAGTTGGTTCCCGGGAACACCGGAATAAATACTGTGGGCACGCCGATCTTATGGGAACAGATGTGTATGCTGCCGGCCCGGTAGCACCCGTCCTCGATCACCGCATCCTTGTCGGAGGGAGTTCCGATGATTCCGATGCTGGAAGGTCCATCCCCGCGGGATTCAGATCTGGTCTTAAATACGCTCTCCAGAGTTCCCGTCCAGGCATCCAGCGCTTCCTGCTCCGGAATCACCACGCTGCCCCAGGAGAACTCCTGTTTTTCCGTCACTTCGCCGATGACGCGGTAGCTGCAGGCAAGTCTTCCCACATTCTCCCCGGATACCTCGCAGATCAGATCTCCAAAATAGGGGCTGAAAAGATCCCGGGCATCCACATCGTGCTCTATCCGCACTCCAAGGCCGTTGCCGAAGGCCATCTTGCTGACGGCAGCCGCAATGCCCATGCGGTCCAGGGCGTAAGCGGCTTTGATCCTTCCCGCCTGCATGTCTTCATGGACACGGCCGTACAGATCCATAACTTCCTTATAAACCGGCAGCTCGCAGCCGTCCGTGGGAATATGAATCCACACCAGCTTGTCCCCGGCATTTTTCAGTTCAGGCGTAATCACATCCTGTACCCTGGCCACATCGACGGCAAAGGAGACAAGGGTGGGCGGGACATCGATATCATTAAAGGTGCCGGACATACTGTCCTTGCCTCCGATGGAGGGAAGGCCGTATCCCAGCTGTGCCGCGTAGGCGCCCAGCAGCGCCGCGAAGGGCTGGCTCCATCTGTGGGGATCCTCACTCATGCGGCGGAAATATTCCTGGAAGGTAAAGCGGATCTTCCTGTAGTCACCGCCGCAGGCCACAATCCTGGCAATGGATTCCGTCACCGCGTAAACGGCTCCGTGGTAGGGACTCCAGCTTGAAACGTACGGATCAAAGCCATAGCTCATCATGGTAACTGTATTCGTGTTTCCGCTCGGCACGGGCACTTTCGCCACCATGGACTGGGTTTCCGTGAGCTGGTATTTTCCTCCGTAAGGCATCAGCACGCTGCCTGCCCCGATGGAAGAATCAAACATTTCCACCAGCCCTTTCTGGGAGCAGGCGTTCAGATCCGCCAGAGTATCCAGCCATTTCTGCTTCACATCCGGGATATCCCCGCTGCGCTCCAGGGCATTTCCCTCTCTGGAGGGGATCTCCACAAAGACATCCGTCTCCTGATGGGCACCGTTTGTATTCAGGAACGCCCGGGAAAGATTGACAATCTCTCTGCCCCTCCAGCTCAGGACCAGACGCGGCTCCTCCGTGACCACTGCCACCTTGACTGCCTCCAGATTCTCTTCTTCCGCGTATTTCAAAAACTCTTCCGCGTCTTTCGGGTCCACCACCACTGCCATTCTCTCCTGGGATTCGGAGATGGCCAGCTCTGTGCCGTCCAGACCGGCGTATTTCTTGGGAACCTTGTCCAGATCGATGCGCAGGCCGTCCGCCAGCTCACCGATGGCTACGGACACGCCGCCCGCTCCAAAGTCGTTGCATTTCTTGATCAGCCGACTGACCTCCGGCCGGCGGAACATGCGCTGTATCTTTCTCTCTGTGGGAGCATTTCCCTTCTGCACCTCGGCCCCGCAGGTCTCCAGGGAAGCGGTGGTGTGCACCTTGGAGGAACCCGTGGCGCCGCCGATGCCGTCCCGTCCCGTACGGCCGCCCAGCAGAATGATCAGATCACCGGGATCCGAGTTTTCACGGATCACCGCGCTCCTGGGAGCCGCTCCCATGACCGCGCCGATCTCCATCCGCTTGGCCACGTAATTCGGATGATAGATCTCCTTCACGTAGCCGGTGGCCAGCCCCACCTGGTTGCCGTAGGAGCTGTAACCTCTGGCTGCTCCGCGGGTCAGGGTCTTCTGGGGCAGCTTGCCGGGCAGGGTATCCTTCACCGGCGCCGTGGGATCTGCGGCTCCCGTCACGCGCATGGCCTGATACACATAGGTACGTCCGGACAGGGGATCCCTGATGGCGCCTCCCAGACAGGTCGCCGCGCCTCCGAAGGGCTCGATCTCCGTAGGATGGTTGTGGGTCTCATTTTTGAAATTGATGAGCCACTCCTCTTCCTTCCCGTCCACATCCACCGGCACCACGATACTGCAGGCGTTAATTTCATCGGACTCCTCCTGATCCTGCAGTTTTCCTTCGGCTTTCAGCTTCTTCATGGCCAGCAGCGCCAGATCCATAAGGCAGACAAACTTATCGTCCCGGTCCTTATAGAGAACCTCCCGGTCCTTCAGATATGCTCTGTACGTATTCTCAATGGGCTCCCGGTAATCCCCCTTCCCGAACTCCACGGATTTCAGTTCCGTGGAAAAGGTGGTATGCCGGCAGTGATCCGACCAGTACGTATCCAGAACACGAATCTCTGTTACGGAAGGATCTCTCTTCTCCTCCCCGCGGAAATACTTCTGAATGTGCTGGAAATCCCGGAAGGTCATGGCCAGATTCAGGGAATCGTACAGCTCTTTAAGCTCTGCTTCCCCCATCTCCGTAAAACCGTCGAAGGACTTCACATCCTCCGGCTCGGGGAACTCCATGACCAGCGTCTCCGGCTTCTCCACGCCCGTCTCCCGGGAGTCCACCGGGTTAATGCAGTGCTTCTTGATGGCAGAAAGTTCCGCATCGCTGACCTCCCCCTCGATCACGTAGGTGGTGGCGGAGCGGATTACCGGCTGCTCGTCTTCCTTAAGGAACTGAATACACTGCACGGCAGAGTCCGCTCTCTGGTCAAACTGGCCCGGCAGATATTCCACCGAAAATATTTTTGCCCCTTTTTCCGCGGGAAAATTCTCCCTGTATAAAAGATCCACCGGGGGCTCCGCAAACACCACGTGGCAGGCCTTTTCAAAAACCGCCTCGCTGACATTCTCCACATCATATCGGATCAGAACCCGAACGCCCGTGACGCCGGACACCCCCAGATAATGCCGGATTTCATGGCGCAGGTCCCTGGACGCAACGGCAAATTCCGGTTTCTTTTCCACATATACCCGTCTGACTGTGCTCATTCTTTTCTTCCTTTCCGCATATACGCATCAAACATTGGTTAAAACCAGAATAGCACATTTCTTATTATTAGTAAAATTAATGTAATTAATCCATTTTATTATTTTCACTAATAAAACAGCTGTTTCTGCCAAGGACCGAAAGGCCGCAGGCAAAAACAGCTGTTTCATGCGGAACCCATCCGCAGAATCCCTCATATAATAAACGGAAAGATTCTGCCAAGGAGTATTGCCATGTCTTACAAAATTGTTATTGACGCCGGTCATGGCGGACTCCGGCAGCGCAGGCGGAAATTTTATTTCTGTCCAAGGTGGCCCGGCTTATACAGATGGCGCGGAATTCCGTCCACCATAACCGGGGAGACGTCTCCCTGAATCAGCGGTTTTACATACGTTACAAATTCATCCGTCACATAGGTTCCCTCCTCATTGACCCACTCTCTGGGAACAAGGCGCTCATCATTGGCAATCTTGTGAACATCCTTTACTTCCGTGCCGCACTGGTAGGGATCATCCGACAGACGGTTCAGCACTACCATTTTTCCGGAGTCTCCTTCATCGGCAGCCTTCACCGCGGCGCCGCCCACCTGGTAGGCCTCCAGGATGTCCACCCGGGAGCTGCAGTGGGAGGCGGATCGCTGGAGCGTGCTGAGCTCAATGGCTCTGGTTTTGCATCCGACTTCATTTGCCACGTAGTTGGCCAGATATGCCGCTGTGCCGGTCAGCTGCTTGTGGCCGAAAGCGTCCACAAAGTCGGCGCTCTGTCCCAGCTCGCAGACATAGCGGCCGTCCGCCAGCCGGATGCCTTCTGATACAGCTACCACCACAGAAGTCTTCTTTTCCAGCAGATTACGGATGCGCTCCATAAAGTTGTCCAGATCAAAGGTCAGCTCCGGCAGATAAATCATGTCCGGTCCCTGGCAGTCTTCGCCCTTGGCCAGCGCCGCCGCCCCTGTCAGCCAGCCGGCATTGCGTCCCATAATCTCAACAATGGTCACCAGCCCGTTCTTATACTCCAGGCAGAAGCTGTCCCGGATGATCTCCTTCACAGAAGTACCGATATATTTTGCGGCGCTTCCAAAGCCGGGGGTGTGATCCGTCAGCGCCAGGTCGTTGTCTATGGTCTTGGGACAGCCGATAAATCTCTGGGGATGGCCCTTGACGATAGCGTAATCCGACAGCTTTTTGATGGTATCCATGGAATCATTTCCGCCGATATAGATAAACGCCTCAATCTCCAGCTTATCGAGGATCTCAAAAATCTTATCGTACAGTTCCATATTTTCATAAATCTCCGGCAGTTTATAACGGCAGGAGCCCAGGTAAGCCGCCGGAGTCCTCTTCAGCAACTCCGCGTCCAGTTCATTGGTAATATGTTCCGAGAGATCTATATACCGCTCCTCCAGAAGTCCCTGAATTCCGTGAAGCATTCCATACACCTTTTTCGCCCCCCGGTCCTTGGCTGTCCGGTACACACCGGCCAGGCTGGAATTAATGGCTGCCGTGGGGCCTCCCGACTGTCCGACAATTACATTTCCTTTCATGACGTACCTCCCTTTTTACATTGATAGTACTATCTTAGTGTATTTTGGCGGTTTTGTCCAGTAAAATCCTTTTTTATTTGGTGGTTTTTTACATGTTCCGCGCATTTGCCGCCCTCCCCATGGCGGCGCTGATCCGGGCGCCGTGTATGACGGGCGCCAGGAAAAAGACGACAACCTGGAGCTGGCGCTGGCGGTTGGGAAGCTGCTGGAGAATCAGGGTATTGATGTCGTTTATACGAGAACTACGGATATCTATCAGACACCCTTTGAAAAGGCTCAGATTGCCAACCGTTCCGGAGCAGACTACTTTATCTCCTTTCACCGCAATTCCAGCCCGGAACCCAACCAGTATAACGGAGTGGAAACGCTGGTATATGATAAGTCCGGTCTGAAACTCACCATGGCTGAAAATATCAACGGTGCTCTGGAAGACCTGGGCTTTAAAAACCTCGGTGTCAAGGCCCGGCCCGGCCTTGTGGTGCTCCGCAGAACCCGGATGCCCGCCCTCCTGGTGGAGGCAGGATTTCTGAATACCGATCAGGATAATCAGCTCTTTGACGCAAAAAAAGAAGAAATGGCCCGCGGAATCGCCAACGCCATTCTGGGAACGCTGGATCTGGAAACCATTGAATCCGGAGAAACGCCCATGCCCGCTCCGCCCGAACCAGAAGATGAGACGGACGAGAGCACCTACTACCGGGTGCAGGTGGGTTCCTTCCGCGAAAGACCCAACGCCGACAAGCTGCTCTATGAACTGCTGGATCAGGGATATCCCGCTTTTATTCTCTACGAGGACGGCTACTATAAAGTACAGGTAGGCGCCTTTAAAATCCTCGCCAATGCTATTCTCATGGAACAGCGGCTCCGGAGAGCCGGCTTCTCCACATTTATTACCACCTGACGGCTTCTCTCCGAGATCGGCCCGGCGCCTATGGCTCCGCCCGGGCCGGTTTCGTACATTTTTCAAAAACAGGCTTTACCTCCCCGTATTTTTGCGATACACTTACGGCAAACAATTTTTCCTGGAGGTTTTGCCTATGGGGCTTATTTTACTGATCATCCTACTGATCGCGGCCGCTGTCGTTCTTCTGTATCTGTGGGCGATCCGGCCGGACACACGGAGGAAACAGCACTGTCTTTCCTTTGCCCGCTGGGACTTTGCCCACCGGGGTCTCTGGAACATGGACAGAGGAATTCCGGAGAACTCCCTCCCTGCCTTTTGGCAGGCTGTCCGCCACGGCTTTGCCATTGAACTGGATGTGCATCTTACGAAGGATCAAAAAATTGTAGTTTTTCACGATGACACGCTGAAACGCATGTGCCGGCTGGACAGAACCGTGGAATCCCTGACCTATGAAGAGCTCTCCCGGTACCGTCTGCTGAATACAGACTGCCGGATTCCCCTGCTGCAGGAAGTTCTGAAGCTGGTGAACGGCCGGGTTCCACTGCTGATCGAGTTGAAGCTTCCTACCAGCAGCACAGCCCTTTGTCCCCTGCTGGACCGGATGCTGGAGACTTACCGGGGGCAGTACCTGATTGAATCCTTCAATTCTCTCGGACTGCTCTGGTACAGAAGACACCGCCCGGAAATTCTCCGGGGACAGCTGGCCAGCCGCTACGGCCCGGCCAGAGGCCTGACGGCTCTGCTCCAAAAGCTGTCCACCAGCCTGATTGTCAATGCGGCCAGCCGCCCGGACTTCGTAGCCTATAATTATAAGCATACCCGCGGTCTCGGCTTCCGCCTGAATCACTGGCTGTTTAAGGTGCCTGTATTTGCCTGGACCATCCGGTCCAGATCCGCCTATCAGCAATGCCGGACGCGGTTTTCCGCTGTTATCTTTGAAAATTTTCTTCCAAAAGAAAACGCCTGACCGTCAAAAGGAGTGCCCCCGCCGGGGCACTCCCTTTCTTTATTTCATTCTTTTTATTCTTTTCCGCCTTGCCGCTGTCAGAGCCAGGACCGCAGCCGCGGCGCCAAATAAAACTCCGGTATACAGAGCCGTGGAAGTTGTATCCCCCGTATTCACAGACGATATCTGAGTTCCCTGAACCGGCTTCTGCGTAGGCTTCCGCGTCGGTTTGGGGCTGGTTTCTGTTCCTCCGCCATGCTGCCCGTCATCCTCATCTGTACCCGGTTTCTGTCCTGTTCCGGGATCCTCCGTCTCATCCGCAGTATTGATGATTTCCACCTGCCAGATCAGTTCCGCTCCGCTGAACAGCCGGATTTTCAGGGCCGTATCCGCATTCAGTTTCTCCAGATACCCCGACGCAACCGTGATTCCGTCGGCTGATACAAGATAATCCGTTCCCTCTTCCAGCCCGTCTACAGAAGCAATCACATTCCCGTTGAGGGCAATGGGAATCCACAGATCCTGATGCGCCTCACCCTCCGGATTCAGGTCAAAGACGCCTCCCTCGCTCTGCAGTTCTGCGTCATACAGCCCGTTCTTCAGGAAATGATCGCTGTGCATCTTCATGGACGCGGGCATGCCGGCCATATAGAAGGCACTGTTGTGGCCTCCGTCTCTCAGATCGTACCCGTGCTCCTTGCCGACGCTTTGCAGATATTCATGGATATTGACCGTCCACTGGTAATCTACCATACCGTCCTGCAGTCCGCAGTCCAGGTAAAAATCGTATTTTTCCAGCTGTTCCGGCGTCAGGGTTTTCAGGGCCTCCAGAGCCTCATCGTTGACCGCTCCCATATGAGAAGCTACCGAGGAATACAGATCCGGGTAAAGGGTGCCGATGGTAAAAGCTCCGAAGCCTCCCATGGAAATTCCTGTCAATCCTCTGAATTTTGCGTCACTGAGGATTCTGAAACGGCTTTCTGCCTCATTCCGAATCTCCGTGGTCATGTGTGTCTGCCAGGGACCCGTGGAATCCGGGTTCGCCGGGTCATATTCCGTATCCCGATAGAAAGCGTTCTTGCCGGAATCCGGCATAATAACAATCATCTCCGTAATATTCCCCTGGGCAATCTGTTCGTCCATGAAATCTGCGATCCCGTCTACCTTCACGAAGGACTCGCTGCTGGAATTAATTCCGTGGAGCAGGTAGACCACCGGGTACATGCGGCTCTCCTCCTCATAATAAGAAGGCGGAAGATATACACTGTATCCCAGCTCTTTTTCAAACAGTTCCGAAGCATATGTAGTCGAATAGCACCGGTTCCAGTTTCCTCTCTCATATATCTGCCCGTTTTCAGACAGATAGCAGGCTTCGATGTCTGCTTCCGAAACGGTTTCCGCAGCCCCTGTCTCCGCGGAAACTCCGGTAATTATCCGGTGAGCCGCATACCAGTAGAGATTTTCTCCTCCGCTGTATATCTGTACACCGGTATCTTCCACAGATATTCCGTCATAGCCGGCTGTCAGATCCTGAAATTCCGCCAGCAGGTCCTGCTTATCTGCTCCGTCGTTATGATACCTGTCATAAATCGTTTCGCCATAGGCAGCCGCATCCTCGGCGGCCATGGCCTGCCTCTGCCTGTCTACCAGATCCAGCAGTTCCTGGGAATCTGTGCTTTCAGTGGGCAGTCCTTTTACCGCCCGCACGGCCAGTTCATTTCCGCAGATAGCATAATTGTTTCCCGAATAGAATCCGCCGTAACTGTTATTATTGTAAATGCGGATGCAGATTTCATTAGAGCCTCCCTGATTCAGATACTCTGCGGGAACCTTGTATTCTCTGGCCACCTCCCAGTAAGATTTCTCGAACTGAACCTGAGAAGCGGCGTCTTCATTGGAATAGTCAAACCCTCCCGTTTCCGGAATATTGAGCGTCGGATTTCCCGATCCATCCATAAACCCGCTGGCGGCAACCAGATGGCCGTTGATATAGACCACATCACAGTCGTCGATGATTCCCAGAAGAAGCGTCACTTCTTCATCCTCTGTAAAATCAGCCGGAAGCGTAAATTCCCGGCATACCCAGGCCTCTGACCAGCTGGGGAACAGCAGATTCTCCATGGAATCCGGATCTTCCGCAGCGCTCCCTCTCTCCATCGGAAGCAGTCCTCCCGTGGCCGCATCATCCGCCGGCATCTGCAGGGTCTCCCAGGCGGACCAGGTTTCCGCTGCCGGCAGTTTTGCCAGCTCATTATCCTCCCAAGTCACCGATACCCCGCCGTAGGGCAGATACTGAAACATCTGGTCGTACGTCCTGTAAAGCTTAAAATGCCAGTCCCCGTCCAAAGTTACATATTTGTCGGCATCCCCTGTCTCTTCCGCCGACACGGCCGCGGCTCCCGGCCCCAGAGATGTAAGAAGCATCCCCAGAACAAGACCGGCTGCCGCCCATTTTTTCAGTCGCATAGCTGCACCTCCCTAGTTGATTTATAAAATCCGAACCTTCTCCTGCCACTCTCCTCCTTTCCCCCGTATTTGGCTGCCGGATTTTACCTTCTCATTTCCGGATCCTCCGGATCTATCTCTCCGCTATCCTTCTAAATTAATAAACTTAATTAATTGTCAAAATTATAATATTTACCTGTGGTATTGTCAATCCATTCATCTGTTTTTTACCATTTTCATACCTGTTCCCAAAATTTTATTCGTCTATATGCACAAGCTTCCTCCGGTTTTCCGTGCATTATTCGGGCATTTTAACATTTCCTCCATTCTTTGTAATAATTTGTACACAGGCAGAATGTTCTTTAAAAAACAGCTTTAAGTATTTCTTAAGTTTAGGGAAATTCCCTTGACTTCCACTTTTGCTTGTGGGATACTACCCTCAGTGTACAACAAAATGAATTTGGAGGGGTAATTTTGAAATCACTGATGAAAAAAAAGGCGCTCTGGCTGATCCCTGTCTATACCGTGTTTTATGTGGTCAGCTTTATGCTTCTGGAGCGGCGCACGACAAATGTTCATATTATTTCATCGCCGCTGGATCAGTATATTCCTTTCTGCGAATATTTTGTCATTCCCTATTATCTGTGGTTTGTCTACATCATCGCCATTTTGATCTATTTTTCTTTCTTCGGCGCTGACGTAAAGGAGTACAACCAGCTGGTTTTCTCTCTCGGCATCGGAATGACCATTTTTCTGTTTATTTCCTGGATCTGGCCAAACGGGCTGCTCCTGCGCCCCGCTTCCTTCCCGAGAGACAACTTTTTTACAGGGCTGGTGGAAGGCCTGTACCAGGCGGACACCTCCACCAACGTATTCCCCAGCATCCACGTCTACAACTCCGTGGTTGCCTTTATTGCCATCAACCGCTGCAAGGCGCTGAAAAAACGGAAGGCCGTCCGGGCCGGAGCCTTCATCCTGTCCACGCTGATTATTCTGGCCACCGTATTTCTGAAGCAGCATTCCGTGGTGGATGTATTTGGAGCCCTGGTCATGAACGCCATCCTGTACGTGATCATCTACCGGCCGGAAGTTTTCGCGGGTCTGGTAAAAAAAACGGCGGTTGAATAGAATAACCGCCCATGCAGCAGAAAAGAGCCGGAAGCGGCTCTTTTCTTTTACAGCTTTTTTAGTTTCGCGAAGGACGCGAACATTCTCTTGACACCGAACCGGTCAAAATCCACGGTTACTTCATAGTCGCGGCCGCCCTCCACAATGCTTTTTACAACGCCCGCGCCGAATTTCGCATGGCGCACCGTATCGCCCACGCCGTAGTCCAGGGAATCTGCCTTTGTAACCGTAAACTGCCGGGGCTTAAAGGTCTCAGCCCCATACTTTTTTCTCGGGATATCCGCCCCGCCGAACAGCTCCGGCTTCTTAAAGGTATGCTCCGTGGTGCCGTCCCGTCCCAGATCCACCAGCTCCCGGGGAATCTCCCGCACAAAACGGGAAGTCTTGCTGTACTGGGTCTCTCCCCGGATCATGCGCTGCCTGGCAGCCGTCAGAGTCAGACGTTCTCTGGCCCGGGTGATACCCACATAGCAGAGGCGCCTCTCCTCCTCCAGTTCCGAGGCGTCCCCGCCTGTGATGGTCATATAGCTGGGAAACAGGCCGTCCTCCATGCCCGCCATATATACCTCGTTGAATTCCAGTCCTTTGGCGCTGTGGAGGGTCATCAGCAGCACGTAATCGCTGTTCTCGTCTACCGAATCAATGTCCGCCACCAGCGCCACCTCCTGAAGGAAGCCGCTTAAGGAGGGTTCTGCCGCGGAGGAGTCATAGTCGGCTGTCTTGGAGATCAGCTCGTCAATATTCTCGATTCTCGCCCGGGCCTCATCCGTATCCTCGGCCTCCAGATCCCTTACATACCCGGTCTCCTCAATGATTTTCTCCAGCAGCTCTTTCACGGAAAGATATTCCAGCTGTGAGCGCAGACTCTGAATGAACAGGGTGAAGGGGCGTATCTTCGCCGCCGCCCGGCCAAGCCCCGGCACGTAATCCGCCTCCAGAAGGGCGTCATAGAAATGGATCTCCTGCTCCGCGGCATAGGCCTCCACCTTTCCGATGGTGGCGGCGCCGATTCCCCGCTTCGGCACATTGATGATCCGCTGAACCGCCAGATCATCCAGAGAATTGTCCACCGTTTTCATATAGGCCAGCAGATCCTTGATTTCTTTTCTGCCGTAAAAGTTTACGCCTCCCACAATCTTGTAGGGGATATTGGCCAGAAGAAACTTTTCCTCAAAGAGACGGGACTGGGCGTTGGTGCGGTAGAGCACGGCAAAGTCCCGGTAATGGGCCTCCCCGGTGCGCACCTTCCGTCCGATCTCCCCGGCCACAAACTCCGCCTCCTCAAAGCCGCTCTGGAACTGGCGGAAATTCACCTTGTCCCCGGCTCCGTTCTCCGTCCAGAGACGCTTCTCTTTCCGCCCCAGATTATGGCGGATGACCTCATTGGCCGCGTCCAGAATATTCTGGGTGGAGCGGTAATTCTGCTCCAGCTTGATGACCTTCGCATCGGGAAATACCTTCTCGAAATCCAGGATATTTCCGATATTGGCGCCCCGGAATTTGTAGATGGACTGATCATCATCGCCCACCACGCAGAGATTCCGGTACCGGGAAGCCAGAAGACTTACAAACTGAAACTGCACGGTGTTGGTATCCTGGTACTCATCCACCATGATATACCGAAATTTCTCCTGATAATAGTCCAGCACCTCCGGACAGCTCCGGAACAGCTCCACCGTCTTAACCAGCAGATCGTCAAAGTCCAGTGCGTTATTCTTTTTCAGCTGCTCCTGGTAGGCCCGGTAAACTTCCGCCACCCGCTTATCCTCCCAGCGGGAGACATTCTGCTCATACGCATCCGGAGAGAGCATCTCATTCTTGGCCGCCGAAATCTTTGCCAGCAGGCTTCTCTCCTTGTAGATCTTGGGATCCAGATTCAGCCGCCGCAGAATCTCCTTCATGACGGTTTTGGAGTCCTCCGTGTCATAGATGGTAAAGCGGTTATCAAATCCGAGACGGTCAATGTACCGCCGCAGGATCCGCACACAGCTGGAGTGAAAGGTGGAGACCCAGACGCTCTCCGAACCAAATTCCACAATCCGGTCCACCCGCTCCCGCATTTCCTGGGCGGCTTTGTTGGTAAAGGTGATAGCCATGATATTCCAGGGCTTCACTCCTCTTTCTTCTATTAAATACGCGATCCGGTGCGTCAGCACCCGGGTCTTTCCGGAACCGGCCCCGGCCAGGATCAGAAGCGGCCCCTCCGTGCACTCCACCGCCTCCTGCTGCTGGGGGTTCATGCCTTCCAAACTGTTCATGGTCTCTCCCCTTGTCCGGAAAATTCCTGCTCTGCGGCTTCCAGCGCCGCGGCGATCACCTTGTCCATATCGTAATATTTATACTGGCCCAGCCTTCCGCCGAAGATCACATTCTCTTCCTTCTCGGCCAGCTCCCTGTACTGCCCGTACAGAGCGTTGTTCTTCTCATCATTGACCGGGTAGTAGGGTTCCATGCCCACCTTCCACTCGGAGGAATATTCCCGGGAAATCACCGTCTTCGGCTGCTTTCCGAATTCAAAATGCTTGTGCTCAATGGTCCGCGTATAGGGCACCTCCCGGTCCGTATAGTTGACCACCGCGTTGCCCTGATAATTTTCGCAGTCCAGCACCTCTGTCTCAAAGCGGACGCTGCGGTACTGCAGCGCCCCCAGGCGGTAACCGAAATATTCATCGATCATGCCTGTAAACACTGTCTTTCCGGCAATATCGGGATGGCTCTCCCGGAACGCGAAATAGTCGGTGCCGGTCAGAACCTCGCAGCCCTCCAGCATCTTCTCCACCATGCGGGTGTACCCGCCCATGGGGATTCCCTGAAAACGGTCGTTAAAATAATTGTTGTCATAGGTAAAACGGAAGGGCAGCCGCCGGATGATAAAGGATGGCAGCTCCCGGCAGTCCCGGCCCCACTGTTTCTCCGTGTAGCCCTTGATCAGCTTTTCATAGACATCCCGCCCGGCCAGGGAGAGCGCCTGTTCCTCCAGATTCTTGGGCTCTGTAATATGCAGTTCCCGGATCTGCTCCTGGATCTTGTCCTTTGCCTCCCGGGGCGTGCGGATGTTCCACATTTTGCTGAAGGTATTCATATTAAACGGCAGATTGTACAGTTCGTCCTTGTAAATGGCAATGGGCGAGTTGATGTAATTGTTGAATTCGGCAAACTGGTTCACATACTCCCAGATCTTTTTATCGGAGGTGTGGAAAATATGGGCTCCGTACTGATGCACCTGGATCCCCTCCACCTCTTTTGTATAGATATTGCCTCCGATGTGATCCCTCCGGTCCAGCACCAGGCAGGTTTTTCCTCTCCGCACTGCCTCGCGGGCAAACACGGCCCCGAAAAGCCCGGCGCCCACGATCAGATAATCATACTTCACCTTTGTATCCTCCTGTCCTCTTTGCTCCTACCAGTATACCGGATTCTTCCGGCCGGCGCAAGTAGAGCAGGCAGAGCTTCCCTCGCCCCTTTCTGACAGGGATTCTTTTTGTATTTCCCCATGCTTCAATGCCGTCTGCACCCAGGTGCTCCAGCAGTCAATAGCTTTTCTGCCAACATTGGAATAATAAGGTACTCCCTTTTCGCATATAAAGTCTAAATTTACACAGTTTTTTATCTATCTCAGAAGATCTTTCGGAATTAAAGAAGCCATGTCAAGGATTACCCATATAGCCTGATTATTCAATTACCCTGTAAAATGTCCTGACAACATCATGGTTGCGCCCTACGGTTAATGTTAATGTATTACCCGTAACAGTATAGTACCATGGCTCTTCTAGTTCTTCTCCATAAGAGTCATATATCTGCAAGATTCCATTTGCCTCATTAACCCTGTAATAAGCCGGGCTTTCATCAGATCCGCCGTGACCATCCGGTTCATATGAAATTGCTTCTCCATCACTGGTAAATTGCATCCTGTATGTTTCACCATCTAATTGCATCTCCCATGTGCCAACAATCGAGCCTGACGTTGCTCCTGCATTGGTAATTGGAACGGTCACATAATATACGACCATTGTTACCTGATCGGAATTATCCCAATATATAACGATATTATTAAGGCCGCTTGAGTACGTTGATGATTCCGTGATATCTGATGATAACTCCCATCCGGATCCTGAAAGTGTATTTTTAGCCAGTGATACATCCTGTCCTACATATACTCCATATATCTGATATTCGGTTTCAGCGGTTGTAACAAGATAATCAACTTGCTGGCTGTCATGATATCTTGCATATTGGAGGCTGCCCCCTTCCGCAAGGCGATATTCAGCGTATTCACCGGATTCACTGCCAATAGTTCCCTGCAGTAAGCCCTGAAGCGAAGCGAAATCATTCAAATATCCAGATAACTCAACTTTATTTTCCGCTTGCCCGGTTCCACGAATAAGATCAATCAACGGATTAAAAGCAATACTTGTAAGCCCGTCTGTATATTGTGTAACTGTCGGATCATCGTATTCTATCCCATATACCTGTCCATAGCTAACGTTAAAACTATTGATTAAACTGCCATCTTCTATAACATAAAATCCATATATAGTTTCCATAACGGACGGTCGGGTATTGGCATAAACAAGCGCCTTATATGCTTGCGAATACTGCAGATCATAGCAATAGTCGAACTGCCCTATATTTGTGATTGACTGATCAGACATATTGATTTTAAAAACGGCAGCCGAAGAAAAATCGTCACCATGTGCTCCTTTTATTATCAGCTCCACAACTCCGTCTTGGTCAATGTCGACAAAAGCATAACCATCCGGTTCGCAGGACCAGTCGGATGTAAATTCTTCGTAAGCACCGCTGGATATAAACTCTGTAAACAATGGTTCTGCATTGGTATTACTACCGTTTTGTTGCTGTGCTTCCGGGGGCTGGGCGTTCCCGGATATTGATTGCGCATCAAACGATTCGATATCCATTGGGAAGCATTCCGGCATATTATCTTCCTGTATGTTTGACAACTGATACAAAGAAACAGCAAGATTATCAATCCTGTCTTTGAACAGAGTTTTCCAATATTCCGGATTATCCCAAAACTGATCGGCCGATATACTCAAATTTTCATACATCGCAATAGAAACCCTGCAATAAAATTTCTCTGCCTGAAGTAGCTTTTTATATAACTCGGTGTTATCGGGCTGTTCCTGCATCTTCTGGACAATCCGGGCCACTACAGCATACACATTTTGCTGTAGTTCTGACAGGAATATTCCACTTAAGTCGGCCTCATAGCCCTCCATTAAAGTTTTAGTCAAAGGAAAGTTCTCAGCAAACAGGCGCGCAACATCGAGAGCGAATCCCCACGTTCCTTCATTTATCCCCGATTTGGCGGATACAATGATCCCAATTGATTCATCCCAAAATGTGTTACTTGTCACATATGATATTACTGTATCTTTTAAATTCGCCACTCCGGTTCCTAAGATATTTTGGAACTGGTTTGCTATACGAAACCAGTCATTGTCTCCAACATCCATGTCTAAATCGACCATATTTTCCTTTCCCATGACATTATAGGCCAAGTCATCGGTGGATGCGTTATATATCGTTTGCTGAACTGTTTCTGCTATTGAGGATATAAAAAGCATTAAATAGTTTGCATCTGAAAAATACTTTCCCGCCGCTGAGTTCACGCGGTTTTTTTCTGTAAAAGCATTGTAAAATTCTTCTCCGTAACGGCTTACTTCACTCACATACCCCTTCTGATAAACATTGTATGCCATTTGAACAAATGATCGTTCCAGCATATTGTAATGATTCTGAATATACCATTCTACCGGCTCTCCGCTTAATTTAAGTATATTTTGCAATGCATCAAGCATTTGTATTCCACTATCAGACTGAATATCCTCCGATAATTTTCCCTGTGTGTCTTTTACATACTGCTCCACAGCATCATAGTCATACAGATTCACTGACAAGGCATTAACAAATGCATCGTTCAAATATCCATCAGATGTTGACAGGTTGCCCATAATGAAATCCATAATAAGATCACATGCCATGGAAGATTCTACCCCACCCTTTCCGTTATATAGATCATAAATATCAATCTTTGTGCTTCTGTAATCTATATCCAGGGCCTCCCATGCAGTACATGGCGGCATGCGGCAATAAAGGGTGTCCCCGTCTATAAACGCTGTTGCTTTAAAATAACTGAGGAACATAAGGGCTGGAACCGCATATTGCCCTTGTCCGATTTCCAATATCGTCATATCCGTACTTTGAAAAGCATCATGAAATGTTTGCTCTTCGGCATTGAATTCAGTGTTAACTATTCCCTGGGTAACAGTTATTACGCTATTCTCTTCTGACTGTTCACAGCGAGTCAGAGAACAAAGGTCGGCTATACTGATATATAGAGTGTTCTCATGCATATATAAATCAAGAGACGTATCATCAACTTCATCAGCATTTAAAGAATAAGATACTTCTGAATAACTTTCTTCCGCATTAACCGGCTGTGCCCATGTAAGACTGCATAACATGGCACATATAATTATTACAGCTGTTATCTTTTGGATATATCTATTCTTCCACGTCATTTAAAATTCCCTCCCTCAAAGCCTCCAAATACAATTCTTCAAGATTCCCGGCTATGGCCTTTTCAAATTGCTCATTACTGACTAACACAACATCTTCGCCATCCCTTTGTGCTTCCATTTGGACTTCTTGTTCCAGCATTGGGCAGCTGTCTGATCCAAAAATTTCCTGTACATGATCCCTTGCTGTTTGCAATAATCCCTGGTATTCTTCTTCGTCCGCTCCGTTTAGAGTGATGCCGATGGCTTGCTGAATGATTTGGGCCAGATCCGGAGTATAGATAATAACGAGTGCGTTTCCCAAATCTCCTTCCCATTCTATATCCGCTATTCGATAGGTGATCCTGTTTCTAAATGCTTGTATTAACGGATCATCAGAATCATTCAGTTCCAACTGTACAAATTGGCCCATATTATCCAGGAGAGATTCACCTGTGCCCCTGTTCTTATTCCGCACAAATAATAATAATGCAACTATTAATACACAGACAACGATGACTGCGGTAATTATTATAATGAGAATGCCGGGATTTATTTTTTTTTGCTTGGTTTCGCTTTTATAGACATCATCGGAAATGTTAGTTGTTAACTGTCTTCCGCATTCAGGGCAAACCTGCACCTTGTCGTCTAATTGAGTTCCACAAAATCTGCAATATTTCATCCTATATCTCCGCCTCCTTAATACATAAAGCGTAAGCGCCAAATATTCCTGCGGATTTCCTAATTTTCAAGCTTCCGATATAATTGTAGTCGATAGATATTTAGACTATTTCACTACAATTATGGAGGATAGGTTATGGCAGGTACTCGCAAAGCCCGGGTT
>DVOO01000026.1 GCA_018713515.1 Candidatus Scatomonas pullistercoris
CTCCGCATACCATTTGGAATCCCAGTCTTTGATGATTCCGACTCTTAAACCATGGGGATTAACTTTCTGTCCCATTCTTAACCTCCTTACCTTTCATCCAGTACGATAGAGATATGACTTGTTCTTTTTTCGATCCGGTATGCACGGCCCTGCGCACGGGGCTGGATTCTCTTCATGGTCGGCGCCTTGTTGGCATAACACTCCGCCACATACAGGTTCTCCCTGGAGAGACCGTTGTTATTCTCGGCATTTGCGATCGCTGACTCCAGCAGTTTTTTCACAACGCTGGAAGCATATCTCGGGTTGTAGGTTAAGATTCCCAGTGCGGATTCCACGTCCTTGCCGCGGATCGCATCCAGTACATAACAGGCTTTCTGCACTGACACTCTTGCGTATGACAGCTTGGCAGAAGGTCTGGTGTCTTTATTCGCATTTCTTTCTCTTTTGATCTGACTTCTATGTCCCTTAGCCATTGCTAATTGCCTCCTTTCGCTCTACTTTTACCTTACGCCGGATTTCTTCTCGTCCTTGCCGTGACCTCTGTAGGTTCTGGTAGCAACGAACTCACCCAGCTTGTGGCCTACCATGTCCTCGGTAACGTACACCGGAACATGTTTCCTTCCGTCATGAACTGCAATCGTGTGTCCCACGAAAGACGGGAAGATCGTAGAACGACGTGACCAGGTCTTAATTACTGTTTTATCACCAGATGCATTGGCAGCATCGATTTTCTTTAATAAGCTTGCATCAGCAAATGGGCCTTTTTTCAGTGAACGAGCCATCGTTTCTCCTCCTTATTTCGTTAATGTTTTGCCGTCTCTTCTGCGGACGATGTATTTATTGGACTGTTTGTTCTTCTTTCTGGTCTTCAGACCCAGAGCAGGTTTGCCCCAGGGTGTGCAGGGACCCGGACGTCCAATCGGAGCACGGCCCTCACCACCGCCGTGGGGATGATCATTGGGGTTCATGACAGAACCGCGGACAGTCGGACGAATGCCCATGTGACGTTTCCGTCCCGCCTTTCCAATATTGATCAGGTTGTGCTCACCATTTCCTACAACGCCGATAGAAGCACGGCAGTTCAGAGGAACCATTCTCATCTCACCGGAGGGAAGACGCAAGGTTGCATACTTTCCTTCCTTAGCCATCAGCTGTGCGCTGTTTCCGGCAGAACGAACCAGCTGGCCGCCCTTTCCGGGATGCAGCTCAATATTGTGAATCAGGGTACCAACCGGGATCTCGGAGATCGGCAGGCAGTTTCCGGGACGAACCTCTGCATTGGGGCCGTTCATAATCTTCATCCCGACCTTCAGGCCTTCCGGAGCCAGAATATATGCCTTCTGTCCATCCTCGTAGCAGATCAGCGCGATGTTGGCAGTTCTGTTGGGATCGTACTCGATCGCCGTTACATGTGCCGGCACATCATCCTTGAATCTCTTAAAATCAACCAGTCTGTATTTTCTTCTGCTTCCGCCGCCGTGATGTCTCACGGTGATCTTTCCCTGATTATTGCGTCCAGAATTCTTCTTCAGTGATACGACCAGGGATTTCTCCGGTTTTGATTTTGTGATTTCCGCAAAATCGGAGCTGGTCATGTGTCTTCTGGAAGGTGTATATGGGTTATATGTTTTAATTCCCATTACGGTTTCTCCTTTCATTCTTATCGGCCTGAAACGACCATAGGTACGCCAAAAGGGCGCTTCGTTCTTATCGGTCTAATGCGACCATAGCTGTACCCGCAGGGTACTTTCCTATATATCCGGCTTTATAATCCCTCGAAAATTTCAATGTCCTTGCTGTCCTCGGTCAGAGCCACAACTGCCTTCTTGCTTTTGGCAGTCTTTCCGAAGGTCATGCCGCGGCGTTTTGTCTTGCCGTCCAGATTCATGGTGTTAACGCTCTTTACCTTGGTTCCCTCGAACATCTTCTCGACAGCCTCTTTAATCTGGGTCTTGTTTGCTTCCGGATGAACCAGAAAAGCATATTTTTTCTCGCCCATGGCATTCATGCTTTTCTCTGTTACAAGGGGTTTTAAAATCACATCATAATACAGAACCTTAGCCATTATGCGTATACCTCCTCGATCGAAGCCACACTGCTCTTTGTCGCGATAACAGTGTTGTATTTCAGGATGTCATATACATTGATGGTATTTACAGAAGCAGTCTGTACGCCCGGGATGTTTCTGGCGGACAGCACAACATTTTCACTGTCACTTCCGATTACCACCAGCGCTTTCTCCACCTTCAGGTTGTCCAGCACTTTCTTCATATCTTTTGTCTTAACCGCGTCCAGCTTCAGCTCATCCAGTACCAGGAACTTGTTCTCCTGTACCTTGCTGGTCAGCACAGACTTCAGAGCCAGCCTCTTCTCTTTCTTATTCATCTTGAAGGAATAGTCTCTGGGCACCGGCGCGAATACCACACCGCCTCCGGTCCACTGGGGTGCGCGGATAGATCCCTGACGGGCATGTCCTGTACCCTTCTGTCTCCACGGTTTTCTTCCGCCTCCGCTTACTTCAGAGCGGGTCTTTGCCTTCTGTGTTCCCTGGCGCTTGTTAGCCAGATGAAGAACAACAGCCTGATGAACCAGGTTTTCTTTCACTTCCACGCCGAACACGGCATCGGAAAGCTCCATGGTTCCCACTTCATTGCCTTCCATATTATAAACAGCTACGTTTGCCATCTGAATTGTTCCTCCTTTCCCGATAAAAGGTTACTGAATCGTCTTAACAGTTTCCTTGATGGTTACCAGTGATTTCTTCGGTCCCGGAACGGATCCCTTCACCAGCAGCAGATTGTTCTCCGCATCCACTCTTACAACTTCCAGATTCTGCACGGTCACTTTCACATGTCCCATATGTCCGGCCATCTTTTTGCCCTTGAACACCTTGCTGGGATCAGAACATGCACCGTTGGAACCTGCATGACGATGATATTTGGAACCGTGAGCCATGGGTCCTCTGGACTGTCCATGTCTCTTGATGGCGCCCTGGAAGCCTTTACCCTTGCTGATTGCGGTGGCATCTACCTTGTCCCCGGCCGCAAAGATGTCAGCTTTGATTTCCTGCTTTACTTCATAGTTCTCAGCATCGTCCAGTCTGAACTCCTTGAGGAATCTCTTGTAGGGAACCTCCGCCTTGTCAAACTGACCCTTTTTCGGCTTGTTCACCAGTTTTTCTCTGATGTCGCCGTACCCCACCTGCACTGCGCTGTATCCGTCGTTCTCTTTGGTCTTCACCTGAGTTACGACGCAGGGACCCGCCTGCAGTACAGTCACCGGAGTCAAGACTCCGTCTTCGTTGAAAATCTGAGTCATTCCAACTTTTGTGGCTAAAATCGCTTTCTTCATTCTTTTTACCTCCTGTTTTTCTACAGCGGAGCGCCCGTTTCCGGGAGCTCATTCTAGTTAACAGATATAAGTGGAATGCGCTTCTTCGCGATTGCTTCTATATCAATTAACCGATTTTACTTTTTCAGAGATGAATTATTTGTTTTTCATCTTGATATCGATGTACACACCAGCCGGCATCTCCAGTCTGGACAGAGCATCCACCGTCTTCTGGGTGGGTGTGATGATATCAATGAGCCTCTTGTGTGTCCTCTGCTCGAACTGTTCCCTGGAATCTTTGTACTTGTGCACGGCCCTCAGGATGGTAACTACCTCTTTCTTAGTGGGCAGCGGTACCGGACCGCTGACGGTAGAACCGTTCTTCTTAACAGTTTCGACGATTTTTGCTGCGGATGCATCCACCAGCTGGTGATCATACGCTTTCAGGGTGATTCTCATTACTTGACTTGCCATAAAAAAAGTCGCCTCCTTTTCGCACTTTTTGAGTACGACAAGCGGTGACTGTACACATCTCCGTGTGTGTCCCAAAGACTCTCACACGTGTTTCCACACTTCGGTAGACCTAATCAATTGTACAGTGACTTGTCGCCAGTTTCCTAACTTGACATTCGCTCCACGGAAAACCTGCCACCGAGGGCAGCAACCTCTCGCTTCACAGCTATCAATGTCACAACACGAGTTATTTTACCAGCATCTTCCGCAAAAAGCAAGCCCATCCGAAGAAAAATTGTATTTTTTCAGATACATTCCAGGGCAGATCAGCCAAAGAAGAACCCTTCCCGGTCCGCGCAGCGCGGCGTCTGCCCGGCGTATCATATAAAACGGGGAAGCGGCCATATGCCCCTTCCCCTTCAAATTCTTTCCTGCTTCCTACAGGCAGTCCGAGAAATCCACAAAGGTAACCCCTGTCAGTTCATCCTTTTCCACTTTGGGATCTTCTCCGTCACGGTAAGCTTCCTGCAGAATCTCTTCCACACTCCTGGCCGGAATCGCCAGAACAATCTCATCCGCCTGCAGCGGCGTCTCTTTCTCCTCCGGCGGAATTGTGGGCATCTGTACGGTCTGTCCCTGACTGTTCATGGGTTCTGTCGCCAGGGCATTCTCCAGTGCTTCCTGCATATCCGGCACATCATCTGCCGTTTTTTCCGCAGCTGCTGCCATCGTCTCCTCCTTCTGCCCTGTCTCCTCCGGTTCCAGCCGCTCAATAAACATTTCTGCCTCTTCTTTGGAGATCTGCAGCTGTTCCTCTCCCTCTTCCGGTTCTCTCAGCTGCTCTGCCAGCTTCCTGGTCTGGAACTTCCGTTCCTCCTCCGCATCATTTCTCTTTTTCTGCTCAGCCAGTTCGGAATAGAACTCATCTTCTTCGTCCTCATCCTCCTCATCATCGCTGTTTCTGCGGTTCCACACCTCTGCAACGATAAAAAGCACCACCAGCAGCGCCACAGCCAGTCCCAGCACGATCCGCCCTTCCATTGTCTGTGTGGCAATGGAAACGTATCCAATAAACGGAACGGTAAGCAGCACTTTCTGCCCGGTTGTACGGAGCGTAATCTCCGTTGTCCCCGCACCGCTTCCAGCCGCTACGGTGACTGTTCCTGTCTCTGCGTCAATCTCCTGAATCTCATATACATAGGCGCTTCCGTCCCCGGTTACAACAATCTCATCGCCGGCTGAAAGCTGGCCAATCTGAGTGCTCCGTCCATATACAACGGAACCCGTCTGGATATTCGTCACCATATCCGGTCCGGAAACAACCGTTGAAATCCCTGCCAGCGGCGGGATAAACAATGCTGCCGCAACCAAAATGAAAAGTATCAATATAATATTCACAAATACCTTGAACACTTTTGCCATGCTGTATCTACCCCTTATCACACTTTCGTAATTAGTATATCAGAGCCATTATAACCCTTTTCCTGAGGTTTTGCAAGAAAACCAATTCTCTCTTGTGAGATTTTCCTTCCCATATTATAATAGCCACAGAGGTTTTATATATGAATCATATACAGATCAAAACAATTGAGGACCTGTCCCTGAACGCCTGGCCCTCTCATCAAATTCAGATTTACGATGGATGGCTTCTGCGATTTTCCTATTTTTACACGCACAGGACCAATTGTGTGGAACAGATTGGTTCCTCCTCCATCCCCCTGGATACAAAAATCGCATACTGCGAAGACACCTATCGGAAATGGGGTACCCCTTCCATATTTAAGATTTCTCCCCTGCTTCCGGCCGGTTTTGATAAACTGCTGGACGGCCGCGGCTATGTGAAGGAACACATTACGGATGTCATGACTCTGCAGCTGTCCGCACTCACCGAAATTCCGGTGAGTGCTCCGGTTCATGTCAGCAGCTTTATCCCGGACTCCTGGATCCAGGCCTTGTTCGCGCTGAAGGGGACTACCAATATTATGCACAGACTCGTCGTTCCTTCCATGTACCGCGCCATCCCCATGGAAACCATCTGTGTATCCATCCAGGACGGACGCCGAATTGCGGCTACGGGTCTTGGCATTCTGGACAGAGATTACATCGGTATATACGCAATCCATGTACATCCCGCCTACCGCCGCCGCCGCTATGCCAGCGCCGTCTGCCGCACCATTCTGCAGAACGGCCGCCGGAAAGGGGCAAAAAGGGCTTACCTGCAGGTGGTGGCCGACAATCAGCCCGCCATAAACCTTTACCATTCTCTGGGCTTTTCCTATGCCTATACCTGCTGGTTTCGAACAAAACATTTGTTTTAATCAACAGAAGAAGCCTGTCCTCCCTTGCGGGAACACAGGCTTCCATTTCAGCAGATCTTTTCAGTGCAATTTTACTTCTGGCTCAAAAAGTCGTTAATCTGGGCTTCCAGCACGTCCGCATCCAGGCCATGCACCATGGCAGCCTCTGCCAGAGATTCCGCCTGCGAAGACGGACATCCAATGCAGTGCATGCCGGCTCTCATCAGGATTACCGCAATATTCTGATCTAACTGAAGCATTTCTCCAATCGTTGTATCCTTCGTTACTTTAGCCATTGGTAAAGTCCTCCTTCTTTTTTCGCTCCCATTATAATACCTTTTGCTTTATCGCGCAAGGGCCGGCGTCCTATTCCGCAAAAATGTTTCTATTTTTATACTTGTATTCTCCAAAAACTTATATTAGAATGAGCATAGGACCCGGATGAGGGGTTTTACAGTTACAGCACTATTTCTAAGGAGGATATAACGATGGCACATGTAATTTCTGATGAATGTGTATCCTGCGGAACCTGTGTAAGCGAGTGCCCGGTTGACGCAATCAGCGAGGGCGATGGAAAATACGTAATCGATGCAGATGCCTGCGTAGATTGCGGTTCCTGTGAAGCTGCATGTCCCACAGGCGCAATTTCCGCTGAATAATGCATTCAGCCCAAAAAACGGCGGACCGTCAGATTGTCCGCCGTTTTTTCTTTTTCTGTTTTTCCTGTTCTTCCGTCACGGCCACCTGCTTTCTGGCTATCTGGCGCTGGCGGATGGCCTCGTCTACTCTCCGGTACCGGTCCTCCTGACGGTTCTTCTTCCGCAGTTCCCTCATGAGCTTATCCAGCAGCTGGTAAAACCGCTCCTCCCTCTGTCTTTCCTCCGGCCGGACCGCTTCTTTTTGGAGCAGCGGCATCACCGTGCGGATCTCCTTCAGCTGCAGCCCTCTTTTCTTCATCTCCCGGATACACAGAAAAATACGAATATCGCCTGCCGCATAACTTCTGCTCCCCTGCGCATTTCTTCTTATGTCCAGTCCAAACTGTTCTTCCCAGTATCTGAGGGCAGATGCCTTCTCGCCTACCAACCCGGTTGCCTCAGCTACGGAATACATGGTTTGTTCCATAGACCTACCCCTTCCCTGCTTTGAAAAACGCCGGTCCCTTCCGGCCTCTGTCTCTATTATACCATTGCGGCTGAACAATACAATGAAATTCGCTCGACAAAATCCACGCAAAAACAGCCGGGGCAGAAGTTCTCTCCCGCGCCGGCTGCATGCTTACTTCTAATTTCTTCCCTGTTCCAGATTCATAAATTTTGTATAATCCGGAAGCCAGACCAGATTCACAGTTCCAATCGGACCATTTCTCTGTTTTGCGATGATAATTTCCGCAACCCCCTTCATCTCTGAGTCCTTATGGTAATAATCATCTCTGTAAATAAACATGACCACATCCGCATCCTGCTCGATGGCCCCCGATTCACGAAGATCCGACAGCATGGGCCGGTGGTCCGTTCTGCTCTCCACAGCCCGGCTCAGCTGGGAAAGTGCCACCACCGGGACATTCAGTTCACGGGCCAGTGCTTTCAGGGACCGGGAGATGTCAGAAATCTCCTGCTGCCTGGAATCACTTCCTCTTCCGCCGCCGCTCATCAGCTGCAGGTAGTCAATCATAATAATATCCAGGCCGTGCTCCAGTTTATATTTCCGGCATTTGGATCGCAGCTCCCGCACCGTAATTCCAGGCGTATCGTCAATAATCAACTTGGAATCTCCAATCAGGCCGGCGCTCTCAATCAGCTTGCTCCAGTCCTCATCTTTCAAATTACCGGTCCGCATGTTCTGCGAATTTACCCGGGATTCCATGGACAGCAGACGGTTCATCAGCTGCTGCTTCGACATTTCCAGACTGAAGATGGCTACGGACAGATTCTGTTTAAAGGCCATATACTGCGCAATATTCAGGACAAAAGCTGTTTTTCCCATGGAGGGCCGCGCCGCTACCAGAATCAGATCCGAATTCTGGAAACCGGAGGTTTTGTAATCCAGATCTGTAAATCCTGTAGGCAATCCCGTTACATTTCCTTTCGTCTTGGAGGCGCGCTCAATATTCTCCAGCGTATCCATAACCACCTGGCGTATGGGAACCATATCCCCGGAATCTCTCTGCTGAAGAAGCTGAAACATTTTTTTCTCTGTGTCTTCCAGAATTTCTTCTACAGGCTCCCGGTTCAGATAGCAGGTATTCTCAATTTCCTCCGTCAGGCGGATCAGCCGGCGGAGAACCGCCTTTTCGCTGACAATCGCCGCGTAATGACGGATGTTTGCCGAGGTGGGAACCGCGTTCAGAAGATCCTTGACAAATTCCATTCCGGAAATCTCCGGCGGCACATCCATTTCCCGCAGACGGTTCTGCAGGGTCACAATATCGACTGCCTTTCCCTCATTGAAAAGATCTACTATCGCGTCAAAAATAATTCCATACTGATGCTGATAAAAATCTTCGCTGGTCAGCATCTCGGAGGCCACCATAATTGCTTCCCGTCCCATAAGCATGGAGCCGATGACTGACTGCTCCGCCTCCACGCTGTGGGGAAGTATTCTCTTAATCAGCGCCTCCTCCATCTGGTTTTTCCTCCTATGCCTCTTTTACGTGTACTTTCAGCTTTGCCGTTACCTGCGGGTGAAGCTTAACTCCCACCTCCACAGTGCCCAGCTCCTTAATGGTCCCATCCAGTACCAGTTTCTTTTTATCCAGTTCAATACCCAGCTGATCCCGGGCCGCCTCCGCGATCTCCTTTGCGGAAACAGAACCGAACACCCGTCCGCCTTCGCCGGTCTTGATGGAAACCGACACCTCGGCAGCCGCTATCTTCTCTCCCAGAGCCCTGGCCGCTTCCAAAACCTCCTTCGCAACCTTCTCCTCATGGGCCTTCTGAAGCTTCAAATCATTCAGATTTTTCGGGGTGGCCGGGGCGCCCAGCTTTTTCGGAAGCAGCATATTCCTGGCATAGCCGTCGCTGACATTCACAATCTCTCCCTTTTTCCCCAGTGACTTTACGTCCTCTAATAAAATAATTTTCATGTCTAAATCTCTCCTCCCTCCAGCATCTGTGCCAGAGTATTTTTCAGATAGGATATTGCCTCCTCCAGCGTTGTCTTCTCCAGCTGGCAGCCGGCAATATTCAGATGGCCGCCTCCGCCCATCCGCTCCATAATAATCTGTACATTGATTTCATCAATTGCCCTTGCGCTGATATAGATCACTCCCTTATAATCTGTCAGCACAAAAGAAGCCTTTACACCTACAATATTCAGAAGTTCATTGGCCGCCTGGGCTCCTACCACAGTGGGACTTTCCACATAATCGCTGGGGCAGACCGAAATAGCAAAGCTGTCTTTATACAATTCCGCGTTCCGGATGGCCTCTCCACGCGCCCGGTAATCATTCATGTCCTCCCGGAACATCTTTCTCACGCGGGTCACATCCGCTCCGCACCGCCGAAGAAACGCCGCCGCCTCAAAGGTTCTAACGCCTGTCTTCTGCAGGAAATTATCTGTATCCACCATAATGCCCGCATACAGAGCGTCCGCCTCCACATTCCGTATCCGGATTCCCTCTGTAAAATACTGAAGGATCTCCGCCACCATCTCACAGGCGGAAGACGCGTACGGCTCAATATAAGAGAGAACAGAATTGCGGATCACTTCACTTCCCTGACGGTGGTGATCCAGAACTACAATAGTTCTTGTCAGGTACAGCAAATCCTCGCACTCTGTATAGCTGGGCTTGTTGGTGTCCACCACCACAACCAGCGTATTCTCATCCACAATTTCCTTTGCATCCGAACAGTTGACAAACATATGCGGATCATAGTCCGGATTCTGCTGGAAGGCCTGGATCAGAGGGCGAATGGAAGACGTGATATTATCGATCACAATGTGGGTCCTCTTATTCAGTGTTTTCGCGGCACGGTAAATGCCCACAGCTGATCCGAAAGAGTCCACATCAATAATTTTATGTCCCATGACAACAACTTTCTCTTTGCTGTCCATAAATTCCCGCAGGGCATGAGCCTTGACACGCGCCTTCACCCGGGTGCTTTTCTCCACCGCCTGGGATTTCCCTCCAAAATAGGAAATTTTTTCTTTTTCTTTGATGACAACCTGATCGCCTCCCCGTCCCAGGGCCAGATCAATGGCGATACGGGCATATTCCGAATTCTTCGCGTAGCTGCCGCTTCCCTCGCCAATTCCGATGCTGATCGTTACCGCCATCTCATTTCCAATATTGACCGTCTTTACTTCCTTCAGGATGCTGAATTTCATCTCCTTCAGCTTTTTCAGGGAACCGGTGCGCATTACCAGAAGATACTTATCCTTCTCAAACTTCTTGACCAGGCCGTCAATTTCATTAAAGTACTTATTAATTTTCCGGTCCAGAAGCGCGGTCAGAAGGGAACGCCTCACCTCTTCTACGCTTTCCAGCGCTTCCTCATAATTATCCAGATAGATAAGCCCCGTAACCATGGTCTCATCCTCATATCTGCGGATATATTCATTCAGCCTGGTCTCATCCGACAGGTATACCGCGTACAGACAGGCGCCGCTGTCGGGAGCCGCCTCCAGCAGCTCTGAATTCTCAATCAGCCCTTCAATATTAATATATTTGATATAAATCCGGTAGTCTCTCTTCTGGTATGACAGCGGATAATCTACCTCTTCCCCTTCTTCCGGGAATTTTTCCAGGGTGATTTCTGAAAAAATATTCGTAATGGACTTTCTGTACCCCCGGCGTTCCTTACCGCTGAGCCGGGCAAATGCCGCATTGAACCACAGAATCTTTCCCTGCTCATCCGTTATGGCATAAGGAAGCGAAAAATCCGCCAAAAGCTGCTTCTGTATCTGGCCGTACTGCGTGGCAAAGGTAATGAGATCATTAAAAACGGAAGCCCGCTTTCTGCGGTACAGCATCAGCGCAGCCGCCGTATACACTACAATACAGATGCTGATCAGAACTCCCGCCTCAACATTCATAAAATAGACAGCTGCGTCCGCACCTGCCAGCACCAGAATCATCCAGAGCGGCCATCGCAGATATCTCTGCAGCCGTCCCGTTAATCTCATTTTTTGAGTGGACTTGTTCATTTTACTGCTCCCACAAACTCTTTCCATCCTCTCCTGTCCGCAGCCACGCCGGGATCCGGCAGAAGGTAGTCATGGCAGATAGGGTGACCAGGTGCTGCCATGCAGCATCCAGCCACCCCTGCTCAGATCCGTATTCTTTAGACCGAGGCTGCTGCCCGAAAATCTCATTAATTAAACGGCAGTTCCTCATCAATTCCATCCGGAATATTCATAAAACCATCGGCCGAGGCCGGAGCCGGAGCGGCCGGAGCGGATGCTGCCGGCTGGCGGTAGGAAGTGTTAAACCCTGCGCTGTTTTCCGCACTGGCGCTTTTGCTCTCCGCGAATTCCTGCTCCTCCACCACAACATCGGTCGTATATACTTTCACACCGTCTCTGTTCGTATAGCTTCCTGTCTGTATCCGCCCGCTGACCACAATGCGGATGCCCTGGTGAAAATACTTTTCCGCAAACTCTGCGCTTCTTCCAAAAGCCACACAGCTGATAAAATCTGCCGTCTGCTCTCCGTCTCTCCGGAATCTCCGGTCTACCGCCAGCGTATATCTGGCCACAGCTGTAGAGTTCTCCCCCGCCGAATAGCGGATATCCGGATCTCTCGTTAATCTTCCCATCAGAATCACTTTATTCATTGTCTGTTACCTCTATGCATTCCAATTTATTGTATATCACGGGTTTCTATCATACCATACACAGGGCCAAAAGTCAATTTTCCGCTTTTTTGCGCAGTCCTCTGGTATTTTTTTCCACCTGCTTCCGGGGCGTCATAATCTGATGGCCGCACCCCGTACATTTCAGCCGGAAATCAGCTCCCACCCGAAGGATTTCCCATTCGCAGCTGCCGCAGGGATGGGGCTTTTTCAGCTTTACAATATCCCCTACTTCATATATCATACTGCTCACCTCACCTGACCGCAATCCGGTCCAGGACCTGACCGATGGGTTCGTTAATCACCAGATCCGCGCTCTGATCCGCCGAAGTTGCCCCCTTGTTGATCACCACCAGCGCTCTTCCCTGGAAATATTGAAGAAGCCCCGCAGCCGGATATACCACCAGAGAGGTTCCTCCGACAATCAGAACCTGAGCCCGGGAAATTGCGCTGACAGCTTCCTGCAGTGTTTTCTGATCCAGACTCTCTTCATACAGCACCACATCCGGCTTGATCATGCCCCCGCACTTTTCGCAGCGGGGTACTCCCTCCGCCCTTTTCATATAGGCCGCGTCATAGAATTCTCCGCATTTCATGCAGTAATTTCTATGTACGCTGCCGTGAAGTTCCAGAACTTTCCGGCTTCCCGCCATCTGATGCAGTCCGTCTATATTCTGCGTAATCACAGCTCTGATCTTTCCGGCCTGCTCCAGTTCGGCCAGCTTTCTGTGGGCCGCATTGGGCACGGCATCCAGCGACAGCATCTTATCCTGGTAAAATTTATAGAAATACTCCGGATTTCTCATGAAAAAGCTGTGGCTTAATATTTCCTCCGGCGGATAATCATACGTCTGACGGTAAAGACCGTCTACGCTCCGAAAGTCCGGGATCCCGCTTTCCGTTGATACACCGGCACCGCCAAAAAAGACCAGATTATCATTCTCATCGATCAACTGCTGCAAACGCTCTGCTGCATCCATAGATTCCGCCTCCTGTTCACAAATAAATGTTCTGTTTTATCACTGCTCCGTTCGCACGCCCTGCACCACGTAGCGCTCATCTCCCTCGCTGGACGCGCAGGTAGACAGTGTCACAATCCGGTCGCTTTCTGAAAATGTCCGCTCTTCCAGCGGTATCTGGGACTGGGACTGCATTTTATTCAGATAGTCCAGAAACAGCTCTCCCGAATCGGAAAACAGCGTGTAAACATCGCTGTAGGCATCTGTATACTGGGCATTGAAGATCTCATAGCGATAATCTGCCTCCGGCGTCAGGATCCAAAAATACATGCCATCCTGATATTCTTCCCAGTTCTGCAGAAAATCCAGCTTGCCGAACATGGTCTGATTCTTCATATTATGGCCGTAAATAATCGTATTGCAGTCCGAAAAATCCCCGCTGTTGCGGTACTCTACAAAAATAGAACCGGCAAAATTGTCCTTCCCCTCAAAGGTACGGTGGAGATAGTAATCATTGTCCGTACCCTGTACGATGGGATAGCTGATGTCCAGCGCATCCATATACAGCCACCCGACAATATCCGGGTTGATGGCCTGCAGGGATGCAAAATCCACCTGGATCGGCGGAGTCTCCTCCTCCAGGACTGCCGCCTCCGCCGGCTCCCGGTTTTCGCTGTCTTCCTCTCCGGCTCCGGACGCTGTCTCCGTGGTATATCTTTGAAGACTGCCGTATTCACTCTCTCCCTCATGGTAGGCCAGTCTGGTAGAGAGAAGCTGGTACCCGGAATACGCAATGACGCCGACACATGCGATAATTCCCAGGGTCAGAATTACGTTAAGCGGCCCGCCCTTCTTCTTTTTCTTCTTTTTTTTATTTTTAGCCACGATCTTCTGCTCCTTTGTTTTTGTATAGAATGAAAAGCAATAATTCTTCTTTAGTATACAAAAGCGCAGAAAGAAAGTCAAATATTCTCCTATACCAAACAGAGACATATCACACCGATATGTCTCTGTCCGATTGCGGGGGCAGGATTTGAACCTGCGACCTTCGGGTTATGAGCCCGACGAGCTTCCAGACTGCTCTACCCCGCGATATTCTCTTGTTCTATAATATATGTTAAATCTTATAAAAATATTATAGTCTTCTTTTAAATCTTTGTCAAGAAAAGTTCCGGGGCATCCGGCCCTGTCTCGTCCGAATGCCCCGGGATCTTATTCTTCCCCGCCGTACAGTGCTTTTACCGCGGGATAAATAGTCCTGAATTTCTGATATTTTTTCTCGTACTTGGCTACCAGTTCCGGCTCCGGCTCAATTGTCTCCACAACCTTCACAAGTTTTTCCGCCGCTTCCTCCACGCTGGCATATTCTCCGCAGCCTACCGCCGCAAGAATCGCGCCGCCGTAACCGGGGCCCTCCTCGCTTTCGATGATATCCACCTTCAGATTCATGACATTGGCGATGATTCTTCTCCAGAGAGGGCTTTTCGCGCCGCCGCCGCAAAGCTTTGTACGCTCCACCCTGATGCCGAGATCCCGGGCCACTTCCAGAGAATCCCTCAGCGCGAAGCTAACGCCCTCAAGAACCGCCTGGGTCATCTCCTCTCTGGTCGTATCCATGGACATGCCGAAGAATACGGCACGCGCGTCCGGATTGTTATGGGGTGAACGCTCTCCCATCAGGTAAGGCAGGAAGTATACGTGATTCTCGCCCAGCCGGGTAATCCCTGCCTGCTCTTCGCTGTAATTCTTTGTTTTCAGAATATCATCCATCCACCACTTATTGCAGGATGCCGCGGAAAGCATGCAGCCCATCAGATGGTATGCCCCGTCCGCGTGGTCAAAGGAGTGCAGCGCATTGTATTTGTCCACGCCGAAGGTTTTGCTGGAAATAAATACGGTTCCGCTGGTTCCGAGAGAAATATTGCACCGGCCGTCGCCGACAGTGCCGGTTCCCACCGCAGCCGCGGCATTATCTCCCGCGCCCGCGATTACTTTTACCTCCGGAGAAACCCCCAGCTCGCCGGCAATCTCTTTCTTCAGCGTCCCCACCACCTCATAGCTCTCATACAGGCGGGGCAGCTGCTCCTCTTTTACAGAACAGATCTCCATCATCTCCCTGGACCAGCAGCGGTGCTGCACATCCAGAAGCAGCATTCCGGAGGCATCCGAGTAATCTGTGCAGAAGGAACCGGACAGCCGGTAAGCCAGATAATCCTTGGGAAGCATGATCTTGGCGATCTTCGCAAAGTTATCGGGCTCATTCTCCTTCATCCAGAGAATCTTCGGGGCTGTGAATCCGGCGAAAGCAATATTTGCTGTATACTGAGACAGCTTTTCCTTCCCAATCACCTGATTCAGATAGTCGGTCTGTTTTGCGGTCCGTCCGTCATTCCACAGAATCGCCGGCCGGATGACCTGATCGTCCGCATCCAGCGCCACCAGCCCGTGCATCTGCCCGCCGAAGCTGATGCCTGCCACTTTTGATTTATCGCATTTCTCCAGCAGTTCCTTCAGGCCCGCCATTGTCTGCTCATACCAGTCTTCCGGATTCTGTTCCGACCAGCCCGGATGCGGAAAGAAGATCGGATACTCCTTGGAGACAATGTTCACAATCTTTCCCTTCTCGTCCATGGCCAGCAGCTTGACCGCAGAAGTTCCCAGATCAATTCCAATATACAGCATAGCCGTCCTCCTTAATCAGTGAAAGGGATTTTCAGTGGGATAGCGGTCTCCTGCCGGCCTGTTGTAGCCAATCTCCTCCACCGGAACTCCAACGTATTTAAAAATCTCATAGAGAGCTTTTCCGTGATGGCCAAAGGTAACGGCGCCGTGATGCGGATAGTTTCCCTCGATCAGTACATGGCGGTAAAATCTTCCCATCTCCGGAATCGCGAATACACCGATGGAGCCAAAGGATTTGGTAGCCACCGGAAGTACTTCACCCTGTGCCACATAAGCGCGAAGTTTTGCGTCTGCTGTGCTCTGCAGGCGGTAGAAAGTGATATCTCCCGGAACAATATCTCCCTCCAGAGTTCCCTGGGTCACTTCCTCAGGCAGACTTCTGGCCATAATCATCTGATATTTCATGCTGCAGGCAGAAAGCTTTCTGGAGCAGGTATTTCCGCAGTGGAAGCCCATGAATGTATCCTTATGTGTATAGTTGAACTTGCCCTCGATGGCTTCCTTATACATGTCAGCCGGAACTGTATTGTTGATGTCCAGCAGAGTAACCGCATCCTGGCTTACGCAGGTTCCGATGAATTCGGACAGCGCGCCGTAGATGTCCACCTCGCAGGATACCGGAATACCCATGCCGGTCAGACGGCTGTTTACATAACAGGGAACGAATCCGAACTGTGTCTGGAATGCGGGCCAGCATTTTCCGGCGATGGCCACATATTTTCTGTAGCCCTTGTGATCTTCTACCCAGTCAAGAAGCGTCAGCTCATACTGAGCCAGTTTGGGCAGAATTTCCGGCTTCATGTTGCCTTCTCCCAGTTCTGCTTCCATTTCTTTTACCTTGTCGGGAATGCGGGGATCTCCGTCATGCTTGTGATAAGCCTCAAACAGATCCAGCTCAGAGTTCTCCTCAATCTCTACGCCCAGATTGTACAGCTGCTTGATCGGCGCGTTGCAGGCCAGGAAATTCAGTGGGCGCGGTCCGAAGCTGATGATCTTCAGATCGGAAAGGCCGATCAGTCCGCGGGCGATGGGCAGGAAATCATGGATCATATCTGCGCACTCTTCTGCGGTTCCCACCGGATACTCCGGAATATAAGCCCGCACGTTCCGCAGCTTCAGGTTATAGCTGGCATTGAGCATACCGCAGTATGCATCTCCTCTGCCGCCTACCAGATCATTCTGGGTCTCCTCTGCGGCGGCCGTAAACATAACCGGTCCGTCAAAATGTTTGGCCAGAAGAGTTTCAGAAATTTCCGGTCCGAAATTGCCCAGGTATACGCACAGAGCATTGCAGCCCGCTTTTTTGATATCTTCCAGAGCCTGTACCATGTGGATCTCGCTCTCAACGATGCAGACCGGGCACTCGTAAATGTCCTCTGCAGCGTACTTTTTATTATAGGCGTCTACCAGAGCCTTTCTGCGGTTCACAGAAAGAGATTCCGGAAAGCAGTCACGGCTTACAGCCACAATGCCGACTTTTACCTGCGGGATATTGTTCATCATTTTTAATTCCTCCTTTTTGCGTTAGATTGTGATATTTTCACCTTTAAGCCCTTCGAAAGCCCCTTCAATTTTCGCTTCCGGATGGGCAATCAGCCATTTGTTCTTGGCGGTAATCAGACGGTCTTCCCTGCCGCTGCCCGCCTCAAAATCCAGTTCTGTATTCGTTCCTCTGGGCAGGATTACAACACAGCGGAAACCGTCGTCCTCCGCATTGCAGGGCGCATAATGCAGGGTCGTAGCATACACTTCAATGGCCGTCCCGGCCGGAACCAGAAATGCTTCAATCTTAGCTGTATCGTACGTATCATCTTCCTCGATATCCTGCTGGCGTCCCAGCAGAAGCACCAGATCATTGACTGCCACATTGATCTCTGAAGAGCGGTGATACTCTACCGCATTGAGACTGTGGTTGTTTCCATTGCAGTATCCGATCTGGATCGGAAGCCCGCCGAAGGCGCGGTTCTGAAAATCTTTCGCGGCGCCGAGACTTTCCAGGCCTTCCACAGACGGTACATAAATCACATCTTCCGGAAGCGGCGTATGCGCCATTTCTTTGAGCAGATCCTTCAGGTCATAGTCCTGCAGCACCTTTCCGTAGGGCGCAAATTCCGGATCAGTCACTTTGTGAATTACCATGATGCATCCTCCTCTTGGTTAATTTGCCTTTATTTTCTTCATTATATATTTTCGTTTTAGAAAATTCCACCAGATATTCAACCTGTCAATGTCACTTTTTTAACCTTTTATTTTGTCTCTGAAATTCGCTTGGCAGAATGCCGTATTTCTTTCGAAAATTATTTGCCAGAGCCTTGCTGTTGGGAAAGCCATTATCCAGAGCGATCTGGCTTATGGTTTTATCTGCGTGGAGAAGCTCTTCCCGGGCATATTCCAGACGCACATTCTGAAAATAATCCCGGTAATTTATTTTTGCGTATTTGCGGAACATTCTGGACAGATATACCGGAGAATAGCCGAATATTCTGGCCAGGGACTCCAGGCTGATCTCCTCCCTGTAATTATCGCGGATATAGGATGTGATCATGGAAAGACGATCCAGGTTCCGGCTCCGCTTTACAAGCTGGCTCTGGCCGTCCGCAGTTCGGTATTTGGTCACCAGCTCATACTGCAGCCTGTAAAACAGACTCTGGGCGCGCAATTCATATCCCATCTCTTTTTCTTCATAGACCGCATACATCTCTCCGATCAGCGACGTCAGTTCTGGATCCTCCTCCCGCTCATCATGGGAAAACCAGATGAAATTTTCATCTGTATAATAATTCTCAAACAGCTTCTGCGGAATCTGGACCACCACCGTAAAATTCGGCTTCGGAGACCAGATGGAATGTACTTCATTACTGTTCACAATAATGAACTTTCCAGCTGTCATCCGGTAACGGCTGTCATTCAGGTAGAAATCCAGCTTTCCTTTTAATACGGCAAAAATCTCCACAGACCGGTGCCAGTGTCTGTCTCTGCTGTAATTTCCATCCTTTCCCTCAAACTGGAAAATTTTAAAGGGAAGATGTTCGCTTGGAATTACCATTTCATGTGCATAGTCCATATTTTTCTCCCTGTCCTTTATGCTAACTATATCATAATTTCACGTTCAGAAGAAGTAAGAGGGCAATAATTTTCATTTTTTTAGTCGGTTGTCTTTGCCCGCCAGTTATTGTATAATAAATTGAAATATATTTTGGTATTTTGCGCGGTCCGAAATTTCAGCGGATCTGAAAATAATCGTTGGAGGGAATCACCTATGAAATCAATCGCTGTAGTAACAGACAGTAATTGCGGCATGAGTATGGCTCAGGCAGAAGCGCTTGGAATCCACATGCTTCCCATGCCCTTTTTCATGAACGGGAACGAATATCTGGAAGAAGTGGATATGAATCAGGAAGAATTTTTCCGCCGGTTGGAAGAAAATCCCGGCACCAAAGTGTCCACCTCACAGCCGTCCATAGAATCCGTGACTGGCCTCTGGGATAAACTTCTGAAAGATTACGATGAAATTGTTCATATTCCCATGTCCAGCGGACTCTCCAGCTCCTGCCAGACAGCCTCCATGCTGGCGGACGATTATGAAGGGAGGGTACGCGTCGTGAATAATCAGAGAATCTCCGGCACCCTCCGCTATTCTGCCATGGAGGCCGTACAGCAGGCAAAAAACGGACTTTCCGCCTCTGAAATCGGAGACTGGCTGGAAGAAACCAGATTCGATTCCAGCATTTATATTACCGTAGCCACCCTGAAATACCTGAAGCAGGGCGGCAGAATCACCCCTGCGGCTGCGGCTATCGGAACTGTGCTGAGACTGAAGCCTGTCCTGCAGATTCAGGGAGAAAAGCTGGACGCCTTTGCCAAAGCCCGTACTATGGCTCAGGCAAAAAAAATTATGAGCCAGGCCATCCAGCATGACATTGAAAACCGTTTTGGGGAAGATATTTATCTGGATGTGATCCATTCCCATAATCAGGCCGCTGCGGAAGAATTCCGCCAGGAGGCTCTGGATACCTTCCCCAATGTGAAGGAAATTCATATTTTCCCTCTTTCCCTAAGCGTATCCTGCCATATTGGCCCCGGATCACTTGCCTTCACCTGCTCCAAAATTCATAAAGAAATCTGGTAAATATAAAAAGCTGCGGGATTTTCTTTTTCCGCAGCTTTCTTTTCCGAAAGGAGGATCTCCATGGCAGCTTATCACGAAACCGCTCTTCTTTATAATCTGAAGGACACGGATATCGGCAGGCAGCTGAAATTGATTCTGATTAAAATGAAAGTACGCATCCGCATGGTGGAAGCATCCCAGTATCTTCAGCCCATTGGCTTTCTGGCCGGTATAAAGGATATGGAAGGCAGCGAATCTGTTTTTCAGGAAACCGGTTTCTCCGAGCCGATGCTCCTTCTGCACGGCTTTGGCGACTCCCGGCTGGATCTTCTTCTGCAGTGTATGCGCCGGAAAAAAATCCGCATTCCTCTAAAGGCCGTAATTACTCCAGAAAATAAATCCTGGAATTCTCTGCAGCTTTATAAAGAGCTGTGCAGAGAACACGAAGCTATGAAAAGCCTGTAAATCAGCAGGGTTTCGCCCAGCCATAGGAGCAGGCGACAGCCCGGTTCCATCCGGCAATACGTTTTTCCCGCTCTTCCCGGCAGATAGACGGCTGAAACTCCCTGTCCATCTGCCAGTTTGCGCGGATCTCTTCCTGGCCGCTCCAGTAGCCTGTGGCCAGTCCGGCCAGATAGGCCGCGCCCATTGCCGTAGTTTCTACACACACCGGCCGCCGAACCGGAGAATCGCAGATATCCGCCTGGGTCTGAAGCAGAAAATCATTGGCGCTTGCGCCTCCATCCACCTTCAGGGCTGAAAGTCCAATCCCCGCATCCGCTTCCATGGCCCGGAGAACATCATTTACCTGATAAGCAATAGATTCCAGCGTTGCACGCACAATATGATACTTATTCACTCCCCGGGTAATTCCCACAATCACGCCCCGGGCATAGGGATCCCAGTGAGGCGCGCCCAGACCGGTAAAGGCAGGCACCACATAACAGCCATGAGTATCCGGTACCTTCTGCGCCATATACTCTGTATCTTCCGCCGCATCTATAAGTCTCAGGCTGTCTCTCAGCCACTGAACGGCAGCTCCGGCCACAAAAATAGAGCCTTCCAAAGCATAGGTAACTTTGTCTTCCAGCCCCCATGCAATCGTTGTCACCAGCCCATTCTGTGAAAATACGGGCTGGCTGCCTGTATTCATCAGAAGAAAGCCGCCGGTTCCGTACGTATTTTTTGCCTCTCCCGGTTCAAAACATGTCTGCCCGAACAGTGCCGACTGCTGATCGCCGGCTGCTCCGGCTATGGGAATCGCCGCTCCGAGAAAGGCAGGATCGGTCGTTCCGTAAATACAGCTGGAAGGTTTTACCTGCGGAAGCATGCAGGAAGGAATATCCAGTTCCTTTAATATTTCCTCATCCCATTGCAGAGTATTGATATTAAACAGCAGCGTCCGGGAAGCGTTGGAATAATCGGTCACATGGACTCTGCCGCGGGTCAGTTTCCAGATCAGCCAGGTTTCCACCGTGCCAAAAAGCAGTTCACCCTTTTCAGCCCGTGTCCTGGCGCCCTCCACATGGTCCAGAATCCATTTCAGCTTTGTGCCTGAAAAGTAGGCATCCAGAACAAGACCTGTTTTTTTTCGAAAAAAATCTACCAGTCCCCGTGCTTTCAGCTCATCACAATATTCCGCCGTTCTCCTGCACTGCCAGACAATGGCCGGGCAAATCGGATCCCCCGTATTTTTATCCCATACAAGAGTCGTCTCTCTTTGATTCGTAATGCCGATGGCCGCGATCTGCTCAGCCGCAATATTATTTTTCTGCATGGCTTCTACCGCTACGGCCAGCTGCGCCGCCCATATCTCCTTTCCGTCATGCTCCACCCAGCCGGGTCTGGGAAAGTACTGCCGCAGTTCCCGCTGCGCAGAGCTGCAGGCCTTTCCCCTTTCATTAAATAAGATGCAGCGGCTGCTGGTTGTTCCCGAATCCAGCGCCATGATATATTTGCGCATACAGTATCCTCCTTTTCCCGCAGGGGAATCTTTTGTATAAAGCTCTATAAGAAAAAGGCATCATATTCTCATATGATACCTTTGACTTAAAGAGGCGTCGACCGGATTTGAACCGGTGGATACTGGTGTTGCAGACCATTGCCTTACCACTTGGCTACGACGCCATATTCAAATGACTCCGACGGGAATCGAACCCGTGTTACCGCCGTGAAAGGGCGATGTCTTGACCGCTTGACCACGGAGCCGTACATAAATCGCACATACAACCTGTGCTCTGGGTCTGCCTTCAGCACCCTTACAGCAATTTCTGATAAATGATATAAAAAAACTCCCCGAGTTGGGCTCGAACCAACAACCCTTCGGTTAACAGCCGAATGCTCTACCATTGAGCTATCGAGGATTATCTTTTCTGAAGATATTGACATACCTTCAAAACCGCACACAAAACTTCTCTCCA
>DVOO01000027.1 GCA_018713515.1 Candidatus Scatomonas pullistercoris
TGGATATTGGCTGCGGTGGAGGGGCTAACCTCAAACGCCTTTTGGGAAAAAGTTCAAATGGACACATAACTGGTGTTGACTACTCCGAAGTTAGTGTTCAGAAGTCGAAAAAACTCAATCGGGCAGCAATTCAGGAAGGCCGATGCGAGGTTTTGCAAGGCAATGTTATGAATCTGCCGTTTTCAGAAAACAGTTTCCACTTGATAACTGCCTTTGAAACGATCTACTTTTGGCCTGATATTCAAGTTGCTTTTCAGCAAGTATATCGTGTGCTTAAAAATAGCGGGACTTTCCTGATCTGCAATGAAGCCAATGGGAAAAATACAAAGGACGAAAAATGGACAGATATAATCCACGGCATGACAATTTATACTTCCGAGCAGATTGAGAAAGCATTGAAAAATGCTGGATTTTCAAAAATTCAAGTAGAGCAAAATGAGAAAGGTTGGCTCTGTGCGATTTGCAAAAGAGATAATTGAAAATATGATCATACAAAAAAGGTACGTCAGCATACTACGCTAACGTACCTTTTCATTTTTCCTCAACTTTATTATTTTCACAGATTGGCAAGCAATGCAAACATATACATGTTTTGCGATTTTAGCCGGATTGCACCGGCCAAAATGCTTGTTGAGGGATCCCCCCCAAGCCCCCAAGATCGTCCCCATTCGGTGACGGCTGCGCGTCCTGCGGACGCTGAAAAATTTTAAGAAGCAAAAGAAAACCTCTATGCAAATGGTTCGTCCATTCACATAGAGGTTTCATATTTCCCGTTCACTTGGCATAGGTTAGTATTTTCGCAATACTTCTTTATGCTCCTCTGCCATTTCTGCGTGGTATTTTTTTTCAGAGATTTCCGGAGCTATTGTAGCAGATCATGGCGTATACCATCCCCAGCGCCATACAGACAGTGAAAATAAAATTTTGAAATCGTGATAAAGTCCTGCACATGGGTGACGATGGTGGTGGCGGAAAGGCTTCCCCGGTCCAGCAGCTTATTTACCACAAACTCAACCGCGTCCACCGTATAGAGGAATACCGGACGCACGGTGCCGTCCCTCTGCACCCGGTAGGATGGCGTCATGTTGCCCGTGGCAATGGTGTGGATTTTCCATAAAAAAATAAGGAGAGAGCAGTCCCTGCGGCAGGGATTCTTCCTCCTTATTTTTTGTCTTCTTTTACTCGTTTTCAAACAGCGGCGTGCTGAAATACCGCTCCGCCGTATCCGGTAGAACCGTCACCACCGTTTTTCCCTTTCCCAGCTTCCGGGCCAGCTTAATGGCCGCGGCCACGTTGGTTCCGCTGGAGATGCCGCACATGAGTCCTTCCTTTCTGGCCAGATCCCTGGCCGTCTGGATGGCCTCCTCATCAGAAATAATGCAGATATTGCTGTAAATGCTCTGGTTGAGATTATCCGGAATGACTCCGTCCCCGATGCCCATCTGCAGGTGGGTCCCGATGTTCCCGCCGGCCAGGATGGCCGCGTTCTCCGGCTCCACCGCCCAGATCTCAATCTGGGGATTCTGAGCCTTCAGCACCTCCCCGATGCCGGAGATGGTGCCTCCCGTTCCCACACCGGAGCAGAAGCCGTCAATGGGGCCCTCCACCTGTTCCAGGATCTCCACTGCCGTGCGGTACCGGTGCGCGTCATTGTTGGCGGGATTGGAGAACTGTTGGGGCACATACACGTTGGGATCCTCCTCAGCCATCCGCAGGGCTGTCTGGAGGCACTCCTCAATACAGGCGCCGATATCCCCCGCGTCATGAATCAGGATCACCTCCGCCCCGTAATGGTGTACCAGCTTCCGCCTCTCCTCACTGACAGAATCCGGCATGACGATGATCGTTCTGTAGCCCCGGACTGCTCCCACAAGAGCCAGACCGATTCCCTGATTGCCGCTGGTTGGCTCCACGATAATGGTATTTTCGTGGATCAGTCCCTTCTTCTCCGCCGCGCGGATCATATTGTAGGCGGTGCGGCTCTTAATGGAGCCTCCCACATTCAGCCCTTCGTATTTTACCAGGATCTCGGCTCCATCCCTGTCTCCCATATGGTTCAGCCGAATCATCGGCGTATGCCCCATAGCTTCCAGCACATTCTTGTAAACCATGATATACCCTCTTTTTCTCTTTCACTTGCTGCCCGAACCGGCAGGATTATTCTATCTTATGCATAATGCAGAAGAATGTGCCGCTCTGCGGAATCGCAGAGGACATACTTTCAGCCCGTGCGGCGGCCTCTCTCCGCAGCCGCACGGGCTGACTCATTCTTCCCCGTGACCGGTCAGCGCTCCGGCTCGATCAGTCCGTAAGTATTGCCCTTTCTCTTATATACTACGTTCACCTCATCGGTTTCCGCGTTGCAGAATACAAAGAAATTATGTCCCAGCAGTTCCATCTGCACACAGGCGTCCTCCGGATACATGGGCTTAATGTCAAACTTCTTGGTGCGGATAATCTGGATATCCTCATTTTCCATATAGTCATTTTCCATGTACGCCTTCTGGAAATTACCGCCCGCCTGATGCTTGTCCACAATCTTGTTCTTATATTTCCGGAGCTGCCGCTCAATAACCTCCTCCACCAGATCGATGGATACGTACATGTCGTTGCTGACCTGCTCCGAACGGATAATGTTTCCTTTTACAGGGATTGTAACCTCTATCTTCTGTCTTTCCTTTTCCACACTGAGCGTTACGATTACATCGGTCTCCGGCGTAAAATACCGCTCCAGCTTGCCCAGCTTCTCGTTGATAGCAGCTCTCAGACCGTCCGTAACCTCAATATTTTTGCCGCTGATGGTAATATTCATAACATCAACCCCTTTGCTCTGTATTTTACAGGAGCACTAAGGCTCTGCGCCCCTGTAAGTAGCTTTATTATACCAATGAACCCGCCGAATTGCAATGCTCGGGCCCGTATTACTCCACACTCTTCAGCGACTCGATCATATCGATCTTCTTCAGATTCCGGTACATGACCAGATTCACCAGCACCGAGAAGATCACGGTGATAATGCCGCTTAAGAGATAGCTGAAGAAGCCGATCTGGCGCCCGAACATCATCATATCCACCTCCACCGTCTGGATAGTAAACTGATGAAGCACGGTTCCCATAAATGCCCCGGCCAGGATACCGATGAGCGTCAGAATAATATTCTCCCGGTATACGTACATGGCCACTTCCATATCATAGAATCCCAGCACCTTCAGGGTGGCCAGTTCTCTCCGGCGTTCTGTAATATTGATGCTGTTCAGATTGTAGAGGACCACAAAAGCCAGAAGACCGGCGGAAAGGATCAGAACATAAATAACAATATTCAGACTCCGCAGCATATCCTGGATTTCCTGCTCAAGCTCCGTCACAAAGGAGATTCCCGTACAGGCCCCATACTCCATCATGGCGTTTCCCAGCCGCTGCTCTGCGGCCGGGGAATTATCCCTGTAATTTATCTCCAGCTGATTATAGACCGGCTCCTCTCCAAAGGACGCTTCATACTGGGCCGGCGAAATAAACATGTAATGCATCACATAGTTTTCCACGATCTCTGTCACGGGAATTTCCGCCGTCTTTCCATCCATATCCACCGTCACCGTATCTCCCGCAGATACGCCCAGCATCCTGGCTGTCTTCTCTGACAGGGCGGCTCCCTCCTCCGGGTATGTATACGTCTCCTGGGATACCCGGTCCTTCAGCGTCAGAAAATCCGCCGTCATGGCCGTATCCTCCGGCACATACAGGTAGGCATCCATGGTGTTCTCCCCGTTCTGCAGCTCCACACTTTCCAGGGAAAGCTCCATGACAGCGGTAACGCCTTCATAACTCTCGGCCGCTTCCACCAACTCCCGGCGCTCTCCGGCAGCTGCATTGGAATCCAGGTTCACAGCCGCGTCATAGGTGAAAATATCCACATACTGGCGCTGAGCCATGGCCGTAATCGAATCCTGCAGGCCGAAACCCACCAGCATCAGCGCCATACATCCCCCGATCCCTATGATCGTCATGAAAAACCTCTTTTTGTAGCGGAACAGGTTGCGGAAGGTGGACTTTCTGTTAAAGGACAGATGCTTCCAGATAAACCGGATCCGCTCCAGAAGAATTCTCTTGCCGTTTTTTGGCGCCTCGGGCCGCATCAGCTCCGCCGGCTTTGCCCTCAGTTCCCGAATGCAGGCAACCAGGGTAGCAATGCCCGTGCTGGCCGCAGAGGCTGCCAGGGCCAGCGCTCCCTGATCCCAGTTGATGGGGGTAAAATATTCTGAAAAGCCAGTGTACATCATGCCGTAGGCGTCCATAATGATGTAGGGCAGAGCCTTTTCTCCGATCCATATGCCCAGCACCGCTCCCGTTACCGTGGCCAGCATGGCATAGCTGAAATATTTCAGGGCGATGACGCTGTCCCGGTATCCCAGGGCCTTCAGGGTTCCGATCTGTATCCTCTGTTCCTCCACCATGCGGGTCATGGCCGTCAGGCTCACCAGCGCCGCCACCAGGAAGAAGAAAACAGGGAATACCTCTCCCAGATTCTTCATGCGCTCCGCATCCTGCTCAAAGCTGGCCACAGAGCTGATCATGCTCCGGTCCAGCACATACCAGTCCGGAACCTCCAGCTGGGCCAGAGCTTCTTCCCCGTCCGCAATCTGCACTCTGGCATCCGCAAGCTCCGGCTCCGCCTCCTGGCGGGCACTTTCATATTCCGCCTCCGCGTCCGTAAGCGTCCGGCGGTTTTCCTCTATTTGCTGCCAGCCCTCCTGAATCTGGCTGCGCCCCTCTTCTATCTGGGTTCTGGCTGCTTCCAGCTCCGCCTCGCCCTCCGCGATCTGCGCTCTGGCAGATTCCAGCTCCGGCTGCCGGGCCGTAAGCTCCTGCCAGCCGGCCGCAAGCTCTGCTTCCCCTGCGGCAAGCTGTGTCTCCGCATCGGAAAGCTGCGCGCGGCGGGCCGCAAGCTCCTGCTGGCCGGCCGCAAGCTCTGCTTCTCCTGCGGTAATCTGCGCCTCTGCATCTGCAAGCTGTGCTCTGCTGCTCTCCAGCTCTGCCGCCGCAGCCTCCAGAACCGGCTCTGCCGCCGCAAGCTGCGCCCTGGTCTCCTCCAGCTGCGTCCCAGCGGCCGCAAGCTCTGCCTGGCCGTCCAGCAGCTGCTGCGCTGTATCCGCCGCTGTTTTCAAAAGATTCCACTGTACCAGCAGCTGCTGGTATTCCGGGCTGTCTGCCGGATCTGTGCCGGCCGCAGCCAGTTCCTCCTCCATCTGCGTTTTCCGGGCATCCAGCTCCTCAAACTGCCGGACTACCTCCCGGGGTTCTCCAACCGTGCTGACAAAGGCATCCCAGCCGGCCCGGAACTCTTCCTCTCTGGCCGCGTACTCCTCTGCGCCCTGCTCATAGGCCTGCAGGCCGGCCTCATACCGGGCCCTCTGTTCTTCATAGGCAGCCTGGCCCTGCTCATACTGAGCCAGACCCTCCTCATACCTGGTTCTGGCGCTCTCAAGCTCCGCCGCGCTCCGGGACAGCTCCGCTTCCCCCGCCTCCAGGGCCGTCTTTCCTTCCTCCAGCTGCGCCCTGGTGGCATCCAGCAGCGCCTGATTCTCATGCAGAGCGGCTTCTCCGTCCCTGTACTGCGCCTCTCCCTCCGCCAGCTGTGCTCTGGCATCCGAAAGCTCCTGCTCACCGCCGGACAGCTCCGCCTCTCCCGCATGCAGCTCCTGTTCCCGGTCCCGGAGGAGCTGTTCCGCATCCGAAAGCTCCGCCCAGCCGTCCGCGATCTCCTGTGCCGCGTCCGAAAGCTCCGTCTCCGCATCGGAAAGCTGTGCTCTGGCGTCTGAGAGTTCCGCCTCCGCATCCTGTCTGACTTCTTCATAGCGCCTCTGGCAGGCCGCATCCGCGATCTCCTCCAGACGCTCCCGCACAGGATCCACCAGATCCTCGTAGGCATCGCTGTAGCTGAACGCCTCCCTGGCTCCCTCCACCTGTACGTAAGCTTCCGTATAGACGTCCAGGGAAAACGCGTCCGCCTCCACCAGCACAAAGGCATCCTGGGTACCGTGACCAATGCTGCTGCTGCCTCTGGTCAGATCCAGATAGTAGGGAATACTGCCGCTGCCCACAATCGTATACGTGTCATACCGCAGGGAATCAGACAGATCATCCTCCGTGCCAGACTGCACGGTAATTGTATCCCCGATCTCATATCCCAGCTCGGTAATGGCTGCCGTATCCACCACACACTCCCGGGCGTTCTCCGGCATTCTGCCCTCGGTGAGCGTCACCTGATTCACACCCTCCGTCAGCGCGATCATCTGCAGCACGTTTTCCGCGTCCCCGTTCTCACAGAGAACGTCCTGGGTGTAACCTCCCACAACGCTCTCCACGCCTTCCACCTGGCGCATATCCTCCAGATCTGCCTCCGTCAGGCCCAGCGTGCTGACTACGCGGATATCCATCAGCCTGGTCCGATCATAGTAGCGGTCCGCCGAATATTTCATATCATAATTAGCCGAACGGATCCCCGCATAAAAAGCCGCGCCCAGCAGCACAATAAACAATATGGAGATAAACCGACCGGAATTCCTCCGGATTTCCCGGAAAAAATCTTTTTTCAGCGCACTTTTCATCTTCCTACCACTCGATTTCTTCTACCGGCAGGGGGCTGGCATTGTCCTCAATCCTGCTTACTCTGCCGTTTCGTATATGAATGACCCGGTCCGCCATGGGCGTCAGGGCCGTATTGTGGGTGATCACCAGAACGGTCATCCCTCTGCTGCGGCAGGTGTCCTGCAGAAGCTTCAGGATGGATTTGCCGGTAACGTAATCCAGCGCTCCGGTGGGCTCATCACAGAGCAGCAGCTTGGGATTCTTGGCCAGCGCTCTGGCGATGGCCACTCTCTGCTGTTCTCCCCCCGAGAGCTGGGCTGGGAAATTATCCATACGCCCACCCAGTCCCACATCCGCCAGCACTTCCTCCGCGTCCAGCGGGTTCCGGCAGATCTGCAGCGCCAGCTCCACATTCTCCAGGGCGGTCAGATTCTGCATCAGATTGTAAAACTGAAAAACAAATCCGATATCCTCCCGCCGGTACTGGATCATCCCCTTGCCCTTCAGAGCGCTGATCTCCCGGTCGTCCACATACACCTGCCCGCTGCTTACGGTATCCATTCCCCCGAGAATATTCAGGACGGTGGTCTTTCCGGCTCCGGAGGGGCCTACGATAATCACGAACTGACCCTTTTCAATCTCAAAATTCACACCGTCACAGGCCCTGATCGAAACCTCCCCCATCTGATAGACCTTCGTCACATCCTTCATTTCCACATACGCAGACATAGAGGCCTCCTCCTTGCTGTACTTTCCCGGCGTCTTCTGTCCGGGCATTTCTAAATAAATGATAGCACACTTCTCCTGCGCTGTGTCTGAAAAAAATATTAAATTTCACACAGTTTCATGCTATAATGGTCTTTGTTTACAGAGGAGGTTTACCTATGATTGTTTTAGCCTGTGCCGATGATAATTTCGGCATGCTGTTCAATGGCCGCAGGCAGAGCCAGGACAGGCTTCTGCGCAGCTATATATTGAAAATGACGAAACAGTCCCGGCTCTGGATGAACGCCTACAGCCGCGGACAATTTGATAAAACGGCTTCCATTGTCTCAGACGAAGAATTTCTCTCCCGGACACCCAGGGGAGACTTCTGCTTCCTGGAGGATCAGGAGCTTCTGCCCTACAGGGACCGTGTGGAAAAGGTTATCCTTTTCCGCTGGAACCGGAGATATCCGGCAGATTTTTATTTTGACAGGAGAGTTCTGGCGGGGTGGAAGATGCGGACAGCCGCGGAGTTTCCCGGCTCTTCCCACGAGAAGATTACACGGGAGGATTATGAGCCATGAGCAGAAGACGGACACGACCCCTGGCCCTGGTATTTCTTTTTCTTATTCTGATCCTTGGCTCCGGATGTTCGCTGTCCCTCTCCGGCGGACAGCAGGCGGAGGTCTCCTCCCCCGGGGAGGCGCAGACCTCTTCCGAAGATATTCCCGCCTATTCCGGGGAGGCCTACACGGTTCTGGAGGGAAATGTCCCGGACTTCACGGAGGAGGATCTGACGGGGGAAACCTTTGAATCCTACAGCCGCCTGGACAGCCTGGGCCGCTGCGGCACAGCCTTTGCCTGTCTGGGCCCGGAGCTCATGCCCACAGAAGAGCGGGGAGATATCAGCAGCGTAAAGCCCACCGGCTGGCACAGCGTCCAGTATGACTTCGTGGACGGCAAAAATCTGTACAACCGCTGCCATCTCATCGGCTGGCAGCTGGCCGGCGAAGATGCCAATGCGGAAAATCTCATCACCGGAACCCGGTACATGAACGTGGAGGGTATGCTGCCCTTTGAAAATATGGTGGCCGATTACATGAAGGAAACCGGCTGCCACGTCCTCTACCGGGTGACGCCGGATTTCCGGGGAGAGGAGCTGGTGGCCAGAGGCGTACAGATGGAGGCCATGTCCGTGGAGGACCAGGGCGAAGCCATCAGCTTTCACGTTTACGTCTATGATGTGCAGCCCGGAGTGGAGATCGATTACGCCACCGGCGGCAGCCAGGCAGCCAGTGAAGCGGACAGCACGGAGAACGGCACGGATACCCGGGACCCGGCATCCAAAACTTATATACTGAACACCAACACCCGCCGGTTCCATCTCCCCTCCTGCTCCGGTGTCTCTTCCATGAAGGATTCCAATAAAGAAACGTACCGCGGCAGCCGGGATGCTCTGCTGGAGGAAGGGTATACGCCCTGCGGCATCTGCAGTCCCTGAAGATGGGGCACATTTTGCGGGCAAACTTTTCCGGCCCGCCGGCTTTACTTTTTCCTCCGTTTCTTATATATTTTTTATACCTGATTCATTTCGATTAAAAAGAGAGGCTTTATGTATGTCTGAATTTTCAAACCTGCTTTCTGAACTGATCCAGTCTGAAAATATCAACGTGGCGTCTCTGACCCGCTACTGCGGTCTGGACCGCTCCACCATGTACAAGCTGATCAACGGGAAGCGCAGCCCCGCCTCCCGAGAACTCGTACAGAAAATTGCAGAGTTCATCCATCTGAACCCCTGGGAAAGGCAGCGGCTTATGGAGGCCTACAACCTCACGCGCCTTGGGCCCGAGACGTACTATCAGCGCAGGGATATTCTGCAGTTTATTCTGAACCTGAACGAATTCCGGAAGAGGCCGGCCCTTCCCGAGGACAGTGTTCCGGAGAAGTTTTCCGGCCTCCGGGGGGATGCTGTTCCTTTAAGCGGAAGACTCCAGGTTTCCGCCGCAGTCCATTCAATCTTCCGGCAGGCGGCTGCTTCGGATTCCTCCCGGAATGAGATCGGAATCCTGGCGCAGCCGGAGCTTCTGAAATCTCTGAACCTGCTCCCGGTGCTGACCGGGACCGGAAATAATCTTAAGGTTCAGCATATCATCTGTCTCAACAGTACGCCGCCAGCGGTTCCGCCCCGGTACAATTACAACCTGCAGGGGCTCGGCGGGATTGTTGCTTTTTTCGGAACGGGATGCCAGTACGAGCCCTTTTATTACTACGACCATTTAGAAAACCATGACAGCAGCTTTCATCTGATGTCCTGTCTGTTTCTCTCGGAAGAAGGGGCGGTTCTCTGCAGCACAGACCTGTCAGACGGGTATTTCTTCCGCTCCGGTGAAATGACAGCGCCCCTGCGGCAGCATTTTCAGAAGCTCCTGTCCCTGGCCCGGCCCATGGTTCTGTCCTTCCGGTCCTCGCAGCTGTTCCAGCTGGAGCAGATGCCCCAGCTGGTTTCTAAAAGCAGAGACGCTTTCAGCCTGAGCTACGCGCCCTGCCTTGGCTCCTGCCTGACGCCGGAGCTTCTGGACAAATACCTGTGCGGAAATCTTCCGGAACGCGAATCCCTGCTGGAACGGCTGACGGCTTATCTGGGAACTTCAGTCTGGACCCACAACTATTTCTCCGGAGAGGGCCTGGAACAGTTTATGAAGACCGGACAGATCCCGGAGCTGCCCGCGGAACTTTTCGGTCCCCTGGAACCCGGAGACCGTATCCGGCTCCTCCGGCAGTACGCGGAACTGCAGAATTCCGGCCTGGACATCCGCATGTACGGGGGATATCTGAACCAGTACCCGCCGAACTTTCACCTGCTGTCCGGAAGCAACCTGGGATATATGCTGTTCATCGATCCGTCCGGACGCTGCTCCTGCCTGATCCTGGAAGAAGCGAACCTGATCCGCGCGTTTTTCGATTTTTCTTCTTCGCTGGCGGAAATGGAGCTCCTGGCCTCGGCCCAGGAGACACACGGGGCTCTGCAGCGGGTCCTCGATACATTTGGAGGTTAATCATGTCAGAATTTTCAGATCTGCTTTCTCTGCTGATCAAAGCCAAAGATATCAATATCGGCAGTCTTACCAGTTACTGTGATCTGGACCGCTCTACCATGTACAAGCTCATCAACGGAAGGCGGAATCCCGCCTCCCAGGAGCAGGTCCGCCGGATGGCGGAATTCATGAATCTGAGCCCCATGGAGCACCAGACGCTTATGGATGCCTATCAGATTACCCGCATCGGCTGGGACGTCTTCTACCGCCGCAGGAGCATCGTGGAATTTATTCTGAACTTCCAGAATATCCACGCAAAATCCTCCTTCTATTTTTCTGCCGCGGCCCCGGAAGAGAGCGCGCCCGCGCCCCAGGGGGAGGGCGCGGTTCCCCTGTCCGGCCGCGTCCAGGTATCCTCGGCCATCCACAGCCTGTGTCTCCGTGCCCTGCAGGAAGGAGAGGGGTCCCTGTCCATTCTTGCGCAGCCGGAGCACCTGGAAGCCCTGGATGTTGCGGCCTCCCTCCTCAGCTCCCCCGCGGAGCTTGCGGTTCACCACATCATCTGCATCAACAACAGCCGGAGCCTCCTGCGCTCCCGCCAGGATTACAATCTCCAGTGTCTCACCCGGATCATTCCCTTTTTCGGCATTGGCTGCCAGTATCATCCTTATTACTACTACGATGATGTGAATTCACACTTTCACAATCTGAACTTTATGCCCTGCCTCTTCCTGTCCCGCTCCCTGGCCGTGATCTGCAGCAGCGATCTGAAGGAAGGCATTCTGTTCCGGACCCCGCCCCTGACCGAGCTTCTGCAGAGCCGTTTTGACTCCATCCTGAAGTCCTCCCAGCCGCTGATTCTCTCCTTCCACTCTTCCCTGGGCTTTCATCTGAAAGAATTTCCGGCTGTCATGGGTTCCTCCGGGGATGGATGTTCTCTCAGCGCGGAGCCCTGCCTGGTTCCTTATTTTTCAGAAGAGTTTCTGAAAAAATATCTCCGCGGCAGTCTTCCCGGCAGCACGGAGCTCCTGGAACCGGTCCGAAACTATGTGGAGACTATCTCCAAAACCCTCCTGCGCAATTATTTTACCCAGGACGGCGCCCGGAAATTTCTGGAAACCGGGCGCATGCATGAGATTCCGGAGGAATACTATACGCCCCTGGAATATTCCGACCGGGTTCTGCTGCTGCGCCGGCTCCAGAGTCAGCTGGCCGCCGGCCGCCAGATCCGTCTCATGAACACCCCTCTGGACCGGTTCCCGATGAACCTGCACATCTTCTCCTCGCCGGATCTGGGCTACATTCTCTTCAGCGGCGGCGGAAAGCCTCTCAACTATCTGCTCCTGAAGGAGCAGAATCTGCTGGGCGGCTTCTACGACTTTGCCTCCACCATGGAAGAATGCGGCCTCCTCTGCACCGCGGAGGAGACGGACGCCTTCCTGCGGGAGCTGATCGGGTAAAAAGTCCCGCAAAAAAAGCGTGTACGGAGACACGCCCGCCTTCCGGCGGCTGTCTCCGCGCACGCTTTTTCGGATCTGCAGAATCCGCTCAGGGAATCTTGATCCCCTTAGTGATAGTACTTCCATTATCAAAGGCTGTGGAATCGTCCACATAGTGGTAGCCGTGGAGCCGGTAGTAATAGCCCGGCAGGACGCTCACCGTGTAGCTCTTGGTGTTCATGCTGGTGTTGTACTCCACCGTCTTCCAGTATCTGTAACTGTTGTAGGTACTGCCTGTATAACGGTCCAGATATAAATCCAGCCCCACCTCATCCGCGTCCCGTATGGCCAGGGTCTCCCCGTAGATTCCCGCCTTTCCGCTGTCATTCTCTATTCGAATGTAGGCTGAATACATGATATCCGTCCGCAGAACGGGCCGGTACGTATCCTCCGCCTGAGTCGTCCCCTCCGGGGCGAAGTCTTCCCACTGCCCTTCCGTCTCCGCCGCAGCGGCACTCACTGGAACTGCCGCCAGCTGCGCAAGAGCCATGGCTCCCAGTAAAATTCCTGCCGTTTTCTTTATTTTTTTCATACCTTCTCCTTCGCTTTTAACACATACAATGTATTATCCATTCAGTTCATAAAATGCATATTGATCAGAACTTCCTTAATTTCTTCTGCAGTGACGGCCCCTCCAAACACATACTGGCAATTGTGATACGTCCACTCCCCCTGGCGCACGGTTATCTCTCCCGTACTGTCCTCCGAAATCACAACTTCGATGGGCTCCTCCCCGGTGCCCACCTCAATGGTCTCCAGAACCTGGTGGCTGTTAAACGTACTTCCCGCCAGAGATTTATCTGTTTTATCAATCGTCAAATATAGATATTGCTGTCCCAGAGAATACCGCAGGATTACTCTGCCCCGCTGCAGATACATGGTTCCATCCACAAATTTTGTATCATCCGGAAGATAAAAGAACTCCGGAACAATGATTCCCAGCTCCTCCTCCGCCCTTTCCCTCAGCTCCATCTCCGAGGTCTCTGTCAGCATATAATCCGTTCCATTATCGGATTGTTCCACCTTGCCGTCCCCCGTCAGCGCCTCCCATTTTCCGATCCAGTATGCCCGGTTGGCTTCGCTGATCAGCGACGTTCCAAAGACCGCCGCAGTCACGGCCAGCAGGACACCGGCCAGCCGCAGGGGGTGTTTCCAGAAGGGTTTCCGCATCACTCCTCTCCGGCCGGAAGCTGCTGCCCGCCGCTCCGGCGCCTCCCCGGAACCTCCCGCCGTCTCCTCAGACTGCCGGATCCGCGCCATGATGTTCTGATACATCTCTTCCTTTTTCTCCTCGGAGAGGGGGGGCTGGCAGGGCCCGGCCCGCTGTTCAATCTTCTCCGCCTCCGCGTCCAGCGCCTTCAGCAGCTGCTGCTTCCATTTTTTTTCTTTTTCTTCTCTCATTGCTGGTTTTCCTCACCCGCCTTCCGGAATCCGGCGCGGCTCCTGCACCCGCTTCCTCCCGGTATTGCCGGAGAAATCCTTGACTTTTCTCCCTTCAGGACTAATAATAGCATCATAGCGTAATCCGCACACAGGAGGGATATTCATGAAACATATTGTACTTACCGGAGGCGGCACAGCCGGCCATGTGACCCCCAATATCGCCCTGATCCCCAGGCTTCGGGAGCTGGGCTACCAGATCTCCTACATCGGCTCCCATGACGGGATCGAGAAGAAGCTCATTGAAGATATGGGGATCCCCTACTACGGAATTTCCTCAGGAAAGCTCCGCCGGTATCTGAATCTCAAGAATCTGTCGGATCCTTTCCGGGTTCTGAAGGGCATCGGGGAAGCAAAAAAAATCCTCAAGAAGCTCCGCCCGGACATTATCTTTTCCAAGGGTGGCTTTGTGGCCGTACCCGTGGTGCTGGCTGCCCGGCGGCGCAGAATTCCGGTCATCATCCATGAATCGGATATGACTCCCGGCCTGGCCAACAAGCTGTGCATCCCCACCGCCGTAAAGGTCTGCTGCAACTTTCCGGAGACGGCCGCCGCGCTCCCCGCGGATAAAGCGGTAGTGACCGGCACGCCCATCCGGCAGGAGCTGATGCAGGGAAATAAGCTGGAAGCGCTGAAGTTCTGCGGCTTCACAGCCAATATGCCCGTCATCCTGGTGATCGGCGGAAGTCTGGGGTCTGTAGTGGTCAACGACGCCGTCCGGGAAATCCTCCCGGAACTGCTTAAGACCTTCCAGGTAATCCATCTCTGCGGCAAGGACAAGCTGGATCCCTCCCTGGAGGGGACGGAGGGCTACGTACAGTACGAATACATCCGGAAAGAGCTGGCGGACCTCTTTGCCCTGGCCGACCTGGTAATCTCCCGGGCCGGAGCCAATGCCATCTGTGAGATCAGCGCCCTGGCCAAGCCCAACCTGCTGATTCCCCTGTCCGCCAAGGCAAGCCGCGGCGATCAGATTCTCAATGCCCGTTCCTTCGAGAAGCAGGGCTACAGCATGGTCCTGGAAGAAGAAGAGCTGAACGCCGGAAGCCTTCTGGAGAGCATCCGAAAGCTGTACGAAAACCGCGAAACCTACATTGCGGCCATGCGCGGCAGCAGCCAGATGGACTCCATCGGGACGATTGTTTCCCTGATCCAGGAATATGGGCAGGAAAAATAAGAACGCCCCCTCCCGCTGAAGACTTTCAGAACAGCTCCTCCAGTTCTTTTCCGAACCGGGAGCGCAGCCAGCTTTTGGCACGGTGGTGTTTGACTCTCAGATGATTCAGAGAGATTCCCAGCCGCTGTGCCAGTTCCGCCGGCGCTACGCCCTCCACATCCAGCTGAAGGATGATCTCACACCACATTTCATTCTTGTTGTACAGAGCCAGAAACAATTCATCTTTAAATTCTTTCCGCTGATACTCCATTTCAATATCAACCGGGCTGACGGGCTCCAGGCCGTATGCCGCGTCCCCGAGAAATTCTTCTTTTCTGCGTGATCTCTTTCTCAGAAAATCTATGGCCGTAAGTCTGGTTACCACCAGGATCCAGCCCTTCACATTCCGGGTGTTCAGGCCCCGGATCGCCCGAAACACTTTTTCAAATACTTCCTGACAGATATCCTGTGCCAGGTGATAGTCCTTTGCCATACTGTACGCGGTATAATGGACCAGATCCACATATTCCCCGTACAGGCTGTCAAAGTCCGAATTCTTCATATTCTGTTCCCGGCCTGAAATCAGCGGAGCGCTTCTGTCATACAGGCTGTTATCTCCTGTTTCTCTTCCTCAGTTAATGTCCCGGGCTTCCAGGTCACGCCGGCCTGATCGCCCTCATAGCGGGGGATCAGATGCATGTGAAAATGGAACACTGTCTGTCCGGCCGCCGCGCCGTTGTTCTGCACCACATTGTAGCCGTCGCAGTGCAGCGCCTTTTTGCCTGCCGCCACGATCTTCCTGGCCAGGATCATGGCCTTTCCCGCCAGTTCCTCCGGAATCTCCAGCAGATTCCTGTAATGCGCCTTCGGCAGAATCAGAGCGTGCCCCCTGGTGGCGGGGCCCAGATCCAGGATCACCCGGAAATCCTCATCCTCGTACAGTGTGGCCGATGGAATCTCTCCCGCAGCGATCCTGCAGAAAATACAGTCCATAGCTATTACCTCCTTTCAAAAATCCCCTGCTGCTCCGTCCGCATACCAGGGCGGCCTTCCGTCAGCAGGGGATGTCTTACTTTCTATTTTGTCAAATTTTGTCGCAATATGCAACACTTTTCTCATTGATTTTCAAAAAATTCCGTGCTAAACTTTCCCTGAAAGAGGAAAAATGCCATGAATCATCAGGAATATCATATACTTCTGTCTAAGTTTTCTCACGAAGTCAGAAACCCAGCGGCACTCATCACCAGCTTTCTGCAGCTCCTGGCGCGGGAATACCCGGAGATTACCGCCTGTTCTTACTACAGGCAGATCCAGGAAAATCTGCAGCTCCTGCGGCAGCTGCTGGATGAAATATCCCACTACAGCAATGCCTCCAGGATCTCTCCAAAGCCCGTGAATTTTCGGGAATTTCTGCAGGAAATGGCCGCCGCGGCAAAAAAGCTTCTGGCCGGCAGCGGGATCCGGCTTCAGCTGCAGATCTGCGGAGCACTTCCGCCGGTTTCCATCGACCGCTCACGGATGCTCCAGGTTTTTTACAATCTGCTGCGCAATGCCAGGGAAGCCATGCCGGAGGGCGGTGACGTCTGCATTGCCGCCCGCCCTGAAAACGGCGGCATCTCCGTAACCGTCCGGGACAGCGGGCCGGCGATTCCGGAGGAGTATCTTCCCACTCTTTTTGAGCCCATGGTCACGCACAAGCAGGACGGCACGGGACTCGGCCTTGCCATCTGCCGGGAAATTCTCTTGGCCCACGGCGGCTCCATCACAGCCGCCAGGGACGGTCAGCCTCTGTTCACCCTCCGTCTGCCCGCCCTGGATCCGTCAGCGCCGGCCTGAAAACAGATCCGGAAGCTTCAGGAGCAGCATCAGCGCTGCCCCGGCCAGAAAACCGCCCAGATGCGCAAATCCGTCCACTCCCACGGACTGAAAGCCGACCCACAGAGAGAGAAGGGCCATGATCAGCACGCGGGGAAGGGTCAGGTCCTCCAGCCTTCCCCGGTGAAGCAGAATCAGCACGATCAGGCCCCCCAGCACTGCGAAGACAGCGCCGGAAGCCCCTGCCGATACCGTGTCCTGCCCCTGCTGCAGATCCTGCAGGTAAGAAAACAGGCTGGCCAGAAAGCCGCCGGCCAGATACAGGATCAAATAGCGTACTTTCCCAATAAAACGTTCTACATAATCTCCCAGAAAGAAGAGGAGCAGCATGTTGTTCAGCAGATGCTGAAAGCCAAAATGCAGAAACATACAGGTAAACAGCCGGTAATATTCTCCAGCCTGTATCAGCGGTGTATACGCCGCGCCCCAGCGGATCATTTGGGCCGTATCCCCGGTGCTTCCGGTCAGCTCCACCAGCAGAAAAAGAAGCAGATTGACGCCGATCAGACAGAGGTTGGCCCAGCTTTTATCCTTTCGTTTTATCATCCTGTCTATAATATCTTCATTGGAACTGTCGTATTGCCCCGGTCCGTATCCCATTTTGCCGCCTCTGCTTTCTTTATGATGTACTACTATACTACTTTCTGTACAGGTACGTCAAATCGGCAAACCGGATCTTATCTCCATCCTGCAGAGGTTCCATCTGCTCCGCGCCAAGAAGGGTTTCGTTTACCCAGGTTCCGTTTCTGGAATTGAGGTCTCCCAGCTCATACGTCTCGCCGTTCCAGACCAGCCGGGCATGCAGCCGGCTGACCGCGGACGAGGGGAGCTGCAGGTCCGCATACTGTCCGCTTTTTCCCAGCAGGATTACCTGCCGGTCCAGCAGAAAATTCCTGCCGCCGGCCAGCGGGATCAGCGCCCCCTGACACCTCTTCTCTTCCGGTCCCATGTATACGGTCTTTTCTGCCTCTGCCTGTTCTTCTATTTCTTCCATTTCTTTCTCCTCCTGGAATTCCTCCTGTCCGCCGCAGACTGCCGTCTGTTTCTCTTCTTCCGTTTTCTCCGGTTTCCGCTTCCGTATAAAATAAGGGATACATACCGCAGCAGTCAGCGCGGCTCCCGCGCCGATACCGGCCGGAAGCGCTCCCATCCAGGCCAGCCCGGCTGCCAGCAGCACAGACACCAGAACAGCTCCCGCGGGAACGGCCGCTCTCTTCCAGTCCGGTGGCGTCTCTTCTTCCTCCTGCCTGAAAAAGGATTCCAGCATTGCTTCCCCCGTCTCTGCCTGTGTGGGATCAGGGCCGGAATTCCTCCGGGACCTGTCCGGCTCTTCTTCCCGGAGCTCTCCTCCCTGTCCCTCTCCCGGTGCATGCAGGCTTTCCCGGCCTCCCCGCAGCAGCGCCCGGACTGCATCTGCCGTGAAGTCTCCTTTTACCGCCAGCTGATAAAAGGCATAGCCCAGCACCACGCCCTCCCGGTCCTGATTGTCCAGGCGCGGAAGCAGGAATTCACTGAATTCCCGAAGCTGCTGCCCGAAGGCCGTTCCATATCCCGGAAGATAACAGAACCATATCTTCTCTTTTTCTGCATCGGTATATATAAAACGTGCGTTCAGAACAAGGTTATCCATACACAGCAGGTAATTCTTCAATGTTTCCAGCGCCTCCACCAGGCTTTCCAACAGCAGCGCCAGCTCTTTTCCGACAACCCTTCGGTGCTGGAACAATACCTCCAGCGACTGCCTGGATGTAATATCGTAGTAAAACAGTAGGCTGCCGTCCATCTGGTGTACCCTGCAGGGAAGAAAGCCCTCCAGTTCATTGGCCATAAGCATACGTACCTGGTAGGAAGCGATATCCGGCTGCTGTTCCGCCGCCAGTACCAGACTGTTGCTGTTCAGATCTCTTCGATAATCCACCTTCATACGCTTCTACTCCATGATCCCGGCTGTCATCTGCAGTACCCTGTGCTTTCGCAGAAAGCTCACGGGCCGCACTCTCTGTGCCTCTGCCGCCGCTTCATATTCCAGAATCTTCCGGCTTCCCAGAGAAAACACCTGCCCGGTCAGGCGGATCTCCATACCCTCCCCGGCTTCCCTGATCCAGTGCCCGGGAAGCTCCCCTGGCATAATCTGCTCTTCCAGCCTGGCCTCAAGCTTTTCTCCTGCCAGAGCTGCCGGTCCGGCGCCCTCCTGCTGTCCCTCCCTGCCGTTTCCGGCCAGAACCGCTTCCCAGGCAGCCGCCTGGTACCAAACCCGGTTATGCACATAAAAATTGATTGCCAGCAAAAGCCCTGTGCAGAACCATGCCATGGGTACCACAAAGGCGGCTTCCACCGTAAAACTCCCTCTTTTCCATCGGATTCTTTTCAATTCCACCAGATCCTTTCTATTATGTACGCTGCCGCCAGACAGGGAAGAAAGGGAAATTCCCCCTCCCCTCCGCGTCTTCGGCTGATTATCCCGGCGGGAATCCCCAAGAGAAGACCCAGACTGGACACAGCCAGAATCTCCGGCAGTCCCAGACAGATTCCGCCGGCACACAGAACTAGGCCGTCTCCGGCTCCGACCTTTCCCCTGCTCAAAAAAGCGGCTCCCAGAAAGGCCGCACCCGGCAAAAAAGACGGCAGCAGGGCTGGAACGGGCTCCTCCCTCAGGCGGAATACCGCGGCCAGAATTCCAGCGCCCACTGTTATTTTGGGAAAAATTTCTTTTTTCCGGACATCTCTCCAGGTATTCAGCAGCAGAACCGCGGACCAGAGAAAACGCAGGCCGGTCATGCGGCTACCTCCGCGTCCAGCGCGCTGCACCGGCTGCAGCAGGAAAGTCCCCGGACCTCCTCCAGCTCCACCATCCGGATACTCCTTTTCAGCCCGCTGCACTCCAGGGAATTATGATAGCAATCTCCCTGCTCCGTCACATACAGAAGAGCGTTTTCCGCCCCGCCGCCCACGCATTTTTCGCAGGCACGGTACCGGCTTCCCTGGCTGTTTCTGGCCGCCTGTACCGCATGGGCGGGAAGCTGCCGGATACGGAGGGAAAGATGGGTGCAGCGGGATGTTGTGTGGTACACGCTCTCATGGGCGGTGACATAGACCAGCACCGGCGCTTCCTCCGGAACCGCCTCCGCCTTTTCTCTCTGACGGCCTACCCAGGCGTGAACTCTTCCCCGGCAGGCCACACGCACCCTGGGAAGCTGAAAGGGCAGGAAAGGAACCTGCCACTCCGCATATTCCACCAGATCGATGACAGAAACTTCCAGATCCTCCCCGGCCCCGTGGGCATACATGCCCAGCCTCTCCGCCCTCTGCTGCAGCTCCGTTACCTTATCAATCCGCAAACTGTAAAGATCCATCATACAGATGCAGGCCAGCACGCCGAGGAAAAACAGCGGCAGTGACGCGGCAGCCTCCACAGTAAGGCTGCCCCTTCTGAAGATGCGGAAGGCTGCCCTTTTATTGGATGTCAGCCGGATTTCCACAGGGGAATGGAATAAATTTCCTGCCATTTTTAGAAGAGAGATTTTTTTGATTTGATTGAATAGAGCCTTAAATAGAATTGTACATTTAGAGTTGAAGTTATCCAGATAAAAGGGCACCCTTCCGCACCTCCTTTCATTCTTCCATATCGTATCCGTAGCTGCGGACCAGAGAAATCTCCTGCCCGTCTACTTTTCCGCTCAGCCGAATCTCCAGAACATCCAGGCAGGAATCCAGAGAAAAACCGGTTCTTCCGCGTCGGACCCGGATGTTATATTCTGTCAGATCCATAGCCGCATCTGCCAGGCTGCCGCTGTTTTCCGCCAGCAGCAGGATGCGCAGATACCAGCGATAATCCAGCCCCTTCTCACTGCTTTTTCCTTCCCCCTGCCCGCCCAACAGCAGGGTCCCCAAAGATCCCAGGGACAGCTGCCAGGATTCCTTATCCTTCAGGAGCGGAATTTTTCCTCCGCTCAACAAAGTTTTCAGATCCATAATGCTCTCCCCGTAGGCCCAGCACAGCTTCAGCGCCACCGCTATCAGATCCTTCATCTCCGGAACCAGAAGCACGGTGCTCAGAATCAGAGCGGCCTGATCTGCCTGCGCTCCCTTTTCACTGTCCGTCATAAGGAACAGGAAATTAGATCCTTCCCGGATCAGCAGCAGCTTCGTCAGGACACTTTTTAAATTCTCAATATCACTGTCTTTCCCTCCGAGCGCATATTCCACCTGATATTTCAATCCTTCTCCCTGCTCATCACTGGTATAGCAGGGAAAGTTTTCCACCAGAAATTCCAGAAGCAGAATCTTATCCACCAGTCCATCTTCCGCATTCTGTACCATGCCCATCCCCTGCTGCAGCGCCCTGCCGCTCACCAGAGCGTCCTGTTCCAGAGAGAATCCGGAAAGCTTTGTTACATCCGGAACCGCCGCGCTTAAAAGTCCCAGTTTCCGGATGCTGCGGGCAATCTCAATAGGATTTTCAAAGTCCTCCGGCTCCGGGCTCTCTTCCCCGGACTCTGCTGTCAAAACAGGAACTGACGGGGCACGGTATAATACGGCTGTCTCTGCCTCCTCCGGCTCTGTCTGCTTCTTCAGTGCTTCATATTCCTCCATGGTTCCTTCCGGATCCGCAGATTCCCAGTATGCCGCCTGCTGCTCCGCCGTATCCAGCTGCTCCGTTAATTGGTCCTTCAGCGTCTCCAGGGCCCGAACCCCCAGCGTGTCCTTCATAACCCTGCTGACCTGCCTCTGAAATGCCGCTCCCCCGTTGTCGGTTGCCAGCAGATACCCGGTAGGCTCACAGCCGGTCAGCTCCAGGCCGGAAAGACCTTTTTCGGCGGCCAGGATGCTTTCCTTTCCGGGATCTACAATATATCCGGCCGCTTCCTCCACCTCACGGCAGAGAGCTCCAAGCTGAAGATCCCGGCCGCTGTAGCCTCCGTCCAGAAACAAAAGTCCGTAGTCTTCCCAGAGATCCCTGTCATACTGGGCAAACAGCGAGTACAGGCCCTGCTCCGCCGCGCTGGAAATCAGGACACGCCCCTCCGCGATCCGCACAGACCGTATGCTGTACAGAACCAGAGACAGAATTATCCCCAAAACCAGGCACAGCTGAAGGGTAATGCTTCCCCGTTTCATCAGACACTGTTGCTCTGATTGGTGATCTTATCCAGAATACTTCTGACCAGACTTGTAAGCTGATCGCGGAAAATAATCACAAGTCCGATCAAGACCACCAAAATCAGTATCACTTCTACAACCCCCACTGCATCTTCTTCCTTCCAGAAACTCTTTAATTCCCCCATACATACCTCCTTTCTGTATTTATTTCCTGGCTACAGGGACAGGAACGCAGGCACAATTACAAGGATCAGCACCACCAGCAGCATCATTCCCATGGGCAGGAGCAGCCGGGTAGCAGCTTTCTCTCCTTCTGCCCGGGCTCTGCGCCTCCGCTCTTCCAGAGCAGCCCGTACCTCCTGCTCCATCAGCGGAATCAGTTCCTTCTTCCCTTTTTTCAGATTTTGAATCAGCAGCACGGACAGATTTTTGTAATCCGCCAGCCGGCTTCTTTCTCCCAGATGCTCATAGGCCTCCAGCTCTGATTTTCCTCCTTCCATTTCATAATACGTACAGGCGATTTCCTCATAGGCCGGCTTTTTTTCTGTTCTGCCCAGCTGCAGCTGTTTTCTGTAATCAGCGGTAATTTTTCCGAAAATTCTGCGCATGCTCATGCCCGCGCCCAGCAGAAGCTGTATTCTGCCGACAATCTCCGGGTACTCCCGCTTCATCTCTTCCCGAAGCTTCTGTTCCTGCTTCCATGCGAGGTTCTTCCGGGAAACGGTCAGCAGAATACCGGCCGCAAGAAACAGCACCGCCACATAGCTGCCCGTCTTCTCCTTTTTCAGACGCCATTCCACCCTCTGCCCATCCACCGTATCCGGCAGACGGTAGGTTTTTCCATCGCCGCTTTCATTTAGAAGCCGGGCTTCTTCCAGCAGTTTCTGGGAAAAATCCTTTTGTTCCTCCGGCGGATATACCCGCAGCGTCCGTATATACAAAAGCTCTTCCTTCTGCAGCCTCAGTCTGCCCTCCAGCTCCACCTCCGCTCCTTCCTCCGGAATCTCTTCTCCCAGCCTGCCGCCGCTGTCCAGCAGGCCGGGATCCCCGCTCGTCCACCGGACCGTCACAGGAGAATCCCCGAAGTCGGCGGGAAGATACAGATCCGACCGGACTTCTATCAGCGATGTGTTCTCCCCTAAAATCAGGCTGTCCAGCTGCCGGAGCTTGTCCTGCAGCAGCTCCTGTGTCTCGGAAGGCGTATACTGCAGCTCCGGGATCTCCAGGGTAACCGATTCTCTCCGTCCCGCAGCGTCCTCCGCTTCCAGATGGATCTCCCGGGTTTCCCCTGCTTTCCGCTCCAGCTCTGTCAACGGCTGCTCCCCTGACAGCAGGCCGGCCGCCGTGACAATCATACCCAGGAGATTCCCGCAGAGCATCAGCAGGCCGATTTTTCTTTCCAGCCTTTTTTTCCGAAGGGCCAGAAAAATTCCTAGGAATATTACTCCGTGGAGTATCAGCAATCTTGCGCCTCCTCTCTATACCTGAATCCGCACGATCCGTTTTCCCAGCCAGAAGGCGCAGAGATAAATGGCCAGACAGATACTCATAATCAGAACTCCCGGCAGATTGCCATACATCTGTTCTACAAACCCGTGAAAAGAAAAGCGAAGATACAGGATAATTCCCACGGGAACCAGGCTCATAATCTGCTGTTCATATCTTCTGGCCGCCTGCGCGGCCTCGATTTCCTGTTCCGTATCAATCCTCTCCCGGATGGTTCTTCCTGCCTCCTCCAGAATCTGATCCATTCTGCCTCCTGTCCGCTTGGCGATGGCCAGCACCTCGGCAAAATTCTTTATGTCTTCCACGCCGCTCCGCTCGCCAAGCTCCGCAAACAGGGTTTCCACAGGAATCTGAAGACTCAGCTGGGCTGTCATCCGCCGCAGCTCCGCGGCCAGTTCATCCCCCTCCCCGTACAGCCCCCGCACATCTTTCCATGCTTCCGCCACCCCTTTTTCCACTGAATATCCGGCAGTGAGCGCCGTGTGAAGTGAAGCCAGAAAGTCTTTAAAATGGTATCCGAGCCTCTTTTTTCTCTCCTCCTTCATCTGACGCCTCTTTTCCGCCGCGTACCAGACGGCAATGGGTACTGCCGCCGGAATTGCCGGAGGAGCGTGGTAGCACAGCCACACCACAAAAATCCCCAGGCCGCTTCCCTCCGTCAGATACCGCAGCCACTGGAGCGCGGAAAACCGGTACCGGTCATATTGGATTTTTCCCTTTTCCATTCTCTTCCTCCTGCCATTTCTCCAGCTTCTCCCTCCGTTCCAGACAGCCGGAGGGCTCCAGAACCTGCTGCCTGTTCCTCCTGTACAGCGGCTGCACCTGTACTTCTCCCTGACGGATTCCCGTCACTTCTCCAATCTCCTGCACCCGACGCCTGCCGGAGCTGTCCCTTTCCAGATGAACCAGTATCTCAATCCCCGCAGCAATCTGTCTGCGGATTACCTGCTCCGACATCTGCCGGCCCATCAGCGCCATTGTCTCCAGCCGCCCGATCATATCCCGGATGCTGTTGGCATGGGCGCTGCCCAGGCTCCCCTCATGGCCGGTGTTCAGACAGTTGAGAAAATCCGCCGCTTCCGCCCCGCGGACCTCCCCGATGATGATCCGCCCGGGCCGCATGCGCAGGGCTGTCCGGATCAGCTGCCGGATTCCAATCTCCTTTCCTCCCTGCAGTGTTTCCGGCCGTACCTCCAGCCTCACCAGATTTTCCGTACCCTGGAGCTGAAGCTCCGCCGTATCCTCAATCGTCACAATCCGCTCATCTTCCGGAATAAACCGGGACAGGGCGTTTAAGAATGTAGTCTTTCCCGTGGAAGTGCCTCCTCCCACAAAAATTGTGTAGCGGGCCCGCACCAGGTTTTTCAGAAAATCCGCCGCCTCCGGCGTGATGCTGTCCCAGGCTGTCAGTATCTCCATGGTCACAGGTTTCTCCGGAAATTTCCGGATGGTCAGAGCTGGCCCGTTCAGCGCCACCGGCGCCATCACAACATTCACCCGTTCCCCGCCCTCCAGCCGCGCGTCCAAAATCGGCGTCTGTTCATTAACGGCGCGGTTGCAGCCGGCCGCGATCTGCTGAATCACATCCTCCAGACGTTCCGGCGCTGAAAAACATTTTTCCCACCGGTACAGCCTGCCCTTCCTCTCGTAAAAAATATTTCTGTACCCATTTACCATAATCTCCGTGATTTCCGGATCATCCGCCAGTTCCTGCAGCACATCCAGTCCCCTGACGGAATAGAACAGCTCCCGTCCCAGCTCCTCCCGCTCTTTCAGGGTGAGAGGACGCCTCCCGCAGGAGAGCAGAAGCTCATCGATCCCCTCCCGGATCTCCCTTTCCTCCAGCTCTCTGTCCGTATCCAGGCGTTCCAGCAGCAGAGCGCGCATTTCATCAAAATATTTCACCCTGCCTCCTTTCTCAAAAGCTGGCGCACATAGTCTCCCAGCTCACTCCACACCAGATCCTCAAAATATCCCCGGCCTGTCCGGCTGGTACTGTGAAAGGGCAGTTTTATCTTCTGAAGCTTCTCCAGCACCCCGGTAAAATCCCAGATCCGAAGCAGGCTTTCAAACTGATGGATCTTCGCCGCTGAGAAGGCGTCTCCCCGCACAGGCATATAGATCTGATCGCAGAGATCCAGGATCTGAAACAGATCCGATACCCCGTCCCCCAGATCCAGGATCACCGTCTCATAGGCGCTGTTCTGCCCGATCTGTTCCAGGACCGCCGTCCATTCCCGGAGACCGGCCTCCTGAATATCCATGGGGCCAATGGCCGGAGGAATATAGTCCATATTCTGGAGGGAACGGACCATTCCCTGTATCTTGTGGACAAGATTTGTATTCTCCTGCCGGGCAAAATACAGAAGGTCGCTTAAATTCCTCTCGTACTCTTCCCCCAGCAGTTCCTCAAAACCGGAATAATTCTCCATATTCAGGTACAGAACCGTCCGCTCTTTGGCCAGAATCTGTCCCAGCGTCAGCGCGAAGGAAGTTTTCTGGGAGCGGCCCACCGGGCTGTAGACGCCGATCACGGAAACTGCCCGTTTCATCAGCTTCACATCTTCCAGGGCCAGCTTTTCCGCCCCGTAGCAGTCCATGACCTCCCGGATCACGGCATCCGAAGCCTGATACTTGTAAACACTGGGATACTGGTCCAGTTCCGGGCTGTGAACACCCTCGGAGAGAATGATCAGCTTCCCCACATCCAGCTTCCGCACCTGTTCCGTCACTGCCTTATCAGAAATCAGCAGGATTTCTATGGGACGTTCCCGGGCGAATTCGCACAGAACCTCCGGCCCGGTAAAGGCCTGGACTTCAAAGGGAAGACTTTTTTTCCGGTTCAGATATTCCATAAAATTATACGCATACTCTACTTCCACATCACACACCGCCAAAATGTGGCTTCTCTTTTTCTGCTTCAATAAAAACCTCCGATCCACAGGAGCATGCTCATCAGAACAGCTACCGAAAAATGGATATGCTCTGCCCGGTCTCCTTCCGCTCTGTAGGGGACCTTCTCTCCTGTACATAAATAAGTTTTAAAATAGTTGGTAAAATAAGTCAGACGCTGCGGCAGATCTCCGCAGAGGATTACAACTCCGACAGATAAAACCGCACCAAAGATTACAGACCAGATAACACAAAACAGAACAGCCGGCGCCCCCATAAATCCGCCCAGAACTGACAGAAGCTTTATATCTCCCGCGCCCAGCATCCGGAAATAAAACAGCATCCATAGAAGAATGACCGGCAATAGACTTCCTGCCGCAAAGTGTTTCACGCCCTGTCCCTGCAGGGTCAGATACTGATATCCTATACCGCACAGCCATCCAAGACAGATCCAGAAATTAGGGATTCTGCGGATGCAAAGATCCGCACATGCCGCGCCGGACACCAGCAAAAGCCCCAGGCAGTAAGGAAAAAACACTGCCCCACCTCCTGATTCAATTTTCAATTATAGACCTCGAGGGGAAATGCAACCGGAAACCGGATTGCTTATCAATAGAACCTTGATTGATTGTGAACTCATTATAGCACGCCAGACCTGTTTGTCCAGTGCTTTTCTAACATTTCTCCAACTTTGTAAATAATCGACAAAACAGCCCTGAAATTTTCTCGACATAAATTTCAGGGCTGCTGAAAAAAATCCGCATCACAGTGTATACGATTATTGCACAGGATTTTCCTGATAACTGATAAAAATATTTCCTCCCGCCTCAAACTGAGCCTGGGCATCTTCAAAGGCCAGCGCGCTTACCGACTGGGTTCCGGGATCATAAATCCAGATATTATCATAAATATCGTATCCAATGATCACGGCCGCCGCTGCGCCGGCTCTCTGCGCCACCACCGGATAGCCGTGACTCAGCTGATAGTACAGACTCTCCAGAGAACAGCCGGTCAGGTTCAGCACTGTGTAGTTCTCCCCCAGTGCCTGTCCAAGCGCATCCGCATCCAGTGTCCCCTGCAGAATCACATCGGGGAGCTGGTTCTCGTCCAGCATGGCAGAGCTCCCCCAGGTGCCTCTTTCCCAGACATACTGCTGCTTTTCATTCAGAACGGTACCCACCTGCTCATCCGCCAGGCCAATGGCCTCGTTCAGACTGGTAAAGATGTCCAGCAGCCGGCCTTTTCCGTATACATAATAGTTCTCGCTTCCGCTCTCCGGCAGCTCCATCGTCAGTTCCGGCAGCGCGGATACCTCCAGATACTGGGTCCGCAGTACCAGAAGACTGCCCGTTCCCGCAGAAGAAGTAAATTTGAGCACAACCTGCGTTTTCTCCGGCTCATACACACTGAACCCTACGATAACGGACTCCTCGCCGGAGGGCGTGTTGCTCATAATATGGTCGCTGCTGACTTCTTCAAATCCGCTCTCCGTCTTCTGGACCCGGAGCAGTTCAATCAGGCCGTCCTGCACCTGAATGTCTGTCACATAATAGCCTTCCTGCTGATAATCCTTCTGAATTTCTCCGGAAAAACTCTCAATACAAACCCGGTACATGGCAAATACAGTATTTCCTGCCGTATCTGTCACAATATCCTCGTCCCTGGCCAGCCCATAGATAAGATCCTCATTGATAAATCCCAGAGCCCGGATCTTTTCTCCGGCCCCCGCCGATACGTTCGTGGTCTCTGCCGTATCCAGATTCATCACCGTAATACCGGAAGATCCGCTGATCTGCATCTCATCCATCCAGGCCGCTGTCTTCTGGCTCTCAGAAACCAAAAAGCAGTCGGGATCAATGCCTTCCTTCACCGCCTCATAGGAGGCATCCGCAAGGTTAATACAGTACAGCGTGTTCTCCATAAACACGTACAGCTGATTCTCCGTATTCACGTAGGAGAGCAGCGAAAGGCTCTGGTGCATCGCCTGGAATCCGGACTGGCTGTGGATAAAAATTTTCTCCTCAGCCACATTCTGTTCCGCGCTGTAGGTGTAGACACTGATGCCCAGCTGTCCTTCATACCGGTCGCTGTTCATATAGCCGTAAACAACAAAGGAAATATCACCCGTCTCATTCACATGGGCGATCTTGATGGCGTAATTCTGATTCTCTTCTCTTTCATCCCAGTTTCCGCTGCGGTAGCCGAATACCCTTGTAATTTTGCCGGCGCTCCGGTTGTAAGACCAGAGCTCTCCATTCACGACAAAAGCCACTATCTCCGCATTTTCATTGGCCAGATATTCCACATCCTCGCTCACGATTCCCAGATTCAGGCCCGTACTGGTAAGTATTGGAAGGTCTCCGTCAAAGACCTGATCCGTGGTCCTCTCAAAATTCAGAAGAACCACCTGATTCTGTCCCTGTCTCATGCGGTAAAACTCTTTTACCGTGTAATATCGTGTGTTGCCGTCGGAATCCTGGCTGCTGATGATATAATCCTGACAGATGCTGACCGTGCTCTCATTAATCTCCGTAAAATAAGGAACCGGCTTTTTCACAAGGGCGGGCGACAGACTGCCCCAGGTCAGCAGCTCGCTGCTGGAATGAATATCCGCAAAATGAAAACTGCTGTTGTCAGCCGTACTGTCCGGCTCCAGCTGCGCGGTCTGCTCCGCGCTGAGACTGGCAGCCAGACAGTTCTGATAAAATTCTTCCGCAAATCTCAGATAATCGCTGACTGTTACGCCTGAACGCTGCACCAGCCTGGTGTAATAATGGACGGTCTCCTCTCCGGTATTCACAGACAAAGTCAGCAGATACTCCTGATTCAGCAAAATCGGCGTAGACAGCTGAAAGGATGCCCGGTACAGCCCGTCCTCCTCTGTAACATTTTTCACTCTGGCATTTTCTACCAGACTTCCGTCCGTCAGGGACGTTACTTCATATTCAATTTCAAGGATCTCATTCCCGTAGGCATTCAGCTGAAAGGCCAGCTCCCTGCCGGTATCCAGCGGCGTGAGAGTCTCCCGCAGCGTTGTTCCGTCCACCTCCTGCCGGTATCCGTACAGGCGGTTCACCGCTGTTCCCTCCACCTCCATATATAAAACAGGCAGAGTAGGGCTGCTCATAGCCCGTGTATCTGCCACTTCCCGACTGTTAAATATCCCGGAAAAAACAAGTACTCCAACAATAAAAATGCCTATCAGTACTCCGGCTCTGAACAATATTTTCTTCATTTTACGGATGCTCCCCTTATACTTCCTTCCGTGACTTTGCGCCGGATCCCGCCAGCCCGGTTTCCCGGCTCCCCTCCGCAGTGTCCGCGCCGCCCCCTGTTTCCGGACAGTGGTATTCCCCTCTCAGATCCGGAAACAGGCGGCCATTTTTGCATGACTCTATTGTAATCGGTCTGTGTAAAATCAGCAACCGGAAATTAAAAAAAACTTCGACATTTTCTCCGCCGGCACCGGCGGCGGTACATTTCATTATACAGAAGAACTCCGATCAGATCCGTCAGGCTTTCATCCTCCCGGTCCGCATCTGACAGGCTGCCGCCCTCTTCCGAAAACTTTTTCTCGATTTTTCCGCAGAGCCGGTGCAGCATCCACGGATCCGGATACGCGTCGTACATACGGCTCCCATCGTATTCCATCCAGTCGCATTCCTGCTCCACCAGCTCCTGCAGCCTGGCCGCCCGGCCCGAATAATAAGACTTCATAATCTGCCTATCCCGATCCTGCTCCCACACTTCCTCCGCCAGCCAGGGCTGCGGGCAGGTCATGTAAAAAGGCATGTTTTTCTCATAGAACATCAGCAACGCACCTGCTTCTTATACTTCTCTTTACCATATGCTTTTTTGAAAAAACTGTGAATTTTCTTGCCAAATTTCTCTGCCCGTACTAAAATCACCCATAATAGAATGGCTGAATTTTGTGTGGGAGGAAAACCAAATGGAACGTTTCGCTTTTATCAATCAACTGTCCGGACAGTTTCATGTTCTGAATGTTTTTCTGCAGCGGTACGGCACATACCTGTCCGCTGCAGGACTTGTTTTTTCGCTTCTTAACTGCTTTTTCGGATACCGCCTGCGGAAACTGTGGAATGTAATCGCCGGATTTCTGGCCGGGACCGCGGCAGGCTTCGTGCTCTGCAATTATTTTGGCATTGCTTCCGCTCCCCTGACGCTTCTGGCGGCTCTGGGATGCGGACTGGTCTGTGCGGTACTGGCCTATCTCCTGTATCGCCTGGGCCTGTTTCTTCTGTGTGCCTGCCTGACAATTTTCGTCCTTTTCCGGCTGCTTAATCCGTCAACGGCTGCTGTTTACGGCATCTGCCTGATCCTGGGCGCCGTGGTAGGCATTTTCGCTCTTCTGAAGGAACGGCTTACCGTTTCTCTGGCCACCGCCATCGGCGGCGGCTGGGCCTCCGCGGAATTTCTCCTGGCCCTGACCGGAAGCAATTCTTCTTTTCTTCCTGTTATCCTGACTCTGATCTTCGCCTTTCTGGGCATTCTTGTGCAGCTTAAGCCCTGGAAGTCCAGAGATTACTGGGATGACAAGGACAGCCGCCTCCGCCAGGAAGAAAAACGGGCAAAAAAAGCATACCGCAGCCAGAAACGGAAACAGCAGAAAAAAAAGAGCCGTGTAAAAAAAGAGAAGAAACGGGCCAGAAAGGAAAAACGCAGGACTAATTCCTCCGCCTCTTCTTCCCGGACTTCCTCCGGATCATCAAAGAAGTCCTCCGGATCCGCCCAGACGGCCGGAACTGCACAGAGCCCGCAGGCGGACGCTGTTTCCAATCCAACCCCGGCGGCAGAGGAGCAGCCTTCGGCTTTCCAGGCCTCTTCCGGTGCACCCGCCCGCAGGGAAGCGCCGCAGGATTCCGCCCTGGATCTGTCCGATATCCGGCTGCAGCTGTCCAGGGAGGTTCAGGAAATCTACCAGGAGACACAGTCTGCGGATACAAATCCCCCGAAAGATCAGAATCCCTGATCCTTCGGGGGATTATTCTTTTCTAATCATACAGATACTTTTCACATGACTTATCTTCCAGGCTGCTCCGATCCAGCCACTGATATCCGGTATCAATTTCTCTGTCAACAGTTTCTCCGGAAGCGGCCCGGAGCGCCGCCACCACCGCGGTATAACCCATACCCCGGGGATTCTGGCAGATAGTTCCTGCCAGCCGTCCGTCCCTGACAGCTTTCAGCTGTTCCTTGTCCGCGTCGAAGCTGACAATCTCCACTTTCTGTTCCTCCGCCAGATTGTCCAGAACCTGAACGGCTACCGTAGAACTGGTGCAGAACAGTCCGTCAAGATCCGGATATTCTTCCTGTATCTGTTTCCAGAGTTCTGCCGCGCTCTTCTCTTCGTCCTCAAACAGGATCTCCATCACCTCCACACCGGGATGGTTTTCCTCTATCTCCTGCAAAAATCCCTGGGCTCTCTGCATACTGGTTTCCGTACGCCTGCTGTAGGAGAGAACAGCCACTGTCCCGCTTTCTCCGATCCGCTCACAGAGCCTGTCTGCCGCTTCTGCTGCCGCAGCCTCATTATCTGTTCTGCAGATTGCGGACACCAGATCGCTTTCAATACCTGAATCCAGAATCACAACAGGTATCTCACTCTCCACAGCCGCCTCCATCTGGGCTTCGCAGGACTGCATATCGATAGCTGCCAGACACAGGGCAGAAGGATTTTCAGAGAGCACTGCATCCAGCGTGTTAATCTGCTGATCTACCGCCTCACCATCCTCTCCCTCTGCGCCGTCTACCGTCAAAGAAACCTTATCCTCTCCTGTATATCCCAGGTTTTCATTTATTTCCTCTACTGCCTTTTCCGCACCCTCTTTTACGGCTTTCCAGTACGAATTTTCCAAATTTTTCAGGACCAGCGCTATACGTGTTCCCGGCTGAACATCCAGGCCTTCCACATTCGTATATTTGTAATCCTTCCCCTCTTCATTTGGAAGTTCAATCTCCTCTTCTCCCGTACTTTCTCCCGCAGGCTGTCCCGATCCGTCCCCGGAATTCACATTTCCTCCGCAGCCCACAAGTGCTGCGGCCAGCAGGCCCGCCAGAAAAATTTCCGTTTTCTTTCTCTTCATGGTCTCTGCCTCTCTGCATCTATGTCCCTATTATACACAAAAATATGCCGAAAGCCAATTCATACGGCGGCATCTGTTCTTAATCTTTTCCGAATACCCGGCCATTAAAATTCTGAAACTGTTCACCGGCCGGTCTGCACTGAAACAGGAGCTCCTTCCCGGTGACAGGATGCCGGAACTTAAGCTTCCAGGCGCAAAGCGCCAAAGGTCCTGCCCCGGCTGCGTCTCCGCCATACTTCCGGTCGCCCGCAATGGGCATACCGGCCTGCGCCAGCTGTACCCGGATCTGATGGTGCCTTCCGGTCATCAGACGGATGCGCACCAGAGCCTGTCCGCTTTCTGACACCTGCAGACACTCGTATTGCAGTTCCGCCCGCTTCCCGCCCGGGGTTCCCTCCTCCACCACCCGGGAAACGTTATTTTTCCCATCCTTCTTCAGGAAATCTGTCAGCCGGCCCCGTTCTTGCTCAGGAGGACTGGAAGTCACAGCCAGATATTCCTTTACCATTTCACCCTCCTGCACCTGCCTGGATAAGTTCGCCGCCGCCTTCCTGTTTCGCGCGAAGACAAGAAGACCCTCTACCGGCTGGTCCAGCCGGTGAACGACCGCCAGATAGGGCCGCCCGGTCTCATCAGCAGTTTCCCGAAGAAGCCAGTGTTCCAGATCCATCCGGTCTACCCTGGCCGTCTGGACCGGAAGTCCGGCCGGCTTATATACGACCAGAAAATCTCTGTTTATCTCTTTTATATACGATCTGTCCATTCCGGATTCATTCCTTTCGGCTGAATCGTAACGCAAAAAAATCCCTGTGTCAACTCCCGGAAGAAAATCTTTTTTCCGGTTTCACAGGGATGCACAACATTGACAGCCGCCTTATCGGATTCATCTTGATCTCAATAAAACGGCTGTCTTAATGTTCTTCTTTATTCAATTGTCCTCTACCTTTTTCCTTTTCTTTTATTTTGTACTTTTCTTTCCCTGCCTCGTAGGTTCTTTTTCATTCTCCAACGGAATTACTTTTATTGACTCCTACTTAGAAAGTTTCATATGCAATCTATCTTTATAATAAAAAGTTTCCTGATATAATTTCTCGTCTTATATCATTCCAATAATTATATTTATACTTTCACCTGATACAGTGCCTGTTCGATTTTTCTTTTCTACTTACGACTGGAAATAAATCCACTTCCTGTATTTCGGATCAGTATAGATAATTATTCTCTCTCTCCATTTCTTTACACGGATAGAAAAGTCTCTTTACTATTTTTGTGGTATGTATTCAATATGAGTGCCAGCTACATATACCTCTCATGTATCTCATCTTATTCTGCTTCTTCTTTTGATGAACTTCCTTTTTTCTCTCTTATGAAAGGTCTTTCTTGCGGGGAACTGCTATGCAATACCACTCTCATATTGATGATGTGAGTCTGTTGTTCCCATTGGACTGCACCTCCTTGTTAGATTTCACTCCCTCATCTGGTCTTCCTTACCAGATTCGTTTGTTCTCTCTGTTGATGATTGTATCTTACCAGATGAATCCATTTTTGTCAATACATTTTATATAAAAATTTTAATTTATTTATTTTCGCAATTTTCCAACTTTTATAATCTCATTATTTTTTGAATTATTTAATCTTTTCAGAAAATATTGCAATTTTCTGAATGCATCCCCGGGAATTCAGAGGCAGAAAAATCCCGGGGAGCCAGAGAGAAAATCTCTGGCTCCCCGGAACTTATTTTATCCCTTATAATAGTTAATCAGACATCCCTTCAGAATAATTTCTCTCTCATCTTCTGTCAGATCTCCCAGCTTCAGAGAGAAAGGTGTAAGCTTTTCTCCGGAAACAACATAAGCCTCAATCGTCTCCGCCTTCTCCTCCACCTCTCTGCGGATTCCCGGCAGGAAGAGATAGTCTCCGTTTGCAAACGGCAGCTCTCCCGGCTGAATCAGCAGCGGCAGCATGCCCCAGTTGATCAGATTGGAACGGTACCGTTTTGTCGCGTATTCATTGGCCACATTCGCCCAGCCGCCCAGTACCTTCTGGCAGGAAGCCGCCTGCTCTCTGGCCGAACCGTCGCCCGGCTTCACCGCGAAGATAGTAGAACCGATTCCCAGACTGCTGCTGTCCACATCCGCAAACGCTTTCTTTACAGTCTCCAGAACTTCCTTCAGCTCCGGCAGAACCGCTGCCGGATCCTCTCCCGCTTCCAGCGCCTTCTCCGCCTTCTGCACTTCCTTGGCGCGCCCCACATAGGCCGGATCCTTGCGGGACAGCGTGAATTCCGCCAGCCCCAGCGGGTTGGAACGGTAAGAGGAGGTCTCTCCTGAGGGGATCAGCTCATCGGTGGTGGTAACGGGATCGTGAATCTCGGATACCACCTTCAGCAGCAGATGGTCCGCCAGCTTAGGCATCTGCGGCCAGTCCTTGATATTGGGCCCGAAATGGATCTCCACGGACGGATCTGCCGTGCCATGGCTGTCGAATACGCGGTTGGCATAGATCTGGCTGTCAAAATGGTATACCGGATGGCTGTAGGTGCCCGCGAACTCTGTGGCCGGTGTCAGGTAGCCCTTGTTGGCAGCCGTGGCGGCGATGGATCTTGCGTCCATAAGTGCCACGGAAGAAATCTGGCCGTTCTGAATCTTGGATCCCTCCCGGTTGGGGAAGTTTCTGGTTGTATGGCGGATGGAGAACGCATTATTGGCCGGCGTATCTCCCGCGCCGAAGCAGGGCCCGCAGAAGGCTGTCTTTACAATGGCGCCCGTCTCCATAAGATCCGCAATCTTTCCGTTCTTTACCAGTTCCATATAGATCGGCGTGCTGGCCGGATACACACTTAAGGTAAATTCATCGGCGCCGATGCTGCAGCCCTTCAGGATATCTGCCGCATCGCAGATATTTTCAAAACCGCCGCCGGCACAGCCGGCAATAATTCCCTGGTCCACCAGCAGCTTTCCGTTATGGACTTTATTTTTCAGGGTAAACGGAACCTTTCCGTCCAGAGAAACTGCCGCTCTCTTCTCCACTTCATCCAGAATGTCCAGAAGATTGCTGTTCACTTCTTCAATGGTGTAGGTATTGCTGGGATGGAAGGGCATGGCGATCATGGGCTTGATCTTGTCAAGCTCTACGGTGATGACGCCGTCGTAATAGGCAACGGCTCCCGGATTCAGTTCTCTGTAATCGCCGCTTCTTCCGTGGATATCATAGAATTCCCGGATTTTTTCATCCGTCCTCCAGATGGAGGACAGGCAGGTGGTTTCCGTTGTCATAACATCCACGCCGATCCGGAAATCCGCGCTTAAGCTGGATACGCCGGGGCCCACGAATTCCATTACTTTATTCTTTACATAGCCGCAGTCAAATACTGCTCCAATAATGGCCAGGGCTACATCTTGGGGGCCTACGCCCGGAGCCGGCGCTCCCGTCATATACACGGCCACTACGCCGGGCATGGGGATATCATAGGTCTTGTTCAGGAGCTGTTTCACCAGCTCCGGACCGCCCTCACCCATGGCCATGGTGCCCAGTGCGCCGTAGCGGGTGTGGGAGTCAGAACCCAGAATCATCTTTCCTCCGCCGGCGAGCATCTCTCTGGCAAACTGATGGATGACCGCCTGGTGCGGCGGAACATAAACGCCGCCGTACTTCTTGGCGCAGCTCAGTCCAAACATATGGTCATCTTCATTGATCGTGCCTCCTACCGCGCACAGAGAGTTATGGCAGTTGGTAAGCACATAGGGGATGGGGAATTTTTCCAGCCCGGAAGCCCTTGCAGTCTGAATAATTCCCACAAAGGTAATATCATGGGATGTGAGCTTGTCAAATTTGATCTGAAGCTCTTTCATATTTCCGGAAGTATTGTGCGCCTCCAGAATTCCATAGGCAATGGTCTCTTTTCTGGCTTCTTCCGGGGAGGGCGATACGCCCGCCTCCGCCTGAAGTCTGGCGGCTGCTTCTCCATCGGCCGGAATCAGCGTCTGACCCTTTACCAGATAAGCGCCCCCGTCAAGTAACTGTATCATAGTCTTTCCTCCTTCATAAATATACAGGATACCAGGGTACCAAGGTCACGCGCACCCGCACGGATGTGGATACGCGTGACTTTGGGGCCCTGGTATCATAAGCATATATTATTTTGGGGATTTTCGCAAGCCAAAAACCCACGGGAGAAAGCTCAGAAGCTCTGTCTTCCCCCCGCCTCCGGAAATGTGATGATTGCCTTAAACAAATCGCCGTCCACATACAGCTCAAAAGTGCCGCCCATGAGGGTGACCAGATTTCTGGCAATGGACAGGCCCAGTCCGCTTCCTTCTGTGGTCCGGGAGGTGTCTCCGCGCACAAAGCGTTCCATCAGTTCATCCGCGCTGATATTCAATGTCTGCTCCGAGACATTTTTGATAGAAAACATGACCATTCCCGCCTTTTTCACCACATCCACATAAACCCGCGTGGACGGCATGGAGTATTTGGCCGCATTTCCGTACAGATTTTCCAGAACCCGCCAGATATACCGGCCGTCCGCATGGAGATACGTACTGCCCAGAGGAAGATGGCAGATCAGCTCCAGATCCCGCCCGGAGAAGCGTTCGCTGAACTCACCGTTTACCTGCTGCACCAGCTCATTGAGATTCAGGGTAACGATCTCCAGCTTTACATTTCCGGAGCTGGCCCGGGAAGCCTCCACCAGATCTTCCGCCAGCTGCTTCAGCCTCTGGGATTTTCTCTCCAGAATCTCAATATAATTTTTTATTTTGGGATCTTCAATATTTTCCCGTTTCAGCAGGTCAACATAATTGATGATGGAAGTCAGCGGCGTTTTCAGATCGTGGGAGACATTTGTGATCAGATCCGCCTGCATCCTTTCATTTTTCATTCTCATATCCACAGACTCTTTCAGACTGTCTCCCATGCTGTTGATCATCTGGGCCAGCTCCAGATTGTCGCCCCGCAGTTCTGTAGTATCTACTTTGTAATCAAGATTTCCTGCTCCAATCTGCTTAAGCCCCTCTTCCACCGTCTGTTTGCCCGCAGCATCCCGCAGCAAATACAGCAGCACCAGGATATCCACCACCAGACACAGCAGAAATCCGAAGAATCCCGTGGACGGCAGCACCAGAAAATGCAGAAGAATCAGCACGATTCCCGCCCAGATTACCCTGGTGGACGCCTTCCTTGCGGCATAGGCTCTTTTCCCCAGCAGAATCACTGCCCGCAGAAGGCTCTTTTCCCAGATATTGTGGGCTTTGATCCGCCGTACCAGCGCATAATACAGCAGAAGGAAGAAGCCGGTGTCTCCCACTACAGCCAGACTGTAAAGCACCAGGGACAGGGGTGTTGGAGAGAGACCCCCGTAGCTTCCATAAACAGTAACCGCCAGACCAAGCCCCATCAGAACAGCCAGAAATCCGACGGCTCCCCCTACCTCACTGGGCAGTTTGTCAAAAGCATACAGACGTATCTCCCGATTTTCCGGATTTCTCCCGGACTGAAAGGTTCCGGCGGTCAGACCGCCAATGGCAATCACAATTCCCGCAACTGCCAGTGCCAGGAAAAGATTTTTCCTGGGAATCAGATTATCAAAGGTCTCCGCCCGGCTCCGATAGTCATCTTCCACAGGATATCCCGGCTGCAGGCCGATATATACCGTCTCATTCTCAGACAGCAGCGGATTGGCTGAAAGATATTCCTGGATCCGGTAGCCCGCGCGGGTTTCGGGAAAATAGCTGTCCTCTGCAAGTCTCCCGCTTTCGCGGCGGCAGTACGCGTGCATGGGCCAAGTCTCCGTCTGCATCCCCACAGCATCTGCATCCGCATTGCTCCAGGAAACAACATTCGTATAGGTTCTGGTTCCATCTGTAATATAATAGCAGAAATTGCTGTTCTGCAGCTCCGATACGTTCTCCAGCGCCCACATATAATCGGATGCCTCCAGGGCCGCCTGGTATACATGGCTGTAAAGTTCATATAAAGAAACCGTATCCGAATTCTTCGCCGCATAGTCTGCCAGGGTTTCCCCTGCTGCTGTGTACATGCCGGTCTCCAGTTCCACCTGGCGTCCATATTCATACAGATACAAAAACTGATCACTGAACTGTGTATTTCCGGCTGCACTCTGCAGATGATCCCAGGTACTTTCACTTATAGAATAGGTGTTTCCCTCTTCCGCCGCATTTTCCGTATTCTCCTGGGCATTCAGTTCCCGGGAAGTATCTGCCAGATCCAGCAGCTGATCCGCGGCGCCGCTGATATATATTTCATAAAGCTTTTCCAGGCTGTAGGAGGTGTTCTCGTCCGGGTTCTCCGAGCTGGTGTCCATAATGTCCACCAGCCGGTCCGGATTGTAGCTGCCGTTCACATCAAACCGGGCCCGGTTTTCCAGATTCACAGACAGACGTGAAAGAGCCCAGACCATCTGGTCTCCGCAGCCCTCCGTGTCCTGATAGGAAGTATTCTCATCCAGCGCAAAAGGATCGCTGCCGCTTAAGGATCCCAGGCTCAGCACCGCGCCCCCGAAGAGAGCGCACATCAGGATTCCGGCAAAGGTCAGGAGCACCGTCAGCACCTTCATGGGCGTACTGTAAAATTTTTTTTTCTGTTTTTCCGTTTCCATAGATCTTAACACTCCTCTCCAGCCTGAGACACAGCCCGGAGGTCTTTATAATTTCTCAATCTTGTATCCGACGCCCCAGACTACCTTCAGATATCGGGGCTCCTTCGGATTAATTTCAATCTTCTCCCGAATATGCCGGATGTGAACGGCCACTGTGTTGTCCGCACCGATGGCTTCCTCATTCCAGATGTTCTGATAGATCTGTTCAATGGAAAATACTTTTCCCGGATTTTTTGCCAGCAGCAGAAGGATATTATACTCAATGGGCGTCATTTTCACGGTCTCTCCATCCACCGTGACCTCCTTCAGATCGTCATTGATCGTCAGACCTCCCACGGAATAGATATTGGATCCTTCGCCCTGCATGTTTCCAAGCTTTGTATACCGGCGGATCTGCGATTTCACCCGGGCCACCAGCTCCAGTGGATTAAAGGGCTTCGTCACATAGTCATCCGCCCCGATATTCAGCCCCAGAATCTTATCTACATCCTCAGATTTGGCCGACAGAATGATGATGGGAATACTGCTCTTCTCCCGGATTTTCAAAGTCGCACGAATCCCGTCCAGCTTGGGCATCATCACATCAATGATCAGCAGATGAACCTTCTGCTCCTCCAGGATCTTCAGCGCCTGCATGCCGTCGTAGGCTTTCAGTATTTTATACCCTTCCTGGGACAGATAGATTTCTATAGCTTCTACAATTTCCCTATCATCATCGCATACCAGTATGTTCATGATTTCCCGCTCCTCATCTCTGTTTTTCATGGTTTTGGCGGAATCCGCCGGTTTCAGTATAACCTATCCCTTCCGGGAACTCAAGGGTACGTCTCTCGGCCCCCTGCAAAATAAGGATAGCAGACAAATCTTTATTTGCTGCGGGGAAAAACATTAAGATTTCCTGAACTCCCCGGAACTCTCTTTTCTGCTGATTAAAAGTTGACAGCATATAAAAGTCCCCGATTGTCCGGAACCCGTATTTGTGCTACACTAAGAAAGATGCAGACAGATATTTCAGCAGTTTTATTCCGGAAAGGAGCCTTCACATGTTTCGATTATGGGGCAAGATTATCAAGGACAATCATCTTCTGAAAGATATGACCGTATCCAACGGCACGGAGGATACCCGTACACATAAAATTTTTCAGTCCCTGGAGGCTATCTGCTACGCTTGGGACTTAAGCAGGCCCATCTGGCTGGATTCCACCATCCAGGAATTCCGTCGGCACAACAAGGCCCGTTTTTACCAGGACAGCTTTATTGACTCCATTGATTTCGATTATCTGGAAATTCAGATCCTGGAAGAATAAAACTTTCCCCGGCAGAAGGGAGTGCCCGGTGACATCCAGAATGGATGCCTGCCTGGCACTCCCTTTTTTCATTCTCTGTATATTCAGCAGACCCGGTTCAATCTCCCTCCATCCAGAAAAGATTTCAGATTTTCCTCCAGCTTCTGTACCAGAAGCTGTCTGGCTTCCCGGGAGGCCCACGCAATGTGGGGCGTGATCAGCAGTCTCCTGCTGTCCTGAAAGGCCAGCAGAGGGTTGTCCGCCGCCATGGGCTCTGTGCACAGCACATCCAGCGCGGCTCCGGCAATTTTTTCTTCCTCCAGGGCTCTCAGCAGCCCGGCCTCGTCCACAATGGGACCGCGGCCCACATTGATGAAGATGGCATCCGGCTTCATCTGACAGAAACGTTCATAGGTAAACAACTTTTCCGTGGCCGCCGTCAGCGGCGCGTGAACAGATACCACATCGGAAAGCTCCAGAAGCTCCGCCAGCTCCAGACGCCGGTAGCGGGGATTCCTGTCCTTTCCGGAAGAAGAATAATAAACCACCCGGCATCCAAAAGCCTCCGCGATTTCCGCAGTCCGCTTTCCGATGGCGCCAAGTCCCACAATTCCCCAGGTCTTTCCGGCCAGCTCAGAGAACTTTTCCTGCAGGTTGGAAAAGGAATCGCTGGCAGCATACCCGCCGCTCTTTACATACTCATCAAAATAGCGGAGTTTCTCCGCCACATAAAAATACATGGCAAAGGTATGCTGCGCCACACTGGCTGTGGAGTAGCCGGCCACGTTGGCCACGCCGATTCCGCGGCTCTTGGCATATTCCAGATCCACATTGTTGACGCCGGTGGCTGTAATGCAGATCAGCTTCAGCCGCTGCGCTCCGGAGAGGGTTCCCTCATCCAGAAGCAGCTTGTTTGCCATGATAATATCCGCCTCCCGGATCCTGTCCGGGCACTGCTCTCTGGTGGTTTTCTCATAGACAGCCAGTTCTCCGTATTTCTCAAATCCGCTAAAATCCAGATCGTCTCCCAGACTTGCGGCCTCCAGCATTACAATCTTCATGGGTTTCTCCTTTTCTCACAGTCACGCGGACGCCGCCTCCCGGAAAACCGGCAGGCGGCGTCATAAGATCCCCGGGCGCTCTGCCCCGGAATTACAGTCTCTTCAGAAGCTCTTCCCGCTCCTTCTCAAAGCCCGGCTTGCCAAGAAGCGCAAACATGTTCTTCTTGTAGCTCTCCACGCCCGGCTGGTTAAAGGGATTCACGCCGGATACGTAGCCGCTGATGCCGCAGGCAAACTCGAAGAAGTAAAACAGCTGTCCCAGATAGAATTCATTCTGCTCCGGGATATCCACCCGGAGATTGGGAACGCTGCCGTCGGTGTGGGCCAGGATCGTGCCGTTCATGGCACTCTTGTTGACGAAATCCACGGTCTTTCCGGCCAGGTAATTCAGTCCGTCCAGATCTACCGGCTCCTCGCCTATGGTCAGCTCCACTCTTGATTTCTCTACATTCAGAACAGTCTCAAACATAATGCGGGAACCGTCCTGGATAAACTGGCCCATGGAATGCAGGTCTGTGGTCAGATCTACAGACGCGGGATAGATTCCTTTCTGATCCTTTCCCTCGCTCTCGCCGAACAGCTGCTTCCACCACTCGGATACGTAGTGCAGGCTGGGCTCGTAGTTGGCCAGGATTTCCACTGCTTTGCCCTTGCGGTGCAGAATATTGCGGACTGCCGCATACTGCATGGCGTCATTTTCCGCATAGGGCAGGTTCAGCGCCATCTCTCTTCCGGAGGCGGCGCCCTCCATCAGCTTATCTATGTCAGCTCCGCTGACTGCGATGGGCAGCAGGCCAACGGCAGTCAGTACGGAGAATCTTCCTCCAACATCGTCCGGCACGACGAAGGTCTCATAGCCCTCTTCATCCGAGAGATGCTTCAGGGCTCCTCTGGCCTTGTCCGTGGTGGCATAGATCCTCTTTGCCGCCTCTTCCTTGCCATACTTCTTCTCCAGCATCTCCTTGAAGATACGGAAAGCAATGGCAGGCTCCGTAGTAGTCCCGGACTTTGATATGATATTCACAGAGAAATCCCGGTTCCCCACCACATCGATGAGGCCCTGCAGATAGCTGCTGCTGATGCTGTTGCCCGCGAAGTAGATCTCCGGGGTCTTTCTCTGCTCTTTGCTGATATTATTGTAAAATCCGTGGCGCAGGAACTCGATGGCCGCCCGGGCTCCCAGATAGGAGCCGCCGATGCCGATGACCACCAGCACCTCGGAATCGCTGCAGATCTTTTCCGCGGCTTTCTTGATGCGGGCAAACTCTTCCCTGTCATAGTTGACCGGCAGATCGATCCATCCCAGATAATCATTGCCCTGGCCGCTTCTGGATACCAGCACCTCTTTGGCCGCGTCAGCGATCCCCTCGAAGGCCTGCATTTCATGTTCACGGATAAACCCTGCTGCTTTGGAATAATCAAATGTTACTTTTGTTCCCATTTTCTCTTATCTCCTTTGTGTAGTTCTACACAGTCCAGCCGGCTTATCCCCGGCCCGGGGCTGGTTTATTTTTCTGTTCTTAGTTTAGCAAATACACGCAACGGAATCAAGTCAAATATTCCCGGATCACCTCCCTCATCAGCTTTTCGTCCTCAGGGTTCATAAGTTCGGCGAATTTGCTTCTGGGGCTGGCTTTTTCGCGGATTTTTTCCTCCACCTGCGTGATCGCCGCCTCCTGTTCTGAGCGCTTCAGGGGACTGGCAGCCGCTTCCTCCTGCACCGGCTCCGGCTCCGCGGATATGACCGTACAGGAAGCCTCCCGGTTGTCCAGATAATCTGTCCAGTTTTCCAGAAGTCTCTGCTGCTTGCCCGAAAAATTCAGGCTGAACCGGGCCAGCAGGAGCAGACTGATCATGCTGCCTGCGGTCAGCAGATACTGGTAAAGAACGTACTGTTCATACTGCAGAAGATAGATCCCCCAGATCCCCAGCAGCAGAAAAACGCCGCAGAGACTGGCTGCCAGATTGACGCCGTTTAAAAGGCTTCCCACCCTCTGGCCCAGGATCCTCCCCTCCTGAAGACGGCTCCTGAGAAATGCGCCTGTATCCTTCATAGCGGCGCCCCTTGCGCCCGCTGTATCCAGGATCTCCCGGGTCCACTTTCCTCTGGGTGCCTCTCTCCGCCTCATATCCCTGACTGCAATATGATAAAAACGACTGCTCCAAAACAGGCACCATACTCCCAGAATGCCTGCGGCTATCATGCCGTATAGAAAAAAGTTTTGATCCATGCACGCTTGCAGCATAATCATTACCCCCTTGATTTTTGTGAGGCCATGATATACCCATCCGGCGGCATTTGTAAACAAAAAACGTTCGTCTTATTTCGACCGGCTTTTCTCTTTTACAGCCGTTTCACCATATTCAGCATCAATTCGACACTGTGGCGGATGGCTTCCCGCTCGAATGCCGGATAATCCACGGAAGCGCTGTCATCCGCTTTGTCCGAAATAGCCCGCAGCACCACATAGGGTACGCCGTTCAGATAGGCCGCCTGGGCAATGGCCGCTCCCTCCATCTCCGTGCAGTAGCCCTGGAAATTGCCGCTGATCCGCTCCTTGGCGGCCCGGTCCGATACGAACTGGTCTCCGCTGACCACTCTACCGGCAAATACCTGAATCTCCGGAATTACCTCGCGGCAGACCTCCTGGGCCAGGGCCACCAGCTTCTCATCCGCCGGGAAGGACAGGGTGTCCATCCGCGGAATCTGTCCCAGCGGGTATCCGAAGCCGGTGGCATCCATATCATGCTGTACCGTATCCGTAGAAACCACAATATCTCCGATGTTGATCTCATTCTTCAGACTTCCAGCAATTCCTGTATTGATCATATAGTCCACCTGGTAATCATCCACCAGAATCTGGGCGCAGATACCCGCGTTTACCTTGCCGATTCCGGAGCGCACCACGACCACCGGTTTCCCGTTCAGATTTCCCCGGCAGAATTCCATGGCCGCTTTCTTCTTTATCTGCACATCCGTCATCTGTTCCTTCAGCTGGCTGACTTCCTCCTCCATGGCGCCGATAATTCCCACTAAACTCATTATTTCTTATCCTCCTGACATTCAATATGGAATCTTGTTCCCATTTCTGCTATAATAACACGATAGGCCGGACCCCGTCAAACAGGCCCGGCCGGTACCATCAGAGAAAGGAGCATGCAGTTATGGTATACAAAACACAGGGAACCTGTTCCCAGCTGATTTCCTTTGAGCTGGAGAACGGAAAGATCCACAACGTCTCCTTCCAGGGAGGCTGCAACGGCAACCTGAAGGGAATCAGCGCTCTGGTGGAGGGCATGGACGCCAGGGAGGCCATCTCCAAACTGGAGGGGATCAAGTGCGGTTTTAAAAGCACCTCCTGCCCGGATCAGCTGGCCCAGGCTCTGAAGCAGGCACTGTAAATTCTGTTTTTCCATACAGAACAGCCCGCGGCTCTCCGGATAAATTCGGAAATGCCGCGGGCTGTTCTGTCTCTGGCGGTTTCCGGCAGGCCCTCTATCTCTCCCACTTGTCACAGAGAGAATTGATCTGATCTGTAAACTTTGCCAGATCTTTGTTGGCTCCCCCCTCATTGCGGCGGATGACTGTCAGAAGCCTCTGGCCGGCTGCCACCAGACGGTCAAAGACCGTTTTCGCCCTGGAAGATCCTTCCTGCTTCCCTGCTTTTTCGATCTTTACAGGCGCAGGCGCCTCCAGCAGTTTATTGGCCGCCAGATCATAAACCGTTCCGCTGTAGGGAGCTGCCGCCTCATATCCCAGCTCATGGCGCAGTCTTTCCGCAAACAGCTTTGTCACCTCATCTTCCCCATGGGTGACAAATACCTTCAGAGGACGGTTCCGGAAAGCCGCTGCCCACCGGAGAAGTCCGCTGCGGTCCGCATGTCCGCTGACCCCCGGCAGTTCCTTTACTTCCGCCGCAACCTGAATCTCCTCGCCAAAGATCTTTACCTTCTCCGCGCCTTCCACCAGCGCTCTTCCCAGCGTTCCCTCGGACTGATAGCCCACAAACAGAACCGTGCATTCTTTTCTCCAAAGGTTATGCTTCAGGTGATGTTTTATTCTGCCGGCATCGCACATGCCGCTGGCAGAAATGATTACTTTCGGCTGCTGGTTGAAGTTAATCTCCCTGGATTCTTCTGTCGTTACAGAGACCTTCAGACCCGGAAAGCGGATGGGATTAATTCCCTGCTCGATCAGAGCGCTGGCCTCCCGGTCGAAACAGTCCCGGTAGTGCTCATCAAAAATACTGGTGGCCTCCACGGCCAGAGGACTGTCCACGTAAACAGGAAAATCAAAGGGCACCATGCCGTCGGCTTTTATCTGACGGATAAAGTAAAGCATCTCCTGGGTCCGTCCCACAGCAAAGGATGGAATCACCAGATTTCCTCCTCTGGACAGGGTACGGCTGATGACTTCCGCCAGAGCCTTGGCGTAATCCGGCGGTGCCTCATGCTCCCGATTTCCGTAAGTGGACTCCATCACCACATAATCCGCTTCCTCCACATAGCTTGGATCTTTAATCAGCGGCTGATTCTGATTGCCGATATCTCCGGAAAATACAATTTTTCTCTCCGTGTCCCCCTCCCGCAGCCAGATTTCTATACTGGCCGATCCCAGCAGATGCCCCACATCCACAAAGCGGACCCGGATTCCCTCATATAAAGTAAGAATCTGATTATAGGGGCATCCGGCCAGATTCCGAATCAGGCCCAGGGCATCCTCCATGGTATAGGGCGGAATGTGATCCGGTTTCCCGGCTCTGCGGTTTTTCTTTGTCTTCCACTCTGCCTCCGTCATCTGGATATGGGCGCTGTCCCGAAGCATAATATCGCAGAGATCCGCTGTGGCCTCCGTGGCGTAGACAGGACCCCGGAAGCCCTCCGCGTAGAGGGCCGGCAGATTGCCCGAGTGATCGATGTGGGCATGGGTCAGCAGCACAAAATCCAGTTCTGCAGCCGGAACAGGGATCGGTTTATTCTCATAAATATTCACTCCCTGTTCCATGCCGCAGTCCACCAGAAATTTCCTGCCCGCCGCTTCCAGATAATAACAGCTGCCCGTCACTTCATGGGCGGCTCCTAAAAATGTAAGCTTCAACCTCGCACCTCCTTATCTGCATCCCGTTCTGTTATCCGATTTTTTCTTCCTTCTGTTCTGATTATAACAAATTTTCCTCTGCTGTACGATATTTTTTCCGCCGGATCCCTCCCGGATCCTGCAGAATATCACGGCTGCAGCGGTGCTGACGGCCGTGGCCAGAATGGCCGGTCCGATCACAGCGGCCGGATTCACGCTGCCGTACTGGCTCCGGTAGGCAATTACATTGACGGGAATCAGCTGCAGGGAAGAGATATTTACGATCAGAAAAGTACACATCTCATTTCCCGCAGTCCCCTTTTCCCGCATGGGACCCGGCAGACGGCCCGCCCGCCGGTCCTCCTCCAGTTTTCCCAGTTCTTCCATGGCGTGCAGGCCCGCCGGCGTGGCGGCCCATCCAAGTCCCAGAAAATTGGCGATCATGTTCAGAGAAATATATTTTCCGGCCGGGTGATCTGCCGGCAGTCCCGGAAAGAGAAACCGGATCAGGGGACGTATTTTGTCCGTTATTTTTCCGATCAGCCCCGATCCCTCCGCAATCTTCATAATCCCGCACCAGACTGCTGTAATCCCCGCCATGGAGATACAGAGAGTCACTGCTTCCCGGGAGGAATCCAGCACTGCTTCCGTCACCGCGCTTAGGTTTCCGGTAACAGCTCCGTACAGAATACCCAGCAGCAGCATGCCGCCCCATAAATAATTCATCTGCAAACCGCCTGTTTTTTTCAGTCTATGAATTCTCCGGGCCCTCTATGACGCAGAGAAAGAACCGGAACCCGTTTTCCGGGTCTCCGGTCCTTTCTCTGCCTGCGCTGCCCGGGGCAGCTGATTTTTTCTTTAGTATTTTCCGTACTTTTCCACCGCAGCCAGCAGCGCTTCCATATTTTCTTCCGGGCAGTCCTCCAGAGAGTAGCCGGTGGTAAACAGATATCCGCCTCCCGGCGCCATAATATCCATAAGCTCCTTCACCTGCTCGTCAATCTGCTGCGGATTGCCGTAGCGGACCGTATAGACCGGGAATCCGCCCATGAGGCAGGCCACATCTCCCAGCTCCTTCTTGGCCAGCTTCAGATCCACCTCCTCAAAATGGTAGATAACCTTGTGGGCCGGCACTTCTTTCAGATATTTCAGCCTGGTATTGTAGGATCCCTCCGTGTACACCACGGGGGTGATATCGTGATCAATCAGTCCCAGAATCCACTCCTGCAGATACGGCCAGTACAGCTCCCGGTAATCTGTATCGCTGATAAAATTATCAAAGCCCTTGTGCAGCATCACCCATGCGTACTTGCTTCCGGTGGCTCTGCAGAAGTCCAGGCTCTGTTTCAGATGCAGCTTCACGAAAATATCCAGCGCCCGTTTTACATTGTCTCTTTCCTCAATCAGATCCGGCATCATACCGAAGGTTCCTCTTAAGGTGTCGCCCAGCATGTCAAAAGCGGTTGCGGAACCGCCGCCCATAATGGAATAATAGCCCAGCTCTTTCAGCTTCTGGTCATACTTTCCGATAATCTCATTCATCCGCAGATTTTCCTCGGCGGCGGCCAGAAGTCTCTTATATACCGGGATCGCCTGGGGCGAAGTCAGCATGGCCTGCGCGCCTCCCAGAATCATTTCATAGTAATTCAGATCCGCCAGCGGCTCAAAAATCCCCATGGTTCTGGGAAGATGCTTGCTGATCCAGAATCCGGCAGGATCCCGGAAGAATTCTTCATACTCTTCCGCTTCCAGGGTGGGAAATTCGATAAACTGATACGTATTGTTTACATCCAGTCCTTTGGGATCTCCCGGCCACCGGGCCGTCTTCACATCCAGATTTTCCAGCACCCTGGCCGCCGGCATAAAGTTGCTGATGCTGGCCGTATCCGTGCTGGAATGGGTTTCATAGAAGGACAACATGGCCTGGCAGGCCTTTTCATGGTCCACCATGCTTTCTGCCATGGTGATCCCCGCTTTATGGATGGGGTAGGTTCCTACCAGCAGCACATTGGGCACCCGATCCGGCTGGCCTCCGTGGACGGCTGTCTCCACGCGGTTCTTTCTCTCCTCATATAACTTCTGATAATCCGGCATTCCAAAAAACCTCCTTCCGCTTTCTAAAATTTCTGGTTTTAAATTCCTCCTTTCTAACTGTATCATTTTTAAAATCCCTGCACTATATCCGCAGCGCACAAGTTTTTGCTGAAAAATTCTCTGATTTTTGTACTATATACAGAAAAAAACAGGATGTCCCGCACCGCGCAGCCGGACACCCCGTCTTCTCTCTTCCTTCTTATTTTTTTTCTTCCAGCAGGCGGCTGTATATTTCCCGTTTGGAGCAGCCCCTGTCCTTTGCCACCTGCTTCATGGCTTCTTTCCGGTCCATTCCCTGCTCCATGTAATGTGCCATATGCTCCTCCAGAGATACAGCTGACCAGGCTTCCCGGCTTTCCTGCTTCTTTTCCTCCCGGGAACGTCCCCGGATGACCAGCACGCACTCTCCCCGCGGCGCTTCCTGCTGATAATAGGCACAGATTTCTTCTATCGTTCCCTGCCGCACCGTCTCGTGTTTTTTGGTGAGCTCCCGACATACCGAAATCCTCCTGTCTCCGCCCAGGCATATTCTCAGCTCCTCCAGCGTCCGCAGAAGACGGTGGGGCGCTTCATACAGAATGATCGTCCGGGATTCCTTCTTGAGCTCCTCCAGGATTTCCCTTCTTTCCTTCTTTTCCTGGGGCAGAAAGGCCTCAAAGCAGAAACGCCGGCTGGGAAGGCCGGACAGCACCAGGGCCGTCACGCAGGCGGCCGGACCCGGCACAGCCGTCACCGGAATGCCCGCTTCCCAGGCCATGGCCGATAATTCCTCTCCGGGATCGCTGATGCCCGGCATTCCCGCATCTGTAATCAGGGCAATATTCATGCCGGCCTTCAGCTTCTCCACAAGCTCCCGGCCCCGGACCGTTTTGTTATATTCATGGTAGCTGACCATAGGTGTATGAATGTCAAAATAATTCAGCAGCTTTCTGCTGTTTCGGGTGTCCTCCGCAGCGATCAGATCCACTTCCTTTAGAACGCGGACCGCCCGGAAGGTCATATCCTCCAGATTTCCGATGGGAGTTCCGCATAAATATAATGTACCGGCCATCTCCACCTTCCTTCCTATCTTCCGTCCCCGTAAATTTCCCGAATTTCCTCCGTGTACACACCGGGCTTTTCGTAGACGATCAGGGGTTTTTCCACAGTGATCCTGGCATTTCCGTTTTTACACGCTTCCAGCAGAACCAGATTCGGCTCCCGGTCCGTGAAAGGGTACACCAGCCGCATGCGCTTTGGCTCCAGCCTGTACGCCGACAGCACGCGGATAATCTCTGCCAGACGAAACGGTCTGTGGATCAGATAAAACCTGCCCCTGGCTGTCAGTACCCGCGCCGTCTCCCGCGCCAGATCCTCCAGGGTGCAGAGCAACTCATGACGCGCAATCGCTTTGGCCTCACTGGGATTCACCAGCCCATGGCTTCCCGTCATGTAGGGCGGGTTGCTTACCACCACATCAAAAGAAGCCGGGCCGAACAGGGCCGAGGCTTCTTTTATATCTCCCCGCACAATGCGGATGGATTCTTCCAGATGATTATAGGCTGCGCTCCGCCTGGCCATATCCGCGCTTTTTTCCTGGATCTCCAGACCCGTAAAAGATCTTCCGCGGGTCTTTGCCGCCAGCAGAATCGGGAGGATCCCTGTGCCGGTTCCCATATCCAGCACATTCTCTCCTTCCTTTACGCGGGCAAAGGCAGACAGAAGAACCGCATCGATTCCGTAACGGAATCCCTCCGCCGCCTGGATGATAAAATATCCGTTCTGGAGATCATCCAGATGTTCGCCCGCCTGAAGCCTTACGTCTGCCATGCTCCGCATCCTTCCTCGCCTGATGTTTTTTCTCTTTGGATCTTTCCTTCCTTCCGGCCGGCTCTCCGCCGTGCTCTTTTTCCAGAAGCTCCAGTTCCTTTTTCTCTTCCTGGGTCAGATCTCTGTCCTTTTCTTTCTCTTTATCCCTGCCCTTTTTGTGCCGCTGCTTCAGCTTCAGCACATCGGCCGGATATTCACGGATTTCCTTCTCATCGTTTACTTCTACCACAACCTTCACCAGCTGCCGGAGAACGTTGACGCTCTGCACCTCTCCCCGGTCGCCTTCAGGGGTGATGACAATATCGCCGTTCCCCGGAAGTTTTTTATTCAGGTACTCATACGTCTCCTGTTCATTCTTCAGGCAGCACATGAGCCGCCCGCAGGTTCCGGATATCTTGGCCGGATTCAGGGAAAGATTCTGCTCCTTGGCCATTTTAATGGAGACCGGTGCGAAATCCGACAGATACGTGCTGCAGCAGAGCGCCCGTCCGCAGATGCCGATCCCTCCCAGGATCTTTGTCTCATCCCGGACGCCGATCTGCCGCAGTTCAATTCTGGTTTTAAAGACAGAGGCCAGATCCTTCACAAGCTCCCGGAAATCCACTCTTCCGTCCGCGGTAAAATAGAACAGTACCTTGTTATTGTCAAAGGTATATTCCGCATCAATGAGCTTCATCTCAAGATTGTGGGCCGCGATCTTCTTCTGGCAGATGGCAAAGGCCTCTTTTTCCTTCTTCCGGTTGCTCTCCTCCCTGGCATCATCCTTGGGAGTGGCCAGGCGGATCACTTCCTTCAGCGGCTGCACAATCCTGGAATCCTCCACATCCTTGGGACCCAGCACCACATGGCCGTACTCCACGCCCCGGGCGGTCTCCACGATTACATGATCGCCGGCTTTTATATTCAGAGATTTCGGTCCAAAATAATACACTTTCCCCACATTCCGAAACCTTACGCCAATAATTCTGGTCATTCTAATTCTCCTTAATCGTCAAAAACAGCAGCTCCATCACCAGATCAAAATTCACATTGGCATGCAGCCGGCCGTCCGCCGTATGTATGGCTTCAATGATCTTCTCCAGCCCCTCATAAGAGCTGGTGATGGCCCGTTCCTTAATGGAATTGATCTCTTCCTTAAAAACGAGATGGTCCACTTCCTTTGTTGCCTTAAACAGCAGCACATCCCGGAACCACATGACAAACAGATCCAGATAATCATAGATATTGTCTTTCTCCCGGGACATTTCACGGACAGCGTCCACCAGCTCATAGACCGTCATACCCTTTGCGTGCTTCAGGATCTGCAGGGCATTGGAGGTCAGCTCCGCGAACTCCGCGGAATTCGCCGCCATCTGGGCCCGTCCGATATTGCCCTGGGCGAATGCCGCCTGCACCTCTGCCTGATAATCCGGAATATGCATGCGCTCCATCAGATAATCCTTCACCAGCTTATCTCCCACGGGCTTCAGGCTCAGAAGCACGCAGCGCGAGGTAATGGTGGGCAGCAGCGCGTCGGGATTATCGGCCAGAAGCAGGATCACAGCATAGGACGGCGGCTCCTCAATCGTTTTCAGAAGAGCATTCTGCGCCTGCAGGGTCAATTTATCTGCGTCGTTGACAATGTATATTTTGTAAGGGCTCTCATAGGGCCTGATTCCCACATCGCTGATCAGCTGAGATCTTATCTCGTCAATTCCGATGGATCCCGGCTTCTCATGGGTCACACTGATAATATCCGGATGATTCTTACTCAGCGCCTTCCGGCAGGAGGAACACTTCATGCAGGGTTCAATCCCGTGCTCCGCGCACTGCAGCGTCATGGCAAAAAGGGATGCCAGAAGCTTCTTGCCAGCCCCGTGCTCTCCGCCGAAAATATAGGCGTGGGAAACCTTCCCCAGACGGATGGCATTCTGGAGATGTGAAATAATTTCCTCATGACCGACTACTCCGTCAAATCCTTTCATTACTTCCACTTCTTCCACAGGAATCACCTCCTTAAATAAAACGCGGTGCGTCATTTTTCAGCGCACATCCAGTATAGCATAGATTCATTTTAAGATACAGCGTTATTTTTCTGACAGAATGTACCCGCGGATCTCCCGCAGGCAGTCCTCAAAGGCTCCGTTATTTTCAAAGCGCCGGCCAATCCCCGCCGCCTCAAGCTTTTCCTCTGAAAAATCCTCGCAGTCTGCCAGAAATCTCCGGCACATTTCCGCATAGGCCGGCCGCTCCTGCTTCTCCTCCCGCTTCAGGGCGCGCTGCAGCCGGATCCCGTCCTCTGTCTCCACATACAGGGGACAGACCCCCTCAGGGCCGAAATATTCCCGCATCTTTTTACAGGATTCCAGCGTCCCGATCCCCAGGTAATCCTTCTTCTGCAGATCAATCTGCCCCTCATCCGCTGTAAAATAATACCAGGGTCCGGCTATGGTCTGGTAAACTCTCTCCTCAATGATCTTCCCTGACAGCCTTAAGTTTACCAGCTTCTGCTCATCCACAAAAAAATACTCGCGGCCGTCCTGCTCGCTGCTGCGGATGGGGCGTGTGGTATACAGAACCAGCGGCTCCAGGGAAAGATCCGGATCCTGCAGCAGCGCTTCATAAAAGTGATCCTTTCCCGATGCGCTTTTTCCCATAATATAAAAAATCTTGCCCATTCTATGTACCTGCCCCCTGACTTTCCGGTTCACAGCCCGGATTTTCCTGCTAAATAAGTATTTTTGCATATGGCAGAATAAAAGTCAAGAGGCCGGAGCCCATCACTGCTCCATCTGTTTTCCAAGAAACAGGGATGCCGTCATGGCCAGCTTCTGCTCCATCTCACCCATTCTGCCGCTGGAATTCTTGCCCAGCAGAATGACCGCGCCGATGGCATCCCCGGCGCAGATGACCGGCACAATGACCTGGGAAGCCGTGTTCATCTTATCATCCGGAGTCACTGGAATAAAATCTTTCTGGCTTCTGTCGGCGCAGATACTCTCCCGGTCCGCGATCATCTGTTCCAGTTCACGGCTGATGGCCTTTCCTGCATATTCTCTCTGCTCCGGACCGCAGGCCGCTATAATCTGGTCATGATCAGAAATGCAGACCAGATGGCCGCTGACCTGGGAGAGGGACTGGGCGTACTCTTTCGCGAACACACCCAGCTCCCCGATGGGAGAATACTTTTTCAGGATTATTTCTCCCTCTTTCCCTGTAAATATTTCCATAGGCTCCCCCTCCCGGATCCGCATGGTCCGCCGGATCTCCTTGGGAATCACGACCCGCCCCAGATCATCAATGCGCCGCACAATTCCTGTTGCTTTCATATAAAAATTCCTCCATCTTACAGTATTTACATTTCTTTTCCTGTGTGTCAGTAAATGTAGTATCTGTAAAACAGAGGAATTTATTCTCATGCCGTATGGCGTCTTCTCATTCTTGCCCCCATGGAAAATCCGGAAAAAACAGTATTTTCAGGATCTTTCCCGGTAAAAGCTTCCGCCGTATTTTTCCACTTCATCACAGACCCAGCGTATCTTGTTCTGGGAGTCTTCGCTGGTTCCGCAGATGCCGCCGTCCCAGAAGATCAGTGCCCCGTCTCTTCCGTAGATATCGATGGCCGTCCTCACGGATTCCCTCACCACCTCTTCCGGGGCGAAAGGAGCGCAGCCCGGGCCGTGACGGTCCCAGCCGCCGGTAATCACAAGCCGGTTCCCAAGCTCCCGCTTATCGGCCAAAAGCTGTTCATTGGGTTCCGGAAGCTGACAGATATCGGCGCCGCAGTCCAGGAATTCCCGGATCAGGTACTGGCAGTTTCCGCAGCAATGGAACTCCGCCAGAGCGCCGGCCTCATGGACCGCATCGTTGATCCGCTTCAGATGGGGCTTATAGATGCGCCGGAAAACATCCCTAGCCAGAAACGGCCCGCCCGCCGCCGCAAAGTCATCTCCCGTAAACATAATGTCGGGATGGATGTATTCGCCGATCTTTCCCGCAATCTTCACCAGAAAATCTGCAATGGCCGAAACAAACGCCTCCATCTCCTCCGGCTCCTCACAGACGGCGCAGAGCGCGTCCTCCCATCCCAGCATATTCACCGGAATCAGAAAAACGCCGGCCGTGTTCAGCATGGCGATATTCACCTTGTCCGGATCGCTGTTTTCACGAAAGCGTTCTGCCATGCCCTCCCAGTCCAGCGCCTCCGGATCGGGAAATTTTACTGTCTCCCGCCACTGGGAAAGCTCCTTCATAGCTTTCCAGCCCGGCATGGGCATCTCTCCCACATCATTTTTTACCCATTTGATATTACAGAAATCCGCTCCCGTTTCCGGATCCCTCTCCGACCAGAAATCCGGCATAAATACATTGCAGTCTCCAGGAAAAACCGGCACCCGTTCCGGCTTTCCTCCCCGGGCCGCAGTCAGATAATTTTCTCTCGCCGTCATATGCAGCCTCCCTTCCAAAACAGGCAGCCAGGCACTGCCTTCGTTTTCTTTTCTAATTCTGAATGATGCCGTGCTTCTTCAGAAGCTCCTGCCTGCATACATCCGCCTCCTCCCAGATGATGCGGTCCATTTCTGTCAAAGGCGGATTAATGAAGGGATAGTAATTGCCCCCTTCCGAAAGGGTCATGATCTCTTCGTGGATTTCCCTGCGGAGCTCTTCCTCCGTCAGACTTCCCACGGCCATACCGGCCGCGTATTTCTGAAAATTGGGAGAGACCCCGTAGGCCATCCGCTCCCCGGTAATCTCCTTCATTTTCTTCACATCGTTAATGTCCATGCACTGGAGGCAATCCACTCCTATGTCACAGATATCGGGAATAATATCCTCAATCAGACCGCAGGAATGCAGTTCAAAAATCATGCCAAGACTGTGGCAGTGATCGGTAATCTTTTTCAGCCGCGGCTTGAACATGGTCCTCCAGATTTCCGGAGAGAAAAACAGGCCTCTCTGGGTTCCGTAATCATCATGAAAATTCAGCACATCCGGATTGTAATATTCCTTCAGCTTGGTGAGCTGCGCGCACTTAAAGTCCACCATGGCGTCCAGAAATTCCTCCACCTCCTCCGGATCCGTCAGCAGGGAGCAGAGCGCATTCTCAAATCCCATCAGCGTATGCATTCTCTCAAAGAGGCCGTTCAGACTGCTGGTGTACAGCATCTTATGTTCCCGGTCGACCTCCGCCACATGATCGATTTCTGCGGCTTTTTCCCAGTCCCAGGCTTCCATGTCCGGGAACTTGATCTGCTCTCTCCAGCGGCAGATATCACTGCAGATGGGCGGCACGGTACTGTCCGGCACCGGCGCCATCTCCCCTTCCGAATAAGCCCAGGTAACCCCGAACCAGTCTTTACCGCCCTGTCCCCCGGAAGGTCTTTCCCAGAACCCGTTCTGGGGAGCCAGAAAGCAAACTCCCTCGCTTAAAAGATGGGGCAGCCCATCGGGTATTTCATGCCTGTAAACCTTCAGCATATCTTCCTTCTCGTTTACCATATTCTCCTCCTCTCCGCAGAGAAAATACCCCGGACCATAAATCCTCGATTTAAGGTCCGGGGTATCCAGCTGTTCTTCATTCAGTTTCTGCTCCGTCCCTTAAAAATTCTTTACTTCTTCCACGGTCGGAATGGACGAGGAGGCGCCTGGTCTGGATACAGCTATGGCTGAGGCCCGGGCCGCCTCATCCAGAGCCTCCGGTATCGGCCGCCCTTCCAGAATGGCAGCCAGGAAAAAGCCCGTAAAGGTATCGCCGGCCGCTGTGGTATCTACCGCATTTACTTTATAAATATCCTGGTGAAACTCCTGCAGGCTGTCCTTATACATGGAACCTCTGGATCCCATGGTCAGTACAAACTTTCCGCCGGGATACGCTTCCAGCAGACGCTCCGGCTGCTTTCCGGGATCGCTTTCTCCCGTCATCTGCTCTGCTTCCACCTCATTTACCAGAAAATACGCAACCTTTGTCATATCGCATGCCTTCAGCTTATCGTCAAAGGGCGACGGATTCAGAACAATCACCATGCCCCTCTCCCAGGCTCTGTCGATCAGATAATCCAGATGGTTCACTTCATTCTGCAGTACCAGCATATCCCCGGCCTCAAAATGACTCAGCACTTCATCGATATGTTCCTTTGTCTGCTTCTGGTTGCTGCCCCCGAACAGAAGAATGCAGTTCTGTCCGTTCCTGTCCACCTGAATCACCGTATGCCCGTTCCGTCCCTCTGTTCTTCTGATGAAGCGGGTATCCACGCCGTTAGCCCTGCAGAGCTCCAGCAGCATTTCACCGTCCTCGCCCACAGCGCCCGCGTGGTAAACCGGAACTCCCGCCCTGGCCAGCGCAATGGACTGATTCAGTCCCTTTCCTCCCGGAAATGTCTCCGTCTTTTCCGAGGAAATCGTCTCGCCTCCCCGCACAATGTGATCCACTGTATAAACGTAGTCGATATTCAGGGATCCAAAGTTTAATACCTTCATGCTTCAACCTCCCTCTCCATGTTCTTATTCTCCAGAGGCGTCTCCGCCCCGGATCTGCTCCTTCTCCGCAAAATCAGCAGCACAATTCCTGCCGCAAATGTAAAGATACTCATAAACTGAGAGGTGGACAGCGGCCCCACAAATCCGCGTATGGAATCCCCTCTCCAGAACTCCAGGATAAAACGTCCCCCGCTGTACAGAATCAGGTACCAGGCCGTCACTTCCCCGTCCCTCTTCTGAAGCTTCTTATCATAAAGGATCAGGAAGAAAAACATCAGGAAATCCAGCGCGCTGGAGATCAGCTGCGTGGGGACGAGCGCCACCCCGTTGGGCGCAAAATCCGAATGGGTAAAGGTCACCGCCAGCGGGCCATGGGACTCTACTCCGTAGCAGCAGCCTGCCAGGAAGCAGCCGATCCGCCCGAATCCCTGGGCCAGGGCAACGCTGGCCATGCCCACATCAAAAAACTTCCAGACCGGAAGCTTCTGCCAGCGACAGTACAGGTATCCTCCCAGAATACCTCCCAGAATGCCTCCCATGACTACCCAGCCGTTGGCCAGGGACGTCCAGAAAACAGAGAGATCCACGAGAATATCCGGCAGAACGGTGATTATATACAAAAGCTTGGAGCAGAGATATCCCAGCACCACACAGCAGATCACCAGTCCGAACACCTTGCCGGCATCCAGGCCCTTCTTCTTTGCCCTGTACTCCGCGCAGAAGTACGCTGCCAGAATTCCCACAGCCGTCATCAGCCCGTATCCGTGGATCGTAAAGGGTCCGATTGTCAACAGATCATTATACATAATTTATCCTGCTTTCTCTTAGTCTCTTCCAGCCCCGGTCTCCTGCCGCAGCAGCCGGATATGCTCCGGGGTAGTTCCGCAGCAGCCGCCGAGGATGCCGGCGCCTGCCTCCGCCAGCCTTTTCATGTGCTCCGCGAATTTCTCAGGCGTCATGGGATAGACAGAATTTCCCCGGCTGTCCGTTACGGGAATGCCCGCGTTTGGCTTGACGATGAGCGGTACCTTTGCCGCCTTTTTCATGCTCTCCACAACGCCGAGAAGCTGATCCGGCCCCACAGAACAGTTTACGCCCACAGCGGAAGCCCCCTGTTCCTGCAGAACCTCCACAGCCTCCGCGGCAGTGCCGCCGAACAGGGCCCGGCCGTCCTCCTGCACGGTCAGCGTACAGAGCACCGGCAGATCGGTTTCTTCCCGTGCGGCCCGCAGTGCCACGGAGGTTTCTGCCACGCTTAGCATGGTTTCCGCCACCAGCAGATCCACACCGGCCTTTGCCAGAACTGCGGCCTGTTCTCTATAAGCCTCCAGAAGCTCCTCCTCCGTAAGCTCTCCCAGAGGCTCCAGCAGCTCGCCGGTTGTTGTCATATCGCCGGCCAGGAGTACTTCGTCTCCCACTGCTCTCCGGCTGGCCTCCACAAGACCCCGGTTCAGCTTCTCCACCTCCCCCTCCAGACCATGTTTTTTCAGGCTGATCCGGTTGGCCGCAAAAGTGGGCGCGTAGAGAATATCACTGCCCGCGTCCCGGTACTGCCGCTGCAGCTCTGCCATTGTCTCCTCATGTTCCAGAATCCAGGCCTCTGTACAGACATTTCTTGGCATGCCCTTCTTCATCAGATTGGAACCCGTGGCACCATCCAGATACAGGAGGCGCCCGGAGGCCAATGCTTGAAATTTATCTCTTTTCATTTCGATCTCCTGTCGGGTATTCCGTCCGGCGCTTATTCCGCCCCGCTGCTGGAGCTGCTGCCGGAGGTGCTGTCCGTACTGCCGGAGCTGCTGCTGCCGGAAGTACTGTCCGTACTGCTGTCAGAAGACGTTTCCTCGGTCTTGATCGTATAAAGATCCTTATCAGATACCAGGATATTCTTCCAGACGGATGTCTCCTCAATACTGCTGGAATCTTTCCATTCCTGCAGCTTATTGTTATAGTTTTCATTTTCTCTTTCCAGAACAATAGAATCCTTCTTGGAAGCTGTGGCCTCTTCATCGAAAGCCAGATCCAGACGGACGATATAATAGTACTCGTCAGTCTCGATTACACTGCTGTATACCTGGCCGTCCGACATGGAATTTACAGCCTCTTTTACTTCATCCGGCATAACCGTATCATCGCTGCCATAGCTGTAGCTTCCGGAGACAAATTCTTCATTCTGGGCTTCCGATATATCGTTAAATTCTACTGTGGAAGGATCCTCAGAGGCCTGGATCTGCTCCAGAACAGCCTGCGCGTCCTCCAGGCGGGCCGCCTTCTCATCGTCCGAGATAGCTTCTTCATCCTGGGTCAGCGGAATCCGCGCGTACGTAATGCTGGTCTGGGCAGCCTCCTCATCGCTGACCTCCCGGTCCGTATCCGCTACCATAGGCTCCCACATCTTATTCTGATAGGTGTACAGCTGCAGAACCTGTGCCACATCTTCCACCGTAGCGCCCATCCGGGTCATGGCATCCGGGTTGCTGTCGGCAAAGGTCTGCGCCGTATCTGTAATTGTCTGCAGTTCCTCCTCAGTCAGCGATACGCCGTACTCCTCCGCATGCTGTCTCTGCAGAACCATCTCTACAAAAGTATCCGTTGTGGATTCCTTAAACTGGGCGCCGTAATCGTCCGAGCTGGTTCCCGTTCCCCACATGGAGCCGGATGAGCCAAACCCGTAGCTCACCATCATATTTTCTGTCTCCGCCTGCTGGTGTCTCAGATAAAAGCTGGCGCATCCCAGATTAATCTCCTCATCGTTGATGATCAGGGCTGTCTCCGTTCCGTCTACTGTATCTCCACATCCGGCCAGTCCGGCTGCCGCCAGGGCCAGGGACATAATCCCGCAGATGGCTGCTGTCTTCGCTGTTTTCATAACTTCCTCCCGTAAATCAATGGTTTTCTAACTGATTATATCCTTTTTTCACAAACCCGGCAACTATTTCATGTATTTTTCACAAAGCTGCCGGAGCCCGGCCGCCTTTTATTCCTGCACGTATCTGCACAGGGCCTCCGCAAACCCCCGAGCCCTGTCCAGGACACTGTTTTTTCTGGCTTTGGATGGCCGGAATTTCAGCAGAAAATAAGGACTGTTTTCCAGCTTAAAGTTCAGATCATTCCCGTACTGTCCAAGCAGCGCCGGAATGCCTTCCGCCTCCAGGCGGGCCTTTTCGTAGAGAGTGATCCGGATCACTTCTCCCGTCTGCTTTATCTCCGTAATATATGCTCTGTGGGCCAGCGCTTTCAGCTCCGCCACAGCCAGAAGATTCTGCACGGACCTCGGCGGTTCCCCGAACCGGTCCAGAAGCTCCTCCAGCATATCCTCCGCTTCTTCCCCGTTTTCAATCCCGGCGATCCGCTTGTAAATATCCAGTTTCTGGCTCTCGTTCGGGATGTAGGCCGGCGGAATATAGGCATCCAGGCAAAGATCCACCGCTGTCTCGAAATCCTCCTCCGTCTTCAGGCCCCGGGCCTCCTTCACAGCCTCACTGAGCATCTTGCAGTACAGATCGTATCCCACCGCCTCCATATGACCGTGCTGTTCTGCGCCCAGCAGGTTTCCGGCTCCCCGGATTTCCAGATCCCGCATGGCGATCTTTACGCCGCTGCCAAGCTCCGTGAATTCCCGGATCGCGTGGAGACGCTTCTCCGCCACCTCTTTCAGCATCTTATTTCGCCGGTACATGAGAAAAGCGTAGGCCGTCCGGTTGGTCCGCCCCACCCGGCCTCTGAGCTGATACAGCTGGGAGAGTCCCATCTGGTCCGCATCGTGGATAATCATGGTGTTTACATTGGAGATATCCATACCCGTCTCGATAATGGTTGTGGATACCAGCACATCGATTTCTCCATTGATAAAGCTGTACATGATCTGCTCCAGCTCCCTCTCCTTCATCTGCCCGTGGGCAAAGGCCACGGAGGCCTCCGGCACCAGAGCGGCGATCCGGTTCGTAATGTCCACAATATTATTTACCCGGTTGTACACGTAAAATACCTGGCCGCCCCGGGCCAGCTCCCGGCTGATGGCCTCACGGACCATCTCCTCATCGTACTCCATCACATAGGTCTGGATGGGCACACGGTCCAGTGGCGGCTCCTCCAGCACGCTCATATCCCGGATCCCCACCAGACTCATGTGCAGGGTCCGGGGTATGGGGGTGGCCGTCAGGGTCAGCACATCCACATTCTTCTTCAGCTGCTTGATTTTCTCCTTGTGGGCTACCCCGAAACGCTGTTCTTCATCGATGACCAGCAGTCCCAGATCCTTAAATACAACATCTCCGGACAATACCCTGTGGGTTCCGATCAGGATATCCACCATTCCCTTTCGGAGATCTTCCAGGGTCTTTTTCTGCTGGGCTGCCGTGCGGAACCGGCAGAGCAGATCGATGCGCACGGGAAAATCCTTCATCCTCTGGACAAAGGTATTATAATGCTGCTGGGCCAGGATCGTGGTGGGAACCAGGATTACCACCTGCTTATTCTCCTGGACCGCCTTAAAGGCGGCCCGGATGGCGATCTCGGTCTTGCCGTATCCCACATCTCCACAGATCAGCCGGTCCATGATCCGTGTGCTCTCCATATCCGCTTTCGTAGCCTCAATGGCCGCTGTCTGATCCTCCGTCTCCTCGAAGGGAAACATTTCCTCGAATTCCCGCTGCCATACCGTATCCGGTCCGTACTGGTACCCCTGCTCCTGCTGGCGGGCCGCATACAGCTCCACCAGCTCCCTGGCAATATTGGCCACCGCGCCCCGGACCCGGCTCCTGGTTTTGTTCCACTCCTGGCTCCCCAGCTTGTTGAGCTTTGGCTTTCTGGCGTCGGAACCCGCGTATTTCTGCAGAACATCCAGCTGGGTAGCCTGTATGTAGAGACTGCTTCCTCCGGCATATTCAATCTTCATGTAGTCCTTGACCACATGATCTACTTCCACCTTCTCAATACCCCGGTAGATGCCCAGACCGTGATTCTCGTGGACCACATAATCTCCCACGGACAGCTCGGCAAAGCTGTGGATCTTCTCTCCGCTGTACTGGGGTTTCTTTCTTTTTTTCTTTTTCTGCTCTTTCCCGAAAATGTCCGACTCTGTGATCAGGACAAACTTCTGCATGGGATATTCAAAGCCCCTCCGGGCATTGCCGTACATGACCAGAATCTCGCCCGGATTTAGCAGACGCTCCTCATCCTCGCTGTAAAAAGCCCCGAGCCCTTCCTCCTGCAGATCCCCGGCCAGCCGGGCGGCACGGGTACGGGAGGCCGACAGCAGGATCATCCGGTATCCCGCCTTTTTCCAGTGCTGCAGATCCTTCACCAGCATGGGGAACTGGTTGTTGTAGGGGCTTACGGATTTTACGGTCACCGCGTACTGGCCTGTGATCTCGAATTCACCCTTTCTCCCCTCCATCAGGGACAGGCCCACACAGTTTCTCCGGTTCAGATTATAAACCAGCTGCTCCGGGCTCTGGAGCCGCTCACACTCCTCGGGCATGGCCTGCCCCTTTTCCAGCCGGTGCGCCATACATTCCCGGTACTCACCCGCCTGCGCGGAGGCGCTCTCCAGAATCCGTCCTGGCTCATCCAGAAAGATTCTTACGTCCTCCGGGAAATAATCCGGCAGTGTATCCGTCAGACGGCGGAAGAAATCTTTCTTTTCCCGCCCGATCTCTTCCGTAGCCGGATAGATAGAAATCGATTCCAGATTTTCAATGGAGCGCTGGCTCTCCGGATCAAAGCTGCGGATCGAATCAATTTCGTCTCCCCACAGTTCAATCCTCCAGGGGGTTTCCTCGGTCAGGGAAAATACATCCAGAATCCCGCCCCGGACGGCAAACTGCCCGGCCGCTTCTACCTGCCCGCAGCGTTCATAGCCCATAGCGGACAGCTTCCGTGAAAGCTCCTCCAGATCCAGTTCGCTGTCATTTTTCAGAGTAACTATATGACTTTTGAGCACGCGAAGAGGCAGAAGATAGTCCATGCACCCCCCTGTGCTGGTAACCACGGTTACTTTCTTCTGCTCCAGTATTGCCTGTATGACCCGCATCCTCTGTCTCGTCAGAAGATTGCCGGATATGTCCGCCTGGTAAAAAATCAGATCCCTGGCGGGATAGTAGAGAACCTCCCGGTCGTACAGCTTCAGATCCTCATAAAGCTCTTTCGCTTTCAGTTCATTTTCCGCCACCGCCAGGACAGCGGACGCTCCGGGCATCAGAGCGGCAGTCAGATGGGCTTTCTGGGACTCCAGGCAGCCGGTTACCTGGATCACGCCCCGATTTTTCAGAAGCTGCCGCTTCAGATCGTCAAATCCCGCAACCTCCCGGAAAGGCTGCATCAATGCTTTCATCATTCCCTCGCTTCCCTTGCCGCCTTATGATTATAACGGTTCATGGCCCCGTCCGTATCGCCGGACAGAATCATCTCCAGCGCATCCGCCGCGTCTTTCACCGCCTCTTCCACCTTTTCCCGGTTTTCCGGCGTAAAAGGAGCCAGCACGTAATCGGCCAGATCCCAGCGGTCCGGCTTTTCGCCGATTCCCACCCGAATGCGCTTAAATTTATCGGTGCCCAGACGGGCGATGATATTTTTGATACCGTTGTGCCCTCCGGCGCTTCCTTTCTTCCTTATCCGGATCTGTCCGGGATCCAGACTGATGTCATCGTAGATCACCACCAGGTCCTCTTCCGGATCCAGCTTATAATAGTTCACCAGCGCCGCCACGGCCTCGCCGCTTAAATTCATGTAGGTCAGCGGCTCCGCCAGCAGCACTTTCTGGCCGGCAATGATTCCCTTTCCGCACTCAGCCTGAAACTGGATGCCCGAGAAGGGGATTCCGTGCCGGTCCGTCACATAGTTGATGACGTCAAAGCCCACATTGTGCTTTGTCCGCTCATATTTTCTGCCCGGATTCCCCAGGCCTGCGATCAGATACATGCATAACTCCTTAATTAAAGTAAACCAGCTCGGATTCCGGGGCCTTGGCTGAACGAATCGCCTTCGCCTTCAGAACCGGACCTTCCTCATGGTAAACATCCAGATATTTCCAGTCCACCGTGGCCGTCACCTCCACCCAGCTTCCCATGGGAAGCTTCTGGGCATTCTTGCTCTGGCACACGTAGCCGATAAAAGTAGTATCATCGGCACAGCAGGTCATGGCCATGCGGCCGGGCACAAAGAAATTGGCTCCCACATCCCTGCTCTTTAAGACCATTCCCTTAAATTTCACCGTTTTCCCCTGATACCGCTCCGGATGATCCCGCATATCCACATAGAAAATCCCGTAATCGATATCCTCGATCTCGATCACATCCGCCTTCAGATCGTAGGGTACCTCGTCCTCAAAAATATCCGTCAGTTCTCCTTCTTCATCCTCGAAGAGAATCTCGCATCCGGGATTGACTACCTTAATGCTGCGCCGGAAGTTTGCCAGGGGCTGCTCCCTTCTGCAGCGGTTAAACATGACCATATCGGCGTTTTTCACCATCTCCACAAAGAGAGACTTCATATTATTCATATATACCTGGAAGGTACTGGCATCCACGGTCACAATGTGCTGGACAATCCCCCAGCCGCGGGGCATGCGCATCTCCTCCAGATTTTTTACACCCCAGAGGGGATTGTATTCCAGGATCACACGGTCCGGATGATACTTTCGCTGGAACATCCGCAGCTTATCCCTCGTTAGGTCTTCCGGTTCTTCCAGAACCTCCAGCACTGTATTGTGCTTCAGAAGCATCGCCTCATCATACTCCACTTCTCCCTCTTCGCAGGTGATCAGAAGGGTGGGCTCATCAATCTGAAAATATTCCTGCTGCACAGTAAAATTAATAAAAGTGGTCTTTCCGCTCTCCAGAAATCCCGTAATCAGATAAATCGGAATATCAATTTCCTGTTCTTCCATCTTTCCTTCTCCCTTCCGGCGGAATCATTCCTCCTCCGCCACAAAACTTCGGTCCATGGTAATTACGCACTGATACCGTGCATCCACCTCCTGCATCAGTGCCATCACCTGCTGGCTCAGCTTTACTTCCTCCTGCTCGTTATAAGTAAAGGGTACCACCAGGTCAAAAATCAGATTAATCTGTTCTTTTCCAAATACCACGCGGAAATCGTGGAAAGTCAGCTGCTCATCCAGAGCGCGCAGGACACGGCCCAGCTTCTCCCGGATGGCCAGCACGCGGGCATCATGGATCTCCACCGGATCCATGTGGATCACGAGAAAAATCCCCAGCTTTTTGCTGACTTCCCGCTCTGCCCGGTCAATGACTTCGTGGGAGGTCTCGATATCCACATCCCGGGGAACCTCCGCATGAATCGAGGCCATGCTGCGGCCCGGTCCATAGTTGTGTATAATCAGGTCATGGGTTCCCACGATCCCGTCGTAGGACTCCACCAGTTCTTTGATATCCGCGTACAGTTTCGGATCCGCGCCTCTGCCGATCAGGGGCTCCAGCGTATCCCTCGCAATGCTGATGCCGGACCAGATGACAATCACAGATACCAGAAGGCCCACGATCCCGTCAATATTTGCTCCGGTAAAACGGCAGACGATGATGGAGGCCAGCGTGGCGCTGGTGGTAATCACATCCCCCATGGAATCCGCGGCCGTAGCCAGCATTACCTTGGAATCGATTCTCCGTCCCAGAGTCCGGTTGAATACAGACAGCCACAGCTTCACCCCCACGGACAGGGCCAGGATGATGAAAGAAATCCAGCTGAAGGCGAGTTCCTCAGGGTTCCGGATTTTGTCAATGGCGCTGCGGAAGAAGGTGATACCCACCTCAATCACCAGAAAAGACACGATCAGAGCGGCAATATACTCCATTCTCCCGTGACCGAAGGGATGATCCTTGTCAGCCGGCTTGCTGGCCATCTTGACGCCCACAAAACCGATGACGGAGGAGGCCGCGTCCGACAGGTTGTTAAAGGCGTCCGCCGTGACGGCCATGGAGCGCATCAGAAGTCCGATGGCAAACTTCACGCCGAACAGAAGAACGTTGCAGAAAATCCCCACCACACTGGAGAGGATTCCGTAGGCGGTGCGGACATCCGTATTTTCTGTGTCCTCATAATTTTTCACAAATCTGCGTACCAGAAACTGAATCATACACAATCCCTTCTATCTTTATGCTCATATCGGGGCGGATGACCGTCCCGGGCATCACGAAATTATCCTTACTATAATATAGCAGTTAGCCGGAATACGTCAATCCTATTTTTACCCGGCTTTTCCGCAGCAGGCGGCTTTTTAACAGACAGGATCTCTGTGAAAATCTTTTTCCCCTGTCTTGACAGATTTTCTCTCCGGTTCTATAATATAACAGTGATATATAACACTGTTATAAGAGGTGAACATTATGACAGCAGAAGCCGCCACCACTCTGGAGCGGATCCATCAGGCCGCCAGAAGAGAATTTCTGGAACGGGGCTTCCGGGCTTCCTCTCTGCGGAATATCGTAAAGGAGGCAGGACTGACCACCGGAGCCTTTTACGGATATTATAAAAGCAAAGAGGATCTCTTTGAAGCCCTGGTGGGAGAACATTACCGCTGGATCCTGCGGAGATTTCGGGAGGCCCAGCAGGAATTTGCCAATCTTCCCAGAGAACGTCAGCCGGAGGTGATGGGCGATATATCCGGACTTTGCATGTTTGATATGCTGCATTATGCCTACCGGAACCTGGAATCCTTTAAGCTGATCCTCTGCTGCTCTGAGGGAACCCGCTTTTCCGGCCTGGTGGATGAGATGGTGGAGATTGAGGTAGAAGCCACCCACGCCTATCTAGGTGTTCTGGAGGAGCTGGGGCGCCCCGCTCCCCAGATTGACCTGAGACTGGAACACATTCTGATTACGGGCATGTTCCACACATTTTTTGAACTGATCATTCACGAAATGCCCCTGCCCGAGGCAGAAAATTACGTCCGGGAGATGCGGGCTTTCTACACCGCCGGATGGATGAAAATTATGGGGCAGTAAGCCCCGTAATTTTTCCTCATTGGTTAGTTAACGCTAACTTTTGGCATTCTGCCGCCGGTACCGGAAGCAGCACCGGCTCTTCCGTATCCATAAAAATTCAAGTAAAAGGAGGGATTCTTTTGAAAAAGCAGTCCAATCTTTCCCGCCTGCTGGGCTATGCAGGCCGCCACAGATATCTTACCCGCGCTTCCTGGGTGCTCTCGGCCGTGAGCGCTCTCATCGCCCTGGTGCCCTACTGGTATATCTGGCTGATCATGCGGGAGGTGCTGGAAACGGCGCCGGATTTTGGCCGGGCAAAGCACCTGGTCCACAACGGCTGGATGGCCGTGCTTTTTGCGGTCATCGCAGTTCTGGTCTATATCGCGGGGCTTATGTGCTCCCACCTTGGCGCCTTCCGCATTGCCACCAACCTGCGGATCAAAACCATGGAGCATATCGTGGAGCTGCCTCTGGGGTTCACGGAAAGCTTCGGCAGCGGAAAGCTCCGCAAAATCGTCAATGAGTCCAGCGCGGCCACGGAAACGTATCTGGCCCACCAGCTGCCGGACCGGGCCGGGGCCATTGCCACCCCCTGCGGCCTGCTGGTGCTGCTGTTCGTCTTTGACTGGCGGCTGGGTATTCTGAGTCTGCTGCCCGTGCTTCTGGGTTTTCTCATTATGATGCGCATGACCGGCGCAAAAATGCAGCAGAAGATGAAAGAATATCAGGATGCCCTGGATGATATGTCCAATGAAGCCGTGGAATATGTCCGGGGTATCCCGGTGGTCAAAACCTTCGGGCAGACCATCTTTTCCTTTAAAAAGTTTAAAAGTTCCATCGAACGCTATCAGAAATGGGTGATCGCTTACACGAAACAGCTCCGGGCGCCCATGATGTTCTACACCGCGGCCATTAACGGCGTATTCGTGTTTCTGATTGCCGGAGCGCTCATTCTGACCCGGGATTCGGTAACGCCGGAATTTCTGCTGAACCTGATCTTCTACATCATCATCACGCCCATTATCTCCGTGACTCTGACGAGGATCATGTTCCAGAGTGAAAACGCCATGATCGTAGATGACGCCCTTCACCGGATCGACAGCGTGCTGGATCTGTCCCCCTTAAAAGAAGCGGCCGTCCCTGCTTCTCCCCGGGACGGCTCCGTAACCCTGCAGCATGTCTGTTTCAGCTACGATGGAAAAAAAGATGTGCTGAAGGATATTTCTCTGTCCATCCCCTCCGGTCAGACCGTGGCCTTTGTGGGTCCCTCCGGCGGCGGCAAAACCACCCTGGCGGGGCTGATTTCCCGTTTCTTTGACCCCCGGAAGGGCTCCATCCGGATCGGCGGCGTCGATGTGCGGGATATTGCCAAGGAAGAGCTGATGAATACGGTATCCTTTGTATTTCAGAACAGCCGGCTCATGAAAGCCTCTATCCTGGAAAATGTCCGCATGGGACGGCCGGGAGCTTCCCGGGAGGAGGTTCTGGAGGCCCTGCAGAACGCCCAGTGCGGCGATATTCTGGAAAAGCTTCCGGAGGGGGCAGACACCGTCATCGGAACGAAGGGCGTCTATCTCTCCGGCGGAGAACAGCAGCGCATTGCCATCGCCAGGGTCATGCTGAAAAACTCTCCGATCCTTATCCTGGATGAAGCCACCGCCTTCGCCGATCCGGATAATGAGGCCCGGGTGCAGGAAGCCTTCTCCAGGCTTTCCCGGGGCAGAACCGTTATTATGATCGCCCACCGCCTCTCTACCGTGGCCGATGTGGATCAGATCCATGTAATCCGGGACGGCAGCATTGAAGAGAGCGGCACCTTCCGGGAACTGCTGGAAAAGCAGGGGCTGTTCTCCCGCATGTGGAAAGATTATCAGACCTCCGTACAGTGGAAGGTCTCAGGAGGAGGTATAACAACATGATCAGAAAACTGCAGAAAAGATACGCCCTCTCCCGTCAGGGCGCCAAAGATCTGGTAAAAGGCTGCATTGCCTGCGTCTTTCAGAATATTTCCTTTATGTTCCCGGTGAGTCTTCTGTACGCCCTGACAGGTGATCTGCTTTCCGGCGGCGTGCCCGCGGGAAGGCTTCCCTTCTATATCGCCGGCTGTATCATTTGTGTGGGGCTGATCCTGCTTACCACCTGGTTCCAGTACAACGCCACCTACTTTGCCACCTACGTGGAAAGCGGCGTACGCCGGATCACCCTGGCGGAACGGCTGAGAAAGATTCCCCTGTCCTTCTTCGGGAAAAAGGATTTGGCGGATCTGACCAGCACCATCATGGCGGACTGTACCTTTCTGGAGCAGAGCTTTTCCCATTTTATCCCGGAGCTGGCCGGTTCTCTGATCTCCACCACTCTGATCGCTGTCTGCCTCCTGTTCTTTGACTGGCGCATGGCGCTGGCCGCCCTGTGGGTGCTGCCGGTCTCCTTTGCCATCGTGGGATTCTCCGCGAAGGTACAGGAACGGCTGAATCAGAAGGCCATGGATGCCAAAATGGCCTGTGCCGACGGCATCCAGGAATGCATCGAGACGGTACGGGACCTGAAGGCCAACAACGCAGAGCACGCCTATCTGGAAGGGCTGAAGAAAAAAATCCGGGCCGTGGAGCGCCGCTCCATCATCAATGAATTCGGGCTGGCCGCCTTTGTAGTCAGTGCTTCCCTGATCCTGAAGCTGGGGATCGCCACCGTGGCTCTGGCCGGTTCTGTCTTTCTGATGGAAGGAAGCCTGGACATCCTCACCTTTTTCCTGTTTCTGCTGGTAGTGTCCCGCCTGTACGATCCCCTGCAGGGCGCCCTGCAGAATCTTGCGGCGGTCATCAGCACCCGCACCAATATTGCCCGGATGAATGAAATTCTGGATCATCCCGTCCAGCAGGGCAGCTCTCACCTGACAAACCAGGGCTTTGACATTACCTTTGACCATGTGGGCTTCGCCTACAACACGAGCGAAACTGTGCTGCGGGATGTGTCCTTCACCGCAAAGCAGGGGGAGGTCACTGCCCTTGTGGGCCCCTCCGGCGGCGGCAAAACCACCGTCTCCCGGCTAGCAGCTAGATTCTGGGATATTCAGAAGGGCCGGATCACCGTGGGCGGCATGGATATTTCCCGCACAGACCCGGAAACGCTGCTCTCCCTGTTCTCCATTGTCTTTCAGGATGTGACCCTGTTTGACAACACAATCCTGGAAAATATCCGCATCGGCAACAAGGACGCCACCGATGAGGAGGTGCTGGCGGCGGCACGGCTGGCCAACTGTGATGAATTCGCGGAAAAGCTTCCGGATAAATGGAACAGCAGCATCGGTGAAAACGGGTGCGAACTCTCCGGCGGTGAGCGCCAGCGCATTTCCATCGCCAGGGCTTTCCTGAAAAACGCTCCCATCCTTCTGCTGGACGAGGCCACCGCCTCCCTGGATGTGGAAAATGAAACCCTGATCCAGACTGCCCTCTCCCGGCTGATTAAAGACAGAACCGTGCTGGTGATCGCCCACCGGATGCGCACGGTGGCAGGCGCCGACAAGATTGTCGTCCTGGATCAGGGCGTGGTGGCCGAGGAGGGAACCCCGAAAGCTCTGCTGGAAAAACAGGGGCTTTACGCCCGCATGGTACACCTGCAGACGGAGAGTCAGAGCTGGACGCTGGGCCGGTAATTCCTTTACAAAACCTTTACATTAAGAATTGTTTTTTGTCTCCTCCGGTGCTATGATAGAAAAAATGTACAAAAATACTACTTCTTTTTATATTTTGGAGGAGAACCATGAGAGCACAGAATCTGACTCTGCTGACAGACCTCTATGAGCTGACCATGATGCAGGGCTATTTTAAAAATCCCACAGATCAGACCGTTGTGTTTGACGCCTTTTACCGCAAGAACCCCTGCGACGGAGCCTATGCCATTGCGGCCGGGCTGGAACAAATCATCGAATACGTCCGGGATCTTCATTTTTCCCCGGATGATGTAGACTATCTGAGGAGTCTTCACATATTTGAGAATGATTTTCTGGAATATCTCCGGGGTTTTCACTTTACCGGTGATATCTATGCCATTCCTGAGGGAACAGTTGTATTTCCCAGGGAACCCCTGATCAAAGTCATTGCTCCGGTTATGGAGGCGCAGCTGATTGAGACGGCAATCCTGAATATGATCAACCATCAGTCTCTGATTGCCACCAAGGCTGCCCGTGTTGTCTACGCGGCCAGAGGAGACGGAATCATGGAGTTCGGCCTCCGGAGAGCCCAGGGTCCGGATGCCGGCATCTACGGGGCACGGGCGGCCATGATCGGAGGCTGCATCGGCACCTCCAATGTTCTGACCGGCCAGATGTTTCACGTTCCGGTAAAGGGAACCCATGCCCACAGCTGGATCATGAGCTTTCCCGATGAATATACAGCCTTTAAAACTTACGCGCAGCTCTATCCCAAATCCTGTATTCTGCTGGTGGATACTTACGATGTTCTGAAATCCGGAATTCCCAACGCCATCCGGGTCTTTCAGGAGATGCGGGACGCAGGCGCGGATATGACCGGCTACGGGATCCGTATCGACTCCGGTGATCTGGCCTACCTGTCCAAAAAAGCGTACGAGATGCTGGACGCCGCCGGTTTCGGCGATGCCGTCATCTCCGCCTCCAGCGATCTGGACGAATACCTGATCGACAGCCTGAAGGTCCAGGGCGCCAGGATCAACTCCTGGGGCGTGGGCACAAACCTGATCACCTCCGGCGACTGGCCCGCCTTCGGCGGCGTATACAAGATGGCCGCCATCCGCAACAAGGGTGACAAAGATTTTATCCCCAAGATCAAGCTCTCCGAGAACTCTGAAAAAGTCACAAATCCCGGCAATAAGACCATCTACCGGATTTACGACAAACAGACGGGCAAGATCCGGGCGGATCTCATCTGTCTGGTGGGTGAAGTATTTGATGAGAGCAAGGATATGGTTATTTTCGATCCCATCGAAACCTGGAAGAAGACAAAGATCCTTGGAGGAACGTATACCCTCCGGGAACTCCTGGTGCCCGTATTCCAGAAGGGCGGCTGCGTCTATCAGTCTCCCTCCGTTATGGAAATCCGGGATATCTGCACCCGCGAGAAGGAGACGCTCTGGGATGAGTCGAAAAGGCTTGTCAATCCCCAGAAGGTCTTTGTAGATCTCTCCGACCGGCTGTTTAAGATGAAGGCAGAGCTTTTGGAGGAAATGAGCATGAAAGCGCTCTGATTTCTGTCATAAGAATCCCCCTTTCCGCATAGGATACTAGCAGGTCCAAATGGAAAGGGGGTTTTTGTATGGAATATTTCAGCCGGCTTATCAACCGGGAATATCCGCTTCCGGCGGATTACGTGCCGGATCATCTGATCCCCTGCGATTTTCCCTTTGCCGCCGCCGAGGGCGCGGAAAAGCGGCTGCTGTGCCGAACCGCCGCCGAGTCCGCAAAAAGGCTGCTGGAATACGGTAAATCCTTCGGCTGCCACCTCTACGGCATTTCCGGCTACCGGTCCTATGAAAGGCAGAAAGAAATCTATGAACAGCGGCTTGCCCGGTCCGGTCCTGCGCAGGCCGGACGCTACATAGCGCTTCCCGGAGAAAGTGAGCACCAGAGCGGCCTGGCTCTGGATGTATCCTGTCCGGCCGTCCATCTGGAACTGGAAGAGACTTTCGCGGACACAAAAGAAGGGCGCTGGCTTGCCGCCTACGCCCCCATGTTCGGCTTTATTCTCCGCTACCCGAAGGGAAAGGAAACCGTCACAGGATTTGCCTGGGAGCCCTGGCATATCCGCTATGTCAGCAAGTCCCTGGCCCTGTATCTGTCCCTCACGGGCATGACCCTGGAGGAATATCACCGGATCTGATTTATACTTTAAACCGGTATCCCACACCCCAGATTGTCTCAATATACTGGGGCTTTGCCGTGTTGAATTCAATCTTCTCCCGGATCTTTTTTATATGTACGGTCACTGTGGCGATATCCCCGATAGACTCCATATCCCAGATTTCCCGGAACAGTTCTTCCTTCGTAAAGACATGGTTGGGATTCTGGGCCAGGAAAGTAAGCAGATCAAATTCCTTGGTGGTAAAATTCTTCTCCTCCCCGTTCACCCACACTCTGCGGGCCGTCTTGTCAATCTTAATCCCGCGGATCTCCACGATTTCATTCTCCGGCATGCCGCTTCCCACCAACCGCTCATATCTGGCCAGATGAGCTTTGACCCGGGCCACCAGCTCACTGGGTGAAAAGGGCTTCGTAATATAATCATCGGCCCCAAGCCCCAGGCCGCGGATCTTATCAATATCGTCTTTTTTCGCGGATACCATGAGAATCGGAATGTTCTTCTTTTCCCGGATTTCACGGCAGATTTCAAATCCGTCCACCTCCGGAAGCATCAGATCCAGGATCACCAGGTCAAATTCCTCCTCCAGCGCCCTCGCAAGGCCTGTGTCCCCCCGGTTCTCGATCTCCACTTCAAAATCAGACAACTCCAGATAATCCTTTTCCAGATTTGCAATATCTTCTTCATCTTCAACGATCAGTATTCTGCTCATCTGCCGGCACCTCCTGATATTTTCTTAATACAAAGCACATCACTGTGCCAACGCCTTCCTTGCTGGTGGCCCATACTTTTCCTCCGTGGTCTTCCAGAATCTTGCGGACAATCGAAAGCCCGATCCCGCTGCCGCCTTTTGTGGAATTGCGGGATGTGTCCGTCCGGTAGAAACGGTCGAAAATCTTCGGAAGATCCTTCTGGGCAATCCCCTTTCCATTATCCTCAATCTCCACCTGAATAAAATCTCCGGCATCCTTCAGACGGATGTTGATGACGCCCTTCTCCTTGTTCATATACTTGATGGAATTGCCGACAATATTATTGATTACCCGCTTCAGCTGCTCCGCGTCGGCAATGATCAGAACATCTTCATTCAGATAATTAAAATAAGTCAGACCGATTCCCTGCGTCTTCAGCTCATAGCTCAGTTCCTCCACACAGTCCTCAAAATAATCCGCCACATGAATCTTGGCAAAAGTGTAGGGAATACGGTTGGTATCGATTTTTGAATAAAAGGTCAGCTCATTGATCAGGCGGTCCATCTCATTGGCCTTATTATAGATCGTGTGTATATAGCGGTTGATCTTCTCCGGCGTGTCCGCCACCCCGTCCATGATTCCTTCCACATAGCCCTTTACAGCTGTAATGGGTGTCTTCAGATCATGGGAAATATTGCTGATCAGCTCCTTGTTGTCGCGGTCAAATTCTACCTTTTCCTCCGCCGATTCCTTGAGCCGCTTCCGCATCTCCTCAAAATCTTCACAGAGATCATTGACCTCCTTAACTCCATTTCCCTCCACGGTAAAATCCAGATTTCCCTCTTTTATATTCTGGGTGGCTTTTTTCAGCTGATTTAAGGGTGCCATGACACCTCTGTAAATCCAGAGGCTGATGGCCAGACTGGTCAGCACCAGAATCAGCAAAATGGCAATGATCATATCAAAAATCCAGTCCTGAGTCTCCGGCAGAATCCGGTTCAGCTGCGAGATCAAAAATATACTTCCGTTGCTGCCGTCCTGAAAGTTAAAATCCATCTGTTTGACCATTACCTGGGCATCCGTCTCAATATAAGAACGACTGGCAGACGCAGAATCCCCTTCCCCGTAAGCCGGAAGGGACTGCAGCAGTTCTTCATCCGTAAATATGGTAGAACCATTATAATATATGCTGTTCCCCTTGCGCAGGGCGATGTAAAGCCCGCTGTCATCCAGTTCTTCCTGAATACTGTTCAGATAAGAATTATCCTCCAGATCTTCCGGGTTCTCCGTCACCAGCTTCTGCAGCTTTTCAAATTCCCTGTCCATATTCTTGGAGATGGCCAGAGAACTGTTGTACAGGCTCTCATAAGTAGGCTCTTTAATCCCGTACTCTTCTCCCAGAGCCCGGATCTTGGAATTGGCAAACCAGAAGATTACAATTCCGGCCAGCAGGAACGGAATGATAATGATAGCCAGAAAAGCCACGATGATCCGTGTCTTTAATGTCATGCACTTTTTCTGCTTCATAAAAATCTTCCCTTTTCTGCACATATTAGTACTCATAAATTATAGCATACGGACCCGTTGATTTCATCTAAACTATATGGGACGTTTCTAAAGTTTTTATTAACTGTCCTGCCTTCTGCCTGTGCCCGCCCGGATCTTTTCACGCAGACTTCAGCAGTCCATAAAAAAGCAGGTATGAAGCTCCGCAAAACTTCATACCTGCGTGATACGGATAGCTGCTAGGAGTCTCTCCGGCTGTCCATCTCCACGATCCGGTCGGCCAGATGCAGCGTAGAACGCCGGTGGGAAACCAGGATCACGGTCTGATTCTCTTTTGTCTCCTTCAGAGATTTCAGTACGATCCCTTCATTGAGAGCATCCAGATTGCTGGTGGGCTCGTCCAGCAGGAGAAATGGCGCGCCGTGGAGAAAAACTCTCGCCAGGCCAATCCTCTGCTTCTCTCCTCCCGACAAGGTGTCTCCCAGCTCACCCACCTCCGTATCGTATCCCTTCGGCAGTGTTTTGATGAAATCATGGACGGAAGCCTTCTTTGCAGCCTCCTCGATCTCTTTCCTGGAAGCTCCCGGCTTCGCCAGCGCTATGTTGGCCGCGATAGAATCGTGAAACAGATGGGTCTCCTGGGTCATAAAAGCCTCCATTTTCCGGAGGTCTCCCGTGTTTACCTGCCGGATATCCCGGCCTGAGATCTTTACCGCTCCCCTCTGCACATCAAAGAACCGCATCAAAAGTTTCAGCAGAGTAGATTTTCCGCAGCCGCTCTGTCCATGAATCCCCAATATCTTTCCCCGGGGAATCTCCAGAGAATATTTCTTCAGAATCTCTTCTCCCCCGTAAGAAAAATCCACGCGCTCCGCGGACGCGCCTGCGAAATCCGTTCCCGGCCGGCCGCCGACTTCTTCCACCTGTGGCTCCTCCTCCAGCAGGGAAAGCACCCGCTCACCGCTGGCCAGCGTCTGGTTCAGATTGTTGGACAGATTGGCCAGGGCCGTCACCGGCCCGAAGGATCCCATCATGGCGATGGTAGAGATGAGCATGCCCGTACCGTCCGCCAGCCCCTGCCGGTGCAGCAGCACCATCAGAAACAGCATCCCGAAGGAAAAGGCGAGGATCGCCAGATTTGTCACGGAGCGCTGAAAGGTTTCAAGACGGTTCAGCTCCTGCTGCAGGCCGATCAAATCCCTGGAGCGGCGCTCCATCTCCTGCCGCCTCTTTTGGCCGCATCGGTACTGGATGGTCTCATCCAGCCCCCGCAGAGAATCCAGCACGAAGCTGTTCAGATCCCCGAACCGGGTCCGGTAGCGCATCCCCTGATCCGCTCCTCTCCGGCCGCAGGCCAGGGGAATAACCACTCCCACCGTCACATAGGCCGCCAGCGCCAGGATTCCCGCCGGCCAGGCAAACCGTCCCATAAAGCATACCATAAAGATCGAAACCGCCGCCGCGATGGCAATGGGTGAAATGGTATGGGCATAGAATACCTCCAGCAGCTCCACATCTGAAGTAATCATGGAGATCAGATTCCCTTTATCCCGGCCTTCCAGCTTCGCCGGGCAGAGCTTCCGGAGAGCTGCGAATACCTTATGGCGGATCAGGGCCAGCAGCTTAAACGCAATGAAATGGTTGCAGTACTGTTCCCCGTAGTGCAGCACGCCCCGCAGCACCGCCAGAATCACCAGTACCGCGAAAAGGACGCCGGGCTCCCGTATCAGAAAAATATCCGCCCGCCCCTGCAGCAGCTCCATTCCCAAAGCTGTATAGGCCAGGTGCAGCAGACCGTATCCGGCCAGGACAGTCAGAAAAATCGCGCAGAGATAGCCGATGGTCCCAAGCACGACCGCCAGAATCATCACCGGGAGCAGGGGCTTCACCAGACCGATCAGCGCTCCCATGATCTGGATTCCCTTCCGCCTGTGCTGTTCTGCATTCATTCCGGTTCCTCCTTTCCATACGGCTCTCCATGCGCATACTGTTCCAGCTCCGTCTGGTAACTGTACAGCTTCGCATATGCGCCGCCTTTGTCCATCAGTTCCCTGTGGGTTCCCTCTTCCGCGACGATTCCTTTCTGCAGCAGATAAATCCGGTCGGAGCCGACTACATTGGCCAGGCGGTGAGAAATCAGAATCACCGTTTTCTTCCCGGACAGTTCCCGTATTACCTCCATAATCAGCTCCTCGCTTTCCATGTCGATATTGGATGTGGCCTCGTCAAAAATATAGACCGGCGTATCCCGCAGCAGCGCCCGGGCAATACACAGTCGCTGGCACTGGCCGCCGGACAGATTGCTGCCCTTCTCCAGAAGCCGTGTCTGCAGCCCCTCCTGCCCCTTCAGAAAATCCCATAAGTTTACCTTCCGCAGAATCTCCACCATACGCTCTTCCCGGAGATCCGGATTCCCCATACGCAGATTCTCCTCCACGGTCCCCTTGAACAGATAGCTGTTATGGGCTACCAGCGTCACCGTGGTAAGCAGGCTTTCCTCGGAGACTGCGGAAAGCTCTTTGCCTCCGATGCGGATGCTGCCTGTATACCCGCGGTTCCTTCCGGTCAGAAGACCGGCTGCCGTGCTCTTGCCGCAGCCGGAGACGCCCACCAGCGAGACAAAGGAACCAGCAGGGATCTCCAGCGATACGCCTTTTAAGATCTCCCGTTCCATCTCATAGGAGAAGTGCAGATTCCGGACGGAAACGGACCTGCCGGCAACCGGGACTGTTTCTTCTGTCTGTTCCCCCGGAACCGGAATGACCTCCGTACCCCGCTCCGGCTCCGGCAGGTCCAGAAGAGCAAAGATCTTGTCGCTGGCCGCCATGCCGTTCATGGCGATGTGGAAGAAGGAACCCAGAAGCCGCAGGGGCAGAAAGAATTCCGCCGCCAGCAGGACAATCATCAGCGTTCCCTGCAGGCCCACATGCCCGGCGGCAAACTGCTGCAGCGCCACGATCATGCCCACCGCCGCCCCGCCATAGGCCACAATGTCCATGACCGTCGTGGAATTAAGCTGCATGGTCAGCACCTTCATGGTAATGCGGCGGAAGCGCTGGGACTCTTCGTCCATCTCCGCCGCCTTCCGCTCGTCCGCCTGATAGATCTTCAGGGTGGTGAGGCCCTGGATATTCTCCAGAAAGCTGTCCCCCAGATCCGTATAGATCCCCCAGTATTTCGCCAGCAGCCTTCCCGCTATTTTCTGAACCGCCACAATGGATGCCGGAATCAGCGGCACGCAGATCAACAGCACCAGGCTGGCCGGCAGGTTTACGAAGGCCAAAACAGCAAACAGCGTCACCGGAGCCAGCAGGCTGTAGAAAAGCTGCGGAAGATATTTGCCGAAATACGTTTCCAGCTGATCCACGCCTTCTCCCGAGAGCTGCACCACCTCGGAGGTGGACACCCTTTCCCGGTAGGAAACGCCCAGCCGCAGCAGCTTGTCATAGATTTTGTCCCGCAGAATCCGTTTCACATCCACGGACGCCCGGCAGGAAGCCTTCGATGCCCCTCTCTCGCAAAAAACGCGCAGGGCAATGGCCAGGACAGTCAGGATTCCGTACATCGCAGCCATCCGCGGCGTCACATTTCCGGACAGAGCCTCTGTCAGCAGTGTGGTCCCGCTGTAAATCAGCAGAATCTGACAGAGCAGGGAAAGCCACTGCCAGATTACCTGATACACAATATATTTTTTCGCGTGGGACAAAAGTCCCACCAGCCTCTTCTTAATCATCCATCTCTTCCCCCGGCTTTACCGTCCTGACCCGCAGGAAAAAATACAGCAGGTGGCATAGCCACACCACTGCCAGGCAGATCCGTCCAACGGGTACGGCGCGCATAAGAATAAAGCCCACGGCCATAACGATGGTCACCGTCCCCACAATCGTCAGTTTTGTTTTCAAGGTCATGGCCCGCTTCTGCACAAAGCTCTCCAGATGCTTCTTATAGAGCTTCGTGCCCAGGAACCAGCTGTGGAGCTTTTTCGAGCTTTTGGCGAAGCAGAAAACCGTAGCCAGGAAAAACGGTACGGAAGGAAGGATGGGCAAAATAACGCCTACGCATCCCAGGGCCAGACAGAGCAGGCCCAGCAGCAGCCACAGCAGTTTCAATGGATTTCTCTTCACTGGTATCACCTCTATTCTTTCTTCAGACAGTCAGGACAAATTTCTTTCCGTCAATCTCCGCCACATCCAGGCCGATCCCGTACAGCTGCCGGATACTCTCCCGGCCAATCACCTCTTCCGGCTTTCCTTCCACGGCCACAACGCCGTCCTTCAGGCCGATGATGGCATCGGAAAAATAAATGGCCTGATTGATATCGTGGAGCACCATGACAATGGTAATGCCGAACTCCCGGTTCAGCCGCTTCACCAGCTCCAGGATCTCGATCTGGTAGCGGATATCCAGGTAGGTGGTTGGTTCATCCAGAAACAGGATCCTCGTGTTCTGGGCCAGAGCCATGGCAATCCACACCCTCTGCCTCTGACCCCCGGACAGCCGGGAAACCTCCCGGTTCCGGTACTTTGCCACGCCTGTCACCTCCATGGCCCACTGAATCAGCCGGTCATCCTCTTCATTCCTTCCCTGCATCATCCGCATATGAGGCGTCCGCCCGAAGGATACCAGCCGTTCCACGGTGATGTCATCGCTGGAGGTGTTGTACTGATGAACAATGGACACTTTTTTTGCGAAATCCTTCAGTCCCAGGTTCAGAATGTTTTTTCCGTGAAGGAAAATATTGCCCTTCCGGGGAATCAGATTTCTCGTCATCAGATAAAACAGTGTGGACTTGCCGCAGCCGTTGGCCCCCAGTATGGTGGTAATCTTCCCTTCCGCAATCTTCAGGGACACACCTTTTAAAACCTTATTTTTTCCGTAAGAGAAATACAGATCCCGTACTTCCATGGCCGGCTTCTGCTTCCTGTCAACCTGCATATTTTTTCGACCTCCTGAGCAATAGGATAAAGAACGGGCCGCCCGCCACGCTCATGATGATGGAGGCGGAAATCTCATAGGGAGCCGCGATCGTCCTCCCGATGGTATCCGCCAGCAGATAGGTAAAAGCGCCGGACAGCATGGAAAAGGGGATCAGCGCCCGGTGGTCGCTGCCCACCAGGATCCGCCCGATATGGGGGACGATCAGCCCCAGAAAGCTGATGGCCCCCGCCACCGCCGTGGAAATGCCGGAGAGCAGGACAGCCACCAGGGAAATCAGGATCCGCTGGGAGTTGACATTAACGCCCAGGCTTCTGGCCGTCTTGTCCTCCAGGGACATCAGGTTGCATTTCCCCGCGAAAAACAGGGCCAGCAGAAGCCCCGCCGCCACATAGGGCCAGAGGGTCCACACATCGTCCCAGGTCTTCATGGTAATGTTGCCGTTGACGATGGATGCCACACCGGAGGAATTCCCTCCGGTCATGGAGTTCAGGGCGCTGGAGAGGCCCGTGAACATGGCGTTCACCGCCACACCCACCAGAATGATCCTTAAAGGGCTTAAACCTCCCCTCCAGGACAGGCTGTAGACCAGGAAAAAGGCCAGCACCCCGCCCAGGAAGGCAAACAGCGGCGTAAAGAAGAACAGGGACGGCACAAAAGCCGTGATCACCACCGCCGCAAAGCTGGCCCCGCTGGAAATGCCGATGATCCCAGGATCCGCCAGGGGATTTTTCAGCACCGACTGGAACAGCACGCCGGACACCGCCGTGGCCGCCCCGGCCAGCATGGAAATCAGAATCCGGGGGAAGCGGAGGTCAAAGACTGTGGCCGCATTTTCGCCGGCATTTCCAAACAGCCCCTGAAGCAGTTCCCCGAAGCTCACCTTCAGGCTCCCGATATTTACCGATGCGAAAAACAGAACCAGCAGGAGCAGGGCCATAATCACGAAGGACAGAACTGCCTTCGCCCTCTTTTTCCGCTTCCGGCTTTTGTCCTGAATCTCGGCGGACATTTCCGCCCCATCGGACGCCGCTGCATCATGTTTCCTGTTTGCTTCCATATTCACGCTCCTCACTGTGCAATCTGACCCAGCACGTCCTCATCCGTCCGCTCCTCGGCATGGGAATCCTCCGCCTGCTGCGCCGCGTTGTCGCTGTTTTCCCGGGCCGCCGCGGCGTCCTCCTCCGTCTCCGGATACAGCATGGGCTGCAGCTCTTCCAGGGCTTCCGGATACCGGAAAGTGGCGCTCATGCCGAACAGCTCATAAGACAGGTAATAGACCCTGTCATTCTGCACCGCCTCGAAATGCTGCCAGATGTCGTTGGTCTGAAAGTCCTCCTGAAACATTTCCATAACCTGGTCCGGCAGGGCGTGGGCGGCGCACAGAATCACGTCCGGCTCTTTTGTTTTCATGTCTTCGGTGTTTACCGTGAGAAATTCCTGATCCGTGCCGGCATAGACATTTTCGCCGCCCGCCAGTTCCACCAGGCTTCCCACATAGGAATTTTCCGTGGCTATGATATAGGAGCCCGGCAGCCCCATGAGAATCAGAACCTTCGGCGCTTCTTTTCCCTCGTTGCGGGTCCTGTATTCCTCATAAAATTCCGTAAATTCATTCACCAGTGCCTGGGCCTGTTCCTGCCTTCCGAAAATTTCACCCAGCTCCTGGATGGAACGGTACATGCCCGGCACGCTCCGCAGGTTCAGAAACGCCCAATCCGTATCGATGGCCTCATACTTGGGCTGCAGGTCCGACTGGAGGCTGGCGGGGCTTAAGATCCAGTCCGGATTCAAGGAAGCCACGATCTCCATATCCGGCGCCATGGAGGTCCCCACCCGGGTCACTTCCGAGTAACGCTCCGGCAGACTGGAAATGGTGCTGGAGCAGACCCCCACCAGATCCAGGTCCAGCCGGCTGCAGATCTCCGCGGTGGCCGGAGAGGTGGCGATGATCCGGGGTTCCCCCTCCATGGCCGCCACCTTCCCCTTGGCCGCTTCCACGGCCGCCTTCTCCTGCGGGTCCGTGATCTCCAGCAGGGTGGACACGCTGTCAGCGGTGCCCTCTGTGCTGCCGGAAGAATCTCTCCCGGCAGAGCAACCGGACAGAACCAGGCCAAAGGAGAGGATGCCCGCCAGCAGCAGAGTCCGGAAACTTTTATCCGGGTATCCGGCGCGCCGCTTTTTTTGTATCCTTCTATTCTTCATCGTCGTCATCCTCATAGCCTCCGCCCCATCTCTTCCAGTTTTTCCGGAACAGGTACAGAACCCCCGACGCGGCTGCCAGAAGGATCAGTCCGGAAAGGGTAAAGGAAATGGTCAGCTCCGCGATCCTCTCTCCCGATACTCCGTCTGTCCCTGACGTGTCCGACGCGGCCGCTTCCCCTTCTGTGGACAGGCTTAAGCCCTGGGCATCGTTCAGCGTATCCTCCCCGGCGCTGTCCGTGGCTGGTGCCGCCGCCTCTGTGATGGAATTCTGCAGGCTGTCAGACTGTACGCCCGGCGTAGGCGTCGCTTCTGTTTCTGTCTCCTCTGTGGCTTCCGGCGCCGGTGTCGGCGTTGCCGTGGCTTCCGGAGCCGGCGTAGGCGTTGTCTCTGCGGCGTCCGCAGGAGCGGGCGTGGTCGATGCCTGTCCTCCGGTATTGGTCTGGGCGTCTGTGCCCGCCGCGGCCGTTACCATTGTGGCGTTCATATCCGTGGTGTTGCCCGCGGTGAAATCACTGGGATAGAGATAAAAGATCACATCCCGCCCCATGGGGCTGACATACATGGAGCCCCGGACCACACAATTTTCGCTGGGCACCTGAATGCAGACATCCGAGGTGGCCCCGTTGTTATCCGTGCCGCTTCCCGTGACCCCCAGGGCCGGGCTGGACCAGCCGGAATCACCCACGCTCTGCACCCAGAAAGAGTGGTTGCTGGTATAATCCATAAGGCTTAATCGGATGGTCAGATAGTAATTCCCGCTGTCCGTCACTTCCAGAATACCTGTCGTATAGACGGCTCCCTCCACCATGCCCTGGCCGGTGGCGTAAGACGCTTCGCCGCCGGAATCCTCGATTTCCCCCGTCACCGGGTGGGCATAGCAGGGATGGATCACACAGGTATAGACCGTTCCGCTTTCCGCCCGCACGGGAACGGCAGAAAGGCCCGTTCCCAGAAGGAGAGCAAACACCAGAGCCAGACATCCGGCCAGTCTCGTTTTTATGCACTTTACTGTCTTCATATAGTTCTCCTGAAACAGAGCAGCCGGGAGACCCCGGGCGGCACATGCCGCCCGGTTATCTCCCGCCGCCTTATTCTTTCATTTCCGTGCGCGCTGTTTTTTCGCGAGAATTCCGGCTGTCAGAAGAATACCTGCCAGGATGATTCCTGCTGCCCAGGGCGCCGCCTGCGCCGTATCACCGGTGCTTACACCGCCGCCCAGGGAAACTCCGCTGTTTAAGCCGGAACCGCTGCTCAGGCCGCTTCCGCTATTTAATCCGGAACCGCCGTTTAAACTGCTGCCTCCATTTAAGCCGCTGCCGCCGTTTAAGCCGGAACCGCCGTTATTATTGTTGTTATTATTGTTGCTGCCGCTTCCGTCGTCCGTGAAATCCGGATCATCGTCTGTAGTCGCCTGGATTGTACTCCAGTCGAGGCTCAGGTATACGGGCTGGGTTCCTGTCCCCTCCGCAATAGCTTCCATGATGGGCACAAATACCTGCAGGGGCACAAAACCATCCTCCAGCGCCTCGGGAATCATTTCAAAGGTCACCTGATCCGGGTAATTGCTTCCGTATGTATCGCTGACCAGGCTGCCGTCCTCATTGGTCTGCCAGGAATCCACCGTCACATCCGCCAGGCTGCCCTGGGGATTGCCGTACTGGTCTGTGGTATATCCGGTAAGATAATATTTCAGCTCACTCAGATAGCCGTAAGAAGTTCCTATGGTCAGACCGTTAAAATTCATGGTAATGTAATATTTTCCATCCCGCACCGTCAGCTTGATGGTATGGTTAATGGCGTTGTCGGACATGGAGGGGGTGGTCTTATCCACCTTCACCATGTTTCCGGTGAGGGAATAGACGCCGTCCGGCAGATTGGTGATGTCCAGGGTGCCGTCTCCCGGATTGTCCGTTCCGGGATCATCCGGATTCTGGGGATCATCCGGAGTTGTGCCGGGATCATCTGTCCCCGGATCATCCGTCCCGGGATCTTCTGTTTCGGCCTGCAGGCTCTCCCAGTCAATGGACAGCCGGGCGACCTGCGTCCCCTGCCCCGCGCCGATGGACTCCATAACCGGCACATAGATTTCCACGTAATTCATGGTTTCGCCCTGTTCCACAGGAATGGACACAACCTTCGGATATTCCTGTCCCTCCGTATTGGCGTCATAGGAAGGCGATGACGGATCATTATAGCCGTCCTGCACGCCCGTGTAATATTCCAGCACGGATGCGTCCTCTGCTTCGTACTGCACGGGATAGTTGTAATCGTTGTAAACCACCGTAGACATGTCTACTTTCCTGAGCCGGTACAGATAGCCTTCCAGCCCTGAAATACTGATCGCCTGGAAGGTCAGCTCCAGCGTCATGCTCCCATCCTCTGCCACCACAAGAACTCCCTGGGGGTTCAGGGCAGCATTTCCCATGGACAGCGCGTCATTTGTGGCATGCCAGAGGGAGACATCCACTGTATATCTGCCCGGCTTCAGCGTCTCCTCCGGATCGTCCGGATCTGTGCCCCCGGGATTATCCGTCTCCCCGCTTCCATCCTTCCAGGATATGGAAAAGGTTGTGGTACCGGTATAGTTTCCGGGAGCGGCCTCGCTTACGGCCTCTCCTGTAATAATGATCTTTCCCTGCAGAACGGCCGTATCGTCCGCCCGGACGACGCTTCCGTCCGATGGGTCGAAGGTCTGGCTGCCGAAATCATTCTGGAAAGCCAGCCGGTTATCTCCGCTGTACAGCGTGCCTCCCTCCGGAGCGGACACCGTCACGGCCCCTTCTTTTTCCTCCGTGGATATGGAAATTTCGTAAGGCTGGATGTTGTCGGCAGCCTGATCCAGCGCGCCCATGGAAATGGAGGGCGGGACGGAAACCACATAAGAGGGGGAAGAAGTTTCTTCCGCCACTTCGGCGGAAATTTCCATATCTTTTCCGCCGCTCTGCTCCGTTAAGGTATCCCAGTACATGGTTATGATACTTTTTACGCTGAACCGGCCGTTTTCAAAATAGATCCCGCTGATCTCCCCGTTGAGATTGCTCATGGCCGGCACGTAAATATACACGTTGTTATAGTAGTACCGGCTGATGTCTCCGGTAAGAGGAACAGACACATCGGTGACAACCTGGTATTCCCCGGCTTCCTCCGTGCTGTAGGTCACACCCTCCATGGACAGTTCCCCTGTATCCTCATTATTCACGTAGTAGCCGTTGAACCCGAGAATATACATGGGTTCCTGTTCTGTTCCCGATACCATCCGGTAGGACAGCCGCATATTTCCCTCTTCGTCCACCTCAAGGACCGCCGGCGCCGTCTCTGTCTGAACCAGGCTGTGATCCACCACATCGCTCCGCACGGCTACTGTAATCGTATAGGTGCCCGCCTCAGGTACTTCAGCCGGCACACCGGAAGTCTGGTCTTCCTCTGTTTCCAGATTCAGCGCGTCTTTTACAGCCGCCTTGATTCCATTGGAAGAGTAGGTTGCCCCGGATACCGCGTCCACATTCTGGATCCCTTCCGCGTCTGTATCCGACAGGCCCAGCATATTTTCTGTCATCCCTTCCGCAGCAGCCGCAAGCTTTCCCCGGTTGATCTCCGCGTAGGTTCCTCCGAAATTTTCCCCGGTAATGTCAATTCCTTCTATTTTGCCGTCCTCCACCGTGACGGCCGCGCGAATATCATATTCTCCAAACTGGTCCATGTGAAACGTGCCGTCCGCGGTATAAGAACCGGAGGAAACTTCGGAAGGCGCGGCGTTTGCCGCCGGGGGATTTCCGAACAATCCCGCCGCCAGAACTGCCGCCAGAAAGCCGGCTACCCACTGCTTTCTATTTTTTCTTATTTTCATATTTTCCTCCCTGCATGCGCGCGGGAATCCCCGCTGAGGATTCCCGCCTTCATCTGCGATATAGCTTCTGTATCCGCAGCAAAGTCCTTTAGTTCGCCGCGTAGGTAATGGAGAATGTAGTGGTTCCCGTGTAGTTGCCGGCAGCGGCTGCCGCCACGGCCTCTGCGGTAATGCCGATGGATCCGCTCAGTTTCCTTCCCGCAGTATCCTCAGAAACCGTCTGCGTGCCGAAACTGTTGGTAAAGGCCAGGGTCTGTTCTCCGCTGGCAAGACTTCCCGTTCCCGGAGCGGAGATGGATAATTCCCCGTTCAGATCTTCTGCTTCCACATCCACGGCATAAACATAAACATTGTCTTTCTCCGCGCTTAAGGTTCCCATGGAAACAGCGCTGGGAACGGTTACTGTGTAAGACGGCTGGGATATTGTCTTTTCCACATCCGCCGTAATCTGCATATCCTTCGTTTCTTCAGCCGTGCTTCCGGATGCCTGCAGATCCGTCACCTTGACAAAGAAATTCTGGGTCGAATTCATGACTACATTTACATAAGCGCTGGCAGAAACCGTTCCCGCCTCCAGATCATCCAGAACGTCTCTGGGAAGCTCTACGGACAGGACCTGCGTCGGCAGCACATCTCCCTCATTTACACCGAACAGAGCGGCTGTTGTGTCAAATTCTTTTTCCGGCTTGGTGGTAATATCAGATTCTGCCTTGTATTCGGTTCCATCGACGGTAAGCGCCACATCCAGCACGGTGCCGTCCGTTCCCTGATCCGGAAATGCCGGAATGGGATAGGCCACATAGAACGTCAGCTCCGCGCTGTCATCCGTCAGCACCACGTCTGCTTCATGGCAGAAGATGGGGTCGCACATGCTTTTGTTTCCGGATCCGTTTGCGTTAAGAAAATGGATTTCTCCCGTATAACTGCCATTGGCCGGCTCGGCCGCAAATACGGTGCTGCACATCATAGTTCCAAACAGGGCTGCCGTCACGGCGCCGGATAAGAATTTTCTCAGTTTCATACTGAACCTCCTTAATGATTATTTTTTTATTATGTTCAGCGCTTTCCGCGCAGAGACATCTCACGCAACGATGAGCGTACAGTTAACTTCCGCTCCGTTCCTGGGCGTCAGATTTTCATCGGCACTGTATGCCGCGTACTGAACCGTCAGGGGATATTCCCCCGCCTCCATCTCCTTTTCCAGAGTGATCTGATACAGGTGCTGCCCGGGCCGGATCAGATCCGATGTATAGATGGTTTCGTCCGTTTCCGGAAGATAAAAAGAAATTTCAAAATATACCTGGTTCTCTTCCGGATTCACAAGTTCTACGGAAACATCTTTTGTTCCGGAGGGAATGGTAATGGACTTATATCCGGGAATCTGGATCCCCGCCTCTGTGCCGGACTGCAGCCCGGCCGTTTCCCCGGGTGCTTCCTGTTCTGCCTCAAAGGCAGCCTCAATATTTGTTACCTCCTTCGGCTTCGTTGCCTGCCAGATACCGGCCCCTGCCAGAATCGCCGCAGCTGCGGCTACGGGAATTATGATTTTTTTCTTTTTCACCTTCTGCGTCCCCTTTTTAGTTAGATTTAACTAACTTATGTTTTTAATTTACTTTCTAAATTTCTGCTTTTATGATTTTTTAGTTAGTTTATACTAATCATTTGTTTTAAAAAAAAGCCGCGAGGCCATTTGTTTTGTTACCAGTTCTTTTATAACATATCACTTGAAACATTGTCAACCAGATTTTTACATCCGTGCAACACTGGCATGCATTTTTATCTTCAAAAAGCCCGCAAAATCCGGAGATTTTTCAGGATGAAAGCTGCTGAAATTTTTTTCACTTTTAATCGGAAAACCCCTGTAAATCTTTATGCTTTACAGAAATAACGGACACAGCTGCATTAAAAAAGCACCCGGGCATACAGCCCGGGCGCGAAAGAAAGAAACTTATCTGGCAGATACGCGGAAGGATTAACCTTCGATCGCTATGTGTTTATTCTCTTCTACTTTCTGAGCGGCTTCTTTGGGAACTGTAAGCTTCAGGATCCCATTCTCAAATTTCGCGTGAATATCTTTCTGGTCTACACCATCACCCACATAGAAGCTTCTGCTCATGGCCCCGGTATAACGCTCCCGGCGGATATAGCGGCCCTTCTTATCCTTCTCGTCCTTATCCATCCCCTTGGAAGCGGAGATAGTCAGATAGCCATTCTCCAGAGAAGCCTGCACCTCATCCTTCTTGAAGCCCGGCAGGTCAATGTCCAGCTCATAGCCCTTCTCTGTCTCTTTCACATCCGTTTTCATCAGGTTCTTTGCACGTTTCCCGTACAGCGGGTTCTTTCTTCCGAAAAATTCTCTTTCAAACGGAAAATCCATCATATCATCAAATAAATCTTCACCAAAAATGCTCGGCAGTAACATAAGTCATATCCCCTTTCCTGTGAATTCTATATGTTGGCACAGCCGGTCATCCGGCGTGTTGTGTACGGAACCTGGATGAGAGATTCTTTTTTTCTCTCTTCCTTTGTTCTATTTGTACTATAGCATACGCTATCAGCACTGTCAATAAGAGAGTGCTAATTTCACAAAATCTTCACATTTCTGGGCTGCAGGATCTGTTCTGCCTCCTCTAAAGCCTTCAATTCCGGCTTAATATCCGATTGAAAAGCTTTGCCACCTGTCCAACGCAGACGGCAGCCGCCACAGTACCTTCCCTGACACCGTGCAGTCCTCCCGCAAACAAGAGGGAAAGCACGCAGGCGATCACCACCAGGGATACATCGAACAGCACTTTCATGTTTCCAAACTTCACCGGCGCTACCTGGCAGATTGCCAGAACCAGCCCTTCTCCGGCCAATGTAACGACCCCGGCCGTCACCTCAAAGCTGACCCCAATGCCCACCAGCAAAATACCGACCGCGCAGAAAATCCACTGCTGCCCGTAATTTTGCGGCCCAGTTTTCTGCAGGATCCACACAGCAAAATCTGTCAGGTAGCCAAAGAAAACTGCAACCGGCAGCTGCAGCAGCTGAATTGGCCGGTATCGTTTCCGAAGGAGCAGTATCTGCAGGAAAATGAATACACAGTGCATACAGATAGTCGCTGTTCCTACTGTAAAGTTTGAAAACAGGCTGATCACATAAGGTACACTGGATATCGGAGATGTGCCAAGTCCCGCTTTAATGGAAAAAGCTACGCCAAACGCCATAATCACAAGGCCTGCGCATAAAAGCAGGCACCGGGCCGCCAGATGCTGCTTCTTCATTTTTCTCCGCCTTCTTTCTGATTTTGTTCTGAACGGCACACAGAGATCCATATCTTTTCTAATGACTGTTTCAGCAGCTGTAATTCCTGCTCCGAAAATTTCTCTGTTGCCTGGGCGTCCGCGGCCTGAAACACGGACTGCATTTTTTTTGCCGCCTGATCGCCCTTTTGCGTAAGAGAAACATAAAGGGATCGCCTGTTTCCCTCCTTCTGGCGGCGGCTGATCAATCCGGCCTGTTCCATTCGCAGCAAAATACTGCCCACTGTCGCCTGTTCGATTTCACAATAGCCGGCGATTGTTTTCTGGTTGCTCTCTCCATGATCCAATAAAAATTCCAGTATTTTCGGCTGACCGGGAGAAAGACCCAATGCAGATGCCCCCTCCAAAATTCTGCGGTTTAGATTCGTGTGGGCCTTCATTAAAAGATAATGCAGCGTCTCCATATTAAGCCTCCTAATTATAAGCATACTTATTATTCTAATGGAAACTATAGCTCTCCCTCTTAATTTTGTCAATATTTACACTGCCGCAAAAATACGGTATAATTTTTTTATTTTAAAAGAAAAAGAGGTGCTTTCATGTCCGCGGAATTCAAACCCCTGACCTCTGCTCCCGTGCATCTTTCCGGAAGTACGCTGAAGCTGACCGCCTGCGCGGCCATGCTGACCGATCACGCCTGCAAGGTTTTCTTAAGCCCCGGCTCCCCGGCCTATCTGCTCTTAAGCGGCCTGATCGGACGGATCGCTTTCCCTCTGTTCTGCTTTCTTCTGGTAGAAGGGTTTCTCCACACCCGCAGCCGGATCCGCTATGGGCGGAATCTGCTGCTTTTCGCCCTGATCTCTGAGATTCCCTTTGACCTGGCCATCTACCGCCGGCCCTTTTTCCTGCTCCATCAGAACACTCTGTTCACCCTGTTTCTGGCTCTTCTGATGCTGGTCTGCCTGGAAAAAACCTGCACAAAATTTTCCTCCCGCTCCTCTCAGGCTGCCGCAAAACTTGTAATCATCCTGGCCTTCGCCGCAGCCGCCTGGCTGCTGCACACCGATTACGACGCCCTGGGCATCGGCGCGGTCGCGGCCATCTATCTTCTCCGGGGATACGGCTTTCTTTCCGGCATCATGGGGTGTCTGGTGCTGAACCTTACTTCCTTCTCCAACGCCGGTGCCTTCCTATCCCTGGTTCCCCTGGCCTGCTACAGCGGCCGGCGGGGCTGGAAGCTGAAGTACGCCTTCTATCTGTTTTATCCGGCCCATCTTCTGCTTTTATATCTGATTCGTCTTTTTCTGTAAATACACAAAAAAAGCTGCATGCGCAGCTTTTTTTGTACAGTCAAATTTTCAGAACCGGAATACCGCCACTCCGTAGGCCGGCAGATCATATCCGATGGAATACGTCTGCCCGTCACATTCCTTTTTCACAGCTCTGTACACCTCCGGCACCTGATGGTTCCCGCCGTATTTCAGATTTTTGCTGTCCAGGATCAGCCGGTACTGTTTTCGCTTCGGCACGCCCACCCGGTAATCGGGCCGGTCCATGGGCGTAAAGTTGCAGACAAACAGGAGATTGTTTTTCCCTGTGGGAGACCAGCGGACGAAGCTGAAGATACTCCGGTCGCCGTCGTTGGCGTTGATCCAGGAAAATCCCTCGTATCCAGCGTCGTTGTGCATGGCCGGATATTTCCGGTACATAGCCAGCAGATCCCGCACATAGGCCTGCAGATGTTCATGGCGCTTATCCTCCAGCAGGAACCAGTCCAGCTCCCGCTCCTCGCTCCACTCCCGGAGCTGTCCGAAATCCTGTCCCATAAACAGAAGCTTCTTGCCCGGATGGCCGGCCATAAAGCTATATCCCACCTTCAGATTCTCGAATTTATCATCGGGATAGCCCGGCATCTTGTTGATCATGGAACATTTCAGATGTACCACCTCGTCATGGGACAGAACAAGAATGTAGTTCTCACTGAAGGCATAGGTCATGGCAAAGGTCATCTTATTGTGGTTATATTTTCGGAAATAGGGATCCAGCTTCATGTACTCCAGAAAATCATGCATCCAGCCCATATTCCACTTAAGGGTAAAGCCAAGGCCGTCCTGCTCCACATCTCCCGTCACCTTCGGCCACGCGGTGGATTCTTCGGCAATCATCATAGCTCCCTTATTCCGCCCTGTCACCAGGGTATTCAGATGTTTAAAGAACTCTATGGCCTCCAGATTCTCCTTGCCGCCGTACTTGTTGGGAATCCATTCCCCGTCCTTCCGACCGTAATCCAGGTACAGCATGGAAGCCACGGCATCCACCCGGAGTCCGTCCACATGGTATTCCTCCACCCAGTACAGGGCATTGGCCAGCAGAAAGTTCTTTACCTCCGGCCGTCCATAGTTGAATATCTTTGTCCCCCAGTCCGGATGCTCTCCCTGCCTGGGATCCGCATGCTCATAAACCGCCTCTCCGTCAAATTCCGCCAGGCCCTGGGCATCCTTGGGAAAATGAGCTGGCACCCAGTCCAGAATTACGCCAATCTTGTTCCTGTGCAGATAATTCACCAGATACTTAAACTCCTTTGGCGTGCCATATCGGGAAGTGGGCGCGTAGTATCCCGTCACCTGATAACCCCAGGAGGCGTCCAGCGGATGTTCCGCGATGCCCATCAGTTCCACATGGGTATATCCCATATCCTTCACATATTCTGTCAGTGCCTTTGCAAAATACTTATAATCATAAAACCCTTCCGGATTTTCCTCCGACCAGGGATGTTTCTTCCAGGAACCGGGATGCACTTCATAAATAGCCAGCGGCGAAGTCTTCGGCGAAAACTCCCGGCGGGCCGTCATCCACGCATCATCGCTCCACTTAAAGCCTCCGATCTCCGCCACTATGGAAGCCGTTCCCGGCCTCTTCTCCGCATAAAATCCGTATGGATCCGCCTTGTACAGAAGACGGCCGTCTCTGGACCGGATACAGTATTTATAAAGACTGCCCTCCTTTACTCCGGGAATAAAAGCTTCATAGACACCCATATCCGCCACTTTTTCCATGGGATTGGCGTCATCCTCCCAGCCGTTGAAATCTCCCACCACGGATATTCCCTGGGCGTTGGGGGCCCAGACAGTAAACCATACACCCCTGACTCCATCCTTTACATCCAGATGGGCTCCCATTTTCTGATAAATATCATAATGTGTGGCCTGTCCGAATAAATAGGCGTCCAGTTCTCCGAAACGCGCCTCTTTTTTCTTTTTTCTCTTCCCTGCCATGGCTCCCTCTCCTTTTTCTTTCTATAATTCCGGCTTAAGGAACCGGTCCTTTCTCATTCCCGTCCGCAGACCAGAATCCGGCATCCGCAGGGCTCCAGCTCCAGAGAAATTCTTCCCCCTTCCGCGGGAACCGTCTCTCCCGTCAGCGCATCCCTGTAAACTCCCTCCACGGGCACAGGGAAGGATACCGGGGCCGAAGCGCCCTCATCATTGTTCACAGCGGTCAGGACCGTATGTTCTACGCCGATCCTGGCAAACGCGTACTGGCGGTTGGTCAGAAGCAGTTCCTGGTAACGGCCATCTCCGCAGGCATCGGGATATTTTTTCCGGATGTTTCCCAGGGTCCGGATCCAGCGGGTCAGTTCCGGATGCGGGTTATCCTTCTTCATCTGCTCCAGGTCAATGGCCGGCCGCAGCGCGTCATCGCCTCCCTGCTCCTTCCTTCCCTCGATTCCGAATTCAGACCCATAATAAACAGAGGGAATACCCGGCAGAAAATACAGCAGGGCGTGCACTGGCTTTAAGTGGCCCTTTACATTCAGCTTGCTGAAGATCCTGTTCACATCATGGTTATCTACAAAGCTGTACAGCTTCAGTCCCCGGTAAATACCGCCGTTGGCGTCGAATTCCCGGCGGATGGTGTGGGCAATCTCAAAATAATTGTGATCGTTATGCCCGGAGTAAAGGCCCTTATGCAGCTCATAGTTGGTAACACTGTGAATCATCCGGGTGCCGTCCCCGATGTAGCGGCTGTAATCTCCATGAATCACCTCTCCCATCAGCCAGAAGTCTTCTTTTTTGGCATCTGTGCGTTTCCGCATATCTTCCAGAAAAGACAGTTCCAGACAGTCCGCGCAGTCCAGACGGATCCCGTCAATATCAAACGCATCAATCCAGAAATCAATTACATCCAGCAGGTACTCCCTCACAGCTCCCTCCCATGGATTCAGGTTCACCAGCTCTGTGCAGCCTCTCCAGGACTCATAGCAGAATCCATCGTTGTACGGATTGTTGCCGCCGAAGTTCACTCCCTTGTACCAGTTCTTGTAGGGAGAGTCCCACTTCTTTTCCTGGATATCCCGGAAGGCGAAAAACTCCCGGCCCGTATGATTGAACACCCCGTCCACCACCACGCGGATCCCGGCCTCATGGGCCTTCTCCACAAAAGCCTTAAAATCTTCATTATCCCCCAGGCGGCGGTCCACCTGCTTATAATCCGTTGTATCATAGCCGTGGGTGACCGACTCGAACAGGGGCCCGATGTAAACTGCGTCAAATCCCATCTCCGAAAGCCAGGGAATCCACTCCTCCGTCAGGGTCCGGAGCCGGTGAACCGTCTCCCCGCCCTCATTCCGCCTGGGCGCTCCCAGAAGCCCCAGGGGATATATATGATAAAAAACTGCCTCCTCATACCACTTTCCCATGTGTCACAAATCCTCCTGTCTAAGTATAAATTCCATATAAGAACTGCTGCAGCAGCTCCGTAATTTCCTCATCGCCTACCTGCAGGACGCTTAAGTCCTCCTTATCCCTGGAGAGCATAAGCAGATAAAACTGCAGGCAGCCGGTGAAGCTGATGGCAAACTGCTTCTGCCTGCCCCGCATATTTCCCAGCTCTCCCGCGGCCCTGTCGAAGATATTCACAAAGAACTGATAATACTGCTCCAGAAACGGGTACACGGTCCGAAAGCCCTCACTCTTGCGTCCTGAGAAAAACAGAGACATGAGCAGAAGATAAAACTCCGGGTCCGCGCACACGGCGTCAAAGAACACCCGGGCAGTACGGTAGAGGGTTTCCCGCAGATTCCCCTCATATACGGAAGCCTTCTCCATGTCCGCCTTCAGCCTCTGAAAATTATGAACCAGAAGCTGTTCCAGAAGCCCCTTCTTGCTTCCGAAATAATAATACAGGGTGGGCTTGGTCACGCCGGACTTTTCCGCAATCTCCTGCACGCCCACACCGTCGTAGCCTCTCTCATAAAACAGAGACTTTGCTGTCTTTAATATCATTTCCCGATTGTCCATCTGTCACCTCTCTGTACAGGTACCAGTATACCAATCGGTATAGAAAAAGTCAACAAAAACCGGAGAATTTTTTATTCTCCGGTGTACATTTTGCCCATGTTCAGACAGTTTTGTCCCCACATACTCCCGCTGCCTTGGGAAACAGCTTCCTGGCATTCTCTTCCGTGATTCTTATGACTTCTTCCGGCGTTATTCCCTTCAGCCGGGCAATCTCCTCCGCCACATAGGGAAGGTTCAGAGAAGAATTTCTCCGGCCGCGGCAGGGCTCCGGTGCCAGATATGGGCTGTCCGTCTCCAGCAGCAGCCGCTCCAGGGGCGCCGCTTCCACGACCTCCTTCAGCTTTCTGGCATTTTTAAAAGTAAGAACTCCGCCGATTCCCAGATAAAGCCCCATCTTCAGATATTCCTCTGCCATCTCCCTGGCGTAGGAAAAACAGTGGATCACGCCGCCGATCTCTCCTCCCCGGAGTTCTTTCACCATCTCCAGCGTGTCCGCGGCGGCCTCCCGGCTGTGGATGATAAAAGGAAGCCCCTCCTCTCTGGCCATCTCCATCTGCCGCGCAAACCATTTCTTCTGCAGAGCATGGTGCTCCGCATCCTTATGCCAGTAGTAATCCAGGCCAATCTCTCCCACGGCCGCTGTCTTCGGACGGCGGCACATCCGCCGCATCTTCTCGAAAATATCTTCATTCAGGCTGCCCACATCATCCGGATGAATTCCCACCGCTCCGTACAGGAAGGGATATTTCTCTGTCAGCTCTGCAGTCCGGTCCAGACTCTTAACATCCGCGCAGACATTGATTACGGTCCCGATTCCCTTTCCGGGCAGGGAGGAGAGCAGTTCCTCCCTGTCACTGTCGAATGCTTCATCATCGTAATGGGCGTGCGTCTCAAAAATCATAACCCGCCTCCGTCAGCAGATCTTGGCGCCGGCTGGCATATCCTTCTCCGGAGCAATCAGCGCCAGATTGCCCTCCGGATCCTCTGCGCAGAGAATCATCCCCTCGGAAAGGACACCGGCCAGCTTGGCCGGCTTTAAGTTCACCAGAACCATAACCTTCTTGCCCACCATCTCCTCGGGAGAATAGTGTGCCTTGATGCCGGACACGATCTGCTTCACCTGATCCCCGATCTTCACCTGAGAACAGAGCAGCTTCTTCGATTTCTTTACAGCCTCACAGGAGATGATCTCTCCCACGGCAAACTGCATTTTTTCAAAATCCTCAAAGGTAATCTCCGGCTGCATCTCCAGATGAACCGTCTCCTCCTCCTGCTTTTCCTCTGCAGGAGATAGGGCGGCCCTCTGCGCCTCCTGGATCTTCTCCACTTCCTTCATAATTTCCTTTACATCCAGACGGGCGAAAAGGATCTCCGGCTGAGCCGTCACCTTATTTCCGGAAGGATACAGGCCGAACTGATCCAGCTCCTCGTAATCCCGTTCGGAAGCGTTCAGCTGCTCCAGTATCCTCCGGGTGGTATCCGGCATGAAGGATTTCAGCAGGGACGCGCCCACAGTGATGCTGTCCACCAGATTATAAAGAACGGTCGCCAGACGGTCCTGCTTCGTCTCATCCTTGGCCAGTGCCCAGGGCATAGTCTCGTCAATATATTTGTTGCAGCGCTTAAAGAGGTTAAAGATCTCCGTTATGGAATCAGCCACCCGGAGCCTGTCCATTTTCTCCACTACCCTGGCCGCAGTTCCCGTCACCACAGCCTTCAGGTCGGCGTCCACCTCCTCGGCCGCGCCTCTGTCCTCCACTGTGCCGCCGAAATATTTATTGGACATGGAGATCGTACGGTTCACCAGATTACCCAGGGTGTTAGCCAGATCGGAATTCATCCGCTCAACCATCAGCTCCCAGGTGATCACGCCGTCATTCTCGAAAGGCATCTCGTGGAGGACGAAATACCTCACCGCATCCACGCCAAAGAGCCTTACCAGATCATCGGCATAGATCACATTGCCCTTGGACTTGCTCATCTTTCCATCCCCCTGCAGGAGCCAGGGGTGGCCGAATACCTGCTTGGGCAGCGGCAGGCCCAGCGCCATCAGAAAAATCGGCCAGTAGATGGTGTGGAACCGTACAATATCTTTTCCGATTAAGTGAAGATCCGCGGGCCAGTATTTGGCAAACTGCTCCGTGCTGCTTCCATCACAGTCGTATCCGATTCCCGTAATGTAGTTGGTCAGCGCGTCCAGCCATACATAAGTCACATGTTTCGGATCAAAATCCACCGGAATTCCCCAGCTGAAGGAGGTTCTGGACACACAGAGATCCTGCAGCCCCGGCAGCAGGAAATTGTTCATCATCTCATTCTTCCGTGATACGGGCTGAATGAACTCCGGATGTTCATTGATATATTCGATCAGCCTCGGAGCATACTTGCTCATGCGGAAAAAGTATGCTTCTTCTTTTGCCGGCGTTACAGGGCGGCCGCAGTCGGGACACTTCCCGTCCACCAGCTGAGACTCCGTAAAGAAGGATTCACAGGGCGTGCAGTACATACCCTCATAATAACCTTTGTAGATGTCCCCCTGGTCATACAGTTTTTTAAAAATTTTCTGCACCTGTTTTTCATGGGATTCATCTGTGGTGCGGATAAATTTATCGTAGGAGGTCTCCATCAGATCCCAGATGCTGCGGATCTCTCCGGACACGCGGTCCACCAGCTCCTTAGGTGTAATTCCCTGCTCCTGGGCTTTCAGCTCGATCTTCTGTCCGTGCTCATCTGTTCCTGTCTGAAAGAATACGTCATACCCCTGCTGCCTGTGAAAGCGGGCGATACTGTCCGCCAGAACGGCCTCATAGGTATTGCCGATATGCGGTTTGCCGGATGTGTAGGCAATCGCTGTGGTAATGTAATATTTTTTTCTGATCTTTTCCATCCATCTGTCTCCTTACTGCTTCCCTGTCTAAATCTGCCATGGCAGAAAAAAGCCTTTTTCACTTCTCTTATCATAGCATAGCCCGGGATTTCTGACAATGGCTCTTCTCCCGGACGGCCGAATTGAAGCTTGACATTTTTCAAGATTTAGCATATTATAATTTAAGTAACTATTATCATTATTATAATGTCAGCGCCAGCTTCATGCTGCGCCGGCATGATCATAAAGGAGGGTATGTATGGCAACACTCAAATACAGCCGCCAGCGGGAATCTATTAAGGAAAATCTGATGCACCGCTGCGACCACCCGACTGCCGATATGATCTACTCAGATATCCGGAAAATATACCCCAATATCAGCCTGGGTACCGTGTACCGGAACCTGGCTCTTCTCTCGGATCTGGGCGAGATCAGAAAAGTGACAGTGGACGGCGGCGCAGACCGGTTTGACGGCAACACTTCCCCCCACAACCATTTCACCTGCCGCCATTGCGGGGCCGTACTGGATCTGGATATGGAAGATATCAGCCGGATTAAAGAATTCGCAGGTCAGAATTTTCACGGCATCATTGAGAGCTACAGTGTGAATTTTTACGGACTCTGCGAAAACTGTACTGAAAAATCATAAAAAATGCCTTGACATTTCCGTATATAAGTGATATATTGATTTCAGTAACAGTTACTAATATTGTTAAACCCCAGTAAATTAATTATAATAGAAAGAGAGGATCAAGCAATGAAAAAGTTTGTATGCAGTGTTTGTGGTTACGTTTATGAGGGTGAGGCAGCTCCCGAGAAGTGCCCCATCTGCGGCGCTCCGGCTTCCAAGTTTGTAGAGCAGTCCGGTGATATGACCTGGGCCTCTGAGCATGTGGTAGGCGTTGCCGCTGACGTTCCTGAAGACATCAAGGCTGACCTGAGAGCTAACTTCGAGGGCGAGTGCTCCGAGGTTGGAATGTATCTGGCCATGGCCCGCGTTGCCCACAGAGAAGGCTATCCGGAAATCGGCCTGTACTGGGAGAAAGCCGCCTATGAAGAGGCTGAGCATGCAGCTAAATTTGCAGAGCTTCTGGGCGAGGTTGTTACCGACAGCACCAAGAAGAATCTGGAGATGAGAGTAGAGGCGGAGAACGGCGCTACCGCCGGCAAGACCGATCTGGCTAAGCGCGCAAAAGCTGCCAACCTGGATGCGATCCATGACACGGTACATGAGATGGCCCGCGATGAAGCCCGCCACGGCAAGGCTTTCGCTGGTCTGCTGAAGAGATACTTCGGCTGATAAATCCAGACTTTTTGGACGCTGGCTGGCAGATAAGCCGGCGTCCTTTTTTATTGACAGTCTTTTTAGGCGCGTTTATAATTACTGTATATATTTTTTCTGACAGCAGCCGAAAGGAGGGTTTTATGTCAAAATACGCAGGAACCAAAACGGAACAGAATCTGAAGGATGCTTTCGCCGGCGAATCCCAAGCCAGGAATAAGTACACCTTCTATGCTTCCCAGGCAAAAAAGGCCGGCTATGAGCAGCTGGCGGCCCTGTATCTGGAAACCGCAGATCAGGAGAAGGAACACGCGAAAATGTGGTTTAAGGAATTCCACGGAATTTCCGATGTACCCAATAACCTGGAGGACGCGGCAGCCGGTGAGAACTACGAGTGGACCGATATGTATGCCAGAATGGCCAGAGAGGCCAGAGAAGAGGGCTTCCCGGAGCTGGCGGCCAAATTTGAGGGTGTGGCCCGCGTAGAGGCGGCTCACGAAAAGAGATACCGCAAGCTGCTGGAATCCTATAAGGCAGACAAAACCTTCAGGGGGGACGCGCCTCTCGGCTGGAAATGCCGCAACTGCGGATTCGTCTATGAAGGTGAGGAAGCTCCTGAGGTATGCCCCGTATGCGCCCATCCCAGAGCTTACTTTGAGCGCAAGGTAGAAAATTACTGATCCCGCAAAAGAAAAGGCCGGCTTCCATGTCCGGCCTTTTCTTTTGCGGAGCGGATAAAAAAATCAGGGGGGATTCTGTTATGAAACAGATATGTTTTAAAAAATTTTCACGAGTCCGCCGGGTGCCGGCCGGACTTTTTCTGCTGCTGTTTGCCGGCCTGGCCGGCGGCTGCTCTCTCTTTTCCCATTCCCTGGAATCCGCCGTCTCCGGGGACGATCTGGAATCTCTCGCCGCTTCCCGGGAACAGATGGAACTTCTGGAAGCAGATTACGCGTCAGAGGGCTTTATCCCGGAGGAAGATGCCCCTGCCGTCCTTTCCGCGGTGGCCGGCTATGCGGAGGAACTGAAACAGGAAGGGATTCTCCAGAATTATTCCCTGTCCGGCTCCCATGTATGGATGCTCTACGACAGCGGTATTCAGATGATCTATACGCCGGATACCGGAATAACGGATGCCGTGGGCCTGGACAGTACCTGCCGGATCGTTACCTGCCAGCCATACGCGTCTTCTTACCCGCCCTCTCTTTCTGAAGAAATGGGGCTCCCCGATTCGGCGGCCTCCTCTCTCGAGCAGCTCTCCGCCTCCTGGACCTTTGAAGACAACTATGACATGGAAGAGGTCACGCCGGATCTTCTGAAAGAACTGAATGGAACACAGATTCTGCTCTGGCACGGCCACGGAGGCTGGACAGAAGAAACCCACTCCTTTCTGGCCACAGGGGAAACCTTCAGTGAAAACCGGTTTCAGAATGACATCGATTATTACGAAGATTTTCAGACCGGCCGCCTGGTGCTCTGCAGTGATGGAAGAGTTGCGGTCACGGCCGGCTTTGTCCGGGAGTATATGGATGCTCTGGACGGTTCCCTGATCTATCTGGGCGCCTGCCAGAGCGGTCTGGATGCAGAGCTTTCAGACGCCTTTCTGGAAAAGGGCGCCGCGGCTGTCATCGCCAACACAGATACCATCCGCACCGCCTATAATACCCGCATGATGTACTCCACCATGGAAGGGCTCTCTCTGACAGACGCCTCCTCCGGCCAGCGGTATACGCTGGAACAGGCGCTGCAGTATGCTGCTTCTGTCTGGGGCGAGTCCGACAGCGTACAATTTGGGGGAACAGGAGCCAGACCCGTCTATTTCGGGGAAAATATCCGTCTGGATGAGACACCAGTGGAGAATCCCGTTCCAGAGGAAACCCTTCCCGGGACACAGGATACTTCCACCCTGCTGCAGGAATACGCGGAGGGACTGGACTGTCTCTCCGGCAGCGGAACGTATACCGGCTACTTTGAGATCACCGGCAGCGGCCCCCGGTATAACTACTGGTCTTCTCTCCCTGTCCGTCCCCTTTCCCGCCTTCAGATGGATTTTGATCAGGACGGGGCGGATGAACTGCTTGTGGTAAATCTGAACACGGATTATACTCTCCGCGCGGAAATGTATGAGGCAGAGGGCGGAGAGATACAGCTGATCTCCAGTACGTCCCTGCCTGCCTCAGCCGCCAGTATTTCGGAGGAGGGATATCTGGACTGCATGACCTACCAGTATAATGGACAGACAGCCATAGGCTTTGAAGAACGGTCCCTCGCTTCCCATCTGGCTGACGGAACACTGATCCGGTTTACAGCGCTTCTCTACGATGGAGCTTCTCTTCAGATGCTGGGAACTCAGGAATATATGGGATCCGGCGGACTTCCTGAAGAGGGGGAACCCTTTGTGGACGGGATGGCTTCCATGGGCATTTATGTGGACTTTGAGCAGATCTTCTATGAGGGGACCAGCATCTTCAGTTACCTGGACTCTCCTGAAGCTTTCGCCAGCTCCCGCACTTACTGCCTGTGGGAGGATGAAGCGTGGCTTGCCTTCTATCCGGAATGGTACAGCGATCCGGATGCCGGTCCGGTGGAAGCTTCCATCATTGAATTCCAATAACAGAAAACAGAAGGCCGGATCTGTCCTCCGGCCTTCCGGCTGATTTTCTCTGTAAAATAAAATGAGGAGTGCCCCGGGGGATTGACATCCCGCCGGGGCTATTATTATGAAAAAATTTTTGTAATGACCAGGCATTCTTTCTATCTGTTCATCTCTGAACAGTATTTATCATAACAATGATTTGTGAACAAATCGTGAACTCCCGGTAAAACATTTATTAATTTGCATATTTTATTGATGCATTTTATTTGTTTTTTATGCATTCTGCACAGTCATCAATGGGGCTGTCAGCCGAAAAGCCCCCCCAGCCAGCTGCTGATCCGGTCCCAGAGACTGCCAAACCAGTTTCCGATGGTTTCAAAAAATCCCTGGACATCTTCCTCCGTAATATTCAGATCCATATTTGCCAGCTTATCGTAGATAGCCTGGACCTGACTCTTCAGATCATCCACATTAATATCCAGACCGGCAATCTTCTGCATCAGCTCAATTATCTGCTGCTTCTCTTCTTCTGTAAGATGGATCCCCAGTCCCTCCGCCGCGTTGTCGATCAGCTGGCTGATCCGGTCCGGATCGCTGATATCTTCCGCCACAACCGCTTCCTTCACAGCCGCCACAAGATTCTCAGCCTGCTCCGTATCTCCCAGGCTCTGGCCAAGGTCTCCGGTGGTGATCAGCTCATCGGTGGCCGCGTCAATTTTCGTGGCCTCCACCGGCGTTCCCGTCATCTCCGAGTAGGCCTTCATCACACCGATCAGGGCGGCGGTTCCCGTCACCTTGACGGGACCCGCCACTGTGACGTCCGCATTCTTCAATCCCGCTGTGGCCAGGGCGTTCTGATACATTCCCACCGTGCAGTAGGTGACGTTCTGGGTTGTTACCTGAATGCCGTGTCCTTCCTCCCTTCCCACAACCAGCGCGGAGGAGATTGCCTGGTCCCCGATTACCTCCGCATCCAGATAATCTCCCAGATATTCATACTCTTCTTCATTCGTTACAGTTACCACCGTATACTGTTCCAGATCCGCCTCCGAAACACCGAGGAGCTCCAGAACGGAAGCCCGCTGCCCGGCATCCAGATCTGCCCCCAGCGATACATAGGGAGTTCCGGTTGCGTCCGCATGAACAGTGGCCAGACCCGGTCCGGCGGTGGCGGCGGTCACCGCGCACAGAACCGCTGCCGTATATTTTTTCCATTTTAAATGTTTCATAATTTTCCTTTCTTTTTCGTTTCAGTGTTTTTTTCTTTCCTTCCGCATTATAACACATCTGTTCCGCTACTGTCCTGCTCTTCACAGAACCTTTGGATTTTGTTCATGTTTTTTTTACAGGTTGCACACGAATTAAACACATTTCCCGACTATACTAAAACCATAAAATAATTAATCCAAAATAATTATTTTATATTTTCTTTTTCATAATGCCGGTTGAAAACCGGCTCTCCTTCCTTTAAAATAAGTTTGAGGCTGGCGCTTTCAGCGCCAGCCTCAATGTGTTTCTGTCAGATAATCAGCTAATGCCCCATATTCTGCCAGGCCCAGGGTTTCTCCGCGAACCGAGGGATCCAGGCCGCAGTGCACAATGGCTGCTTCCGCGGCTTCTCTGGAAAGATTTAATTCCGGATCATTCCGAAGACCGTTCAGCAACGTTTTCCTTCTCTGGTTAAAGGCCGCACGGATCAGCCGGAACATCAGCGCCGGATCTCTGGTCTCCACCGGCGGTCTTTCCCGGCGGGTCAGCCGGATGACCGCGCTCCCCACATTGGGTCTCGGTATGAAACAGTTGGGAGGAACATTGGCCGCCAGATACGGTTCCGCATAATACCGGACCGCCAGGGACAGCGCTCCATACTCCCTGCTTCCCGGCTCCGCCTGCATCCGCTGAGCCACCTCTTTCTGCACCATAACGGTCATGGATTCCATGGGAACCTGTTTTTCCAGAAGGCCCATAATAATCGGCGTTGTTATATAATAGGGCAGATTCGCCACAATCTTCATGGGCTTTCCCTGATTTTTCTCCTCTGCCAGCTTCTGAAGATCCGTCTTTAATATATCCTGGTGGATCACAGTCACATTCGGCCATGCGCTTAACGTATCTTCCAGAATAGGGAGAAGATTCCTGTCTATCTCCACCGCGCAGACCTCTCTGGCGGCATGGGCCAGGTATTGGGTAAGCGTCCCAATACCCGGCCCTATCTCTACCACAAAATCTTCCTCTGTAACTCCCGCCGCCGCTGTGATTTTTCCCAGCACATGGGGATCAATCAGAAAATTCTGTCCGTACTTCTTCTGAAACCGGAAACCGTATTTCTGAAGTATTGAAATTGTGTTCTGGGGATTTCCCAGCCAGGGTTTCTCTTTACTGTTCAAAGTCTTTTTCCTGCAAAATAATGAAATCTTCCTGCTGCCTGCCGCGTCCGGCCTTCTTCCGGCCGCGCTTCTTCGGTGTCTTTCTGGCATGCGCCATGGCCTTATCCACCATATCTTTTACCTGGGAAATGGTCATGGGCTCCCGCTCCGACTGGTGGTTTCCGATCAGCGTGTACAGAGCCAGAACGCCCATCTCGTCCATCTTGCAGCCATTCTCCGTAGCGTAGGTTCTCGCGAAGGTTACCAGCTCATCGTTGGTAAATACCGGAATGGAGATGACCTTATCAAACTTTCCGGCAAAATCCGGATACTGTTTCAGCATGGCCCGCATATTTGCTTTCTCATCCTCTATAATCAGGATCATGCAGTCCGTCCGGAACTCCATGGCACGGTTCAGCTGCTCAACCGTCTCCGCTGTCATTTCAGATGCGCCGTCAATGACCAGAAAACCTCCCGACATCTTGGAGACGATTTTAGCCGGATCCCTGTCATTCATGGCCTCTCCGGTAATACGGGCGGTCTTGGCCACATCCAGCTGAAGGTCCTTACAGAGAGCAACCATCAGGCTCCTCGTCAGCTGAGTCTTTCCGGTTCCGGAAGCTCCCATGATGGCAATATTCCCGTGCTTGGAGGTATGCTCTCCCGCATGCTCGTAAACACCGTTCATGGCCTCCAGGATCTGCTGATCCATGCCGGGAACCCGTGCGAAATACGTAAATATCTTTCTCTGCTCGTCATTCATGCGGACGGGCTTTGCATCATTCAGAATACGGATCCTGCGCTCCTCCGGCGTTTCCTCCATCAGGAGCTCATCAATGGAAATCGGAATGGTATTCTGTCCGATGGTGCTGAGCGTAATCGTTCTCTGCGCTTTCTCTTCCGGGGTCGGTTCCGGATCCGGAATCTCCAGTTCTTCATTATAAAGAGGTCTCGGCCTGGGAGCTTCCTCCGGAGCTTTCTTTTCCTGCTCCTGCGGCAGAGGCTCCTCTGTCTTCTCTTCCGTCTCCTCCGGCAGGGGTTCCTCTGTCTTCTCTCCCGTCTCCTGCGGCAGGGGCTCCTCTGTCTTCTCTTCCGTCTCCTCCGGCAGGGACTCCTCTGCTGTCTCCTGTACAGACGCTTCCGCCGGAACCAAGGCATCCGAGGCAATCTCTTCAGACAGACTGTCCGCTGTCTCCTGCACCAGTGCCTCCAGATTAAAATCTTTCAGAGACATCTGTCCCTCGATCTGCTCTTCCTCCGCCAGAACCTCCCGGACGTCCTGTACAGGCCTCTCCACCGGTTTTATGCTGGGCTCCACAAGCTCGGGCTCCAGCTCATGAATCGGAAGATTTGCCGTAGCCATACGGTCCGGAGCAGCTTCCGTCTCGGGAATCTCCAGCTCCTCTACCTGGGGAGCCTCTTTCCGGATTCCGGAAAAAACATCATGAATGCTTCTGGCCAGCTGCTCCCGAAGATCCGCCGTCTTGCCCATAAACTCCCGGGACGTCACAGACGCTGTATCTGCGGAATCCTCTTTCTGCGGAACTTCCTCCGGGATGCTGACATCCTTTGTAATGGCTGCCCCCGCCTGATCCATCCGCTGAAGAATTTCCCGGGAACCGGCAGTCTCCGGCGGTTCTGCCGCCTTCACAGCGGCGGACTCCTCCGTTTTCTCAGGAGCCGGTCTGCGCGCGGAGGCCTCTCTGTCCAGCTCCTTCTGGTAAGCCGCCTGCTGGATGGGCGAAAGGGGCTGATACTTCTGTTTCAGCTCCATAGCTTTTCTGACGTATTTTCCCTCGCTGAACCAGAGGATCAGATCATCGCAGGTCTCCACGCATTTCTGCTGGTTTCCCGCCCTGCTGTACAGCATGGCCAGCTCATAGGCCCATCTCTCCGTGTACTCCCGCTCCTTATATTCCTCCAGAATCGCAATCTGATCCTGGACCGGTGATCGTCTCGCCTTATAAATTTTGTATTTCAGAATAAATCTGGAATTGTCGTGAGGGGCGACCTCCGCGAATTCCGTGTAGAAATCCACGGCTTCCTCCAGCTCCCCCAGCTTCAGACAGATCTCAACCAGGCGGTACAGAATGCTTTTTCCGATAGAAGCCCGGTCATAGGCCAGCAGCAGGATATTTTTGCACTCTCTGTAGCGTTTGTTTGCCTCATAGACATCTGCCACCATATTCAGAGTCCGGATGCTCTTCACCCTCCGCCACTCAATACTGTCTACGATCGTAAGTGCGCCGGCATAATCGCGGTTTTCCACGCATTTTGTCAGTTCTTCCAATCTTAAATGGTATTCTGCTTTATCCAATGCTTTCACCTCAAAATGAACTATTGAAAAGTAGCTTTTCATCTGTATGGGGACACGACCCCATAATTAGTGTAAGTTTATCACAATGAAATGTCAATGTCAAACCTGCCTCACGGTAATACAGAGGCCGGTCAGGCGCGGACCTATGCCCGCTGCCATAACCGGCCTCCTGCAATTCTCCCGATACTGTTTATTTTACTGTGATCTTATCCAGATGCCAGATATCATCTACATACTCCTGAATGGTACGGTCAGAACTGAATTTCCCGCTCTTGGCCGTATTGAGCATGGCGCTTCTTGCCCATGCCTTTTCATCTCTGTATCTGGCCTCCACCCTTTCCTGGGCGGCTGCGTAAGACTTAAAGTCGGCCAGAATAAAGTACTGATCCGCCTTCTCCCACTGGTTGGACTGCAGCAGGGAATCATAAAGATCCCGGAACAGATTCATATCTCCTCCGGAATACATGCCGTTGATCAGCTGCATCAGCACCTGGCGGATATCCGGATCGTTGTTGAAGTACTGCATGGGCTCATACCCGCCATTCTTCTCGAAGTTCATAACTTCATCGGCGGAAAGTCCGAAGATAAATGCGTTGTCCTCTCCTACTTCCTCCACGATCTCCACATTTGCGCCGTCCATGGTTCCCAGCGTCAGCGCGCCGTTCAGCATAAACTTCATGTTTCCGGTTCCGGAGGCTTCCTTGCTGGCCGTGGAAATCTGTTCTGATACATCTGCTGCCGCGAAGATCAGCTCCGCGTTGCTTACCCGGTAATCCTCGATGAAGACTACCTTAATCTTGCCTTTGATGGAATCATCATGGTTGATGACATCCGCAACGCTGTTGATGAGCTTGATAATTTTCTTGGCCTTGGCGTAGCCCGCACTTGCCTTGGCTCCGAAAATAAAGGTTCTGGGATAGAAGGGCATCTCCGGATGCTCCTTAATCTTATTATACAGATACATGACATGAAGAATGTTCAGCAGCTGTCTCTTGTACTCATGAAGTCTCTTTACCTGCACATCGAAGATAGACCGGGGATCTACCTCGATTCCATTGTGCTCCTGAATGTATCTGGCCAGACGGACCTTGTTCTGATACTTGATATTCATGAACTCTGCCTGGGCCTTCTCATCATCCGCGTAAACAGCCAGCCCTGACAGCTTGGAAAGATTGGTCACCCAGTCTCCTCCCACATGATCTGTCACCCAGTCCGCCAGCAGAGGATTGCCGTGGAGAAGGAAACGTCTCTGGGTAATGCCGTTCGTCTTGTTGCTGAACTTCTCCGGCATCATCTCGTAGAAATCCTTCAGCTCTCTCTTCTCCAGGATTTCGGTGTGCAGTCTGGCCACGCCATTGACAGAATAGCCGCCCACAATAGCCAGGTTGGCCATGCGCACCTGACCGTCATAAATGACAGCCATCTTTTTCACCTTTTCCTCATTGCCCGGATACTGCGCGCGGACTCTTTCCAGGAAACGGCGGTTAATTTCCTCCACAATCTGATATACCCGGGGCAGCAGGCGCGAAAACAGCTCGATGGGCCATTTTTCCAGGGCCTCCGCCATGATCGTGTGGTTGGTGTAGGCACATGTCTTGGTCGTTACTTCCCATGCATCGTCCCAGGAAAGTCCCTCCTCATCCATAAGGATGCGCATCAGTTCCGGAACCGCCACGGTGGGATGCGTGTCATTCATCTGGAAGGTTACTTTTTCATAAAGCTTTTTAATATCGCTGTGATGCTTTTTATATTTCTTGATGGCTGTCTGTACGCTGGCAGAGATGAAGAAATACTGCTGTTTCAGACGAAGCTCTTTTCCCGCCATATGCGCGTCATTGGGATACAGTACCTCCACAATGGTCCTGGCCAGATTCTCCTGCTCCACTGCCTTGTGATAATCGCCCTTATCAAAGGAATCCAGCTGGAAGTCATTGATTGCCTCCGCATCCCAGATACGCAGGGTGTCCACCACGTTGTTGCCGTAGCCTACCACAGGCAGGTCATAGGGAACGGCGCGCACAGACTGATAGCCCTCCTGGATAAAATCATTTCTTCCGGTCTCGGGATTATAGTTCACCCGCACATAGCCGCCGAACTTGATCTCCTTGGCGTACTCCGGTCTCTTCAGCTCAAAGGGATATCCGTTCTTCAGCCAGTTGTCCGGTACCTCCACCTGATAGCCGTCCCGGATCTCCTGCTTAAACATGCCGTAATGGTAGCGGATGCCGCAGCCGTAGGCCACATAGCCCAGAGAGGCCAGGGAATCCAGGAAACAGGCGGCCAGACGTCCCAGACCTCCATTGCCCAGAGCCGGATCTCTCTCCTGATCCTCCACAGCATTCAGGTTAATATTCATTTCCTCCAGGGCTTCCTTCACTTCCCGGTAAGCGGTCAGGTTCAGCAGGTTATTCCCCAGATATCTTCCGGTCAGGAATTCCATGGACATGTAGTAAACAATCTTCGGGTCCTTCTCATCGATAACCTGCTGGGTCTTCATCCAGTTGTCAATGATTACATCCTTCACCGCGTAGCATACCGCCTGATACACCTGCTGGGGATTCGCCTCCTCCAGGGTGGTGCGGAACATATTCTTTACATTTTCTTTTACATTCTTTTTAAATGTTTCCTTCTTAAATTCCGGGTTCAGCATTTCCGCGTATCCTCCTTACAGCTTTTCTACTGCCATTATCACTTTTTCAGAGTTAATATTCCATTCCTTCTCATAGCCTCTGGTTTCATCCAGAATGATCTGGTCCGCAAGAACCTCCGATCGGATTTCCTCGCTGTGCTCCTTCAGAATCGTCTCGATTTTCCGGTTATCCCTGGCGTAGACATTGATTCTGTCCATCACCTCAAAACCGGCTTCTTTTCTCATGGTCTGAATCTTGCTGACCAGCTCCCGGACAAATCCCTCTTCCACCAGCTCCGGCGTCAGGTTGGTATCCAGGACTACGGAAATGGACTGGTCGGATTCCGTCACATATCCCTCTTTCTGCAGGGTCTCGATCAGCAGATCTTCTTTTAATAATACAATTTCCGTTCCGTTAATGTCAAGTTTCAGCTCTCCTGTGCTGCGGACCTCCTCCATGGCCGCATTTCCGTCAATCTCAGACAGCGCAGCCCGGATGCCTCCCACCAGCTTGCCGAACTTTGGCCCCACGGTCTTCAGCTGGGGCTTGAAGCTGTAGGAAATATAGGTTCCGATATCATCGGTAAATTCTACTTTCTTGATATTCAGCTCATCCTGGATAATGGTCTGATAAAAATCAGAAAGCTGCCAGCTGCTCTTCACCAGCATTCTGGAAAGGGGCTGGCGGTTTTTCATGGAAGCCGCATTCCGGCAGGCCCTTCCCATGACCACAATCTCCAGCAGATGGGCCATATCCTCTTCCAGGGTCCTGTCGATCCATTCCGTCTTTACAGACGGATAGTCGCAGAGATGAATGCTCTCCGGGGCATCGCGATCAATGCCGCGCACCAGATTCTGGTAGATATCCTCTGTCATAAAGGGAATCATGGGCGCTGCCGCCTTGCAGAACTCCACCAGGGCGGTGTACAGAGTCATGTAGGCGTTGATCTTATCCTGCTCCATCCCCTTGGACCAGAATCGCTCACGGCTCCGGCGCACGTACCAGTTGCTCATATCATCCACAAAGGCCTCCAGGGCTCTGGCCGCCTCGGGGATCTTATAATTTGCCAGGTCATCATCTGCCGCCTGGATCGTGGAATTCAGCCGGGAAAGCAGCCATTTATCCATAACGGACAGCTTATCGTAATCCAGCGTATATTTTGTGGCATCAAAATTATCAATGTTGGCATACAGCACAAAGAACGCATACGTATTCCACAGGGTTCCCATAAACTTTCTGGAATATTCCGTCACCGCCTTGCCGTGGAAGCGGTTGGGCAGCCAGGGCGCGCTGTTGATATAGAAATACCAGCGGATGGCATCCGCTCCATAAGTCTCCAGCGCATCAAAGGGATCCACCGCATTTCCCTTGGACTTGCTCATCTTCTGCCCGTTCTCATCCTGTACATGGCCCAGAACAATCACGTTTTCGTAGGGCGCCCTGTTAAAGATCAGAGTGGAGATGGCCAGCAGAGAGTAGAACCATCCTCGGGTCTGATCCACCGCCTCAGAAATAAACTGGGCAGGGAACTGTTTCTCGAACAGATCCTTATTTTCAAAAGGATAGTGATGCTGGGCGAAGGGCATGGAGCCGGAATCAAACCAGCAGTCAATGACCTCCGGCACCCGCTTCATGGTCTTCCCGCACTTGGGGCAGGGGAAGGTCACCGCGTCAATGTAGGGCCGGTGCAGCTCGATATCGTCGGGACAGTTGTCGGAAAGAGATTTCAGTTCCTCGATGCTGCCCACGGAATGCATGTGCCCGCAGTCCTCGCAGACCCAGATATTTAAAGGTGTTCCCCAGTAGCGGTTCCGGGAAATACCCCAGTCCTGGACATTTTCCAGCCAGTCTCCGAAACGTCCCTTGCCGATGCTCTCGGGAATCCAGTTAATTGTATTGTTGTTGCGGATCAGATCCTCTTTTACCGCTGTCATCTTGATGAACCAGGACTCTCTCGCGTAGTAGATCAGCGGCGTGTCACAGCGCCAGCAGTGGGGATACTCGTGCTCAAACTTGGGAGCATCGAAGAGCTTTCCTTCTTTGTCCAGATCCTTCAGCACCAGTGGATCTGCCTTCTTTACGAAAATTCCTCCATAGGGGGTTTCCGCCGTCAGATTGCCCTGTCCGTCCACAAACTGTACAAAGGGCAGATTATACTCCCGTCCCACACGGCTGTCATCTTCACCGAAGGCCGGGGCGATGTGAACGATTCCGGTACCGTCGGTCATGGTAACGTACGTATCACAGGTTACAAAGTGCGCTTTCTTTTTCTGTTTTGCCGCTGCTTCTCCGGCACAGGCAAACAGAGGCTCATATTCCTTATATTCCAGAGCCGTTCCCTTGAAGGTATCCAGCACTTCATAGGCCTTTATGCCCTTTTCCTCATCTCCCAGCTTTCCCAGAACTTTATCCAGCAGGGCTTCCGCCATATAATAAGTATAACCGTCTGCCGCCTTTACCTTACAGTAGTTTTCCTCCGGGTTCACGCAGAGGGCCAGGTTGGAGGGCAGTGTCCAGGGCGTTGTGGTCCAGGCCAGGAAGTAGGCATCCTCATTCTTCACCCGGAAGCGGACAACCGCGGAGCGCTCCTTCACCGTTTTATATCCCTGGGCCACCTCCTGGGCGGACAGGGGCGTACCGCAGCGGGGACAGTAGGGGACGATCTTAAAGCCCTTATACAGAAGGCCTCTGTTCCAGATCTCCTTCAGCGCCCACCATTCGGACTCAATAAAGGTATTATCGTAGGTTACGTAGGGGTGCTCCATATCTGCCCAGAAACCTACCGTTCCGGAAAAATCCTCCCACATGCCCTTGTATTTCCAGACACTCTTCTTACATTCTTTAATAAAGGGCTCAATGCCGTACTCCTCGATCTGCTCCTTGCCGTTTAATCCCAGCTTTTTCTCCACTTCCAGCTCTACGGGGAGGCCGTGGGTATCCCATCCGGCCTTTCTGGGAACTTCATAGCCCTTCATGGTGCGGTATCTGGGGATCATATCCTTGATCACACGGGTCAGCACATGACCGATGTGGGGCTTGCCGTTGGCCGTGGGCGGGCCGTCGTAAAAGGTATACATGGGAGAACCTTCCCTCTCCTTCATACTCTTCTCGAAGATCTGCTCCGCATCCCAGAATTTTTTTGTCTGCTTTTCTCTTTCAACAAAATTCAGGTTGGTATCTACTTTCTGATACATGCATTTCCTCCTTAAAAAAGCTTTGCGGTAATTATTCCTGCCCGCAGGACTTTCACCTGACCGGACTGTCCGATGGATGTCCCTGTCAAAGAAAAAAGCGTCCGTCCCGTAACAGGACGAACGCCTCTGCATTCGCTGACCACCTTTTACATACCATCATATGCTGTCCTTTTAACGCCGGACCTGCGGCCTTGCTTACTGTAACTTTCAGCTCGGCAACTCGGAAGAGATGTTCCGCTGTCCTTACTCGCACCGGGCTTCCACCTTCCCCGGCTCGCTTTGGCTTTCCGCGGCAGCGTACTGGCTTCGTCAATGTTTTTGACTGGTAAAATTACACTGCCACTATTATAAGTATGGACTTCCGTCCTTGTCAAGTAGGAAGTGAAGTTATTCCGTCAAAAGAAGTGAAGCTGAGATTATTCCGTCAAAAATCCGAACTCCACATAACCCTCCGGCCAGTTTCCTGTGACCAGATATACATACCCGGGCTCTGCCCCGGGGATCACCCATTCTCCTTCCTGCCGAACCACCTCTGCCGCCGCTCCCGGGCCGGCCTGAGCTATATCTTTCAGATCCCGGGCGCTGGCCGGCCAGCGGAGCACTTCCGCGGATTCCATCTCCCGGGAGGGGAGAAGCTTCAGGTCTGCCGGGCCTTCCAGCCGGATCTCTGTCAGATCCTTCCATTCCAGGATATGGGCACCGCAGGCGACCACCCCATGTCCCTCTCCATTCTCATCTACATACGTCCATTCGTAATTTCCGGATGTAAGAACTGCCGAAGTGACAAGCTCTCCTTCTGTATATTCCAGATTCATGGACGGAATCTCTGAAGGATCCGGCTCCGTATAAATCTTCTCAAGCAAATGCCGGTACGGCTCCGCGTCCGCCTCCGTGCCTTCCCGGATCCGTACTGCTCTCGTAACTCCCTGATACTGGCCGGGATAGCTCTCCAGCATAATGCCGTCCCCGTACAGTTCCACCGTATCTCCCGCTTCCAGCTCCTCCGGAGACAGACTTTCTCCATCGGGGCCTGCGATGGTTTCGGGAAGAGAGGCTGTAAAGAGGCCGCCCTTCTCATCCACAAAGTAAAGATCTCCGGAAGGATCGCGAAGCACCATGGCCTTCATGGCCGGCTCTTGCGAATGATTTGTATCTGAGGGAAGTTCTATCTCTTCCGCCGCCACTGCCGCAGCAGAAATCTCTTCCCACATGTCTTCCAACGGCTCAAGACCTGCTGTATAAATCCTTTCGTACAAATCTCCGTCTTTCAGTTTCACACGAAAGCTGATAACCGTCCCTCCTGCTGTGCGTGCCTGCTGCGGTTTTCCGGCGGCCTGAAGCTTTCTGTAAACCTCCTCAACCTCATTTTCTTCCGTCACAACTTTCTTTTCCGCAGCTGCCGGAACCCCCTCAAAACGATATACTTCAATGCTTTTTACATCTTCAATTTGAAAAGGAAGCTTTTGTATTCCGCAGCCCGCACATAAAACCGCTGCCAGGGCGAGTATAAATCCTGTCTTTTTCATGGCAGATTCCTCCTTTTTCCATACAGTGGCTGCCGGAGAGCGTACTGTTGCGAAGCCTGCCGGAAAAAAGCAAATTTTTCATCGATAAGATTATTTCTTTCCCTCTTTCCTTTTTTCCTCCTGCCTTTTTCTTCTTCTTTTTTCTCTGACCTCCTCCTTTTTCCCCCGGATTTCCTCTGCCTCCGGCTCGCTGCTGACCTTAATGGTTTTCACCACATAGAACCGACCCTCATCGGTCTTCTTCAGCCGGATCTTTCCCTTCAGATACCCGTGAACCGGGCAGACGGCAATACTGTAATAATTCTTGGAATTTACGGAAAACCACCACAGCTTTTTTCTGGCATTCCGGCCGCAGAGACAGCAGTGAGTGGCCCGCACCTCCCGGTCCGCCATAGCCTCCTCTTTCGTACGGAATTCCCGGGAAATAAACTTGGAATATCCATTATAGACCGCGTGAATCTCATCCTTCTTTGTTTTTGGATTCTGATATACGTCAATGGAATCGTAGGCCAGCATTACATCCATATCGATTCTCTGAAAAATCTCCGCCGTATACCAGGCATCGGAAAGCGCCTGATGAAAATCCATCTTTTTCTCCAGCTTCAGATAATCAATGCCGTATTCCAGAGATCTGCGGCTCTTCATATCCTCATAATTCACCGCAAACAGCTTCTGCACATCATAATAGTGCAGCGGCCCCCGCAGCAGGTGCAGCACTTTATGATACTTCATATTTCGCTGGAGTTCCGTGAGATCTATGGTGCCCCAGGTGCAGAACAGAGCGTCTGATCCCGCCCAGGCAAAAAATTCGCGCACTGCCTCCACAAAAGGAATTCCCCCGTCCAGATCCTCCTGCTCAAGCTTTACGATCTCCTTCGTCCGGAAATGCAGCTTCGTATAGACAGCCGGCTTTATGATCCTGTGAAATCTGTCCACATATTCTCTGTCTTTATTCAGTTTTACAGCCCCGATCTCAATGATCTCAAAGGGCAGCCTTTTTATTTCTTTTTCTTTTCCATATGGACACTGGTTCCATTCCAGATCAAACACTACATAATTCATGTTCTGTCTCTACCCGCCGAACTTTCTTTTTCAGAGCAGCCTGCAGACGGCTTTTCTGTCTGCACTTAGTATACCGTATTTTTCCTATGCCTACAATGAAAAAGGAGTCTTTCTGTCAATCCTGCAGACCCAGAGCATCCATCTCTGCGCGGACGCTGTCCTCACAGGAACGCATGGCGAGGATACTTTTCTCCATCAGCTCATCCAGTGTCCATCCCAGACGTTCCGCGCCCTCCGAGATGATTTCCCGGGAGCAGCCCGCCGCAAACCGCTTATCCTTGAATTTTTTCTTCAGACTCTTCAGCTCCATATCCGTCACACTCTTTGAAGGGCGCATCCTGGCCGCCGCTCCGATCAGTCCCGTCAGCTCGTCCACGGCAAACAGAATCTTTTCCATCTGGTGCTCCGGCTCCACATCGCTGCAGATTCCGTACCCATGGCTGACCACCGCATGGATCAATTCCGGCTCCGCCCCGGCCTCCTTCAGAAGCTCCGGAGCCCTTTTGCAGTGTTCCTCCGGATACTGTTCAAAATCAATATCGTGGAGAAGACCCGCCGTTCCCCAGAAGTCCGCATCCTCTCCAAATCCCTGATCCTCGGCGAACCAGCGCATGCAGCCTTCCACGGTCAGGCCGTGAAGGATATGGAAAGGTTCCTGATTATATTTTCGGAGAAGGGACAGAGCCGCCTCATGGGTCAATTTTGTCTTCATATGTGTTTCCTCCTCAATGACTTTTTTCTCAGTATAGCACATCCGGGAGCGGCGAGCACCTCCCCTCTCCGGCAGTTCTGAAATTTTTCATTGAAAAAAGATGAAAATTATAGTATGATAGATGGCGTACTGAAAATATGTTTCCGTAGCTCAGCTGGATAGAGCGACCGCCTCCTAAGCGGTAGGTCGGGTGTTCGAATCACCTCGGGAACGCGAGTAAAAGAGGCTGTGAAAAAATGATTTCTCATTTTTCACAGTCTCTTCTGTTTTTCTCTTGGGAATTTTTTTGATTTCCAGACGTCTTATCCATCAGATCACTGAGATGGATGAATATCTTCAGCAACTGGAAAATCACCGTGCAGGCAACCGCCGCATGCGCCCGTTTTCCCGTCAGCAGAAAAGGAAGCCCACCTATGGCAGGCTTCCCGGTATTTTGGTGATGAAATATCTATCCTTCTATAATACTCTCCCTTTTGCTTTTCCGAGTGGATCCACACCTCCTTTTTCTTAAGATGTACTCATCATACTCCTTAAATGTGATGGCATGGTGATAATTTTAGAAAACAATTCTTAAGTTCCTTAATATTCCGTGAATTACTTTTACATTTGACACCACTGCTGTTTCAGCATATAATTATTTTCATGAATTGCATACTGCCAGTGGAAAGCTGCAGGAAAGAGGCAAAAAAGCCCGCCGACGGAATAATACTCTCAGGCATCCTTCAGTAAGAAGGAGAGGACTGCAGCCGGATGGCTCTCTGGAGAATCCCGCACAAGGGTGCCGAAGGTGAAAGCAGATCAGCGACTGCGAATCTCTCAGGCAAAAGGACAGTGAATCATCAGCGCTCCGCGTCTTACGCGCCGGGGCAGCTCTTCATATTGACCAGATTTGTCCGCGGGATTTTCCGCGGATTTTTTATTTATCACAAATGAGAGGGAATGGAGAAAAACAATGGACAGCTTTGCAAACTTTGTAGAACAAATCGTTGATACTGTAAACACTTTTCTCTGGGATTACGCGCTTCTGATCTTGCTTGTAGGCGCCGGCATCTTTTTCACCGTCATGCTGCGGTTCATCCAGGTGCGCAAATTCGGAGCGGGAATGAAATCCCTGTTCGGAAACTTTTCCCTGCACGGAAAGGGCAGCGAAAAGGGGCTCAGTTCCTTTCAGGCGCTGACCACGGCCGTGGCGGCCCAGGTGGGAACCGGAAATATTGCCGGCGCGGCTACAGCCATAGCGGCCGGAGGCCCCGGCGCCATCTTCTGGATGTGGGTCAGCGCTTTCTTTGGAATGGCCACCATCTACGCTGAGGCTGTCATGGCCCAGAAAACCCGGGTGGAAGAGGACGGATCCATCACAGGCGGACCCATCTATTACATCCGATATGCCTTTAAGGGACGCTTCGGAAAATTCCTGGCCGGATTTTTCTCCGTGGCTGTAATCCTGGCTCTGGGCTTCATGGGAAATATGGTTCAGTCCAACTCCATCGGCGAATCCTTCCACAACGTATTTAACATAAATCCTCTGATTGTGGGCATTATCGTTGGCGTGATAGCCGGTTTTATCTTCCTGGGCGGCATTAAGCGAATCGCCCGCTTTACAGAAAAGATCGTGCCTCTGATGGCTGTCCTGTATATTGTCGGCTGCGTAATCGTTCTGATTCTGACCGGCTCCGGCGTGGGACAGGCCTTCCATGATATTTTCGTGGGCGCTTTTAATCCCCAGGCCATTGCCGGCGGCATGCTGGGCGTCACAGTACAGAAAGCCATGCGCTACGGCGTTGCCAGAGGCCTTTTTTCTAATGAGGCCGGCATGGGCTCCACCCCCCACGCCCACGCCACTGCGGATGTGAAACATCCCTCGGACCAGGGAATCATCGCCATGATGGGCGTATTTATCGATACTTTTGTAATCCTGACCCTGACCGCTCTTGTGATTGTTTCCACCGGCGTATGGAACAACGGGCTGACGGGCGCGGCCCTGGCCCAGAGCGCTTTTGACCTGGCCTTCGGGTCTTTCGGAGAAATCTTTATTGCCATCTGCATGCTGTTTTTCGCCTTCACTACCATCGTCGGCTGGTACTACTTCGGCGAAGTGAATGTGCGCCATCTGTTCGGCAAAAAAGCCGTCAAGTTCTATGCAGTTCTTGTGGTTGCCTTCGTGATCCTGGGCTCTACTTTAAAGGTGGATCTGGTATGGAACATGTCGGATATGTTCAACGGCCTGATGGTGCTGCCCAACCTGATCGGCCTTCTGGCCTGTACCCTGACCGTATACCGGATTACAAAGGAAAATGAAAAGAAAAAATTTGTAAAATGACATAAAAAACTGTGCCCGTGAAGTCATCCCCTGTACTGACTGCGGGCACAGTTTTTTATGTCTTAATCCAGCAGGATCCTGCTGTAAAATTCAGCCATAACGGCCAGAACTTCTTCATCAAAATCAAATTCCGGCTGATGGTGTTCCGCGGACAGAGGCGTTCCGAACAGAAAATAAGCGGCCTCCCCGCCCTGCTCCTGCAGGCGGCCCATAAGCTCAGCCGCATCCTCAGAAGCTCCAAATACCCCTGTCGTCCGGTATACGCATCCGGGGCCCATGCTCTCCGCCGCCCTCCGGCATTTCTCCGCCAGAGCAGGGCTGCTGGCCGCCGTCCTGCTCTCTCCCTGCTCCAGAAATTCACAGGCAGTGCCGTACATTGCCGCCGAGGCCCGGGCTACTCTTTCCAGAGAGTCTTTCATATACTGGTTGACTTCGCTGGTCTCCCCTCTCGTCTCCGCCTCCAGCCGGGCTTCGCCGGCAATGATATTCCTCCCGCTTCCCCCGCTGAACCGCCCGATATTAATTCTCCCCTCTCCCCGGCCGCTCCTGGATATGGCGTAGGCATTTACCGTGCAGACGGCCGCGGCCAGCAGGGCATTCCTGCCCTGTTCCGGTGCCTTTGCGGCGTGGGAGGGCTTTCCATGAAAAAGGATATCCAGCTTGGTGGTAGCCAGAAAACCCCCGGAACAGGCCGTGATGTTTCCCAGCCGCTTTTCTCCCATGCCAATATGGCCGCAGTAGAGCTCGTCCGCCCCCTCCAGCCATCCCTTCTCCGTCAGGGACCGGGCGCCGCGGCAGCCCTCCTCCGCCGGCTGAAACAGCAGACGAATCTCTCCCCGGATTTTATCCCTGTTTTTTTCCAGGATTTCCGCCAGGCCAAGGCCCGCTGCCATGTGGCCATCGTGGCCGCAGGCATGCATAATACCTGCATGGCGTGAAAGATAATCCCGGTTTTTTTCCGTCTCTGCCTCCTCAACGGGCAGCGCGTCCATATCAAACCGCAGTACCCGGACCGGTCCGGGAAATTTTCCCTTCAGGATTCCTGCTACGGCTGTGCGCCCGGAACCGATTCTCTCCATAATCAGCTTCGGCACCCCTTCTGACAGAGCTCTTTGTTCACAGGCTTCCAGATAGGCGGCGGACGGAAGGCCCATCCGGGCATCGGAACAACAGGCCGCGTTTCCCGTATATACCTGGAATCCGTTTTTTTCCAGTTCGCCCGCTGCTCTCCAGGCTGTCCGGTACTCCGTCCAGGCGGTTTCCGGATATCTGTGGAACTCTCTCCTGAGATTTTTCATTTTTTTCTTCAAATCTTCCGTTACATATGTGTACTGCATCTTTCCCTTCCACCTTCTTTATCTCATGGATTCGCTGCTGTTCAGCAGCAGAGTGCTGTACAGAAACAGCACATCCGCGTCCTGAAAATCAGCATAATCTCCGATCAGGCTGCTGTCAATATAACGGATGTCCACCAGGGTAATCTCCGAATATCCCTCGGCCAGCAGCGGTGCAAGACTTGACGCAAAGGAATCCCCAAATAAAACCAGTCTCCTCTCCTTTCCGCAGAGAGGATTGGCGATCCGGATCACCGGCGCCGCCCCGGAGAGATATACCTCATAGGGATCTCTCCCTTCCAGTTTATCCAGATCATAAACCCCCGAAATTTTTTCTGTATCCCCACGGCAGACTTCGCACCGGTCAATGATGCTGCTGTGGAGAATAAAAATTTTTTCTCCTTCCATGGGAAGAGCCGCCTGTCCGTAGTAAACCCCGCGAAAATCCTCCCGGACCTTCTCTGCCCGGTATTCTCCGGGCAGGGCCGTTCCCATGGATCCGGCCAGAAAAGAGGCTACATCAGAAATTTTTTCCTGGCGCCAGTGCGTATCCGTCCTGTAATAATCTTCCGGAGATAAAAAGCCTGTAAGATCCAGGTATTCCGCGAAATCCATTTTTCCCTTCATAATCGAAAAAAGTTCCGGATAATCCATGGCAGGATATCCCCCTTCTTCCGCCAGATAGTAGTTCTTGTCTGGAATTACCGAGAAATATACCCTGTCCGTTTTTCCCCGGATGTACCGCTCATACAGGCTTTTCAGTTTTTCCGCCGCTGCTTCCACCGAAGATCTGTCCAAAGGATACTCTATTTCCGCGGCAAATCCCTCCTGCAGGTAGATTCCGTGATTGTCCATCTGCCCGAACAGATAAAAGGCCGACAGGGACTGCAGGGTCCGGAAGGAATCTCTGGCCGGAAACTGATCCAGACTGTACGCTTCAAAGTCTGAGGCGAATTTTCCGGACAGAATGGACCGTCTGCTGAGCTCCGGAAATTCTGCCAGCTTTCGTCTCTCACTGAACGAAATTTCTCCATCCGGCTTCAGCCAGCAAAAAACCGACAGAAAAAGCCAGGCCCCCGCCACAAGAAGCAGCCCCGGCGCAAAGGGTCTTTTTTTCAAAGAATCACCTCCTAAAACCGGAAATACAAAAAGGGATGGAAGGAACCGTCAACCAGATAGGCTGTACACAGAAGCAGAACCGCGATCAGAAGCACCGGCTCCGCAGCCCCCAGGATGCGTCCCATCCCCCTTCTGTCTCTGATTTTTTTGTACAAAATCTTTACCGCCGGCGTGCAGCCTGTCAGTCCCAGGATCAGAATTCCGCCAAAGCTCCTGAGATAATAGACGGACGGTCCGGTAGCGGCCGGAAGGCCTCCTGCTCCGAAAAGACATCCCACATCCCGGAAAACGTCAGAAACAGACGGTCCGCGAAAAATCACAAAACTTACCGTCACAAAGAAAAAGGGATAAATCCATGCGGCCGCCGCCGGAATTTTCTCCAGATATTTTCCATACCACAATTTTTCCGCAGCTATCAATCCCGCAAAAAACAATCCCCAGAGCACAAAATTCCAGGCGGCTCCATGCCAAAGCCCTGTCAGAATCCAAACAATCAGAAGATTGCGGAGCCATTTTCCCTTCCCGTTCCTGCTTCCCCCCAGAGGAATATACACATAATCCCGGAACCATCCTCCCAGTGTCATGTGCCACCGCCTCCAGAATTCAGCCGCGCTGCGGGAAACAAAGGGATACCGGAAATTTTCCGGAAATGAAAATCCCAGAATCCGCCCCAGCCCGATGGCCATATCGCTGTATCCGGAAAAATCATAGTAAACATACAGCGCGAACGCAGCCGCGTACATCCAGTAAAACAGAAGCGATTTTTCCTCCGTCTGCTGAAAAATCTCACAGAGCCGGTACAGCTGGTCGGCTAGCAGCACCTTTTTCCCAAGCCCTGCAAGAAATCTGCGGATGCCCCCGTAAATCTGTTCCGGATCCGTCTCTCTCTCCCTAAGCTGCGCGGAAACTTCCGGAAAGCGGACAATGGGTCCGGCAATCAGCTGCGGAAACATGGATACGTAGCAGGCAAAACGAAGAAGATTTTTTTCTGCCGGAAACCTTTCCCAATACACATCCAGAACGTAGCTGAGAATCTGGAATGTGTAAAAACTGATTCCCACAGGCAGAGCAATGTGGAGAACCGGAACCGGAAGGCCCGTAACCTTTCGGATACTGTCCGCAAAAAATCCCGCGTACTTAAACCAGGCCAGCATTCCCAGGGATAATAAGACGGACAGAACAAGAACACATTTCCGGCTCCTTCTTTCTCTGCACTGCTCCATAAGAACCGCGGCTCCGTAGCCCAGGGCTATGAAAAGTCCCATCAGCAGCAGGAACCGCGGCTCTCCATAGCCGTAGAAAAAGAGACTGGCTAAAAGCAGCACCGCGTTCTTTGCTTTTTTGGGAACCAGAAAATATACCAGCAGCACCGCAGGCAGAAAATAGTAAAGAAATGGAATGCTTGAAAAAACCATATTTTAACTACAGCTCAAAAGCCAGCTCGCCGCCGCAGACTGTCCGGAAGGCATCTGTGATCTCTTCTGCAGTCACGGACTCTGAAAGCTCCGAAGACACCATGATGAGCAGAGCCACATCTCCGTATCCGGAAACCTCCCTGTCATCCGCCTGGACACAGATCCATTTGGCCGGGTCAATTCCTTCCTGCATTTCCCTTGCCACAGTTTCCGTATCTGCACTGTCCTCTACCCGAACCAGGACCAGAGAATAGGCCTGGGCGCTGATCATGGCCTCAGATACGGCTGCTTCTTCGATGCCCTCGGCACTGTCCAGGCCGGTATTGTACTTTAAGGCGCCGGCATCCCCCAGATCTACCTCCATGGTAGCCGTGCCGATACCCGGATCCTTCTGCTCGTAAATCAGATCTATAATCTCGGAAAGTGTTTTTCCCTCCAGAGCCGTCTGCTCCTTATCCGCGCCTCTGCATCCCGCAAAAACCAGAGAAACCGTCAGGCAGACCGCTGCTGCCGCTGTCACTTTTTTCATATTGTTTTCCTCCTCATTTTGTATATCCCGGGCACCCGGATATATCTCTGAGAATTTTATCACAGATGCCGGCCGGGGACAACGGGGATCTTTCTTTTTCAGCCCATGCAGGGCAAAAATAAAGGGCGGCCTGAATTCTTTTTTCAGACCGCCCCCGTTACTTAAAAATTAATCAATCCCTGGAGCCATACAACTCCTTTAAATCTTCTTCCTGTCTCCGGAATTCCCATCAGATCCCTCTCATTAATACAGACATCCAGGGGAATATCATTCGTAAGAAGTCCAAGCTGATACATTTTCTCTCCTGTTACCGTATTCAGCGTTGTATTGCACTCCGTGATTTCTCCCATCAGACTGTACTGATCGCATTCAATTCCGTAAGGCATCAGATACGTGTCCACAATAGAATACACATCTTCATGCTGGATCCTTCTGGAAATCATGGTATAAATATCAATATCTTCCATGGTAAGGCTTTCCATGGCCTCCTCATCCCCGTTTCTGGCAGCAGCCAGAAGGGAATTTCTCTGCTGGGACTGCTTTTTGTCTGCTTCTATCTGTTTTACATTTTTATTCAGAGGAAGCAGGATCGTTCCCGAAGCCGCCAGCCCGGAGAGTGAAAGGGAAGTATTCAGTTCTCTGAGCATCCCGTTCTGCCTTACATTCAGATAATCGCCGGCATTCAGCAGGTAAAAGATCAGCGAAATTCCCACCCGCATGTCATCGCATGCCCCTGCGAAAGATTCTTTACCGGCATGGCGTTCCACTACGATTTCTTCATAGGAAGTAATCTGGGAGCCTGCATAATAAGGAAAGTAATATTCCATGCGAAATCTATTTTTCTCATCGTACTCGCCGCAGACAGTGATGCCGCAGTCATAGCCGAATTCCTTGGAAATTTCCGCAAACATCCGGCCCTCTTCGTTTTCTACAATTTTTTTTCTGTCATAGTGATCCACCACATCAGCCAGCAGTTTATCCAGATCACTTTTTCGCTTTAAATTGGAAAATCCCACAGATTTTAAATATTTATGCATTTCTGGCGCCTCCCTTCTGACTGTTTGCTTCAGTCTTTCAACGCCGCGGGGCTATTACTTAGAAGGTACCAGCTTCTCTTTTCCGCCCATGTACGGACGCAGAACAGCCGGTATATTTACAGATCCATCCGCATTCAGATTATTTTCCAGGAAAGCAATCAGCATACGGGGCGGAGCGACCACTGTATTATTTAATGTATGCGCCAGATACTTGCCATTTTCTCCCTGAATCCGGATTTTCAGTCTTCTGGCCTGGGCATCGCCCAGATTGGAGCAGCTTCCCACTTCAAAATACTTCTTCTGGCGGGGAGACCATGCCTCCACATCGCAGGATTTTACCTTCAGATCCGCAAGATCTCCCGAACAGCATTCCAGCGTTCTCACCGGAATATCCAGGGAACGGAACAGATCCACTGTATTTTTCCACAATTTATCATACCAGATTTTGCTTTCCTCCGGTCTGCAGACAACAATCATCTCCTGTTTTTCAAACTGATGGATCCGGTATACGCCTCTTTCCTCCAGCCCATGCGCTCCTTTTTCCTTCCGGAAACAGGGAGAATAGCTGGTATATGTCAGCGGCAGCTGCTCCTCCGGTACAATCTGGTCGATAAATTTTCCAATCATGGAGTGCTCGCTGGTTCCGATCAGATACAGATCCTCTCCCTCAATCTTATACATCATGGCTTCCATCTCCGCGAAGCTCATAACTCCCGTCACCACATCGCTGCGGATCATAAAGGGCGGCACACAGTAAGTAAATCCTCTGTCAATCATAAAATCCCGGGCATATGTGATAACAGCTGAATGAAGCCGGGCAATATCTCCCATCAGATAATAGAATCCATTGCCTGCCACTCTTCTGGCGCTGTCCAGATCGATGCCGCTGAAGGATTCCATAATTTCCGTATGGTATGGAATCTCAAAATCCGGAACAACGGGATCGCCAAACTTCTCAATCTCCACATTCTCACTGTCGTCTTTACCGATCGGTACAGACGGATCGATCATCTGAGGAATGACCATCATCCTCTTTTTAATTTCTTCCTCCACTTCCTTCTCGCGGGCGGAAAGCTCGTCAATTCTCTCTCCGAAGGAAGATACCTTTTTCTTTACTTCTTCTGCTTCGTCTTTCTTCCCCTGGCCCATCAGCTTTCCGATTTCTTTGGAAATTTTATTTTTTTCAGCCCGGAGCGCTTCCACTTCCTGCTTAATTTCTCTGTTTTCTTTATCCAGCGCAATCACTTCATCCACCAGTGGCAGCTTGCTGTCCTGAAATTTATTGCGGATGTTCTGCTTTACTGCCTCCGGATTTTCTCTTACAAACTTTATATCTAACATTTTTCTTCCTCCTACACAAATTCTTCTTCTGTTCTGGCCGCCTGCTTTAATGCCCGTATTTCTTCATCACTGAGCATAATATAAGACTCTCCCTTTACAATTTCCTTAATATACAGGAAGCAGTTATCTCTGCTGTGAATCGCATTTAAGATAAATCCCGTATTTTCGCTGTCCAGCATAGCCAGGGCAAAACTGAGTTTTCCTCCCACATCATCAAAGGCATCGTATTTAACAATTCCATACCGGGTAAGGGTCTTTTTATATTTTCTTTTCAGATCCTTAATATCCACCTGATGATTTTCTGAAACTTTAGAAAGTCTTTCCATTTCCCGGAATTTCTGAGCAAAAGCTTTTTCCATGGACTGTCCGTCCTTTCCCTTCATAAACAGCCGGTACTTTTTTGTCAGCCTGCTCAGCCTGACCGACATGCTCACCGTAATAACCGCTGAAATTACAACCAATACAATCAGCAGCAGTACAATAAGCCCGATATCGATACCGGCACTTTCAAACAGATTGCTCATTTGTATTCTCCCCTTTATTTTATTGTCTCAAACAGTTCCAGAATCCGCTCCAGTTCCTCCTGCGAATAATATTCAATTTCAATTTTTCCCTTTTTTCCCCGTCCTCTGGCAATCGACACCTTTGTGCCGATAATTCCTTTCAATTTTTCCTCCATTTTTTCATAAACTGCGTCCATCTGCGGATCTTCCGTTTTTTTCCGGACAGGCTTCGGATTCAGAATCTGTTTTACCAGTTTTTCTGTTTCCCGGACACTGAGCTTTTCATCAAAAATTTTCTGAGCCGTCTGATACTGCAGCTCCGGATCTTCCAGACCAAGCAGCGTCCGCGCATGACCGCTGGATATCATTTCATCCACCAGCATTTTCTGCACTCTGGCATCCAGTTTCAGAAGACGCATGGAATTGGTTACCGCGGCCCTGCTCTTTGATACCCGTTCCGCTACTTCATCCTGTTTTAAATGAAATTCTTCAATCAACCGCTTATAGGCAAATGCTTCTTCAATAGAATTCAAATTTTCTCTCTGAATATTTTCGATAAGAGAAATCTCCATTGCCTCCAGATCCGTAAAATCTTTAAGTATAACGGGAACCTTTTTTAATCCGGCTATCTTTGCAGCTCTCCATCTTCTCTCTCCCGCTATTATTTCATAATATTTTCCTTTTTTCTGAACCAGCAGCGGCTGCAGAACGCCAAACTGCCGGATAGATTCAGCCAGCTCCATCAATGCGTCCTCATCAAAATCTTTTCTGGGCTGCTCACTGTTCGGAACAATATCAGAAAGCTTTAATTCCAGCTCACCTGGCTTTTCAACAATTTTTTCCACAACTTTTTCGACAACCTTAACTTCCGGATTCTTTTCTTTTTCAGCTGTCTGATTTTTCTGCGGGATTAATGTTTCCAGTCCTTTTCCCTTATTTAATCCACCCTTTCTGACACTCATTCTTCTTCTTCCTCTCTGTTGATCACTTCTTCTGCCAGCAGCCGGTAGCTCTCTGCTCCCGCTGATCTGCTGTCATACAAATTAATCGGAAGTCCGTAACTCGGAGCCTCCGCCAGTCTCACATTTCTTGGGATAATCGTTTTATATATTTTCTGATTCAGATTATCCTTAACATTTTCCACCACCTGAAGAGAAAGATTTGTTCTTGCATCATACATAGTGAAAACGACCCCTTCAATTTTCAATTTTGGGTTCAGTCTCTCCTGTACCAGTTCGATGGTATGAAGCAGCTGAGCCAGCCCTTCCAGAGCATAATATTCACACTGAATAGGAACCAGGACTGTATCAGCCGTGGTAAGAGCGTTGATTGTCAGCATATTCAGAGAAGGCGGGCAATCAATGATAATAAAATCATAATCAGCTCTCACCGTATCAATATTCTCTTTTAATATGTACTCTTTGTTATCAATCCCTATCAATTCAATCTCTGCGCCTGCGAGATCTACATTGGAGGGAAGGAGATCCTGATTCTGAAACTCCAGATGAATCAGACATTCTTCCAGGGCGCATTCTCCGATTAAAAGCTCATAAACCGTCTTTTCCAGTTCGTTTTTTTCAATTCCCAATCCGCTTGTAGTATTTCCCTGGGGATCAATATCAATCGTAAGCACTTTTTTACCCATTTCAGCCAGACAAGCCGACAGATTTATCGCTGTTGTAGATTTTCCCACACCGCCTTTTTGGTTTGCAATCGCTATTGTTCTTCCCAAAATCTTTTCTCCTTTCACAGGCACCAAAAGTGCTACCCTTAGATTATAGCATTCTTCTTATTAAATGGCTACTGGAAATGTTTCACGTGAAACATTTTCTACATTATATCTAAATTCAAGATGTTTCACGTGAAACATCTTGTTAATTCGCCGTCTTAAGAGAAAAGGCATTGTAACAGATTCCCATTTCGATTATAATAGAAATATGATTTTTCCAGGAGGATTTTCTATGAAGAAAAGAAAGCAAAGGCTGGCTGCTGTTTTTACCATATTAATTTTCGCGGCAGCAATTATTTATAGCATAAATAAATTTATTTCAAAAAAGGCAGTATCTAAACATTTTCTGCAAAAAAAAGATACATCTATTTACGCCTGGCGTTTTGGTAATATTCATTATGCAAAAACAGGAAGCGGGTCTCCCCTCTTACTTCTTCACGAATTAAGTCCCTGCAGCAGCTCTTACGAATGGCACCGTATCGTAAAAGCACTCTCCACCCGCCATACTGTATACTGTGTAGATCTTCCAGGATGCGGTTTGTCTGATAAGCAGAAAATTACGTATACAAACTTTTACTATGTACAGTTTGTTGTTGATTTTATTAAGTCAGTAATTGGAAGTCCTGTTACAATACTGGCCACCGGTTTATCTGCTTCTGTATCTGTTACGGCCTGCAGCTACGAACCTGGATTATTTCAAAAGCTCATTTTGATTAATCCTCCCGATATTCACACACTGGCCAGAATTCCATCTAAAAAAAGCAGAATTTCCAAAGCTCTCCTGGAATGTCCTCTTACAGGAACTATGATTTACTATTCCATTGTTGCAAAGGAGAAGATCCGGAAAGAGTTCAGAGACCGGCTTTTTTCCGATTCTTCATCTGTCAGAACGGAATATGTAGACGCCTACTACGAAGCTTCTCACTGGGGAGGGTATTTTGGCAAATATTTGTATGCAAGTATAATTGGAAACTATATGTATTTGGATATCCGTCATGCCCTGCAGTCCATCGATCAGGATATTGTGATTCTCGGCGGCGCCAGGCAGGAGGGAATGAATGAAACGATTCTCTTTTATCAGGCTGTAAATCCTGCCGTGGAATCTGTTCTGATACCGGACACGAAACATCTCCCCCACCTGGAAGCACCGGAAAAAGTTCTGGATCAGCTGAAAATATTTATTTAAATAAAAAACCGGAAATTCTCAGAGTCCGCAAGGATCCATTGAATTTCCGGTTTTTTATTTCTGCGCATCAGGACCAGATCGCACTGTATTCCTCAATCATCTCATTCACATCGTTTTTATTTACCAGTCCCGGGCGTCCCTCGCTGTCAATAGCTAGATAAAAGTTCGAGTCATAGGGAGCATAGGTTACCGTAAAGGTCTGATTTTCAGCTACAACTGTAATCGATATTTCCGGATCCTGCGTAGTAGTGAGATCCGGATCCTTGCTCTGGGCTGTAATGGACACCATACCACTTAAGAAGGTTTCTACTTTATCCGAATCAAGCGTTGTTTCTCCGGAAGTGTAGGTTACAGTCTCCTCTGTATTTCCCTCCTCGTCTTCCGTCTCTTCTGCAGTGCGCTCTATCGTTTTCATCTCTCCCTGATATGTCACCTGGATGCTTTTCATATTTTTGACATATTCATAACCGATGCTTGTATCCCAGTAGGAAATGGAATCGCTGTCCAAAATAGTTGAGATTGTATCGGCCGATACCGTATTTACCTGGGAAGATCCGTCCAGCCTTACGTAGTAATTACCGTCCGTATCCTGGTTTCCTATATACAAAGTTACCTCTTTTTCCACCATTTCCGGCTCCTCTTCCGAAGAACTGGAAGATACTGCGGAGGAATCAGAGGAAGAACTGCTGCTGTCGCTCTCTTCCTGCTCCACTTCTTCTTCGTATTTCACATAAACAGAAGCTGCCGGATTGTTCAGCCCATAGAGGGACATGTCTTCCGCATTATAATCCACAAGACTGGCGTAGGAAATATCTGACAGAGTTGATGCAAGGCTTCTGGCCGTCTGATATTCGGCGCTATAAACCGTGCCATCCTCACCCGTTACTTCCCAGTCAGTGGTTTCTTCATTTTTAACCAGATCATAGGATCCCTCTGATTTATCCACACGCATTTCAAGAACATTCGTACTGGAAATCTCCGGATAAGAATCAGATTGTGCCAGTTCCATAATATTTGACGGCAGATTTCCCGAAACATCGGTATCTGTCACATATACGGTAGATGTGTTAGCACCCAGACACAGATAATAAGAGCCGGTTCCCTGATTCTGGCTTCCTACCAGCAGTTCCTTCTCCTCACCATCGGCATTTTTCAGAACAATAGTATTTGCCGGCTCCTCCAGGCCGTATTCAGATAAATTTTCAACATCCGAAAGAACTCTGTCTGCCTCTGTATCCGTGAGATCCGCTACCAGATCAATCAATTTATCCTGATTTACAGGGAAATCACTCTGATTCGTATTTACCCAGGTATCCTCTTCCTTTGCGAACTGAACCTGCTCTCCGTTAATTTGAAAGGAAACTTCCGTTACAGAATCGCTGTCCATTTCCAGAATCGGAATTCCCGCGTTTTCCGCCTCCTCCTCCTGCTGATTTTTGCTGCGCAGGGCCAGATACAAAATCACCAGGATGAGAAATATGCAAAGTAATATCATGGGTTTCGCCCATTTTTTTTTCGTCATTACCTTCTTCTCCTTCTGATCCAGATACAGAATCCTGCGGCCAGAAAGGCTGCCGGAATAATAATCATGATAACCGTTCTCCAGAACGCCGCCGACTGCTGCGTATAACTCAGATAGCTGACAGAAAGACTCTTAACCGGTATGGAAATGCTTTCGCTTTCATCAATATTGCAGAGACCTGTGATCACCTTTGTCAGAAGTTCTGAATTTCCATTCATAACCAGCTCGTCATAACTGTCATTATTCAGAGTTGAACTAGAAAAATAAACCAGCTCTGCCGTCACTTCATTTCCCATATTCTCCGACACAGAAACACCTACATCAAAAGATCCCGTCTCATCCTCGGAATTCTTTTCAAAAGAAATCATCCCATCCTCCACCTGCTTAATGTATCCGCTGTCAGTGGTGGATAAAATCGGCGTAATCTCCAGGCTGTCCCGATAAGAATCAATTTCACGGATGGCCTGTGCATCCTGCATTAAAACATAGCTGTCACTGCTCATACCGGATGCAAATTCCGAACTGGTGTTCAGTTCCGGAAGAATTCCATCCGGCCTCTGAGGTACGTAATGGTCTGCATCTTCTTCCATTACAATCCCATTATCTCTTTCCAGTCCATAATTTTCCAGAAATCTGTCAAGATTTACCATTTCATCTGCTGTATAATCTGTAAATAATAGTATTTTTCCTCCGTTTTCCATATAATTTATTAATTTATCTGTTTCTTCAGAGGAAAAATCTTTTGCCGGTGCATTGATAATCAGGGCCGCAGCATCTTCAGGCACACTGTCCATGGTAACAAGGCTTAAATCCTCCAGGCTGATATTATTTTTTTCAATAGCGTCTGTAAAGTTGCTGCCGAGACTCTGTTCCTCGTGTCCGGTCAACTGATAAACCGTAAGCGTCTCATCGCTGGTTACATAGGAAATCGCACTGGTGAGCTGTCCCTCTCCGTCAAATTCAGAGGAAGAAGAATAGTAGCTGGAGGGATACATATCACTGTAGGAGACTATCCTGTTTTTACTGCCGCTGACCACAATGACGCTGTTGTCAGATACCTCTTCATCTGTATACTGGGCCGTAAATTCCGGATGCAGATCCGGATCAATGGTTTCCACCGTTAAATGAGAAGAAAGGTCCTGATACCGCTCCAGCATTTTGCTGACGAGACTGTCTTCATTTCCGCTGGTCACAATGTAATACAGCTGCACATCCTCTTCCAGACTTCCCACAAACTCTTTTGTTTCATCTCCGATACTGTAAAGCTTCTGGCTGCTTGCATCAATCTGGGTAGCCGATGTGGGAAGCTGTCCCACTACAAGATTCACGGCCACTATAACGGCAATTACAATAAGCGTCACCACAAAGGAATAGGAGCCATGGCGTAAATTTCTTCTGTGCTCCTCTCCGGAAACTGATTTTTTTATTCTTTCTTTTATATTTAATTTCAATGCGGCCACCTCCTAGCTCCAACGCCTTTTTTCCATTTTCTGTATAGCGAGGAAAAGAAAAATCACTGTTACAGAAAGGAAGTAGACAACGCCTGTAAGATCAAAAATACCATTGATAAAATTACTGGTGTGGCTGCTCAGATCAAAAATTTCCAGCAGATTCTGAACGGCTCCCTCAAAAACAGAAGATTTAAAAATATACGTAAGGATCAGCACCGCTTCCGCGGCTACAGCTGCAGCGGCGGCCACCACCGCGCTCTTTACCATGGTATACAGCCATATACAGAGAATTAAAATGAAAAGAAACAAAATAAAAAATGACGCGGAGGCCGTTGTTGAAATCAGATCGGAAAGATTCTGAATCATATTTGAAAGAAACAGCAGCGCAAAACAAATAACCGCGGCAATGATCTGATTTTCCGCAAGAGATGACGCAAAAATACCAATAGCCAGCTCAGCGCTTCCCAGAAGAAAAAATCCCACAATAGCTGTATAATTAGAAGAATACGTAATTGTCCCAAATTGAGACATAATCAGCGGGTAAATGCAGAGAATGGCTATTGGAATAAGAAAAATGGATTCCAGAGCAAAAAATTTTCCCAGAACAATGTCCCGGACCCGGACAGGAGAAGTTAAAAGAAGCTGATCTGTTTTCTTCTTTTTTTCTTCCGCCAGCGTCTGCATACTCAGAATAGGCGCCGCAATCAGAAGAACAATAGCCGCGCTGCTCATGGTAGGACCAATTTCCGGGTAAGCATAGGAAATATTATAAAATGTATAATAGATTCCACATACCAGAAGAATAAAGAAAATAAATACAAAGCCCAGCATGGACGACATGTAGATGCGAAGCTCTTTTTTATAAATTGCTTTCATTTTCCTTCTCCTTTTCCTCTATATTTTCTTCTTCCGGCGTATCCTCCGGAAATTCTTCTTCAAAAAACTCCTCTGTATCATTTTCTTCAGAAGTATCCTCCGCAGCTTCTGAATTTTCTTCAGCTTCTGAATCTTCTGTAAGTTCCAGGAAAACATCTTCCAGTGAAAGGGAAGAATACTGCATTTTTAAAATAGGACACTGAAGTTCTGCCATCCGGTAAAAAATATTTTCCCGGATATCCACATCCTGTGCTGTTTTTATCCGGACATCCACGCAGCCATTTTCTGCGGAATCCGCATACTGGACATCCTCAATATCCGACATCATTCCCACAGCAGAAACAATTGTACCCATCTGTCCACGGACAGTGAGATCCAGAATATTGGACCCCTGCGTCAGCTTGCTCAGGTTCTCCGGCGTATCGCTGGCCACCAGCTTTCCGTGGCTGATGATCATAACATAATCACAGACCGCGCTAACCTCTGACAGAATATGAGAACTTAAGAGTACCGTATGCTTTTTTCCTAGATTTTTCATCAGCTCCCTTATTTCTATAATCTGTTTTGGATCCAGTCCTACGGTAGGTTCATCCAGAATCAAAATTTTGGGATTTCCCAGAATTGCCTGGGCCAGTCCCACTCTCTGGCAGTAGCCCTTTGACAGATTCTTGATCAGGCGGTTTGCCATATCTGTAATTTTTACCTCATCCATGGCTTTTTCAATTTCCTCCGCCTTTTTCTCTTTGGGAACTTTCTTTAATTCCGCCGCAAAATCCAGATATTCCCGCACTGTCATTTCCGGATACAGAGGCGGAAGCTCCGGGAGATACCCAATACATTTTTTTGCCTCTTCCGGTTCTTCCAGAATATCATGGCCGTCAATGACTACACGGCCCTCACTGGGGGCCAGATACCCTGTAATTATGTTCATGGTTGTAGATTTTCCCGCCCCGTTGGGTCCGAGAAATCCTGTAATCTGGCCTTCCTCTACAGTAAAGCTCAGATGATCCACGGCCGTATGATCCCCATACCTCTTGACAAGGCTGCTCACTTCGATCAACTTTCTTCCTCCTTTCACAAGCTCGTGATTTATCTATTTTAGACAGGAATTGTGTTCATACACTGATTATTATATGAAAATTTTGTGAAGGATAGAAATAAAGCCTTTCCTCTGGTTTTTTATACCATATTTTGGTATACTACAAGAATCGGTATGATTGGAGGTTTTTTTTATGTCTGAAACCGCTTATCGCAGAACAAAAACTGTTATAATTCTGCTGTTTTTTGCTTTTTGCCTTTTTACCTGCGTCTATTTGAGAATTCAGGATGCTCCCGATGAAGATATGCGCTATATGATTCCAAAATATATTTATACACACCATGCTCTTCCTACAGGTACCGAACCGGAGCTGCGGCACAGCATTTGGGGATTTTCTTATGCCCTTTATCCATATCTTTCTTCCATTATCAGCGCATTTTTTATGCAGCTGGCATCCTTTGTCACTACAAATCCAACGGTTCTGCTGCTGGCCGCCCGCTTTACAAGTGTACTGGCCGGAACAGCCTTTGTATTTATTGTTTTTAAGATTGGTGAGCTGCTCTTTAAAAAGAAAGAAAGTGTTCTGCTTTTTGCAGTCCTGTGTTCCTTCCTTCCGCAGTTTCTCTTTATCTGCTCTTACCAGAATAATGATTCCCTGGCCCTGTTTTCCATAGCACTCATTTTTTATTTCTGGCTTCGCGGACATAAGGATGGATGGAAAATTTCCTCCTGTATCGGACTGGGAATTGGATGCGGTATCTGTGCGCTCTCCTACTATAATGCCTATGGATATATTTTATGCAGTATTCCTGTCTTTCTTGTCAGCATGGGAATCCTGAAAAAGAGAAAAAAAGAGATTCTAAAAAAATTTGTTCTGATACTTGGAATTGCCTTTTTAGTAGGCGGATGGTTCTTTATACGAAATGCGGTAATCCATGACGGAGATATTCTTGGCAGGGAAACAATTGCAGAACAGGGGGAACTGTATGCAGAAGACGAATATAAACCGTCTCAGCATGAAACCCCTGCCAAACTTGGATTATCATTTACAGAAACCTTTTTTCATTTTGATTTTGGCAGCGGTTCAAAAGAACCATATTCTAACTGGATTCAAAATACTATCTGCAGTTTTATAGGTGTGTTTTCTTTTCTCACCCTGTTTATGGATCTTCCTGTTTATCTTATTTATATTGTTTTTTTCTTCCTTGGCTTTTTGCTTTTCTGCATTTTGGGAATACGAAAAAAATGGTGGCACGATAAATGGCAAAGAACAATTATGATTACAGGATTTTTCTGTATCCTGATTCCGCTGGGAATGTCTCTGTATAATTCCTATTATTCAGATTTTCAGGCGCAGGGACGCTATCTGCTTCCGGCTCTGATTCCCCTGATGATGATGATTACCAGCGGATACGATACTGCTCTGGATACTGCCGCAAAAACTTCAGAAAAAACAGGCAGAAATACAATCTGCCTGCCAGTCATTGTTTTAATACTTATTTATATGGTTCTGTTTCTGATAAGCTATTTCGGCTATCTTGCTCCAGGATGCCTGACTATTTTTATCGGTTCCTGATTCTTACAGGGGTTCCTTTCCGGGAACCCCTGCTTTTCTGGGATATCTGTCCGGAGTTTTCTGAATCTTTCTTATACACACCAGAGACCTTCCCATATCCGTCTGGGCCAGCTCAAAGCAGCATATATTTTCCATTTTTCCTCCCAGAAGTTTTACTGCTCTTTCCGCGGCAGAGGCTTCCTCCTGCACTTTTCCGGATTTGTAGGAGACGAACATTCCTCCCACCTTCACAAAGGGAAGGCAGTATTCTGAAAGGGAAGAGAGATTGGCCACCGCCCTTGAAACACATAAATCGAAAACTTCTCTGTATTCTCTGTTTTTTCCAAAATCTTCTGCCCTTCCATGGACTGCCCTTATACCCGAAAGGCCCAGCTTTTCAATCACTTCATTTAAAAACCGGATTCTTTTATTCAGGGAATCCAGAAGGCAGACCTTCAGTCCGGGAAAGGCAATTTTCAGAGGAATTCCCGGAAATCCCGCTCCCGTTCCCACATCTATAAGCGATATTCCTCTCTCCAGTTTTTCTCTGTCTGCAGCTTTTACAAGTGTCAGGCTGTCCAGAAAATGCTTTACCACCACATCCTGAAATTCCGTCACCGCCGTCAGGTTCATAAAAGAATTCCATTCCAGGAGAAGCTCATAATAATCCCGGAACTGACAGATCTGCTTCTCCGTCAAAGAAATTTTCAGTTTTTCCAGTTCCTTTTGAAAGATTGTCCAGTCATAATTTTTTTCTTTCATCCCGTATATTCCCTTCTAAATTTTCTATTGACGATGTGCCTCCAGATAAACCAGAAGCACGGAAATATCTGCCGGGGATACTCCTGAAATTCTGGATGCCTGCCCGATATTGGACGGGCCAAATGCCTTAAGCTTCTGCCGGGCCTCGATTCTCAGACTCCCAACCGCTTCATAATCTATATCTTCCGGGATTTTTTTGCTTTCCATTTTCTTAAACTGTTCTACCTGCTTCTGCTGACGCCGGATGTATCCCTCATATTTTATATGAATATTGACCTGTTCCCGGACACCCTCCGGAAGCTTCGGACGATTTGGATCTATACTCTGTATCTTCTCATAATCCAGCTCCGGCCGGCGGATCAGTTCGGCCAGGGAAGAACCGCTGGTTAAAGGTGTGGAACCCTGGTTTTTCAGAAAATCCTGGACTTCGGAACTCATTCCCACAAAGGTGCGGGAAAGTCTCTCTATCTCTTCTTCTATCTGTTTTTCCTTTTCCAGAACGTTCCTGTACTGCTCTTCCGTCACCAGTCCTACCTGATATCCATACTTTCTGAGGCGCAGATCCGCATTATCCTGGCGCAGCAGCAGACGATACTCTGCCCTGCTGGTCATCATGCGGTAAGGTTCATGGGTCTCCTTGGTTACCAAGTCATCGATGAGAACTCCTATATATGCTTCCGAACGGTCCAGAATCAGGGGTTCTTTCCCCTGGATCTCTCTGACCGCATTAATACCCGCAATCAATCCCTGAGCCGCCGCCTCCTCATAGCCGGAGCTTCCGTTAAACTGTCCTCCTGAAAATAATCCTCTGATTTTCTTGAATTCAAGAGAAGCTTTCAGCTGAACCGGATTGATGCAGTCATACTCGATGGCATAGGCATTCCTGACAATTTTTGCGTGCTCCAGCCCCTCCACAGAATGGTACATAGCATCCTGTACATCCTCGGGAAGAGAACTGGACATACCTCCCACATACATTTCATTCGTATAGTATCCCTCCGGCTCCAGAAATACCTGATGTCTGTCCTTATCCGCGAATTTTACCACCTTATCCTCAATGGACGGACAGTATCTGGGACCCGTACCATGGATCATGCCGGAATACAGGGGAGAACGGTCCAGGTTTCTGCGGATAATCTCATGAGTTTTTTCATTTGTATAAGTCAGCCAGCAGGACACCTGATCAATCTGTACATCTTCCGGATCTGTGGAAAAGGAAAAGGGGACCACCCGTTCATCTCCCCGCTGCTCCTGCATTTTACTGAAATCAATGGTTCTTCTGTCTACTCTCGCGGGAGTCCCCGTCTTAAAGCGCAGCATCTCAATGCCGTTTTTCTTAAGAGAATCCGTCAGATGCGTGGCGGACTGAAGTCCGTTTGGTCCTGTACAGGTGCTTACATCTCCGTAAATACAGCGGGCATTCAGATAAACGCCTGTACACAGCACCGCCGCTCTGCAGTGATACAGAGCCCCCGAAACGGTCTTCACTCCCTTTAAAATTCCTTCCTCCGCCACAATCTCGGAGACCTCTGCCTGCCGGATTGTCAGATGCTCTGTATTTTCCAGAACCCTTCTCATACTTCTGCTGTATTCACTTTTATCCGCCTGTGCCCGCAGAGAATGAACTGCAGGACCCTTGGATTTGTTCAGCATTTTTGACTGAATAAAAGTTCTGTCTATATTCTTTCCCATTTCTCCTCCCAGGGCGTCAATTTCACGCACCAGATGGCCCTTGGAGGTTCCTCCTATATTCGGATTGCAGGGCATGAGAGCAATGCTGTCCACACTCACCGTAAATAAAATTGTTTCCATACCCAGTCTGGCTGCTGCCAGTGCGGCTTCGCAGCCCGCATGGCCGGCTCCTACCACAACAATATCATAATATTCTTCTACCCTCGACATCTCATTTACCCTTTACTTGCCTGTACAGAATTTTGAAAATATCTCATTGACCAGATCTTCTCCCACGGATTCTCCCAGAATTTTGCCGAGAGATTCATAGGCATCCATCAGATCGATAGAATAAAAATCCTCAGGAAGTCCGTCCGCAATACTGTTTTCCACCAGCTTCAGACTTTTGTCCGCCGCCTCCAGGGCGCTTCTGTGTCTCGCGCTGGTAATATAAATCTCATCGTTAAAAGAAATTCCTCCATGAAAGAAAAGTTCCTGAATTACTGTCTCCAGCTGATGGATTCCCTTTTTCTCCTTTACTGAAATGGATATTACGGGAGCATCCAATTTTTCCTTCAGTTCTTCTTCCTTCACTGCCGCTTCCAGATCATTTTTATTTAAAAGAACAATGGTTTTTTTATTCCTTATGAGTTCCATAATTTTCCGGTCATTCTCATTCAGAGGTGCCGAGCTGTCTACCACATACAGGATCAGATCTGCATCCATGGCCTGCTCTTTCGCTCTCTCAATTCCAATCTGTTCCACAGGACTGGAAGAATCCCGGATGCCGGCTGTATCCAGCAGTCTTAAGGTGATTCCCCTTACATTGATCTGTTCTTCTACAATATCCCGGGTAGTTCCCTCTATTTCCGTAACTATGGCCTTTTCTTCACCGGCCAGAAGATTCAAAAGAGAAGATTTTCCTGCATTTGGCCTTCCCAGAATTACTGTTTTTATTCCTTCCTGCAGAAGTCTTCCCTCACCGGATGCAGCGATCAGCTTTTCGATTCCGGCCTTCTGCTCCATTACGATCTTTCCAAGCTTTTCAGGATATCCTGTCAGATCTGTATGTTCCGGATCATCCAGGGCGGACTCTATAAAGGCAATTTCATAGAGAAGCTTCTCCCGGATATCCTGTATTTTCTTTTTTACAGATCCCTGGAGCTGACGGAAGGAATTTTTCAGTGCATACTCATTCTTTGCCTGAATCAGATCCATCACTGCCTCTGCCTGAGAAAGATCCATACGCCCGTTTAAAAAGGCTCTCTTTGTAAATTCTCCCGGATCAGCCGGACGGGCTCCTGCCCTAAGAACCGCCTCCAGAATTCTGTTCATGGCAAGAATTCCTCCATGGCAGTCTATTTCCACCGTATCTTCTCCTGTATAGGAATGGGGATGGCGGAGTACAACAGCCAGAACCTCATCAATCGCCTGTCCGTTTTCCTCAATCCAGCCGTAATGGATGGTATTCCCTTCCTGTTCCGACAGCCTTTTTCCCCTCTTTCCTCTGAAAATCTTATCCGCAATGGAAAAGGCTTCTTTCCCGCTGATCCGCACGATGCCGATTCCTCCGGGAGCCATGGCGGTGGAAACGGCCGCGATGGTATCCTCATAAACATCTGCCATATCTGTCTCCTTATGCTTGAAGAGGGTATCTCAAAACGTGAGACACCCTCTAATGACATCATTTCTTCAATGTAATAACCACATGGCGGTAGGGCTCATTTCCCTCGCTGTAGGTCTCCACATATCTGTTATTCTGCAGCGCTGAATGGATAATTCTTCTTTCGTAAGGATTCATGGGCTCCAGAGAAACCGGCTTTCTTGTCCGTCTTACTTTGTAGGCAATATTCTTGGCCAGATTTTCCAGAGTTTCCTTTCTTCTCTTCCTGTAATTTTCTGTATCCAGCTTTACACGGACGTAATCCTTCTGATCTTTGTTCACCACAAGACTCACAAGGTACTGAAGAGAATCCAGTGTCTGTCCTCTCTTTCCAATGAGAATTCCCATATCCTCACCTGCAAAATCAATATCCAGACTTTCCTGTTCCGGATTATACTCCATGGTTATATCGACAGGCAGCTCCATGGCCTTGAATACACCGTCAAGAAAGCTCTGGGCAGAAGCCTTCATCATGACGATTTCTTCTTTCGTTTTTACTGGCGATGGTTCTTTTTCCATCGGTTTTCCAGAATTTTCTTTTTTGGAAGCTTCTTTTTTTACGGGCTCTTTTCTGGGCTGCTCATTTTTGGCCGGCTCCTTTTTCGGCGCTTCTGCTTTTACAGGTGTTTCTTCCTGTATCGGGGGGTTCTTTTTTTCCTCTTCAGGAGCGGCCATTTCTTCCAGATTCCAGTCAGGTTCCTCTTTTTTGCGGACCTTAATGACTGCGGGCTTACTTCCAAACCCGAGAAAACCGGAACTTCCCTCGCTGATTACCTGAATATCCAGTCTGTCACTGGAAACTTCCAGCTCGATGCAGGCCTTCGTGATTGCATCATCCACTGTTTTAGCAGATACTTCTACGTAATCCATATGCCAACCCCCTTACTTTTTCTTTTTGCTGTTCTGAAGATCAAACTGGCGTACCATATTTGCTTTGGCCGTAATACTGTCGGGCCTTGCGTTATCATTGTAAAATCCGAGAGAATCTTCCTCATTCTCCTTCTGATCTGCAGTACTTTTCGGCGTATTCTTTATATTTCTCACATTGATTTTTGCCTGATTCGTAATCTTGCTCTGGGGAAGCCCCTTCTTCGCTCTTTTCTTTGCCTGTTTTTCCTGATTTTTCTGAAGAAGCTCCTGAGCGTCCATTTTGGCGATCCTTCTGTTGATCACCACCTGCTGAATACATCGGATCACAGCGCCCGCAATCCAGTAGATACCAATACCCATGGAAAGAGTAACGCAGATAAATGCGGAGAAGATGGGCATGATCATGTTCATCATCTTCATGGATCCGCCCGCAGGATTATCAGCTGTAGTGGCCTGCTGGGGCATCAGCTTATAGTTCAGCCACTGGGTAAACCAGGCCAGCACAGGCACCAGAATCGCGGCAATCAGAAGCAGCCAGGCTCCCGTGCTGATGCTGCTCTGGATTACATCCCAGGGAGACTGGGAAATATTAATTCCCAGAAAGCTGTTGATCCGCTCACTCTGTCCCGCCACATCGGTGATGGTAGAATGCAGGGACTGAAACTGCTGCACATCCGCCAGCCTGTCCCACTGATCTGGCTTGAGCATATAAAGAAAATCGATCACCTGCGTCTGGGTAGCCGCTTCGCCGAAAGAAACACGGATACTGTTGCTCTCCGCAAAGGTGGTCAGTATACTGGTGGCGCCGTTCACATCCAAAATCTGACCAGCCAGGCCGCTGAAAATGTTGGCAACCTTGCTGATATATCCGGGAATATGGTAAATAACCTGATAAAGTCCAAACAGAATCGGAAGCTGGATCAGCAGGGGAAGGCAGCTTCCCATGGGGGAAATGCCGTATTTCTGCTGGAGAGCCATGGTCTCCTCCTGCATTTTCATCTGAGATGCCTGATCTCTTTTTCCCTGATACTTTTTCTGAATCTTCTGGATTTCAGGCTGAATAATCGTCATCATTTTGGACATCTTCTGCTGCTTGATCTGAATAGGTGTCAGAAGCAGATACGTAATGACTGTATACAAAATAATGGCAAGGCCGACATTTGGGATACTGATGGCATCAAGCACCCAGTAAATGCCGTTCATGATCCAGCCAAGCAGCTGGGCAATCCAGCATATGACCGGCGTAGTTGAAACGCTAAGTAAAATCTCCAAATTGTTTTCCTCCTTGGATATGCTTGTTTACGGCACTGGGTCGTAACCTCCTTTGGAAAAGGGGTTGCATCGCAGAATTCTCCAGGCTGCCAGTAAACCTCCCTTAAGGGCGCCGTATTTTTGAATAGCCTCCAGGCCATACTGAGAACAGGTGGGAATATAAGGACATCTTGAACTCTTTAACGGCGACAGATACTTCTGATAAAAACGAATCATCTTAATTAATACTGTTTTCATCCTGACTCTTTCTTTCTACAATCTGATGCAGCCCTCCCAGATGATAAATTGCGCGCTCGATCTCTTTATACGCACAGTCCTTACTATTTACCCTGGCAATCATCACTACATCATACCCGATATGAAAATATTCTTCCTGCAGACGGTAGCCCTCCCGGATCAACCGGGCCAGATGGTGGCGCACCACACTGTTTCCCACTTTTTTGCTGACCGATATTCCAATACGATTTTTATTCAGCCAGTTTTCCCGTACATACATAACCAGATACTTATTTGCGTAAGATGTTCCCTCCCGGTAGACCAGCTGAAAATCTCTGTTCTTTTTTAAGCTTTCCGAATATTTCATATTATTTCCTTATTTATTTATAGAGAAGAAAAGACCACAGAAACTGCGGTCTTAATGTTTTATGCTGATAACTGTTTTCTTCCTTTTAATCTTCTGGCAGCTAAAACTTTTCTTCCGCCTTTCGTGCTCATTCTTGCTCTGAATCCATGAACCTTGGCTCTGGATCTTTTTTTCGGCTGAAATGTCATCTTCATAATTCCGGCACCTCCCTTACCTTTAACCTCTTATTAAAAAAAATTCTTATGCATGCTGAGAAAACATCATTTCAATTATATGCATAAAAGGCAGGTACGTCAAGAAAAATTTTACCCTATTTTTATAGAACAGGAAGTAATTAGTTAACGTAAGATTATCCACATTTTGTGGATAACTTGTGGATAACTTATACCATAGATGTGAATATTTCAAAATTCGACTTATTTTTTTCAATGTTTACGCGGTTTTATATTGTGAATAAGAAAACAGCTCTTTATTCACATTTTTATTTTTCAAGAAATCTTATGGTAACATGCAGAGCAGAAACGCATCTGCGGCAGCATCCGCCGGTTCTTCAATTTCACAAATTCTATTGATAAATCGCCTTTTTTATTATAAGATATAAAAGGATAATTGGCTTTGAAAACTACCTCTGGGAGATGTGAAAATGAATATAATTAAGGAAAAATGGACTGAAATTTTAGAACTGGTGAGAGAAGAACACGAACTCAGCGAGGTATCCTTTAAGACATGGCTGAAACCCCTTGTCGTACATAAAGTAGAAAACCATGTGGTCACAATTTTAGTTCCTTCCAAAGAAATGGGGCTTGCCTACGTAAGCAAAAAATACACCCTTCCTCTGAAAGTTGCCATTGCAGAGGTAACAGGGGAGGACTGTGAGATTGAATTTATTCTTCCGGAAGATATTAAGAGGACAGAAAAATCTGAAACGGCCATAACGGCCTTCTCAGCAGCCGGACTGAATCCAAAATATACATTTAATACTTTTGTAGTTGGCAGCAATAACCAGTTTGCACATGCGGCTTCTCTTGCGGTTGCAGAATCTCCGGGAGAAATCTACAACCCTCTTTTTTTGTATGGGGGAGTGGGGCTTGGAAAGACCCATCTGATGCATTCCATCGCGCATTTTATTATTGAGCATAATCCGAATGCAAAAATTCTGTATGTGACCAGTGAAGAATTCACCAATGAAGTTATTGAAGCAATCCGAAACAGCAGTAATTCCGCACTTACGAAGTTCAGGGACAAATACAGAAATATTGATGTACTTCTGATCGATGATGTCCAGTTTATTATAGGAAAGGAATCCACGCAGGAAGAATTTTTTCATACTTTCAACAGCCTTCATTCCGCCGGAAAACAGATTATCCTTTCATCAGACCGTCCGCCGAAGGACATGGACATCCTGGAAGAACGGATCCGCTCCCGTTTTGAGTGGGGACTCATGGCAGATATTCAGAGGCCAAATTATGAAACTCGCATGGCCATTCTCCGCAAAAAGCAGGAGATGGAAGGATATGATGTCGGCAATGATGTCATTGAATATATTGCTCAGAATGTAAAATCAAATATACGTGAACTGGAAGGTTCCATGAATAAGGTCATCGCCCTGGCCAATCTGGAAAAAAGAGAAATTAACCTGGCTCTTGCGGAGCAGGCTCTGGCAGATATTATTTCTCCTAATGAAAAAAAAGTTATCACACCGGATTACATTATTAATGTGGTAGCGGAACATTTCAGCATCACGCCGGAAGATATCAAGGGTACGAAAAGGAGCAGCAAAATTGCATACCCACGCCAGATCTGCATGTATCTCTGCAATGAGATGACTTCCGTGAATCTGGAAGGTATCGGGCAGATTATGGGTGGTAAGGATCATTCTACGATTATTTACGGGTGTAAAAAGATTGAATCAGAGATTGCAAATTCTGAAACTGCAAAAAACACCATTGAAATACTGAAAAAAAAGATCAATCCATCACCTTAATTATCCACAGTATCCCTGTGAATGCTTTGTGGACAAATTGTTGATAACTTTATCTGCTTTTTATACACACGTTATCAACATGCTTCAGAAGACTTTTCCACATAGTTATTTTACCCGAAAATCCTTATATTTACAGGCCTAAACAGGGTTTTACACATATCCACAGCCCCTAAGAAGACTACTACGGATTCTATATTTATTATCTCTTTCTATGACAGTCTCCGACAGCCTTTTCATCTGACGTATTTTTGTGGATAACTTTTTTCAGAAATACGGAGAAATGGATACACACCAGAAAGGAGCTTTACAACATGAAACTGGTTTTCTCAAAATCAAATCTTTTAAAAAGCGTCAGCATCGTTATGAAAGCTGTTCCCTCCAGGACAACCATGCCGATCCTGGAATGTATTCTGATCGATGCCTCGACCAGCAGCATAAAATTTACTTCCAACGATATGGAGCTGGGGATTGAAACGTACGCGGAAGGGCTGGTTCTTGAAAAAGGAGTCATCGCTCTGGACGCAAAGATTTTTTCTGAAATTGTAAGAAGACTTCCCGACAGCGAAGTAACGATTGAGACGGACAGCAATCTGGTGGCCACAATTACCTGCGAAAAAGCAAAATTTAACATTCCCGGAAAATCAGGAGAGGATTTTGCCTATCTTCCAATGATTGAAAAAAATGACTGCATCACCATGTCTCAGTTTACCCTGAAGGAAGTGATACGTCAGACTATTTTTTCCATAGCACCCAATGAAAATAACAAGCTGATGACAGGAGAACTGTTTGAAGTAAAAAATAATTTTCTGAAGGTAGTTTCTCTGGACGGACACAGAATTGCCATCCGCAGGCTGGAACTGAATGGTACCTACGCGGACCGGAAAGTGGTAGTTCCCGGCAAGACGCTGAACGAGATCAGCAAGATTCTTTCCGGAGAGGCCGAGGATAAGGTTCAGATTTATTTTTCAGAAAATCATATTCTCTTTGAGTTTGATCAGACCACGGTGGTGTCCAGGCTGATTGACGGAGAATACTTCCGGATTGAGCAGATGCTCTCCAGCGATTATGAGACAAAAGTAAAGATTCATAAAAAAGAATTTCTGGACTGTATTGACAGAGCCACCCTGCTGGTAAAAGAAGGAGATAAAAAACCGATCATTATCCACATAGGAGATGATTCCATGGAGCTTCGCATCGATTCGGCCATGGGCTCCATGCGGGAGGATATTGACATTGAGAAAACAGGAAAGGATATTATGATCGGCTTTAACCCGAAGTTCCTGATGGATGCTTTGCGGGTAATTGATGATGAGGAGGTCACTATTTATCTGGTCAATCCAAAGGCACCCTGCTTTATTAAAAATGATGAGGAGTCGTATATCTATTTGATTCTCCCGGTAAATATTAACGCAGCCAGATAAGAACAGGAAAAATATGGATACAATAAAAATCAGAGATGAATTTATAAAACTGGGCCAGGCTATGAAGCTGGCCGGTCTGGTGGAGGAGGGGGCCGAGGCAAAGGCCGTTATTCAGGATGGAAGGGTATCCGTCAACGGAGAAACAGATACCAGAAGAGGAAGAAAGCTTTTTGAAGGAGATATTTTTTCCTTTGAAGGGAAAGAAGTGAAAATTGTAAAATAACATGTATATTGAAAGCCTGGAACTGAAAAATTACAGGAATTATGAATCTCTTCACATTACCTTTGACTGCGGAACGAATATTTTGCTGGGAGATAATGCTCAGGGAAAAACAAATATTCTGGAATCCATGTATGTGTGCGGTACTACAAAATCACACAGGGGAAGCAAGGATAAGGATATGATCCGTTTTGGGGAAGAGGAATCTCATATACGCCTGTTTCTCATGAAGAACGGAACCCGCCATAAAATTGATATGCACCTGAAAAAAAATAAATCCAAGGGCGCAGCTATTGACGGGATTCCGATCCGGAAAGCGGCCGAGCTTTTCGGAATGATTCATTTTGTGTTTTTTTCTCCTGAAGATCTGAATATTATAAAAAACGGTCCCCATGAGCGGCGGAAGTTTATGGACAGTGAGCTGTGCCAGATCAACCGTTTTTATCTGACGCAGCTTACAAATTATAATAAAGTGGTACAGCAGAGAAATAAGCTTCTGAAGGATCTGCCATTTTCCGGACATCTGAAGGATACTCTGGATATATGGGATCAGCAGATGGTTTCCCATGGGCGCAGCCTGATTGAAGAAAGAGAAAAATTTATTTTTCAGATCAACAGGGTGCTTAAGGAGATACACAAAAATATAACCGGAGGAAAAGAAGAGATAGAGCTGATCTATGAGCCGAATGTAAGAGGAGAGGAATTTGAAAGAAAGATTGCTCTGGAAAGAGAAAAAGATCTGAGACAGAAAATTTCTTCTACAGGGCCTCACAGGGATGATTTCTGTGTCAGAGTGAACGGGATCGATATTAGAAAATTCGGATCCCAGGGCCAGCAGAGGAGCGCGGCTCTGTCTCTGAAGCTTTCTGAGATATATCTGGTCAGAAGCATGATTCATGATCAGCCGGTGCTTCTACTGGATGATGTTCTGTCAGAGCTTGACAGCAGCAGGCAGAAGTATCTTTTGAAAAGCATCCGGGATATACAGACCTTTATCACCTGTACGGGAGTAGAGGAGTTTGTGCAGAATCAGTTTCCTCTGAACAGAATTTTTGAGGTGGTAAACGGCTGTGTTTCCGTAAACCAAGTGAACGCAGAGCAGGAGGATTGATATGAGCTTAGATGGAAGTACAACAACAAATGCAGAATACGGAGCCGACCAGATCCAGATTCTGGAAGGTCTGGAGGCAGTAAGAAAGCGTCCGGGCATGTACATCGGCAGTACCTCCGCCAGAGGCCTGCATCATCTGGTTTATGAAATCGTGGATAATTCAGTGGATGAGGCTCTGGCCGGATTCTGCAAAAATATTGATGTATGCATAAATCCCGATAATTCCATTACGGTTATAGATGACGGCCGCGGAATTCCGGTGGGGATTAATCATAAAGCAGGTCTTCCTGCCGTGGAAGTGGTATTTACGATCCTGCACGCGGGGGGAAAATTTGGCGGAGGCGGCTACAAGGTTTCCGGAGGTCTTCACGGTGTGGGAGCTTCCGTGGTCAATGCCCTTTCCAAGTGGCTGGAGGTAACGATCTACCACGAGGGAAAGGTTTACCGCCAGCGCTATGAAAAGGGAGAAGCCATGTACAAGCTGAAGGTAATCGGCGAGTGCGATCCGGATGAGACGGGTACGATGGTCAGCTTCCTTCCGGATGATACGATCTTTGAGGAGACAGTATTCGATTTTGATACCCTGAAGACACGTCTCAGGGAGACAGCTTTTCTTACAAAGGGTTTGCGCATTACCCTGAAGGATCTCCGGGGTGAGGAGAAGGTGGAGAAGACCTTTCACTACGAGGGAGGAATTAAGGAGTTTGTCCAGTATCTGAATAAAAGCAAGACAGAGCTGTATCCGGATATTATATACTGTGAGGGAGAGCAGAACGGGGTACTGGTGGAGGTGGCCATTCAGCACAACGATTCCTACACGGAAAATACCTACGGGTTTGTAAATAATATTAATACGCCGGAGGGAGGAACCCATATTGTGGGATTCCGGAACGCTCTGACAAAAACACTGAATGATTATGCAAGAAAAAATAAGCTTCTGAAGGACAGTGAGCCGAATTTAAGCGGTGAGGATATAAGAGAAGGACTGACGGCTATTGTCAGCGTGAAGATTGAGGATCCTCAGTTTGAAGGACAGACAAAGCAGAAGCTGGGAAACAGTGAGGCCAGAGGAGCTGTGGACAGCATCTTGAGCAGTCAGCTGGAGATCTATCTGGAGCAGAATCCTTCTGTAGGAAAAATTATTGTGGAAAAATCTGTCCTCTCCCAGAGAGCCAGGGAGGCTGCCAGAAAGGCCAGGGATCTGACAAGGAGAAAGTCTGCCCTGGATAACATGTCTCTTCCCGGAAAGCTGGCGGACTGTACGGATAAGGATCCGAAAAACTGCGAGATTTATATCGTGGAGGGAGATTCAGCCGGCGGATCCGCAAAATCTGCCAGAAGCCGGGCTACGCAGGCAATTCTTCCTCTGAGAGGAAAAATTCTGAATGTTGAGAAGGCAAGGCTGGACAAAATTTACGGGAACGCGGAGATCCGGGCCATGATCACTGCCTTCGGAACAGGCATTCACGATGATTTTGATATATCCAAGCTGAGATACGACAAAATTATTATTATGACAGATGCGGATGTGGACGGCGCTCATATCGCGACCCTGATGCTGACCTTCCTGTACCGGTTTATGCCGGAGCTGATCAAGCAGGGACACGTGTATCTGGCGAAGCCGCCCCTGTACAAGGTGGAGAGAAATAAAAAAATCTGGTATGCCTACAACGATGAGGAACTGAATCAGATCCTGGCGGAGATCGGCCGGGACAACAGCAATAAAATTCAGAGATATAAGGGACTGGGAGAAATGGATGCGGATCAGCTCTGGGAGACTACCATGGATCCGGAGAAAAGAATTCTTCTGCGGGTTACCATGGATGAGGAGGCATCTTCGGAGGTGGATCTTACCTTTACTACTCTGATGGGCGACAAGGTGGAGCCGAGAAGAGAATTTATTGAGGCGAGAGCCAAAGATGTAAAGAATCTTGACATCTGACGGATAAAAGAACGGTAATGGCACAACCACGAACGAAAGGTGAATACAGAGCATGGAAGATAATATTTTTGATAAAATAGAAGACGTGGATCTGAAAAAAAAGATGGAAGATTCCTACATCGATTACGCTATGAGCGTCATTGCGTCCAGGGCGCTGCCGGATGTAAGAGACGGTCTGAAGCCGGTGCAGAGAAGGATCCTTTTTTCCATGATTGAACTGAATAATGGTCCTGACAAGCCTCACAGAAAATGTGCGCGTATTGTCGGAGATACCATGGGAAAATACCATCCCCACGGCGACAGTTCCATCTATGGGGCCCTGGTCAATATGGCTCAGGACTGGTCTACCCGCTATCCGCTTGTGGACGGACATGGAAACTTTGGATCGGTGGACGGGGACGGAGCTGCGGCTATGCGTTATACGGAAGCCCGCCTGAGCAAAATTTCCATGGAAATGCTGGCGGATATTAATAAAAATACGGTGGATTTTACTCCGAACTTTGATGATACGGAGAAAGAGCCTACAGTTCTTCCGGCAAGATATCCAAATCTTCTGGTTAACGGTACCTCCGGTATTGCCGTGGGAATGGCCACCAATATACCTCCCCACAATCTCCGGGAGGTAATTTCCGCAGTGGTGCAGATCATTGATAATCTTGTAGAGTATGACAGTGATACTTCCATGGAGGAAATACTGAAAATTGTAAAGGGGCCGGATTTTCCCACAGGAGCGGAGATTCTGGGAACCAGAGGCATAGAGGAGGCTTACCGCACAGGCAGGGGAAAGATCCGGGTGCGTGCGGTGACAAATATTGAGACGCTTCCAAACGGAAAGAGTCAGATTATTGTGACGGAGCTTCCCTATCTGGTAAACAAGGCGCGGCTGATTGAGAAGATGGCCGAGCTGGTAAGAGAAAAAAAGATTGACGGTATTACCGCCATCAATGACCATTCAAACCGGGAGGGCATGCGCATCTGCATTGAGCTGCGCAGGGATGCCAACGCCAACGTAATCCTGAATCAGCTGTACAAGCATACGCAGCTGCAGGACACTTTTGGTGTTATTATGCTGGCTCTGGTGAACAATGAACCAAAAGTTCTGAATCTTCTGGATATGCTGAAGCTGTACCTGCAGCACCAGGAGGACGTAATTACAAGAAGAACAAAATACGATTTAAATAAGGCAGAGGAAAGAGCTCATATTCTGGAAGGTCTCCTGAAGGCACTGGATCACATTGATGCGATCATCAAGATCATCCGGGCTTCCGCCAACGCCCAGGAGGCGAGGGAGAATCTGATCCGTGAGTTCGGATTCTCAGATACTCAGGCCCAGGCCATCGTAGATATGCGTCTTAGGGCTCTGACAGGTCTGGAAAGGGCCAAACTGGAGTCGGAATTTCATGAACTGGAAATAAAAATTAAAGAATACCGGGAAATTCTGGCAGACAGAAAGCGGCTGCTGGGTGTAATCCGGGAGGAAATACTTAATATTTCTGACAAATACGGGGATGATAGAAGAACATCCATCGGCTACGATGCTTATGATTTTTCCATGGAGGATCTGATTCCCAGAGAAAATATGGTGATCACCATGACGAAGCTGGGTTATATTAAACGCATGACGGTGGACAACTTCCGCAGCCAGGGACGCGGAGGTAAGGGAATCAAAGGAATGCAGACCATAGAGGATGATTACATTGAAGAGCTTCTGATGACCACCACTCATCATTACCTGATGTTTTTCACCAACACGGGAAAGGTTTACCGGCTGAAGGTTTACGAGATACCTGAAGCAAGCAGAACAGCCAGGGGAACGGCCATCATCAATCTTCTTCATCTGCAGCCAGGAGAGCAGATTACAGCTGTGATCCCCATCGAAAAATATAAAAAGAATCAGTACCTGTTCATGGCTACCAAAAAGGGAATTGTGAAGAAAACGCCCATCACGGATTATGAAAATGTAAGAAAGACAGGTCTGGCCGCCATTGTGCTGAGGGACGATGATGAACTGATTGAGGTGAAATTTACAGATAATACGAAAGATATCATTCTGGTCACAAAATTCGGACAGTGCATCCGGTTCAGGGAGATGGATGTGCGGGTGACCGGCCGGGTTTCCATGGGTGTCCGAGGGATTAACCTTATGGATCACGATGAGGTTGTGGGCATGCAGCTGAATACCCAGGGAGATTATCTGCTGATTGTTTCTGAGCATGGCCTCGGCAAGCGCACCTCCATCGGAGAATTTACAGTTCAGAACCGGGGCGGCAAGGGTGTGAAATGTTATAAAATCACAGAAAAAACAGGAAATGTCGTGGGAATTAAGGCTGTCAACGAGGATAACGAGATTATGCTGATTACCACGGAGGGAATTATTATCCGGATTCCCTGCTCGGATATTTCCATTCTGGGACGTATTACTTCCGGAGTGAAGCTGATGAATGTGGGAGAAAATGTTTCCATCGCCAGCATCGCAAAGGTCAGAGAAAAGAAAGAAGAAAATCAGGGAGAGGTTACTAACAGTTGAGAACGGTAAATGTGGATAAAGTAACGGAAGCCGTCCGTGAAATGTGTATAAATGCCAATTATTTTCTTTCTGCCGATATGAAAGAAAAACTGGATCGGGCTGTGGCAAAGGAGGAGTCTCCTCTTGGAAAACAGATTTTATGCCAACTTCAGGAAAATCTTCAGATAGCGGGAGAAGACAAAATTCCCATCTGCCAGGATACAGGTATGGCTGTAGTTTTCCTGGAAATCGGCCAGGAGGTTTCCCTTACGGGGGGAGATATCAATGAGGCCGTTCAGGAGGGAGTCCGCAGAGGCTATACGGAAGGTTATCTGAGAAAATCCGTAGTGGGAGATCCTCTGCTTCGGGAAAACACGAAGGACAATACACCTGCAGTCATTCACTATGAGATTGTGCCGGGAGATCAGGTGAAAATTACTGTAGCGCCCAAGGGGTTTGGAAGCGAAAATATGAGCAGAATTTTTATGCTGAAGCCGGCAGATGGAGTGGAGGGAGTCAAGAATGCGATTCTTTCTGCCGTAAGGGAAGCGGGACCGAATGCCTGCCCGCCGGTGGTGGTAGGAGTCGGCATCGGCGGAACTTTTGAGAAGGCAGCGCTGATGGCAAAGAAAGCGCTTGTCCGTTCCCCAGATGAAAGTTCGGAAATTCCCTGGGTCCGGGAGATGGAAGAGGAGCTTCTTGAAAAAATAAACGGGCTCGGAATCGGACCGGGCGGTCTGGGAGGAAGAATTACGGCTCTGGCAGTAAATATTAATACCTATGCGACACACATTGCCGGACTTCCGGTGGCGGTGAATATGTGCTGCCATGTAAACCGCCATGCGGTGCGGGTATTATGATGTTTTAATAATCATCCTGGAGGGTAAAAATGGAAAAACATATACAGGCGCCGCTTCTGGAGGCGGAAATCCGGGATTTAAAGGCCGGGGATTACGTTTATATTACAGGAACGCTTTATACGGCCAGGGACGCGGCTCACAAAAGGATGCAGGAAGCGCTGGACAGAGGGGAAGGTCTTCCCTTTGATATAAAAGATCAGGTAATCTATTATATGGGACCCTCCCCGGCCAGAGAGGGAAGACCCATCGGCTCCGCAGGTCCTACCACGGCCAGCCGTATGGACAAATATGCACCGCGGCTTCTGGATCTTGGATTGAAAGGAATGGTGGGAAAAGGAAAGAGAACAAAGGAAGTTCTCGATGCGGTCATAAGGAACGGCGGCATATATTTTGCGGCCGTTGGGGGTGCGGGAGCCCTTCTGTCCAAAAGGATACGGAAGGCGGAAGTTATTGCCTATGAGGATCTGGGAACAGAAGCTGTGCGGAAGCTGGAAGTGGAAAATTTTCCGGTAATCGTGGTGGCTGACAGATTTGGAAATAATCTGTATGAGACAGCTGTTCAGACGTACAGAAAAAATTGATAATTTAAAGGGAAAAAATCCCCGGCACAGTTTTCTTTTCAGAATGTGCCGGGGACAGCTTTTTTAATTAAGACTCAACTACTTCCAGTACATCCATGGGGCAGGCCTTGGCGCAGATACCGCAGGCAATACATTTGGATGCGGTGGGGCTTTCCTCTACCTTCAGCATTACGTGGAAAGGACATACTTCCGCGCACTTGCCGCAGCCGGTGCAGAGCTTTTTGTCAACCATGTAAACGCCCTTGGCGTTCTGTTTGATGGCTCCGGCTTCGCAGGCCTTGGCACATTTTCCACACTGTACGCAGACCATGGGTTTCGGCTCTCCATTTTTCTCAATAATCTGGATGCAGGCCTTTCCGGGATCTGCCACTTTATAAAAGGCGGTGGAGCAGGCATTGACGCATTCCAGACATGCCATACAGGAGACATCCTTCTTAACTTTCAGTTTCTTCATACAAAAATCCTCCTCAATCGTTTTTTAACCCATCTTTCATACACATGATCAGGAATCAAAAAAAAGATTCCGATATCATAAAATCCTCCGGTATGATTTATCATAACAGATTTTTTCTTAAAAGTACATAAAAGGAGACAAAATAATTAATAGTTAGTTTAAACTACTCGATAGTTTTTCAGTATTTCTGACTATTTTAATAAAAAAGAGAGATTTATCTGCGGATGTCTTGAGTTGACGTTTCTTTTTCTGTATAATATAAAAAATTAAATTTCTGGCTGTTTTAAACAGTCCGCGCGGATTTGAAAGGAGGAATTTTTTATGATTCAGGATTACAAATATCCCCATTTGTTTCAGCCGATTCAGCTGGGAAATGTGCTGTTCCGGAACAGAATTTTTGCATCTCCCACCGGCTATCAGAATGTAAACGGAGATGGTTATCTGAATGATGGAGCAGCCGCTTACTATGGACGGAGAGCAAAGGGAGGCGCGGCCAGTGTCGCGACCTTTGAGGGAATTGTGGACGGAGAACTGGGCCGGGGAGGCGCCACGCACATCTGTATGGATACACCGAATATTGACAGGGGACTTTCCAGAATCGCCTATGAAATCAGGGGATACGGAGCCGTAGCTACCATGGAGCTGCAGCATGCCGGTATGTTTGCAAATCGGGATCTGTCCTTTTTCGGGGCAAATGCAAAGGGAATCGCCTACGGCCCGGTGGAGTGTGAATGCGATGGGCGCCATATTCTTCCTATGACAGAAGAAATTATTGAGAGAACAATCCAAAAATACGCGGATGCGGCCGCTCTGGCACAGAAATGCGGATTCGGGATGGTTCTGGTTCATGCGGGACATGGATGGATGCTGCATCAGTTTTTATCACCCCTGACCAATACCCGGAAGGATAAATGGGGAGGTCCGGATGTGGAAAACCGTGCCAGACTGCTTATTTCTATCTGTGATGCCATCCACAAAAGATGCGGAGAAGGATTTCCAATTGAAGTCCGTATCAGCGGATCAGAATGCTATGACGGAGGATTTGGAATTGAAAATGGAATTGCTGTGGCAAAACAGCTGGAAGGTCACTGTCAGCTGATCCATGTTTCCGCCGGAAACCATGAAGTGGAAGAGGTTTTTGCTGTGACGCATCCCAGCATGTTCCTGGAGGATGGCTGCAATGTAAAATATGCCGCGGAAATAAAGAAACATGTAAAAACACCGGTTGCGGCCATCGGCGCTTTAAGTGATCCGGCCCTTATGGAGGAGATCCTTGCATCCGGACAGGCAGATGTGGTGGAGATGGGAAGAGAATTTATGGCGGATCCCGATTTCCCGTTGAAGATCCGGACCGGACAGGAAGAAAAGGCAAGAAAATGCCTCCGCTGCCTTTCCTGCTTCTCCAGCGAGCTGACCAACGGAGAACCTTATTGTGCTATTAATCCGGAAAGCGGCCGGGAACTGGAAATGAAATACGCGCTTCCCGAGGCAAAAGTAAAAAAGAAGGTATTGATTGCCGGTGGAGGCATCGGCGGCATGCAGGCGGCTCTCACCTGCGCGGACAGAGGACATCAGGTAATTCTCTGTGAGAAGTCGGACCGCCTGGGAGGCGTTCTCCGCTGCGAAGAAAAGGTGTCCTTTAAGAAAAATCTGGACTATTATCTGAATCAGCAGGAGAAGGCAGTCAGAGAACATCCCTCCATTGAGGTAAGAATGAATACGGCGGTAACTCCGGAGCTGGCCGAAAATATTAAGGCCGATGTTTTAATCGCAGCCATCGGGGCGGAAGCAGCAAAACCGCCCATCAGGGGAATTGACGGAAGCCATGTTTTATCCGCCCAGGACGCCTACATACATCCGGATCAGCTGGGAAGCAAAATCGTTATCATGGGAGCAGGACTTGTGGGAGTGGAGCTGGGACTTCATCTGAAGGAGCTTGGAAAAGACGTAACTCTGGTAGAAATGACAGATCACGTGAATGACGGCGGAAATTTCCTTCATATGCTGGGTCTGAAAACAGAAATCAAAAAAAGAGGACTTGATATTCATTTTGAGACAACCGTACAGGAAATCTGTTCCGACCGTGTAATCTGTAAATGCAAAGACGATATTCTGGAACTTCCGGCAGATTCTGTTGTTTTTGCCGTAGGGCAGAGACCGCGCCGGAAAGAAGCCATCGCCCTGAATTACTGTGCGCCGGAGGTATACTTCCTGGGAGACTGTGTAACACCGAAGAACATTACAGAGGCAAATTCCACTGCCTATATTATTTCAAGAAATATAGGAAGAATCTAAAAGCTTCAAAAAGCAGCCGTCTGAAAAGGTGATGCTGTCTGCGGCAGTCACTTTCGGACGGCTGCCCGTCTTAAAACTACAAATATATAGTAGAAGAAAAAGATAAATAATACTATATGTAGAAATAAAAAATAATTTCCATAAAAAATAGAAAAAACAGTTGACAAATTATGCTGTTTTTTATATACTTATGAAGTATCGCCGCTTCGGGTGATTACATTTTTGCTGTAAAAATCTGATAGAATCAGGCATTGGAGAAGTACTCAAGTGGCTGAAGAGGCGCCCCTGCTAAGGGTGTAGGTCGTTTATAGCGGCGCGAGGGTTCAAATCCCTCCTTCTCCGTCTGTTCTGAATGTAAAAACGCATTTAAGAACAGGAAAAGGGCCGGTGAAATCCGGTGAAAAGAAATAAAAAAAGCTGTTGACAAGCGCAGAAAGCTGTGGTAATATAAACAAGCTGTCGCGTGAGACAGCAGCAAAGAAATGAAAAAAGTTGTTGACAAACAGAAATAATTATGGTAAATTGTCAGAGTTGCTTCTGAAGAGAGACAACACAGGAACTTGACAACTGAACAGTAAAACACATCCTCGAAAGTTCGAATGAGAAACATTTTTTGAACAAACCTAAAACAGTAAACTAAG
>DVOO01000028.1 GCA_018713515.1 Candidatus Scatomonas pullistercoris
GGATAAACTGCGCCAGCTCACTTCCCGGAGCAGGTGCGGAAGTATCGTCCGAACAATGGAAAAGATAGAAGTCTACATGAGAGGATGGCTGAACTATTATGGAATAGCGGAGATGAAGAATAACATCGAAAGCCTGAATGGATGGCTGTACCGCCGGATACGAATGTGTATCTGGAAACAGTGGAAACTGCCCAAAACCAGAATGAGGAAACTTATAGGACTGGGAGTGGATAGCCATTATGCGGCAACAATAGCCTACGACCGCAAAGGATACTGGTTCAATGCAGGAAACAAGGCGGTCAACTGGGCATTAAATAAAGAAAGACTGATAAACTGGGGCTTTTATGACCTAGCCACAGCCTATCAGTCTCTGCACGTCAACTATTGAAAGCGCCGGACACGTGAACCGTATCTCCGGTGCTGTGAGAGGACGGGAGTTAATCACTCCCTCCTACTCGATTTAATCTGAAAAGAATCTGCGGATCCGTCCGGCCCAGTGGCCTTTGCATATCATCTGATGATTGGAAATGGGATCTTTCAGAAAACATTCGGTTCCCTCCGGCAGGAACAGCCGCAGCTGGGTTCTGCACAAATCTTCTCTCTGCAGGCTTTCTTTCAGCTCTGCATTCTGTACATAATACCGTTCCATGGATTCATCACATTTAAATACCGTTACAGGGCCGGGATTCATATGGCCGGCCAGGGCCACGCCGATTCCTGATTCAAAATGGGTGGTAAGTGTATAATCGTCGGGCATATTGGCCGGCACGGTGCAGTGCGCAAAAATTATTTCCTGCTTTCCGGTATCCATCTGGCTCGGATTCGCCATGAAAACGGGTTCTCCCGTCAGTTCGTGGAGGATCGTCATGGAAAGCAGGCTTCTGGTATCTCCCTCGCAGGCAGCCGGTATTCCCTCTGCGTTTAAAATGGCCAGCGCCAGGCAGCCGGTGGTCTGAATCGCACCCAAAAGGTCAAAACAGCGTACCGTCACTGCGTCCAAATGATATTTTTCGACCATGCGCTTTACAGCTCCGTATACGCGAAGGGCTTTTTCTGTCTCGTCCGGATTGCCGCTCCTGGCCTTAATACCCTTGACAAACTCGTTTTCCTCATATCCGCCGGCTTCATATTCCCGGATCAGCTCCTCGATATCCAGATCCATCAGTTCGCAGCCGACCCGTTCTTTCATTACCTGACGGTTTACCCGGCTGGCCACCAGAGTCACAGCTTCTCCTATCGCTCCGATCCGCATCCGGGAAAGTTTTCTTTTTGTTTCCGCAACCGTATACAAATCTTTGATTCTGTCCGCGTTCTCTTCTGCCGTTCCGTGCAGGATTTCTCCCTTTTCCTGCTTTTCGTGGAGAAAGGATAAAATTTCCATGGATGCAGCCAGAGAATTCCAGGCCGGTACAGTCAAAAGATAATAGGGTCCTTTTGCACAGCGGTAGACTTTGCTGAATTTCTCCGCTGTACCGCCGGAACCGATAAAAAAGATTTTCGGATCCTGTTGGCAGAATTCTTTTTCGTCCGCGGGATAGATCTCTATGCCGATCATCTGGCTTAATTCCTGCAGATACTGTCTGCAGTAGTCCGGGATACGCGCGTCATTACAGTCGCTTGGCCCCAGAATTTGATAAACGCCCAATTTTTTCATACACTTGATTCCTTTTCTGCTTGTTTTCTTAAGAGGATGCGATGGACTGCCTCAATCAAATTTGATGCACGGAGCCCGAATTGATCCATCAGATCGCTGCCCGGTCCGGAATATCCGTATCGGTCCTGTATGCCAATTTTCTCCATGGGAACAGGGAAAGTGCGCAGGAGCACATCTCCCACCGCATCCCCCAGACCTCCGATTACGCTGTGCTCTTCCGCCGTAATGATGGCTCCGGTTTCTCTGGCCGCCAGAATCACCGCTTTTTCATCCAGCGGTTTCAGGGTATGCATGTTAAGGACCCTGACATGGATCCCCTCACTTTCCAGAAGATCTGCCGCTTTCATGGCCTCATAAACCATGGAGCCCGCAGCGATAATTGCTGCATCCCGGCCCTTTTTTTTTAAAATACTTTTCCCGATCTGGAAGGAGTAATTCTCTTCCCTGTTAATGCATTCCACCGGCAGACGTCCGAGGCGGAGATAGACAGGCCCATCATAATCCAGCATGGCTTTTACTGCCGCCATGGTTTCGTAATGATCAGAAGGACAGAGGATGGTCATTCCCGGTATACTGCGCATGGCCGCGCAGTCCTCATTGCACTGATGGGACGCACCGTCTTCGCCTACACTGATTCCGGCGTGAGTTCCTGCAATTTTCACATTTAGATGAGGATATCCGATGGAATTGCGGATCTGCTCCATGGCCCGCTCCGCGCTGAACATCGCAAAGGTAGCTGCCACCGGAAGTTTTCCGCTTGCCGCAAGTCCCGCGGCCACTCCCATCATATTCGCCTCGGCAATGCCGCAGTCCACAAATCTTTCTGGACAGACTGCCTTAAAAAGATCGGTGCGGGTAGCCTTGGCCAGATCCGCATCCAGAACTACCATCTGCGGATACTGTCCCGCCATTTTGGCCAATGCCATGCCAAAACTTTCTCTTGTTGCCTTTTTAATGTTTTCCTTCACTGTTTTCCAAGTCCTTCATCACTCTCTTCAGCTCACAAAGCGCCTGTCCGTACTGCTCCTCATTGGGGGCCGCTCCGTGCCAGGATACCTGATTTTCCATAAAGCTTACGCCTTTTCCCTTCACGGTCCCGGCCAGAATCACCTTGGGCTTTCCGTCCGGTTCTTTTGCGGAAGCAAATGCCTGCTCCAGCTGTTCAAAATCATTGCCGTTTTCTACAGGAATCACCTGAAATCCAAACGCTTCCAGTTTGCTGTCCAGGGGTTCCGGACCGCCAACCTGGGAAACCGGGCCGTCAATCTGGAGTCCATTGCAGTCAATAATCCAGCATAAATTGTCGAGCTTTTTGTGTCCGGCAAACATGGCCGCTTCCCATACCTGCCCCTCTTCCATTTCTCCGTCACCCAGAAGGACATACGTTCTGTACGTTTCCTGAAAAAGCTTTGCCCCCAGAGCCATTCCGCAGGCCGCGCTAACTCCCTGTCCGAGACTTCCGGTGGACATGTCTACACCGGGTGTTTTCTTCATATCCGGATGGCCCTGAAGAACAGAGCCGGGAGCCCGGAAGGATTTTAATATCTCTTTATCAAAAAAACCTCTTTGGGCAAGGGCGGCGTACAGGCCTGGACTGCTGTGCCCCTTGGAGAGAATAAAACGGTCTCTCCCGGGATCCCCCGGATTTTGGGGGTCCACGCGCAGTTCCTTCTGATACAGCCAGGTGAGTATCTCAGCGCTGGAAAGCGCTCCTCCGGGATGGCCGGATTGCGCCTCAAACACCTCCTCAAGGACATCCATCCGCAGCTGGCATGCCGATTTTTTCAGATCATTCAGTTCTTTTTGCTCCATTGCTTCCTCCCGACTTTAAAGGTTGTTGATCATATTGACGCGTGTTTCGTGAATTCCTCCCAGAAACGTCTCTTTCATGTATTCCTGAACCATCATCCAGGCAAGTTCCGTCCCAACCGTCCGGCCGCCCAGGGTAATGACGTTGGCATTGTTGTGTGCCTTTGCCATGCGCGCGCTGTAACAGTCGCTGCACAGCGCTGCGCGGATTCCCTTGATCTTGTTGGCAGCGATGGACACACCAATCCCTGTCCCGCAGCAGAGAATGCCGAAATCCTTTTTCTCATCCAGCAGAGTTCGGCAGAGTTTTTCCGCTATTTCCGGATAATCTGCCGTCTCATTCCCGGAACATCCGACGTCTTTTACCTGGCATCCCTGTTCTGTTAATCTTTTTTTCAGTTCTTCCTTCAGCGCAAATCCGCCGTGATCACTTCCGATTACAATATTCATGCCTTTTTCTCCTTTTCCGTCTCAGAAATCAGTCCGGCGAACCGGCCGGCCGACTGCCGTACCCCTTCAGGCTGCGGGCCGTTTCAAAAACCTTATCAAAGGTCGGCCCGCCGTCCGCCGCCACACGGCAGCGGTCATGACAGTCCCGCAGACCGTCCAGGGACAGGCCGACAAGGAAATCGTGTTCCTTAAGAAAGCTGCACCATGCATCGTCCAGAAGAAGTCCGTTGGTCTGCAGGCAGTTGGTGACCGGCACTTTTTTCCGGTTATATCTTGTTTCCAGTCCAACTGCAAGCCTGAAAAAATCCAGCCCACAGAGCGTAGGTTCTCCGCCCTGAAAGACAAAGCAGGCTCCGTCCCCGGCGTTTACCAGCGTTTTCCGTATGACATGCTCCAGGGTTGTTTCATCCATAAAGGACGGAGGGCTTCCCTTTCTTTTTTCCATCTCTTCCCGGTAAAAGCAGTAGCGGCAGGCCATATTGCAGAGTCCGGAGGCCGGCTTCACCAGCACAGAGAGCTGCATGTCCTCACACCCCTTCTTTTCTGCGGCTTTCCTCAACAATCTGCACACCGGCGCTGGCACCCAGGCGGTCCGCTCCGGCCAGGATCATCTTTTCCGCGTCCGCGAGGGTCCGGATGCCTCCGGATGCCTTTACCTTAGCCGCATTTCCCACTGTCTTTTTCATAAGTCTTACCGCCTCCTCCGTCGCGCCCGCCGCGGAAAATCCTGTGGAAGTTTTCACGTAGTCGGCGCCCGCCTCACAACAGATACGGCAGGCGGTGATCATTTCTTCCTCTGTCAGGAGACATGTTTCCAGAATCACCTTCAAAAGCGCTTTCCCGTTGACGGCGGCCCGCACCATGGCGATATCATTCTTTACGTACTCCCAGTTTCCGCTCTTTACCATGCCGATGTGCAGCACCATATCGATCTCCGAAGCGCCGTCCAGCACCGCGCCGGCGGCTTCGGAAGTTTTGGCCCGGGTGGACATGGCTCCCAGCGGAAATCCCACCACCGAACAGACCGCTATTCCGCTGTTTTTCAGTTCTTCCGCACAGAGCGGAACATAGCTGGAGTTCACGCAGACCGAGTGAAAGCCATACTCCTTCGCCTCTCTGCAGAGGTTTCTGATCTGTTCCGGCACAGCTTCCGGTTTTAAAAGGGTGTGATCAATCCTATCAGCGTAATTCATATATTCCTCCTACTTATGATTTGGATGCTCCATCCAGAAGCGTTTCCATATTTACGGGATCATGAGCCTCCTGTTGTCTGACCGCCAGAAGCCTTTGCATCTTCTCTTTCAGTTCTCTGTATTCTTCCAAAACAGCAAGATTCTTTTTTTCGTAAGGATCTTCCCGCAGATCATACAGCTCATCCAGACAGTGCTCCGTGCAGACGTATTTATACCGGCCGTCAGTGACCATGCGTCCCCGAATCGTGACACCGTATCCGTGACCGTAGGTTTCGCACAGAAGACTGTCCCGCCAGCTCTGCTCTTTCCCTTCGGCCAGAGAGAGAAGGCTCTTTCCGTCTATCGGATTCCCAAACTTCAGACCGGCCGCATCCATCAGGGTAGCCGGAATATCACAGGTATATACCAGCTTTTCAATGGTCTGCCCGGGAGAGATTCTTCCCTTCCAGCTCATGGCCATGGGAATCCGCATAACCTCCTGGGCCATATGAGAATCTTTATCAAAATGGCCGCCCTGACAGGCAATGGCATCTCCGTGATCCGTAGACCAGATAATCAGTGTATTGTCATCCAGCCCAAGCTCCCGGAGCTTGTTTATGATCAAGCCGCCGGCCGCATCCAGCATGGTAATGTGCGCATAGCAGTGCGCCAGCATTTCCTGCCATTCCTCCCAGGGGATCGGATTCGGATAGATCAGATGACTTCCATCTCCCATGGGCCTGTTCAGCTCTGTTTTCAGTGTCTCCGGCTTATCGTGAAGATCCGTATCAAAATTCTGCAGCTTTTTGATTTTTTTTGGATCATACAGATCCAGGAATTCCCGGGTGGGGAAGTAGGGCTGGTGCGGGCCCCAGAAATCCACCCGGAGATGAAAGGGCTCCCCGCGTTTTTCTCTGGCGATCTCTTCCAGCTTCTCGCAGGCCAGATTAGCCAGGAAAAAAGATTCATGGGTATCCCTGGGCGTCACCGTAACGCCGTAGGCGTGTTCCCCGCACCAGGAATCTTCACACTGATACAAGGCGCCTTCCTTTAGTTTTGGAAAATATCCCTGCGGGCCGAAAGTCACCTGTTCAATGACCCGCCTGATCCGGTGCTGCGCCCGCGGAAGCCCCCGCCTTTTCAGATACGCGGCATAGGCTTCCGAATTGTACGGATTGCCGTATCCCGTCTCGGACAGTCCCTCGCAGTGATGGTCAAAGGCACAGCCGGGACCGGCATGCCACTTTCCGAAATAATAATTTCTGTATCCGCCTTCAGCTAGAAGATCCAGATATACATCCTGTTTATATTCCGGATCATTTTCGTTATGTATCTGCCCGTGGGTGTGCGGGTACAGGCCTGTCAGCAGACTTCTTCTGGCCGGCCCGCACATAGGCGTCACACAGTATGCCTGGCGGAATTCTACGCCGGAACGGGCAAAGGCCTCAAAATTCGGCCGGAGCGGACCCTGACTGTCCCCCACTCCGTGACCGTGATAGGCCTGATGGTCATTTAGTATAAATACAAGATTGGGTTTCTTCTGCATGTATACTGCTCCTTTTTTTCTGCTCTGTTTTACAGGCTCCGAAGGACAGATGTCCCGATGGCCTGTTCCGGCATGGGAACCCGGAAATTATCCGCCGCGGTAGCTCCCACCACGGCAAAGGTATCGCTCTCCCCGAGGTTTTTTGTCTGCTTCAGAGAAGGCGAATACAGCAGCAGAGGCGTCTGCTCCCGGGTGTGGTCCGTGCCGCGGAATACTGGATCGTTGCCGTGGTCTGCCGTGATCATCAGCAGATCATCCTCCTTTAACAGCTTTAAAAGCCCCGACAGCCTGCGGTCAAACCGCTCCAGCTCCTTTCCGTATCCCTGTACATCCCTGCGGTGGCCCCAGAGGGCGTCAAAGTCCACCAGATTCGTGAAACACAGCCCGCAGAAGTCCCTTCCTGCCAGTTCCATGGTCTGTTCCATTCCGTGAACGGAACTTTCCGAGTGCCAGGCCTCTGTAATCCCCTGGCCGGAAAAGATATCCTGGATTTTACCTACGGCCAGGACATCCAGCCCCGCGCTCTTCAGCGCATCCAGCACGGTTCTGCCTGAGGGCTTCAGGGCATAGTCTCTCCGGTTGGCAGTCCTGCGGAATTCCTCCCTGGATTTTCCGACGTAGGGCCTGGCAATGACCCGTCCGACTCTCCAGTCTTCCCTAAGAGTCAACTCCCTGGCTATCTCACAATACCGGTACAGGGTTTCCAGGCCCATGGTTTCCTCATTTCCGCAGATCTGCAGAACCGAGTCCGCGGAAGTATATACGATCAGGCAGTTATGGCGGATCTCTTCTTCCCCCAGCTCTTTTAAAATTTCCGTTCCGCTGGCGCTTTTATTCCCGATGATTCTGCGCCCGGTACGCCGCTCCAGCTCCGCGATCAGCTCCGGAGGAAAGCCGTGCTCCGAAAAAGTCCGAAAGGGCTTGTCTACGTAAAGTCCCATCATTTCCCAGTGTCCGGTCATGGTATCCTTCCCGGCGCTTTTTTCATTCAGGCGCATAAAGGAAGCAGCCGGTTTCTCCACGGGAGGAATGCCGGAGAGCCGGTGAAGATTGGCAAGCCCCAGCTTCTGCAGCGCGGGAATCGCCAGCCTGGGACAGTGTTCCGCAATATGTCCCAGCGTATCCGCTCCCGCATCGCCGTACTTTTCTGCGTCCCTCATGGCCCCGATGCCGAGGGAATCGATCACAATCACAAAAATCCTCTTAAAATTCATGCCTTTTCCCCGCTCCCATCCTGCCGGATCAGTATCCGGATGGCCTCCACCGCTGTCCGGATTGCCGCTTCTGTATCATGGACAATGGGATTCTCCATCCCCCGTTTGTCTCTCTCCTGATTTCCCACAACCAGAAAATCCGACGCCGCGCGGACTTTCAGGTAACCCGCGGCTATAAAAAGGGCCGCCGATTCCATCTCCGAAGCCTTGCAGCCCATCCGGAGCCACGCCTCCCACTTGTTCAGCAGTTCGCCGGCCACCGGCTTCGTCTCCGGCTCATGCTGTCCGTAAAAGGAATCCTTGCACTGCACTACGCCCTTGTGGAAGGTGTAGCCCAGACGGCTGCAGGCCTGTATCAGCGCGGCAGTCACATCAAAATCCGGGACGGCAGGATATTCAATAGGCGCATATTCTCTGCTGGTGCCCTCCATCCGGACTGCTCCTGTGGCAATCACCACATCGCCTCCTTTTACCTGCAGATCCATGCCTCCGCAGGTGCCCACTCTTAGGAAGGTGTCCGCGCCGCACCGGACCAGCTCCTCCAGAGCAATGCAGGCTGAGGGGCCGCCGATCCCGGTGGAGGTAACACTTACCTTTTCTCCGTCCAGATATCCGGTATAGGTGACAAATTCCCTGCTGTCCGCCACCAGACGCGCGTCTTCAAAATACGCCGCTATTTTCCTGCTTCTCTTCGGATCGCCCGGAAGAATTACGTAGCGCCCCACATCTCCCTTTCGGATCTGCAGGTGATATTGCAGTCCAATTTCTCCAGAATAATTTTGCATGCAAGATTCCTCCTTTCTTTTCATAACTTGTATATTAAACGCATACTTGTCTAAAGTCAATTCGCTATATAGTACAAAAATTATCTGCAATTTTTGTGCATATATTTATTTTGTATGAAAAATAACCGCCTCAGAAAAATAGACACGATTCTTTTTTATACAAGCTTTGCGTTCTATACAAGCGCAGAGAGAGCAGACGCCAGCGGTTGACATTTTATTCCGGCTCCGTTAAACTGGACAGAAGGAGGAAAACCATATGCAGGGAGAAGAAAACGGCAGAGAAAAGAATCTGAAGCATGTACGCATTTACAATCAGCTGTATAATCTGATTAGACAGGGTGTTTTCCCGGCTGGAAGCCGGCTGCCGTCGGAACCGGCGCTGGCCGAACAGCTGAAGGTGAGCCGGATGACCCTGCGGCGGGCTCTGGCACTTCTGCAGGAGGATCATCTGGTAAAAAACGTCCGCGGAAAGGGAAATTATATCTGCGCTCCCGCAGCCGCCCACACATCCGTTCAGGTTTCAGAGCTGTATCATCCTGTCTACAGCTGCTGTACACAAACCTTTGATGCAGTTGAGCTGGCCTTCCGGATTGAGCCGCCCAGCAAATCCTTTTCCCAGTCCATCGGGCGGAGCCCCGCTGCTGTGGTCATCTCTGACCGGTGGTATCACTCTCTTAAAAATGTATCCGCCTACAGTCTCAGCTTCGTCCCCATCGATACGATTGCAGGATATCAGATCGATCTGAATGATCCGGATCAAATAAAAGAATTTCTGGAAAGCTCTGTTTACCAGAAGGCGGCGGCCGGTTCCTGTACTTACTCCTGTACAACAACCGGAAACTTTACTTCCTCGAAATATACGCTTTCATCCGGTTCCGAATTTATTCTCATACAGGAAACCTTGTTCGATTCCGCCCGGCAGGTTCTTGTGTTCAGCAAACATTACATTCCATCGGAACTTTTTGAGCTGCATCAGGCCTGCAGCGGACAGGCATAAAGCGGCAGCCGTCTGCATTGAATCAACAGCGTCGAAAAATCCCGGCGGGATTCTGTCTGCTTCCGGAATCCCCCGGGATTTTTTACGCATTTTTTACAGTTTTTTCCATCCGGCCCGGATCTTTTCTTCCAGTTTTTCAAAAGACCGCAGCCCGCTGAGCGCATCGTAGGCCTCCACACAGCTGGCTCCCGTGGCGGCCGCGAGATGCAGGCTCTCTTCCGGAGACCGCCCCTCCATCTGCGCCTTCAGAAAAGCCGCTATGCTGGTATCGCCGGCCCCTGTGGCGGACAGAACCCTCTCCGGACGGTAGCTTCTTTCAAAAATTTCTTTTTGGCCGTCCGTGTAATACATCCCCGGCGTTCCGCATTTGATCAGAAGCTTTCCCGCGCCCATGGAAAGCACCTTTTCCGCCAGAGGCCGGATATCCTCCCGCAGGCTCAGCCCTTCTGTAATATCCCGTCCCCGGGCACGTTCGGTCCAGCTTCTGTACCGTTCCCGGTCCGCCATAAAGCAAAGCTCCTCCACACTGGGAACGAAATAATCCACATAGGGCAGTACTCTGCGCAGGATCTTTCCCCAGTCTGCGGCCCCGGCCCCGGAGTCCGGATCCACGGCCGCCATATCCAGCGAAGTTACAAGGCCCTCTTCCTTTACTCTGCGGAAAATCTCCAGAAGCTCTTCGCCATCCCTCTCATACATATGCTTCATGATGGGAGGATATCCGAAATGAAAGAAATCCGCCTGCCGGACCGCCTCAAAATCAATATCCTCCGCCCGGAAGCTGTCATTTGCCCCCGGATTGTGCAGAAAAATCCGGTCTGTTCCCGGCGGGGCGATCACCACAGAATAGGAAGTACTGCTGTTTTCCGACAGAATCATATCCTTTTCCGCCCCGTATTTTTGAAGTCTTCCAAGAATAATCCTTCCGAATTCGTCATTCCCGATCTTTCCCATAAGCCGGACATCCGCTCCCAGCACCCTCAGAGCCAGTCCGGTATTGGCCACAGCACCTCCGGTGCTGATATTGACGTCCCGCATCTGCACCAGCTTACCGGGAATCAGCACCTCCTGCAGCGGCTGCGCTTTTTCAGACAGAAAAACAGGAGTAATATCCAGACAGATATGGCCGGCCACAACAATTTTTTCAGCCATATTAAGCCCTTCCCTCACTTCCGAAGACGCGCATTTTTTTCATGGTTTCCTGTTTTACCGCCTCCGTAATCAGATTCTGAATATCCGTCAGCCCGCAGCCCTCCCGGTAATTGTCATGGGCTGCCTTTGCGGCCGCGCAGTTAATGTCCGTAAAAATATTGATTTTGCTGATCCCGTTGGCCACGCAGTTTTTGAAATCCTCATCGGTCAGGCCGCTTCCTCCGTGAAGCACCAGCGGCACCGGCACCGTCCGGGAAATTTCCGCCAGACGGCTGATATCCAGCTTCGGCCTGGATTTGTATGCGCCGTGGGCCGTGCCGATGGCCACCGCAAGAGCGTCAACGCCTGTTCTCTTTGCAAAATCACGGGCCTGTTCCGGTTCCGTGTAAATACTGTCATCGCCGCTTCCTTCCTCGTTGGCTCCCACATGGCCCAGCTCCGCCTCCACCGTCGCGCCGAAGGCTTTCGCAATCTTCACCATCTGCGCTACCCGGCTGATGTTGTTTTCATATGTATCCGTGGAACAGTCATACATGACCGAAGAGAAACCAAGCTTCAGGGCTTCCAGGATTTTCGGCTCCGTAAGTCCATGATCGTAGTGAAGGACTACCGGAACGGATGCCTTTTGGGCCATGGGAACCAGAAAGTAAGCCAGCTCCTCCAGACTTGCATAGGGGAGCAGAATCTCCGCCGTGCCGATGATGACCGGGGCGCGCAGCTCTTCCGCAGCCGCCAGCACACCCTTGGCCATTTCCAGATTCACTGTATTAAACAGCCCTACGCCGTATTTTTTCTCCTGTGCATCCCGCAATACTTCCTGCAGTGTAACTAACATGCTTTTCTCTCCTCTCCTTATTCGATGCCCATCAAAAGATTCATGACATACATCTCCAGAGCCTCAAAATCCCGATTCTCCACACATTTTCTCTGAAAATCGTAATCAAACCGCTCTACCTTTTCTTCCAGCGCCTTAAAAATCTTCAGGCTGTTTTCCAGATGCTTGTAGCTGTCCTCATCTCTGGTGGTGCGCATGGCTTTTACATCCAACCCCACATACTCTCCATGGCTGCCGTAGTCGTTTTCCTTCAGGACTTTGCCCTGATTTTTTAAACTTCTCCTCTTCAGGAATGGTTTTTCTCGTGGCCGGACCGTACGTATCCGCGCCTTCATGTACATTCCAGGGTCCTACTGAAAATTTGAATTTTGTCATGCTGCTCATCCTCCTTTTTCCCTTTTGCAGTCCTGCCGGGCACAATGTCCGGAAATTTCTGCGGCTGTCTTATGCTTACTATATACCTGAAAAGTGTTTTTTTCATGGATTAATTCGTGCTCCGGCTATGACAAATTAGCTTTTTTCACTTGCCGTCCGGATACTTTTATAATAAGCTGTTAAAAGAAGGAGTTCCGTCCATGCCGCATGCGCGGATCTGGAGTTCCGGAACCTGGCCCGCAATAAAGAGAGGTAAGACTGTATGAAGGATGAATTTGAGATTATTACACACGGCGCGGCGGATTATAAAATGTTTGTTGTAAACCTTCTCTACCGCACGCCTCACGTACACAAGGATTTTGAAATCTGTCTGCTGCTGGAGGGAGCCGTGCGCCTTACTTCCCGGGAAGGCCGCTGCGAATGCGGCAGCGGCAGTCTCTGGGTGACGAATCCCTATGAAAGTCATGAGCTGACTGCCGGGGAGCCGGCCACAATCCTTTCTCTCCAGATTTCGCCTGTTTTTTTCAAGTCCGTCTTCCCCCAGATGGAAAACATTGAGTTTTCTTCAAAGCCCGTCCCAGCCTCCGGATCAGCCCTGGGAGAGCTTTTTTTCAGAACCGCGGCAGCCTATTTCCGGTCGGAAGGACCGGATGCGCTGCTCTGTGTGGGACTGATCTTTCTGCTTTTTCACCGGCTGCTGGCAGAACTTCCCCACAGCCGTGTCACCGAAAAGGAAAAAATCAGCCAGCAGAAAAAGGCCGACAGGATCCGCGCTCTGACAGAGTATATTGATAGTCATTACCGGGAAAAGCTGCTTCTGACCGGGCTGGCCGGAAAAATGGGGCTAACCATGAGCTACCTGTCCCATTTCTTCAAAAATTCCTTCGGCGTATCCTTTCAGGACTATCTGACAAAAATCCGATGCGAAAAAGCCCGCCAGCTCCTTCTGCTAACGGACTTCTCCCTTCTGGATATCAGTATTTCCTGCGGTTTTTCTGATATTAAATATTTTTACAAGGGCTTTCGGCGCCAGTTCGGCTGCTCACCCAGACAGTACCGGCTCCATTTTGAAGGCGGAGAACTGTCTCCCCAGCAGAAGTCCCTGCTTTCCAGCCAGGAAGTTCTGCCGGATTCAGGCGGACGCGCCCTTCTGGAAAAGTATTTTCCGGATCTGTTCCGGGAATAATCATCTCCTCTGCCCGGCAGCGTCCTTCATCAGCTCGTGGAGCTTTTCCAGGGCCTTGGAAATGCCTCCCACTTCATCGATCAGGCCCTCCTGCACCGCCTCCGGCCCTTCCAGCATCGTCCCCACGTCCTTGACCAGCATACGGGTGTCCAGCATCAGTTCCTCCATTCTCTCAACAGAAATATGAGAATGGCGGGACACAAACTCCGTAATACGGTCCTGGGTTTTCTCCATGTTCCGGTAGGACTGGGCAACACCGATGAACAGCCCGTTCTGCCGGACTGGATGAATCACCATGGTTGCGCTGGGCACGATAAAAGAATAATCCGCAGAGACAGCCAGCGGAACACCGATGGAATGGCCGCCTCCCAGCACCAGGGATACCGTAGGCTTGCTCATGGAAGCGATCATCTCCGCAATGGCCAGGCCGGCTTCCACATCACCGCCCACCGTATTCAAAAGAATCAGGATTCCCCGGATTCCCTCATCATCCTCTGCCCGCGCCAGATTCGGAAGAATATGCTCGTACCGGGTGGCCTTGGAGCGTTCCGACAGGGCCTCATGCCCCTCCACCTCCCCGATAATGGACAGCAGATAAATGCTGCTGCCGGAGGCTACAATATTTTCATTTTCCTTCTGTTCTTCCTTCTGCATGTACACACTCCTTTTTCTGTCAGTATGTGTACCTGCATCCGATTCTATACCGCCGGATTATTCCTCCAGATTGGTGTAGACGTACTGCACATCATCGTTGTCTTCCAGCAGATCCAGAGTTCTCTGGAGATTTTTCAGGGCCGTCTCATCCGTAACGGATACGTAATTCTGCGGGATCATGGTGATATCTGCTTCCGCCATGGGAATCCCCTCTTTCTCCAGGGCCTCCCGGACCGCCGAGAAATCATCCGGATCCGTGATCACTTCATAGCAGTCCTCCTCCTCGGAGAAATCCTCTGCCCCGGCATCCAGGGCCATCATCATCAGATCGTCCGCCTCCATGGAACACTCCTCCTTGGAGATGATAATCTGTCCCTTTTTATCAAACATGAAGGAAACGCAGCCTGGCGTGCCAATGCTTCCCTGGCCCTTCGTAAAGGCACTCCGGACATCCGCCGCCGTCCGGTTCTTGTTGTCCGTCAGCGTCTCCACGATAATGGCGATGCCGCTGGGGCCGTAGCCCTCATATGTAATACGCTCATAATTGTCCGCATTGGAATCGCCCGCCGCCTTTTTGATGCCGCGCTCGATGGTGTCGTTGGGCATATTGTTGGCCTTCGCCTTGGCGATGACATCGCGCAGTTTGCTGTTATTGGACGGATCCGGACCGCCCTCTTTAACGGCGATGACAATCTCGCGGCCGATAATAGTAAAAATTTTGCCTTTTTTGGCATCGTTCTTTTCTTTCTTATGCTTAATATTAGCGAATTTTGAATGTCCAGACATCTTATTTTCTCCTCATTTCTCGTAATGTACCTGTTAAAATATAGCACTGTTTCTGCCGTTCGTCAAGAATTCAGGAGGGATGCAGCCTTTATGTAGGAAGTTCCAGGCTCACCTTCAGGGCGGCATCCACCTGAGCCAGAAGATCCGGCCGCAGATGACAGATCTTATCCTTCAGTCTCCGCTTATCTATGGTACGGATCTGCTCCAGCAGGATGACAGAATCCCGTACAATACTGTAGGAGGACGCATCTATCTCAATATGGGTGGGAAGCTTCGCCTTGTTCATCTTGGACGTAATCGCCGCGCAGATGACCGTGGGGCTGTGCTTGTTGCCCACATCATTCTGGATGATCAGAACGGGACGGATCCCTCCCTGTTCGCTTCCCACCACCGGCCTCAAATCTGCGTAAAAAACATCTCCTCTTTTTATGATCAAGATCAGTCACACTCCGATTCTATATTTTTCGTCCTCTGTTCCGGACTAATTTCAGTATTCCCTAATTTATCGGAGGTATTCATTTCGTTTTTCTTTACAGAAATCCGGCGATCTCGTCCAGAAGATCGGCCGCAGCCGCAGAAGCTCTGGAGTATTTTCTGGAAGCTTCTCTGCCGCAGAGCCCGTGGATGCAGGCGCCAACCGCTGCCGCAGGCGCAGGAAGCCTGTCTTCCTGAACCGTCAGTCCCGCAATGATTCCGGCCAGCACATCCCCGGAACCTGCCGTGGCCAGAGCGCTGTTTCCGGTCACAGTGATATAGCAGCAGCCGTTTTCTGAGGCGGTTACGCTTCTGGCATCCTTCAGATGGCAGACCACGCCATGCTCCATGGCAAAATTTCTGGCAGCTGCCACAAGATCCGATTTGATCACAGCCGCGGACAATCCGGTCAGGCGGCTCATTTCTCCCACGTGGGGCGTGATGGTGCAGGGAAATTTTACCTTTTCCCACAGGCCGGGATTTCTCGCCATCAGATTCAGAGCATCCGCATCCATCACACAGGGCAGATGGTTCATCTCCAGAAACAGTGCCAGCAGCTTTTCCGCAAACCCGGAGACAGAGAGGCCGGGGCCGATTTCCACAGCGTCTGCCCAGTCAAGCAGAAGCTGCAGCTGTTCTCCGTCCGGCTCTTCTCCCTCCCAGGTATCAATGAGCGCCTCGGGAATCAGAACCGAGAGGGGCGTCCTGTTTTTTTCCGCCGTATAAATCCGCACCATGCCGACCCCGGTCCGCAGAGCGGCCTTCGCCGAGAGGAACGCAGCCCCGCAGATGGTTTCAGACCCGGCAATAATCAGAAGTTTTTGGAATGTTCCTTTATTCCCGGACTCATCCCGGACGGGAAGGCTCTGGATATCTTTCTCCTCCAGACAGTACACGCTTTCGGCAGGAACCGCTTCTGCTGCCCGGATCCCGATTTTTTTCAGGATGACCCCTCCCGCGCATCCGGCTCCGGGGAAAAGGAGCAGTCCCTGCTTTTTATAGGCAACCGTAACGGTCAGATCCGCCTTCACTGCCTCCCCCAGGATCTGTCCCGTATCTGTGTGCACGCCGGATGGAATATCCACAGACAGGATTTTTGCGCCGCTTCGGTTGACTGCCCTGACAGCATCCAGAAAAACTCCGCCTACCTCCCGGGCCAGTCCAACTCCAAAGAGGGCATCTATGATAACAGTATATTCACCCGGATCAAAACTGTTGACGAAAGTTATGGGATATTTTTCTGCTATTTTTAACTGGCAGCGCATTTGTTCGCTGTATTTCTCCCGGTTTCCCGTCAGGCAGACGGAAACGGAGTATCCTCTTTCCGCCAGGAGCCTGGCTGCCGCCACTCCGTCCCCTCCGTTATTTCCTGTTCCGCATACGGCCAGAATACGGGAAGTATCCCAGCCTGTCCGCTCCAGCTCGTCCGCCACAGCCAGAGCCGCCCGCTCCATCAGCACAAGAGAGGGCATTCCCCCGGCGATGGTATCTTCGTCCGCCTGCCGCATCTGTGCCGCATTCAGTATTCTCTCCATTTTTGCTCCCTTCCAAAAAACCGCTGCGGATCACCGCAGCGGTTTTTCTATCTTTTTCCTGCATTTTCTTCGTAGCTGGTCAGATTATAGGAAAGCCGCATCAGGCTTTCAGATAAGTGTACATTTTCCACGATCACATCCTTCGGAAGAAAAAGATTCAAATCTGTATGCGCAAAATTCCAGATGGCCCGTATGCCGTTTTCCACCAGAACGCCGGCCATCTCTCTAGCTCTTGATTTTGGAAGTGTCAGGGTTGCAATTTCCACATGGTTCTCCTTGATAAACTCAGGCAGCTCGTCAATCATGCGGATTGGAATACCGCGGACCGTTACCCCCTTCAGCACAGGATTTACATCGAAAAGTCCCACCGTGCGAAAGCCGCTCCGCTCAAAGGAGCTGTAATTGGCAAGCGCCTGTCCCAGATTTCCGGCGCCCACAATGATCATGTTGTGTATTCTGTCAAGGCCCAGGATCTTTCCGATCTCCTCGTGAAGATACCGGACATTGTAACCGTAGCCCTGCTGGCCGAAGCCGCCGAAATTATTCAGATCCTGCCGTATCTGAGAAGCCGTAACCTTCATGCGCTCACTCAGCTCGCCGGAGGAAATTCTCTCCACGCCGTCCTCCAGCAGTTCGCCCAAATACCTGTAATATCTGGGAAGACGTTTAATAACAGCCTTGGAAATTGCTTTTTTGCACACGTTATATTCCTCCCATCACACATCTCTATACGAGATCTATTATATCTGTTTGTTAGAGAATTGTCAAAGATTTCTTGGGTTTTTCTTGTCTAAACACAATTTTTCTGTTAGTATTCACATTGTAGCGCAGTCTGTACAGCGCCGGCATCTGGAGGAATACGTATGATACTGTCTTGTCAAAACATAGAAAAATCTTTTGTGACCGGAGAAGTGATCCGTCACGCCAGTTTCTTTATAGAAGAACACGAAAAAGCCGCTCTGATCGGTGTAAACGGGGCCGGCAAATCCACCCTTCTTAAAATTATCACCGGAGAGATGCGCGCCGATTCCGGACAGGTGACCCTGGCCCGGGGCATGACCCTGGGCTACCTGGCTCAGCAGCAGGATGTAGATGGCGATCTGAGCATATATGAGACGGTACTTGCCGCCAAGCAGGATATTCTGGACATGGAGAGACGGCTCCGCCAGCTGGAAAGCCAGATGAAAAAGGCTTCCGGAACGGAGCTGGAAAGCTTAATGGATTCCTACACCCGTCTGACCCATACCTTTGAACTGAATAACGGATATGCCTGCCAGAGCGAGGTAACGGGTGTTCTGAAGGGACTTGGATTTCCGGAGGAGGATTTCTCCAAGCCCCTCTCTACCCTGTCCGGGGGCCAGAAAACCCGCGTTGCCCTGGGACGTCTCCTGCTGACAAAGCCTGATCTTCTTCTGCTGGATGAGCCCACCAACCATCTGGACATGCAATCCATCGCCTGGCTGGAAACGTATCTTGTCAATTACGGAGGTGCTGTCCTGATTGTCAGCCATGACCGGTATTTTCTGGATAAGGTTGTAACCAAAGTCATTGAGCTGGAAAACGGAACGGCCACTGTCTTCCAGGGAAATTATACCGATTACAGCCAGAAAAAGGCAGTCATCCGCCGCGCGGCCTATCACGCGTGGCTGAACCAGCAGCAGGAAATCCGCCATCAGGAGGAGGTAATTGCCCGGCTTAAGTCCTTCAACCGCGAAAAATCCATCAAAAGAGCGGAAAGCCGGGAGAAAATGCTGGATAAAATGGAGGTTCTGGAAAAGCCACAGGAGCTTCGTGCGGACATGCATCTGCATCTGACGCCCAGGGTACAGAGCGGAAGGGATGTGCTGAGCGTTAGGGAACTGTCCAAATCTTTCGGTTCCCATCACCTGTTCGCGGAACAGAGCTTCGAGATCCGGCGGGGCGAGCGGGTGGCGGTTATCGGAAATAACGGTACCGGGAAAACCACTCTGCTGAAGATTATCACCGGCCTGGAGCCTGCGGATTCCGGCTCCTTCAGCCTGGGAAGCCGCGTGCAGATCGGGTATTACGACCAGGAGCATCAGGTTCTTCATCCGGAAAAAACAGCATTTGAAGAAATCTCAGACGCCTATCCCGCCATGACCAATACGGAGATCCGGAATCTCCTGGCCGCCTTTCTCTTTACCGGAGATGAGGTTTTTAAACAGGTAAAAAACTTAAGCGGCGGTGAACAGGGTCGCCTCTCCCTGGCGAAGCTTATGCTCTCCGAGGCAAACTTCCTGATCCTGGATGAGCCCACAAACCACCTGGATATTACTTCCAAAGAAATCCTGGAGGAGGCTCTCCAGGAATATACAGGCACGGTTCTTTATGTAAGCCATGACCGCTATTTTATCAATCAGACGGCCACCAGAATCCTGGATCTGTGCAACGGCACATTTGTAAATTATATTGGAAATTACGATTATTATCTGGAAAAGCGGGAAGCCCTCACGCTGGCTTACGCGCCTGAAAAAGAGAGCGAAGCAGTATCTGAGGCGCCCGCTTCCAGCGCCCAGCAGGACTGGAAAGCCCAGAAGGAGGAGCAGGCCAGAAAACGGAAGGCGGAAAACGCCCTGAAAAAGGCAGAAGCCCGCATTGCCAAACTGGAGCAGCGGGACAGAGAGATTGACGAAGAATTCAGCCGCCCGGAAACAGGCACCGATCTTCCCAGGTGCCAGGAGCTTTCCCGGGAAAAGGCGGAAATCGCCGAAGCGCTTGAAAAGCTTTACGAAGAATGGGAGGAGCTGGCCGAGTCAGCCGGCCAGTGACAGGAAAAGCTGCTCCGAAGGAATGCATCTTTCGGAGCAGCTTTGTTGTTTACAGTCTGATCGTATTAGGAAAAATTTTATTTCAGAAGCTCTTCCAGCTTCTCACGGATGGCCAGGATAAAGTCTCTGCTGTTGAGAACCACAGGATTCTCAATGGTTGTAATCAGTGCCAGATCCTTTGTCATTTTTCCGGATTCAATGGTGGAGAGGGTTGCCTCCTCCAGTTTATCCGCAAAAGCAGAGAGTTCAGGAATCTGATCCAGCTCTCCCCTCTTCCTGAGAGCCCCGCTCCACGCGAAAATGGTCGCCACGGAATTGGTGGAGGTCTCCTCCCCCTTCAGATGTTTATAATAGTGGCGCTGTACGGTGCCGTGGGCCGCCTCATACTCAAAGTAGCCGTGGGGAGAAACCAGCACGGAAGTCATCATGGCCAGAGAACCGAAAGCAGAAGACACCATATCGCTCATAACATCCCCGTCGTAGTTCTTGCAGGCCCAGATGAAACCGCCCTCCGCCTTCATGATGCGGGCCACCGCATCGTCTATGAGAGTGTAGAAATAGGTGATTCCTGCGGCCTCAAATTTATCTTTATACTCTTTTTCAAAGATTTCCGCAAAAATGTCCTTAAACCGGTGGTCGTATTTCTTGGAAATGGTATCCTTGGTGGCAAACCAGAGATCCTGCTTCGTATCCAGGGCGTACTCAAAGCAGCTCTTCGCGAAGCTTTCAATGGAATCATCCAGGTTATGCTGTCCCTGCACGACACCGCTGCCCGTAAAAGAGTGAACCAGGATCCGGCTCTCCCCGGAACCGTCCTCCGGTGTATACACCAGCTCGACTTTTCCGGCGCCGGGAATCGTCATCTCCGCATTTTTATATACATCCCCGTAGGCGTGCCTGGCAATGGTGATTGGCTTTTTCCAGTTTTTTACACAGGGTTCGATGCCCTTTACGACAATGGGCGCCCGGAATACCGTTCCGTCCAGCATGGCACGGATGGTTCCGTTGGGACTCTTCCACATCTCATGAAGATTATATTCTGTCATGCGGGCCGCATTCGGGGTAATGGTTGCGCACTTAACGGCAACACCGTATTTTTTTGTGGCGTTCGCCGCGTCCACCGTCACCTGATCGCCCGTCTCGTCTCTGTGTTCCAGGCCAAGATCGTAATATTCCGTATTCAGATCCACAAAGGGAAGCAGCAGCTCCTCCTTGATCATCTGCCACAGAATCCGGGTCATCTCGTCTCCGTCCATCTCCACAAGAGGAGTTTTCATGGTAATTTTCTGCATAATTTCCTCCATCTGCACAAAATTCTTCTGTTTTAATCACTATGAATCCGGGGTTTATTATACTATTCTCTCCAAAAACCTGTCAAGCCGGAATTCCCCCCAGCCCTGAAGGTTGTGGGGATAGCCAAGATCCCCGGCGCTGTCACGGAGCGCCATCTTGATCTCCACGTTGGAGAGCCCGGGACGTTTTTCCAGCGCCAGGGCAATGGCGCCGGAGATAACCGGCGTAGACATGGATGTGCCGCTTTTCCGGGTATACCGCCGGGCATCTCCTCCGGGAGCGCAGGAGAGAATCTCAAACCCGGGAGTTACCAGATCCGGTTTGCAGACGCATTCCCGGGTCGGCCCCCGCCCGGAAACCGCCTGTCTGTCCACCAGCATATCCGAGGAGCCCACAGTAATCACTTTCCGGCTGCTGCCGGGCGCAGTAACGCTGCCGGGATCCGGTCCCATATTTCCGGCCGCGGTCACCACGTGGAGGCCGGCATCCCACAGGCGCTCCACCCCCGCGATCAGCGCCGCGTGCAGTTCGGGATTCTGTTCCGTGGTTCCCACCGAAATGTTGATGATGCGTATCCCGTACCTCCCGCTGTTTTCCAGGATCCATTCCATGGCCCGCAGGACGTCCCGTTTCTGCCCGTTTCCCCTGCGGTCAAGAACCTTCAGCGAGATGATCAGGCTTTCCGGGGCAACTCCCCGGCAGGCACCGCTGCTTCCGGCTCCGCTTCCCGCGGCGATACCCGCTGTATGGGTGCCATGACCATTGTCGTCGTAGGGTCTCCGGACGCCGTACAGGAAATCACGGAAACAGAGAATACGGCTTCCAAAATCTATGTGCGGAAAAATACCGGTGTCGAGATAAGCGATCCCCACACCCTTTCCCGTCAATCCAAAACGATTATTCATACATAAAAAATCTCCCTGAGCTTTGAATATATGATAAAATATTCGCCGCTCCGGGAGAGGTTAAATTACATCAGCTTTTTCAGAAGCTCGCCGGCCATGGCCGGATTCGCTTTTCCCTTCATCTCTTTCATAACCTGGCCCACCAGGAAACCGAGAACCTTTTCCTTGCCGCCCCGGTACTCTTCCACAACCTTGGGATTGTTTTCCAGAACCTTTTTGACCACCGCTTCCAGAGCTCCGGCATCGTTGACCGTTTTCAGTCCGTGCTCTTCCACATAGGCTTCCGGATCCACATTATCCCGGAACATCTGCTCAAAAACCTCCTTGGCCACGCTGCTGTTTACAGAGCCATCTTCCGTCAGGGCAATAAGCTTTTTCAGATTTTCCGGTGTGAAGCGGATCTGTTCCGGCTCCATGGAATTTTCTTTCAGCAGGCGGAGTGTCTCTACCATCAGCCAGTTGGATACCTTTTTCGGCCTGGCTCCCAGCGCCACCGTCTCCTCAAAGAGATCCGCCAGCTTTTTCGATTCCGTCAGAATCGAGGCGTCATAGGCGGGCAGCTGAAACTCTTCCATATAGCGTGCCTTTTTGGCGGGCTGCAGCTCCGGCAGGGAACTGCGGATCTCCTCCATCCAGGCATCGCTGATCTCCACGGGAGGCAGATCCGGATCCGGGAAGTAACGGTAATCCTGGGCGTCTTCCTTGGAACGCATGGGGTAGGATTCTCCCTTATTATCATCCCAGCGGCGGGTCTCCTGGATCACCGGCCGTCCCTCCTCCAGAAGATCGATCTGACGGGCCTGTTCTCCCTCAATCGCTCTGGCAATTGCCTTGAAGGAATTCAGGTTCTTCATTTCCGTTCTGGTGCCGAAGGTATCGCTGCCCTTTTCGCGGACAGACAGATTCACATCGGCCCGCATGGAACCTTCCTGCAGTTTGCAGTCGGAGGCTCCCACGTACTGGGCGATCATCCGCAGCTGCTCCAGGTAGGCGATCACTTCCTCCGCGCTGCGCATATCCGGTTCGGAAACAATTTCGATCAGGGGCACGCCGCTGCGGTTGTAATCCACCAGAGAACAGTCTTCCCAGTCATCATGGATCAGTTTTCCCGCGTCCTCCTCCATGTGAATTTCATGGATCCGCACCTTTTTCTTCTCCCCGCCCGCTTCAATCTCAATCCATCCATCGTGGCAGATGGGCAGATACAGCTGGGAAATCTGGTAATTCTGCGGATTATCCGGATAAAAATAATTTTTGCGGTCGAATTTGCAGTACTGGTGGATCCGGCAGTTGGCCGCCAGACCCACTGCCATGGCGTATTCCACCACTTTTTTATTCAGCACCGGCAGAGACCCGGGCATTCCCGTGCAGACCGGACAGGTATGGGTATTTGGCTCTCCGCCGAATTCTGTGGAACAGCCGCAGAAAATCTTTGTTTTTGTGGCCAGCTCCACATGCACTTCCAGACCGATGACGGTTTCATATTCCCTCGCCATGCTGCGCCTCCTTTCCCAGGGCCTGCTCCAGTGTATAGGCTGCCCGCAGAATCGTCTTTTCTTTAAAGCAGTCTGCCAGGATCTGGACGCCCACCGGAAGGCCGGCGGAAGTAGAACCGCAGGGCACGGAGATGCCGGGCAGTCCTGCCAGATTGACGGAGACTGTGTAAATATCGCCCAGATACATGGCCAGCGGATCGCTTAAGGATTCCCCCAGGCGGGGCGCCGCCGTAGGAGCCGCGGGAGCCAGAATCACATCGTATTTCGCAAAAGCATCATCAAAGGATTTCTTGATCAGCGCCTTCGTCCGCAGCGCCTTCAGATAGTAGGCATCGTAATAGCCGGAGCTTAAAACGAAGGAGCCGAGCATGATCCGGCGTTTTACCTCCGGTCCGAAGCCCTGGGAACGGGTCTGCTTGTACATATCGTGGAGCCCCTCAAAGTCCTCCGCCCGGTATCCGTATTTTACGCCGTCGAACCGCTCCAGATTGGAGCTTGCCTCCGCGGAAGCGATCACATAGTAGGCGGGAATGGCATATTCCAGCATTCCCAGATCAAAATGCTCCACCTGCGCTCCGCAGCTTTTCAGAACTTCTGCCGCATGAAGCACCCGGCTTTTCACTTCCGGATCCAGACCCTCTCCAAAATATTCATTCGGGATTCCCACCCGCAGGCCGGACACATCCTCTCTCAGAGCTCCCATAAAATCATAATCTTCCAGTTCAACGGAAGTGGAGTCCTTCGGATCATGGGACGCGATCACAGAAAGAAGCGCCGCGCAGTCCGTCACATCATTGGCCACCGGTCCGATCTGATCCAGGGAAGAGCCATAGGCGATAAGGCCATACCTGGATACGGCCCCGTAGGTGGGCTTAAGCCCCGTAACGCCGCAGAAGGAGCTGGGCTGCCGGATGGAGCCGCCGGTATCGCTTCCCAGGGCACAGAGCACTTCTCCGGCGCCCACGGCGGCACAGGAGCCGCCGGAGGAACCTCCCGGCACATGCTCCGGATTCCGTGGATTTTTCGTCACGCCGAAAAAGGAAGTCTCTGTGGTGCTTCCCATGGCAAACTCATCCATATTCGTCTTGCCGATTACGATCATACCCGCCTTCTCCAGATTTTCAATTACCTCTGCATTGTAGGTGGGCACAAAATTATACAAAATCTTTGAGGCACAGGTGGTTTTAAGCCCCTTTGTGCAGATATTATCCTTTACGGCGATGGGAACACCGGCCAGAGGCCCTTTCAGTTCTCCCGCGTCAATTCTTTTCTGTACTCTTTCCGCCGCTTTCATGGCGCCGTCACGGTCCACGGTGATAAAGGCATGGATCCTTTTCTCCTGCGCTTCAATGGCCGCAAGGGCCGCCTCCACGGCCTCCGCCGCCCGGACTTCACCGGCCCGGATCTTTTCTGAAAGCTGTACGGCTGTCAGTTTCATCAAATCCACGTGTTTTCCCCTCCTACTCCACTGTCTTCGGCACCTGATACTGGCCGTCCCTCTGTTCCGGCGCGTTGGCCAGCATCTGCTCCCGGGCGTCCCCGTTTGTCACCACATCCTCACGGAATACGTTTTTAACCGGAAACACGTGGGACATCGGCTCGATTCCGGAGGTGTCCAGTTCATTCAGCTTATCGATGTAGTCCAGCATCTTCTGCATGTCAGCCTTGGCATCCTCCCGCTCGGAGGGCGACAGCTTCAGCTTGGCCAGGATACCCACATAATCAATGGTTTCATCTGTAATTTTCTCAGCCATTTATACTCCTTTCCAGGCTCCGGTCCGCCGGAATGCCTGAACATTCACCTGATAGCCAGTATACAACAGATCCGGGGCTTTTGCAAAGCCCTCTGTTTATATATCTGGTAAAATTGTGTACGGCAAGAAAAGCCCCCGGGCCTCCTGCCGGAGGATTCCCGCGGACTTTTCCGCCTCCACGGCTGTTTTTAAAGTTTTTTAATCCGTTCAATGGCCTCCACGGTGTTCTCATAGGTGCCGAAGGCAGTCAGCCGGAAATAGCCTTCTCCGCTGGGGCCGAAGCCGGATCCGGGTGTTCCCACCACGTTGGCAGTCTCCAGCAGATAGTCAAAGAACTTCCAGGAGTCCATGCCCTCGGGAGTCTTCAGCCAGATATAGGGGGCATTCACTCCGCCGGCCACCGTGTATCCGGCGGATTTCAGGCCCTCGTAGATCACGTGGGCATTCTTCATATAATAGGCCACCTGCTCCTTCAGCTCTGCTTTTCCTTCCGGCGAATAGACGGCTTCTCCCGCCCGCTGAATGATATAGGGAGCTCCGTTGTACTTGGTGCCATGGCGTCTGGCCCAGAGGCTGTGAAGAGATACATCCCCGCATTTCAGATCCCTGGGAACTACCGTAAAGCCCAGACGCACGCCGGTAAATCCGGCGTTTTTGCTGAAGCTGCGGAACTCAATGGCACAGGTTCTGGCGCCCTCGCACTCGAAAATGGAATGCGGAACATTTTCCTCGGAAATATACGCCTCGTAGGCCGCGTCATAGAGGATCACAGCTCCCACACGGTTGGCATAATCCACCCAGTCCTGCAGCTGCGCCTTTGTCAGCGTGGCGCCGGTGGGATTGTTCGGATAGCACAGATAGATCATGTCCGGGGTTTCCTTCGGAAAGGCAGGGACAAAATCATTGTCCATGGTGCAGGGCATATAGATCACATTGGAAAACATTTCTTTTTCCGGGATCCACTCCCCGGCTCTTCCCGCCATTACGTTGGAATCCACATAGACAGGGTATACCGGGTCACAGACGGCGATCCGGTTGTCCTGCCCGAAAATCTCCTGGATATTGCTGCAGTCGCATTTTGCCCCGTCGGAGACGAAAATCTCATCTGCGGAGATGTCGCAGCCTCTGCTTTTGTAGTCGTTCTCCGCAATGGCGGTCCGCAGAAAATCATAGCCGAGATCCGGCGCGTAGCCCCGGAAGGTTTCCCGGGAACCCATCTCGTCCACCGCCGCGTGCAGAGCCCGGATAATCGCCGGCGCAAGGGGCTGCGTCACATCACCGATGCCCAGGCGGATCAGCCTTTTATCAGGATGCGCTTCCGCGTACGCCGCCACCTTCTTCCCGATGGTGGAGAACAGATAGCTTCCCGGAAGCTTCAGATAGTTTTCGTTGATTTTAAACATAATATGTGCTCCTTTTAAACATAAAATTCTGTGGTCAGAACAGAGTCAGGACCATCTCGGCCGTTTCCACAAGATTCGTCCCGTTGTCCATACTGCATTTCTGAAGATAGCGGTGCGCCTCCGCTTCCGTCATATGATTTCTCTCCATGAGAAGCGCCTTTGCGTTGTCAATGATAATCTGTTCCCTGGGACTCCTCGGTTTTGGCCGTAATTTCTTTTTCCGGCGGGACCGGCTTCCCGCCATCATGGCCACCGTGTTGACCAGCTCATAGGCAGACAGGGGCAGAGAAACCGCTATCAAATCGGATCCCTCCACTGTGCTGAGAACTCTCTCCGAAGCCACCAGGAGCATTTCAAAGTTCTCCGGCATACATTCCCGCAGCTCGGAAAAATGCATATCCGGCAGCTTATAGCCGCAGATCAGAATCCCGCCGCTTTGATGATTCATTTCTGAGAGGGCGGCCGCAGCGGATGTGCAGGCGGCCGCCACCTCAAACCCGTGCTTTTCCAGTACTGCCTGAATGCGTCTGGCATCCTCCGCCTTTGGAAAAGCTGTGATTACACTGCTCATACCGTATCCCCGCCGGGTTAAATCCGGTAAAGATACTGGTCAACTTCCCAGTCAGAGACCTGCAGCATATATTCCTTCCATTCTGATTTTTTTGCCTCTACATACCGGTCTACGAAGGCATCTCCCAGAACAGTCCGGATAAAAGGATCCTCTTCCATGGCCGTGATGGCTTCCCGCAGCGTGGAAGGCAGTGCCATAATGCCGAGCTTCCCCTTTTCTTCTTCGCAGATGCTGTCCATCTCCTGATCGACGGGGGCAGGAGGCAGAATCTTGTTCTGTATCCCGTCAATGCCGGCCATCAGACATATGGCCAGAGCCAGATACGGATTGGCAGCCGGATCCGGAGAGCGCAGTTCAATTTCCTTGTGGCCGCCCTTTGCAGCCGGAATTCGGATCAGAGAATTCTTCTTATGGGCGGACCACGCCTCATAGAGCGGCGCCTCAAATCCCGGCACAAGTCTCTTATAGGAGTTTACCAGAGGATTCGTGATGGCGCTCATGCCGCTGATATGCTTCAGAATCCCTCCGATAAAATAGTAGGCCTCCTGAGAAAGTCCCAGCGGATCCTCGTTGTTTCTGAAGATGTTCCTTCCCTCCCGATCGTAAAGGGCAAAGTTTAGATGCATGCCGGATCCGGAGACGCCGGTTTTCGGCTTCGGCATGAAAGTGGCGTGCAGGCCGTGGCGTCTGGCAATGGTCCGCACGGCAAACTTAAAGGTCATGACACTGTCGGCGGACTCCAGCCCCTTCGCCCTGTGAAAATCAATCTCATGCTGTCCGGGGGCCACCTCGTGGTAGGAGCTCTCCACCCGAAAGCCCATATCCTCCAGGGTCAGCACGATATCCCGCCGGGCATTTTCCCCCATATCAATGGGGCCGAGATCGAAATATCCCGCCCGCTCCGGCGTCTGGTTCGTGGGCTGCCCTTCCTCGTCCGTCTGAAACAGAAAGAATTCACAACGGGGACCCGCGTAAAATTCATAACCCATTTCCCTGGCCTGGGCGATGCAGCGCTTCAGGATGCCCCGTGAACAGCATTCATAGGGCGTGCCGTCCGCCTTATATACATCGCAGATCATTCTGGCCACCTTTCCCTGCTGGGGACGCCAGGGCAGGATTACGAAACTGTCCAGATCCGGATGCAGATACATGTCCGTTCCGTCTTCCACCGCGAAACCCTCCAGCGGAAGCGCGTCAAACATGCATTCATTGTTCAGAGCCTTCTCCAGCTGGCTGGAAGTGATCGCAATATTTCTCATGGTTCCAAACATATCTGTAAACTGAAGACGGATAAACTCCACATCTTCCTCCTCCGCCATAGAGAGGATCTCTTCCCTGGTGTAATTAGCCATATATTACTTTCCTCCTTGCTCGATTATACAGAGAACCATTTTTTTGTCAACCGGAGGACCTTCCGGTTCCAGAGGTTCCCGGTCCCCGGGCGCCGCTTCGCAAAACCCGGCTGCCGGACGTCCGCTTACATCGAACCTCCGGCAGAGCCATGCATTATAAATTTGTATATCCCATCAGGGACCGGTCCACTGCCCTGGCAGCCTCCCTGCCTTCGTGGATCGCCCAGACTACCAGGGACTGGCCCCGGTGCATATCTCCGGCGGTGAAAACGCCCGGAACGGAAGTCTCATACTGGCCCGGTTTCGTATCCACATTGGTGCGCGCGTTCCGGGCTACCCCGAAAGCGTCCGTCACATACTGTTCGGAGCCGAGAAAACCAGCCGCTATCAGCACAAGATCCGCGGGGACAATCCGTTCACTTCCCTCAATGGGAACCATGTTCGTCCTTCCTGTTTTTTCATCCTTCTTCGGTTCCAGGCTTACAAGCTTCAGCTTTTTAAGCTCTCCCCTTTTATTTCCCATAAACTCTGCTACCGTGGTCTGATAAATGCGGGGATCCTCCCCGAAGACGGCGATTGCCTCTTCCTGGCCATAGTCCGTCTTCAGGATTCTGGGCCATTCCGGCCAGGGATTGTTCTCTGCCCGTTCCACCGGAGGCTTCGGCATCATTTCCAGCTGGGTCACTGACTTGGCGCCCAGACGGATGGAAGTGCCCACACAGTCATTGCCGGTATCTCCGCCCCCGATCACCACCACATGCTTATCCTTCGCGTCGATGTATTTTTTATCCTTCAGTTCGGAATCCAGAAGGCTCTTTGTAACGGAAGTCAGATATTCCACAGCAAAATGGATTCCCTTCAGCTCTCTCCCGGGTGCCTGAATATCCCGGGGATTGGAGGCCCCGCAGCAGAGAAGCACACGGTCAAAATTCCGGAGAAGTTCCCTGGCCTCCATGGTATTTCCCACATCCGCGCCGGTGACAAAGGTGATCCCTTCTTCCTCCATCAGCCGAATCCGGCGGTCAAGTACGGATTTTTCCAGCTTCATATTGGGAATTCCGTACCGGAGCAGCCCGCCGATGCGGTCCCGCCGCTCAAAAACAGTCACCTGGTGTCCCCGGCGGTTCAGCTGCATGGCCGCTGCCAGGCCCGAGGGGCCGCTGCCCACCACGGCCACCTTCTTTCCGGTTCTTACCTTCGGGGGTTCCGGTTTTATATAGCCGTGCTCCCAGGCATATTCAATGATCGCTCTCTCATTCTCCCTGGTGGCCACCGGTTCTCCGTTCAGATTGCAGGTACAGGCAGCCTCGCAGAGGGCCGGGCATACCCGGGAGGTGAATTCCGGAAAGCAGTTGGTCTTGGTCAGCCGGCGGTATGCTTCCTCCCAGTTTCCCAGATATACAAGATCATTCCATTCCGGACACAGATTTTTCAGCGGACAGCCGCTGGCCATTCCTGCGATCATACGCCCCGCCTGGCAGAAGGGAACGCCGCAGGCCATGCAGCGGGCTCCCTGCTGTCTCTGCTTTTCCAGCGGCAGCGGCGTGTGGAACTCATGGAAATCCTGTATTCTCTCTAACGGCGGCACGCAGTAGCTGTTCTGCCGCTCATACTCTAAAAATCCTGTTGGTTTTCCCATTTCTGTCCCTCCTACCTGTTCAGACTTTCATAGAATGCTTCGATCTGTGCCTGCTCACTGCTCAGGCCCTTTTCCTCCAGTTTGGCGGACAGGGTCAGCATTCTCTTGTAATCATTGGGAATGATCTTCTTAAACTTCGGAACATATGTCTCAAAATTTTCCAGCACACGGCGTCCCTTTTCAGAGTTCGTAGCGGCCACATGCTTCTCCAGCATGTTCTTCAGTTCCTGTTTGTCGTAAGGATTATCCACCTTTTCGATACTGATCATTTCTTTATTCAGATTCCGGTAGAGATGATTATCCTCATCCAGCACATAGGCAATGCCTCCGCTCATGCCGGCTGCAAAATTCTTCCCGGTTTTTCCAAGGACAACGACCCGTCCGCCGGTCATGTATTCGCAGCCGTGCTCGCCGACGCCCTCAACGACGGCGCTCACTCCGGAATTCCGGACGCAGAACCGCTCTCCGGCCACACCGGCGATGTAGGCTTCCCCGCTGGTGGCTCCGTAGAAAGCAACGTTTCCGATGATGATATTGTCTTCCGGCTTAAATCGAATATTTTCAGGCGGACGCACAATGATCTTTCCGCCTGACAGTCCCTTGCCCAGATAATCGTTGGAATCTCCGATCAGATCCAGCGTCAGGCCCTTGGGGATAAAGGCGCCGAAGCTCTGGCCGCCGGCTCCCGTACAGGTTACCGTATACGTATCATCCGGCAGAGACTGTTCGCCGAACTTTCTGGTGATCTCTGCTCCCAGAATCGTTCCCAGCGTTCTGTCCGTATTGCTGATCTGCACGGAAATCTTTTTCGGCTCCTTCTTTTCCATGGCCGGAAGCAGCTGCGGCAGCAGCACCCTCTCATCCATGGTCTTTTCCAGTTTAAAATCATAGACAGCCGCCGGATCAAAGGTGACTCTGGTTCCGGCCTTCGCGTAGGGATTTCGGAGGATCGCCGTCAGGTCCACACGGTCTCCGTGCTCCAGGGAAACATCCTCTTTTCTCTTCAGCATATCGCTGCGGCCCACCATCTCATCCACGGTGCGGAAGCCGAGCTTTGCCATGTATTCCCGCATCTCCATGGCGATAAAGCGCATAAAATTCTCTACGTATTCCGGTTTGCCGCGGAAACGCTTCCGCAGCTCCGGGTTCTGCGTGGCCACGCCCACAGGGCAGGTGTCCAGATTGCAGACACGCATCATCACGCAGCCCATGGTTACCAGAGGCGCCGTGGCGAAGCCATACTCCTCCGCCCCCAAAAGCGCCGCGACAATCACATCCCGGCCGCTCATAAGCTTTCCGTCCGTTTCCAGCATGACGCGGTTCCGGAGCCCGTTCATCAGAAGGGTCTGATGTGTTTCCGCCAGCCCCAGCTCCCAGGGAAGTCCCGCGTTATGGATGGAGCTCTTTGGCGCCGCGCCGGTTCCTCCGTCGTGTCCCGATATCAGAATCACCTGCGCGCCGGCCTTGGCCACACCGGCGGCCACCGTTCCCACGCCGGCCTCGGATACCAGCTTTACGGAAATCCTGGCATTTACATTGGAATTTTTCAGGTCGTAGATCAGCTGGGCCAGATCTTCAATAGAATAAATATCATGGTGCGGCGGCGGAGAAATCAGGGATACGCCCGGCGTGGAATGCCTTGTCCTGGCAATCCAGGGATATACTTTTCTGGCCGGCAGATGGCCGCCCTCACCGGGCTTCGCCCCCTGGGCCATCTTAATCTGGATCTCCTTCGCGCTGACCAGATACTGGCTGGTAACGCCGAACCGTCCTGAAGCCACCTGCTTGATGGCCGAACAGCGGTCCTGGGATTTCAGCCGCTCCTCACTTTCACCACCCTCGCCCGTATTGGACTTTCCGTGAAGATGGTTCATGGCGATGGCCAGAGTTTCATGGGCCTCCTGGGAAATGGAGCCGTAGGACATGGCCCCCGTTTTGAAGCGCTTCACAATGGAATCTACGCTTTCCACTTTCTCCAGGGGAACACCTTCCCCGGGATACTTAAAATCCATGAGGCTTCTTAAGTATCCGGACTCCTCCTGATTTACAAGGCTGGTATACTGTTTGAACATCTCGTAATCCCCTCTCCGGGTTGATTCCTGGAGAAGATGGATAGTTTCCGGATTATAGCGGTGCTCCTCTCCCTGACTGCGGCTCTTGTGGCGTCCCAGACTGTCCAGGGTCAGATCCACATCCAGCCCCAGGGGATCAAAGGCCTCCGAATGGCGCTCGTCCACCTCCCGGGCGATGTCCTCCAGGGTGATGCCGCCCACGCGGCTTACCGTACCCGTAAAATAGCGCTCGATGACTTCCTCGGAAATTCCGATGGCCTCAAAGATCTGCGCGCCCTGATAGGACTGAATCGTGGAAATTCCCATTTTAGAGGCAATTTTTACAATACCGCTCAGAATAGCGTGGGTATAATCGTTCACCGCCGCGTAGTAATCCTTTTCCAGCATGCCGCTCTCGATCAGCTCATGGATGGTATCCAGAGCCAGGTACGGGTTGACGGCGCTGGCGCCGTATCCCAGCAGAGTGGCGAAATGATGCACATCCCTTGGCTCACCGGATTCCAGGATAATGGCCAGAGAGGTTCTCTTCTTCGTCTTGACCAGATGCTGATGCACCGCGGACACTGCCAGAAGCGAGGGCATGGGCACATGGTTTTCATCTACGCCCCGGTCTGAGAGGACAAGGATATTGGCTCCCTGCCGGTACGCCTTATCCACTTCTACAAACAGCCGGTCGATGGCCCGCTCCAGGGGCGTGCTCTTGTAATAGGTGATGGGAACCACAGCCACCTTGAATTCCTTCACCTTCATATGCTTGATCTTCAGCATATCTGTATTGGTGAGGATGGGATCGTTGATCTTCAGCACCTCGCAGTTTTCCGGCGTTTCCATCAGAAGATTTCCGTCTTTTCCCAGATAAACAGAGGTAGAGGTCACAACCTCCTCGCGGATTGCATCGATGGGAGGATTCGTTACCTGGGCGAACAGCTGCTTAAAGTAGTTAAACAGGGGCTGGTGCTCTCCGGACAGCACGGCCAGCGGGGTGTCCACGCCCATGGCCGCAGTTCCCTCCGCTCCGTTCAGGGCCATATTCCGGATGGACTCCCGGTACTCTTCATACGTATATCCGAAAGCCTTCTGCAGCCGCGCCCTTTCTTCTCCTGTATATTCCTCAATTTTGATATTGGGGATTTTCAGGTCGGACAGATGCACCAGGCCGCTGTCCAGCCATTCACCGTAGGGCTGGCGAAGAGCGTATTTCTCTTTCAACTCCGTGTCCTCAATCAGGCGTCCCTCCACCGTGTCCACCAGAAGAATTTTTCCGGGATGGAGCCGTTCCTTTTTCACCACATGCTCCGGGGCGATGGGGAGGGCTCCCACCTCGGAAGCCAGGATCAGGCAGCCGTCATCGGTAATGTAGTATCTGGAGGGCCTTAAGCCGTTCCGGTCAAGCACCGCTCCCACCTGATCGCCGTCCGTGAATACAATGGCCGCCGGGCCGTCCCAGGGCTCCATCATGGTTGCGTAATACTGATAAAAATCTCTTTCCTCCAGAGAAATGGTCTCATTGTTTGCCCAGGGCTCAGGAATCAGGATCATCATGGCCAGAGGCAGGTCCATGCCGCTCATAACCAGGAATTCCAGCGTATTGTCCAGCATGGCGGAATCAGAACCGCCGGGATTGATGACCGGAAGCACCTTATCCATATCCTCGGCCAGTACCGGGGATGACATGGTCTCCTCCCGGGCCAGCATCTTATCCGCATTGCCGCGGATGGTATTGATCTCTCCGTTGTGAACGATCATACGGTTCGGGTGGGCCCTCTCCCAGCTGGGATTTGTGTTGGTGGAAAATCTGGAATGCACCACCGCGATGGCCGATTCGTACTCCGGATCCTGCAGATCGGTGAAGAAGGTCCGCAGCTGTCCCACCAGGAACATTCCCTTGTAGACGATAGTCCGGCTGGAAAGGGACACCACGTACGTATTGTCATTGCTCTGCTCGAAGACTCTCCGCACAATGTAAAGCCTGCGGTCAAAATCAAGGCCCTTCTCCACATCCGCGGGCTTTTTGATAAAGGCCTGCATGATGCAGGGCATACATTCCCTGGCCTTATGCCCCAGCACCTCCGGAACCGTGGGCACAGTCCGCCATCCCAGCAGCTCCATGCCCTCCTTCTCCACAATAATCTCAAACATCTTGCGTGCCTGGTTGCGCTTCAACTCATTCTGGGGGAAGAAGAACATGCCGACTCCATATTCCCGCTCTCCGCCCAAAAAAATACCGAGGGCACTGCAGGTTCTGGAAAAAAACTTGTGGGAAATCTGTAAAAGGATTCCTACTCCGTCTCCTGTCTTGCCCTCGGCGTCTTTGCCGGCTCTGTGTTCTAGATTTTCAACAATTCTTAATGCGTTTTCTACTGTCGCGTGGTTCTTCTGACCCTTGATATTTACCACCGCACCGATTCCGCAGTTATCATGCTCAAATTCCGGACGGTACAGCGGCGGCCGCCCCACGGGAGCAGTCCTGCCCATCTGATTCATGCAGTATTCCTTCTTTCTGTTTAAATTAGGAATACTATAATACAAAAATTTCTTTCTGTAAAGTAGAAAATTAATTTTTTTTTGTTTTTTTTATAAAAAACGAAATTAATTAAAGTTTCCGCTCTTATTTTTCCCGGCGGGCCAGCGCTGCCTCGATCAGGCCCCTGAACAGCGGATGCGGCCGGTTGGGGCGGCTCTTAAACTCCGGATGGGCCTGGGTGGCAATAAAGAAGGGGTGATCCGGAAGCTCAATCATCTCTACAATGTGACCGTCCGGTGACAGGCCGGAAAGCACCATTCCATTCTCCTGCAGCGCACGGCGGAAATCGTTGTTAACCTCATAGCGGTGTCTGTGCCGTTCATGGATCAGATCTTTTCCGTACAGCTTATGGGCCAGGGAGTTCTGCTCCAGATGGCAGGGATAAGATCCCAATCTCAGGGTTCCTCCGATATCCTCCACACCGTTCTGATCCGGCATCAGAGCGATCACCGGATGCATGGTGTTGGGATTCAGCTCAATGCTGTGAGCATCGTGGTATCCCACCACATCCCGGGCGAATTCTACAATGGCCAGCTGCATGCCGAGGCACAGTCCCAGGAAGGGAATCTGATTCTCGCGGGCGTACCGGATAGCCGTGATCTTCCCCTCGATTCCCCGGCTCCCGAACCCGCCGGGCACCAGCAGTCCATCCACATTCTTCAAAAGCTCCGCCACATTGGAATCGCTGACCGTCTCAGAGTCGATCCACTCAATATGCACATTGGCATGATTGGGAATTCCCCCGTGTTTCAACGCCTCCACCACACTTAAGTAAGCGTCATGCAGGGAGATATATTTTCCTACCAGAGCGATGGTCACATCCTTATCGGCGCTGCGCAGATCCTCCACCATAGAAGTCCACTCGGAAAGATCCGGATCCGGACAGGGGAGCTTCAGGCATTCCAGAACAACCTTGGCCAGATTCTCCTTCTCCATGGCCAGGGGCGCCTCATACAGATATTCCACATCCAGATTCTGCAGCACATGGGAACAGGGCACATTGCAGAACAGGGCGATCTTATCCTTCAGCTCCTGGGAAAGGGGATGTTCAGAACGGCACACAATCACATCCGGCTGGATTCCCATGCCCTGCAGCTCCTTTACGCTGGCCTGGGTGGGCTTTGTTTTCAGTTCTCCGGAAGCTTTAATGTAGGGAATCAGGGTGACATGGATCAGAATCGCGTTATCCCTTCCCACATCGTGCTGAAACTGCCGGATGGATTCCAGAAACGGCTGGCTCTCAATATCTCCGACGGTGCCGCCCACCTCGATAATGGCGATGCGGTCTTCATCCACACTCTTTCCGCGGTAAAAGCGGCTCTTGATTTCGTTGGTAATATGAGGGATAACCTGGACTGTTCCTCCTCCGAAATCTCCGTGGCGCTCCTTCTGCAGTACAGACCAGTACACCTTTCCCGTGGTCACATTGGAGTTCTTGTCCAGGCTTTCATCGATAAAACGCTCATAGTGCCCCAGATCCAGATCTGTCTCTGTGCCGTCATCCGTTACAAATACTTCGCCGTGCTGAATCGGATTCATGGTTCCCGGATCAATATTGATATAGGGATCAAACTTCTGCATGGTTACCTGATAGCCTCTGGCCTTCAGAAGCCTGCCCAGGGACGCGGCCGTAATTCCCTTTCCAAGACCTGACACCACTCCGCCTGTGACAAACACGTATTTTACCGACATTTAGCTTCCCTCCTGCTTTCTTTTGACAATCAATGAGAAATTTCTCTAAAAATACAAATACGGATTTTATTATATACTATTACTGCAGGGGTTTCAAATGTTTTTTGCTGTTTTTTACCGTTTTTAAAACCTGTCCCTCTTTCTGCGGATACACATTGTTTTATCTTCTGTTTTTTAGTACAATAAACAGAAAAAGCGGAAGGAGGCTGCCATGCGCATACTGATCGCTGAAGATGAAAAAGATCTGAACCGGATTCTGGCCGAGCGCCTGAAAGCCGAGCATTACAGCGTGGATTCCTGCCGGAACGGACAGGATGTCCTGGATTATCTGGACGGAGCCGAATACGATGCCCTGATACTGGATATTATGATGCCGGTTATGGACGGTCTGACCGTGCTGAAAAAAATACGGGAGAGGGGATCCGCTCTTCCCGTTCTTCTTCTTACAGCCCGGGACAGCGTTGAGGACCGGGTTGCCGGTCTGGACGCGGGAGCCAATGATTATCTGGTAAAGCCTTTTGCCTTTGAAGAACTCCTGGCCCGGATCCGCGTGCTGCTCCGGAAGCCGGACAAGACGCCCCGCACCGTTTACCGGGTCTCCGATCTGGAGCTGCACCTGGACACCCACAAAGTTTTCCGGGGCGGTGAAGAGATCTCTCTGTCCGGCAAGGAATTCTCTCTGCTTCGGTATATGATGCAGAATCAGGGGATTGTACTCTCCAGAGACAAACTGGAGCAGCATATCTGGAACTATGATTACACCGGCGCATCTAACGTCATCGATGTCTATATCCGGTATCTGCGGAAAAAACTGGACGACGGCCGGGAACCGAAACTCATCCATACCGTCCGCGGAGCCGGATATGTGTTAAAGGAGGAGCCATGAAAAAGTGGCCTCTGAAAATAAAACTTACCGTTCTGTATACAGCCCTTATGGCTCTGGTGACTGTAACGGCGCTGGGAATTCTGATCTCCCTGAGCCGTCAGGAAATGCTTGCTTCCGTGCAGACAGTTCTCCGGGAGCAGGTGCACCGCAGTATCGATGATATTACACCGGACAGGGACCGTCTTGAAATCGATTCAGATTTCTACGATCTGGAGGGCGGTGTCTACCTCTCTGTCTACAGCGAAGAGGGAACCTTTCTGTACGGACGCGTACCCTACGGTTTTAATTCCGGAGAAGCTCTGCGTGACGGCCAGGTACGCATGCTCTCCGCTGCAGATACGGACTGGTATATGTACGATGCTTTATTCGACCTGGAGCCCTACGGCACAGTTTATATCCGCGGTGTCGTCTCAGTGGCCGATGCGGAAAACAGCACGGCCTTTATCCTCCGTCTGGCCCTGGTTATTCTCCCTCTGCTGGTTGCCGTCACGGCTTTCCTGGTATACCGCATGACCCGCAGAACCCTGCTTCCCGTACGCCAGATCACCGAGACGGTCCAGAAGATCCGGAACGATGCGGATCTGTCCCGGCGCGTAGCCCTGGGACAGGGGCGGGATGAAATTTATCAGCTGGCCGGAACCTTTGACAGCCTTCTTGCAGAACTGGAAACGGCCTTCCAGCGCGAAAAACAGTTTACCTCCGATGTTTCCCATGAGCTGCGCACACCGCTTACGGTCATCCTGAATCAGTGCGGCGCCATGCTGGAAGGGGATAATCTTACCGAAAAAGAACGGCAGGAAATCCAGGTCATCCAGAAAAAGGCATCGGACATGGCCCGTCTGATTTCTCAGCTGCTCCTGCTTTCGCGGGCCGATCAGGGACGGCAGCCCCTGCATCTTGAGCGGCTGTCCTTAAGCGAGCTGACGCAGATTACAGTGGAAGAACAGGCTGAGCTGGCCGGGGCCCGCGGTCTCACGCTTACGGCCAGAATCCAGGAGGGAATCCTGGCCGAGGCGGATGAAACTCTGTACATTCGTATGCTGAATAATCTGCTCTCCAATGCCGTCAGCTACAGCCGGCCCTGCGGACATATTTCCGTGGAACTCTCCTGCCAGGACGGCATGGCTGTGGGATGCGTAGCGGACGACGGCATCGGTATTGCTCCGGAAGATCTTCCCCATGTGTTTGAACGGTTTTACAGAGCCGACAACTCCCGGACAGACTCCGGTCATTCGGGTCTTGGCCTTTCCATGGTTCAGTGGATCGCAAAGGCCCACGGCGGCGGCGTCAGCGCGGAGAGCTCTCCGGGGAAAGGCAGCAGGTTCACTTTTTTCCTGCCTCTGTTACAGAAAAAGGACAGCGATTCCGCCGGGCTTTAATCTTCTTTTAATCTTCAGACGGTACAATAAAACGGGAAAAAAATTTTTCTGCCTGTATACTTTCACACACCGATCAGGAGGGATACATCTATGAAAAAAACATTCTTATCCGTGTTCAGCGCAGTGTGGCTGCTTCTGCTGGCCGGATGCGGCACATCCGATTCCGGTCCGGCACAGGACACATCCTCCCAGACTGCAGATATCGGGAACAACCGGGCTGCGGAAATCGCTTTGGCGGACGCAGGTTTCACAGAAGATGAGCTTTCACGTCTTTACGTCTCCAGAGATGAGAACAACGGCATGGTTTATTATGAAATAGAATTTACATGCCAGGACGGTTCGCAGACGGAGGGCTATTATGAGATTCTGGCATCCGATGGCTCAATTATCAAAAAAGAACTGAATACAGGAGCTGTCTCCGCCTCTTCCACGGACACTTCCGAAGAAGCTGTCCCCTCCGGCACCCCGGAGCCCACACCGTCCGCCTCGCCCTCTCCCTCGGCTTCTGTCTCAGGAGAACCGAACCAGAACAAAGGCTCTCTCTCCTATGAGGAGGCCAGACAGATGGCTCTGGCGCGGGTTCCCGGCGCAACGGATGCAAACATCGAGCTGGAGCTGGATCACGACGATGGTTTTGTGATTTACGAGGGGGAAATCCACTATAACAACATAGAATATGAATTTGAGATTGACGCCGGTACGGGAAATTTTATAAAATGGAGTGAAGACCGTCACGACTGACGTTCTGTTCCGGGGAGCTGCAAGGCCGCAGCAGAGAGGAAACCTCTCTGTCCTGCGGCCTGTTTTTTATTTTTTTCTTGTTTCCCGGCGCAAAGCCCGCTATAATAAACGCCAGAAAGGAGTACATTATGCACACGGCAGAAAATCACGGGACTTATAATCATTTCGAGACCGGGCTCAGAGAAGAGTGCGGCGTATTTGGAATTTACGATCTGGACGGCAGAGAGGTAAGCAGCTCGATTTATTACGGTCTGGAAGCCCTGCAGCACAGAGGGCAGGAATCCTGCGGGATCGCCGTATCCGATACAGCAGGGCCTAAGGGGCGTGTACTGTCTCACAAGGGTCTGGGCCTGGTCAATGAGGTTTTTAAAGAAGATACCCTTCACAGCCTGAAAGGAAACATCGGCATCGGACATGTCCGGTATTCCACATCCGGCTCCACCAGTGTCAATAACGCGCAGCCTCTGGTGCTGAACTATATCAAGGGTTCTCTGGCTCTGGCCCACAACGGCAACCTGGTCAATGCCCGGGAACTCCGGGAACAGATGGAATACGGCGGCGCTATTTTTCATACCTCCATCGACTCTGAAGTGATCGCATACTGCATTGCCCAGGAGCGTGTAAAATCCGCCACGGTGGAGGAGGCAGTTCTCCGGGCCATGAAAAAGATCCGCGGCGCCTACGGTCTCGTTCTCATGAGCCCCCGGAAGCTGGTCGGCGTCCGGGACCCCTACGGCCTGAAGCCTCTCTGTATTGGAAAGAGGGACAATTCTTTTATTATCGCCTCGGAAAGCTGCGCCCTTACCTCCATCGGCGCGGAATTTATACGGGATGTTAAGCCGGGGGAGATTGTGACCATTACAAAGGACGGAGAAATGCATTCTCAGTTTCTTCCGGAAAAACCCGTCTCCTGCGCCCACTGTATTTTTGAATATATATATTTTGCGAGGCTGGACAGCTGCATGGACGGTATCCGGATCTATGACGCCAGAATCCGCGCGGGCGCTTCCCTGGCCAGGAACTATCCCGTGGAGGCGGATCTGGTTGCCGGCGTTCCGGATTCCGGCATCACCGCCGCAAAGGGATACGCAGAAGAAGCCGGGATCCCCTTCGCCTTTGCTTTTCACAAAAACAGCTACATCGGGCGCACATTCATCAAGCCCAGCCAGAAGGAACGGGAATCCAGCGTCAAAATCAAGCTGAGCGTGCTGGAATCCGTGGTCAGGGGAAAACGGATCGTACTGGTGGACGATTCCATCGTGCGCGGAACGACCATGGCCAATCTGATCCGGATGATGAAGGCAGCCGGCGCTACAGAGGTACATGTGCGGATCAGCTCCCCTCCCTTCCTGTACCCCTGCTATTTTGGAACAGACGTTCCGTCCAATCAGCAGCTGATTGCCTCTTCTCATTCAACGGAGGAGATCCGGCAGCTGATCGGAGCCGATTCTCTCGGGTATCTGCCCATCGATGAACTGGAGGACATGGTCCAGGGACTTCCCATCTGCCGGGCATGCTTTGATAATCATTACCCCATGGAGGTACCGGATGAAAATATCCGGGATCTGCTGGAGTTCTAGAATCTGCCGGAGGCCCCGGTCTGGAAACAGACGGAGCCTCCGGCTTTTCAGATGGTTTTACCTTCTGCGCGGTTACCCGATTTTATACAGGGAAAAGGATGCCGCGCTGTATAAAAAGTTTCCGCCCTGAGCCATCACCCGCAGGACGCTGGGTGTTGACGATATCTGAAGCGGAAAACTGAAAGACAGGGTCGCATTATCCGCAGAAGTGTGGAAGGTATGCTGTGCTGCCGCGCCGGGAACGGCGGTACCGTTCTGCTGAAGCAGCAGTGTGACGGTCAGCGGGAAATTGACGCCGGAAGCCGGAGCCGCATTGGTATGAAATGCTGCCGTATACAGTCCCGGGGCTGTGACGGTAAAGTCACTGCTGCCGGCCGTGTGCGTAATCCCCGTTCCCACGCTTTCCGCGTTCTGGTCAAATTCCAGCGGGTTGTTGTTAGAGCCTGAAGCCGGCGGCGTTGAGTATGCCGAAAACATTTCTGTGGCCTCCGCTGTACCGGTGGGGCCGGTTACTCCCGTGGCTCCGGCAGGGCCCGTGGGGCCGGTTACTCCCGTGGCTCCGGCAGGACCCGTGGGACCTGTAGAGCCGTTTATTTATGCACAACATTAGATTTTCCTTTGTGTTGAATAGGCAAGCCGTTAGATTGCCTTGTTCTCAATCACTCGGATAACGTTGTGGTTATTCTCGATGTAATCAATAATTCGCTG